>NZ_JBIRPZ010000003.1:633873-694436 GCF_044332925.1 Streptomyces sp. NPDC021212
GGGACCGCGTCGCTGCCGGAGCCGGGTACGAGCCCGGGGTCGGGTACGCCCCTGGGGGCCGCGCCGGGGGCGGTGCCGGGTACGCGGCCGAGCCCGGTACTGCGCCCGGAGCCGCCGGGGCTGGCGGGCGCGCCCCCGGGCCCGGCACCGAGCCCGGAGACCGCGCCGTCCCCGGAGGCGGGTACGAGTCCGGGGCCGGGCAGCCGCCCGGGGACCGTGGCGGGCCCGAGGGCGGGAACGTGTCCGGGGCCGGGCAGCCGCCCGGGGGCCGCGCCGGGGCCGGTGCCGGGCACGCCGCCGGGGATCGCGCCGGGTCCGGTGCCCCGTACGAGCCCGGGGACCGCGCCGGGTACCAGCCCGGAGCCGGGCAGGCTCCTGAGGACCGCGCCGCGTCCGGTGCCGGATACGCGGCTGAGTCCGGGGTGGCGGGGGCCGCCGGAGCTGCCGGGTACGCCCCCGAGCCCGGTGCCGTACACGGGGCGCCCGGGGCCGCCAGTTCTGTCCCTGGGCCCGGGGACCGCGCCGGGTACCAGCCCGGAGCCGGACACGCCGCTGAGGACCGCACCGCGTCCGGAGCCGGGCACGCCCCCGGGGCGGCGGGGGCCGCCGGAGCTGCCGGGCACGCGCGCGGGCCCGGTGCCGCACCCGGGGCGCCCGAGCCCGGTGCTGTGCCCGCGGCCGCCGCGGTGGCGACGCGTACCGGTTCCGTCGCCGAGGGCGGTCCCGCCGCCGTTCCCCGGCAACTGCCGCCCGACGTCGCCCGCTTCACCGGGCGTGAGCGCGAACTCGGCGGGCTTGACGCGCTGCTGCACACCGGCCGGGCGCCCACCGCGGCCGCGATCGGGGTGATCGCGGGTAGTGGCGGGCTGGGCAAGACCACGCTCGCGGTGCACTGGGCGCATCGGGTGCGCGACCGCTTTCCCGACGGGCAGCTGTACGTCAACCTGCGCGGCTTCGGCCCCACCGGCTCGGCGATGACCGTGGCCGAGGCGGTCCGGGGCTTCCTCGACGCCTTCCAGGTGCCGGCGCACCGCATCCCCGCCACCGTGGAGGCGCAGACCGCCCTCTACCGCAGCCTGCTGGCCGACCGCCGGGTGCTGATCCTGCTCGACAACGCCCGCGACGCCGAGCAGGTGCGCCCGTTGCTGCCCGGCTCGCCCACCTGCCTCGTGCTGCTGACCAGCCGTAACGAACTCACCGGCCTGGTCGTCGCGGAACAGGCCCGGCCGCTGCCGCTGGATCTGCTCGGCCGCGCCGAGGCGCGCGACCTGCTCGTCGGCCGCATCGGCGCCGAGCGCGCCGCCGCCGAACCGCAGGCCGTCGAGGACGTCGTCACGGTGTGCGCGGGGCTGCCCCTCGCGCTCGCCATCGTGGCCGCCCGCGCCGCCACCCACCCCCGCTTCCCCATCGCGGCGCTCGCCGGTGAGCTGCACGACGCCCGCGGCAGCCTCGACGCGTTCGAGGGCGGGGACGCCACCACCGATGTCCGGGCCGTGTTCTCGTGGTCGTACCACACCCTCGGCGACGACGCCGCCCGGCTGTTCCGGCTGCTCGGTGTCCACCCCGGCCCGTACATCGCGGCGCCCGCCGCGGCCTCCCTCGCCGGGGTGGACGTGGCCCGGGCCCGCAGGCTGCTGAGCAGCCTCACCCGGGCGCATCTGATCACCGAGCGCAGTCCGGGCCGGTACGCGTTCCACGATCTGCTACGCGCGTACGCCACGGAGCTGACCCAGGAGGACGACTCGGAGGAGGACCGCCAGGCCGCGCTGCACCGGGTGCTCGACCACTATCTGCACTCCGCGGTCGCCGCCGGGCGCGCCTTCACCCCGCACCGGGTGCCGATCGCCATCACCCCGGCGCGGTCCGGGGTGGCCGTCGAGACGTTCACCGAACACGCCCAGGCGCTCACCTGGTTCACCCTGGAACACGCGGTGCTGATCGCGGCCCTCCAGCGGGCCGCGGACGCCGGATTCGAGACCCACGCCTGGCAACTGGCCTGGTCGCTGATGGAGTTCCTGGACCAGCTCGGCCACTGGCACGACCAGCGCACCGTCCACCGCATCGCCCTGGGCGCCGCCCACCGCGTCGCCGATCAGGCAGGCCAGGCCCACGCCTGCCACGGGCTGGGCCTCGCCGATCTGCGGATGGGGCTGTACGAACGGGCCCGCGGCCATCTGCTGCGCTCGCTCAACCTGCACGCCGAGACCGCCAACCACATCGGCCAGGCCCGCCTCCACGTCGCGCTCAACATGACGGCCGAGCGCCAGGGCCGCGACGACGAGCTGCTGTACCACGCCCGGCGCTCGCTGGAGCTGTACCAGGAGGCCGGGCACCGCAAGGGCGAGGCGTACGCCCTCAACAACCTGGGCTGGGCGTACGCCAGGCTGGGCGACTTCCAGCAGACCCTCGTGCACTGCGCCAAGGCGCTCGCCCTCCTCAAGGAGGCGGGCGACGGGCGCGGGGAGTCGGCCGCCTGGGACAGCCTCGGGTACGCCCACCACCACCTCGGCGACCACCGGCAGGCCATCACCTGCTACCGGCACGCCGTCGCCTTGCGGCGCGGCCTGGACGAGCGGGTGCGGGAGGCCGAGTCGCTGCACCGGCTGGGCGACGCCCAGCGGACCGCCGGGGACCTGGCCGGGGCGCGGAGCAGCTGGTGCGCGGCGCTGAGCCGCTTCGATGCCCTCGGCCACCCGGACGCGGACCGGGTACGGGCCGAACTCGCCCGCCTGGGCGAGCCC
Source organism: Streptomyces sp. NPDC021212 (assembly GCF_044332925.1). Classification (NCBI taxonomy): domain Bacteria; kingdom Bacillati; phylum Actinomycetota; class Actinomycetes; order Kitasatosporales; family Streptomycetaceae; genus Streptomyces; species Streptomyces sp. NPDC021212. Next base: position 636,615 of record NZ_JBIRPZ010000003.1, read on the forward strand.
GGGCCCGACGGCACCGGTTAGTCGAAGGGGATGCGGACGGTGGACTGGTTGCCGGTGCCGAGGGTGCTGGTGCCGTTGCCGATGGCGTTCCACACCTCGACCCGGACCTTGCCGCCTCTCATGTCGCCGAGCGATCCGGTGGCGGATTTCAGGCCGCGGGCCTGGGTGTAGTGCTCGTAGCCGGGGACCGGATCGGTGGCGAAGTACTGGTAGGTCTCGGTGCGGTCCCAGCTGCCGTCGCCCGTGAGGTCGTAGGAGATCCGCGCCTGCTGCCCGTTGGCCACGGTCGTGCCCGCGTCCACGAACAGGTCGAAGGCCGTCGAGCCGCCGTTGTACGTCCGGGTGATGCCGGACGAGGTGAAGGTCTGCGGCTGGTACGGCGTCCCGTCGTGGTTGGTGCCGCCCGCCGAGGCCAGGGTCGTGGCGCTCGCGGACGAGGAGGCCGCGCCGAGGGCGCCGCCCTGGCCCGGGTAGAGCGTGGCGGAACCGCCGGGGTCGGTCCCGCCGCCTCCGCCCCGGGTCCAGACCGCCACGTAGTCGACGAGCATGGGGTGCCCGGGGACGGTGGCCGCGGTGGGCGTCGGCGAGCCCTTGACCCCGTCGGGGAAGCCGCCGCCGATCGCCACGTTGAGGAGGATGAAGTAGCCCGCGTGGTCGGTCATGTTCGACCAGGTGGCGGCGTCGACCTGGTCCTGGGCGACGCTGTGGAACTGGGTGCCGTCGACGTACCAGCGGAGCTGGTTGGGCGTGGTCGAGCGGTCCCATTCGAAGCGGTACGTGTGGAACGCGGACTGGCAGGTGGACCCGGGGCACGCGCGGTTGGCGCCGAGGCCGGAGGTCTCCCGGCAGGGACCGTTCGGGCTGACGCCGCAGTGCAGGGTCCCCCACACGGAGTTGAGCCCGTTGACGTTCTCCATGATGTCGAACTCGCCGATGCCGGGCCAGTTCTGGTAGTTGCCCCGGTACGGGCTGCCGAGCGCCCAGAAGGCGGGCCAGTAGCCGAGGGCGGCGTCGCCGGTGACGTTCGGCATCTGTATCCGGCCCTCCATGCGCAGCACACCGCCTGCCGGGGCCTTGAAGTCGGCCCGCTTGGTCTCGATGCGGGCCGAGGTCCAGTTGCCCGCGCCGTCGCGGAGCGGGGTGATGCGGAGGTTGCCGGTGCCGTCGAGGCTGAGGTTGCTGGTGGAGCCGGTGTAGCTCTGGATCTCGCCGGTGCCCCAGTTGCCGGGGCCGCCGGGGTAGTTGTGGCCGGTGTCGATCTGCCAGTTGGCGGCGGAGGGGAGGGTGCCCGCCGCGCCCGTGAAGTCATCGCTCCACTGGAGGTTCCAGCCGGTGGGCGTGGGCGGCACGTCGGCTTGGGAGGACGTGGCGCCGAGGAGGGCGACGGCGGTGGCGGCGAGTGCGGCTAAGGCCGATCTGAGGGCGGATCTGTGTCTGCGGGGGCGCATGGGCGTACCTCCTGAAGGGGGGTGAGAGCGCTCTCACGACGCCCTCACCCCTCTCTTTAGGCGTGTCCACGTCACTCGTCAACCTCTTGGCGTCAACCTTTTGAACGCAAGCTCAGGCCGGGCGCAGCCAGATCGTGGCCAGCGGCGGCAGCGTCGGCAGCAGGCTGGCCGGTCGGCCGTGGGCGGCCGTCGGTTCGGCCTTCAGCGGTTCCGGATTGCGGACGCCGCTGCCGCCGTAGCGCTCGTCGTCGGTGTTCAGCACCTCCCGCCACAGCGGGACCGTGTCCGGTACGCCGATCCGGTACTCATGCCGCACCACCGGCGAGAAGTTGCTGACCGCCAGCAGCGGGGAGCCGTCGGCGTCGAAGCGGAGGAAGGCGAACACGTTGTCCTCGCTCGCGTCTCCCTCCACCCACGCGAACCCCTCCGGCACCGTGTCCCGCTGCCACAGCGGCGGCGTCGCCACGTACACCCGGTTGAGGTCGCGGACCAGATCGCGCACCCCGCGGTGGTCGGGTTCGGCGGAGTACGAGGGGTCCAGCAGCCACCAGTCGGGGCCGTGGCGCTCCGACCACTCCGCGCCCTGCGCGAACTCCTGCCCCATGAAGAGGAGTTGCTTGCCCGGATGCGCCCACATGAAGCCGAGGTACGCCCGGTGGTCGGCGCGCTGCTGCCACCAGTCGCCCGGCAGCTTGCTCACCAGCGCCCGCTTGCCGTGCACCACCTCGTCGTGCGAGATGGGCAGGACGTAGTTCTCGCTGTACGCGTACACCATCGAAAACGTCATCTCGTGGTGGTGGTACTTCCGGTGCACCGGCTCGTGCGCCATGTAGCCCAGCGAATCGTGCATCCACCCCATGTTCCACTTCAGCCCGAAGCCGAGCCCGCCGAAGCCGCTCGCCCCCACGTGATGGGTGGCCCGGGTGACGCCGTCCCAGGCGGTGGACTCCTCGGCGATGGTCACCACGCCCGGGCAGCGGCGGTAGACCGTCGCGTTCATCTCCTGGAGGAACGCCACCGCGTCCAGGTTCTCCCGGCCGCCGTGCGCGTTGGGCGTCCACTGGCCGGGCTCCCGGGAGTAGTCGAGGTACAGCATGGACGCCACGGCGTCGACGCGCAGTCCGTCGATGTGGAACTCCTCGCACCAGTAGACCGCGTTCGCGACCAGGAAGTTCCGCACCTCCGTGCGGCCGTAGTCGAATTCCAGCGTCCCCCAGTCCGGGTGCGCGGCCCGCAGCGGGTCGGCCGGTTCGTACAGCGGCCGGCCGTCGAACTCCGCCAGCGCCCACTCGTCCCGGGGGAAGTGCGCGGGCACCCAGTCCACCAGCACCCCGATCCCCGCCCGGTGCAGCGCGTCGACCAGGTACTTGAAGTCGTCGGGCGTGCCGAGGCGGGCCGTGGGCGCGTAGAAGCCGGTCACCTGGTAGCCCCAGGAGCCGCCGAAGGGGTGCTCGGCCACCGGCATCAGCTCGACATGGGTGAACCCGAGGTCCTTGACGTACGCGGGCAGCTGCTCGGCGAGCTGCCGGTAGGTCAGCCCCGGCCGCCACGACGGCAGGTGCACCTCGTACACCGAGAACGGCAGCTCGTGCACGCGCCCGCCGTCCCGCCGCGCCATCCAGTCGCCGTCGCGCCAGTGGTGGTGCGAGGCGTGCACGACCGAGGCCGTCGCGGGCGGGCACTCGGTGTGCCGCGCCATCGGGTCCGCGCGGAGGGTGCGGCTGCCGTCGGGCCGGGTGATCTCGAACTTGTACAGCGTGCCCTCGCCGACACCGGGCACGAACAGCTCCCACACGCCGCTGGAGCCGAGCGAACGCAGGGGGAAGCCGGTGCCGTCCCAGGAGCAGAAGTCCCCGGTGACCCGCACGCCGCGCGCGTTCGGCGCCCACACGGTGAACCGCGTCCCCACCACGCCGTGGTGCGTCATCGGCTGAGCGCCGAGCGCCCGCCACAGCTCCTCGTGGCGGCCCTCGCCGATGAGGTGCAGATCGAGTTCGCCGAGCGCGGGCAGGAACCGGTACGGGTCATGGACCCGCACCTCGTTGTCGTCGTACGCCACGAGCAGCTGGTAGTCGGGTACGGACGTCAGCGGCAGCACGCCCGAGAACAGCCCGTCCCCCTCGGGCCGCAGCCGCGCCCGCAGCCCGGCGGCGACGACGGTGACGGCCCGCGCGTACGGGCGCAGCGCCCGGAACAGCACCCCGCCGCGCACCGGGTGCGCGCCGAGCAGCGCGTGCGGATCGTGATGCGCCCCGGTGAGCAGCCGCTGCCGCTCCTCACCCCCGAGCGCGGGCGCGGCCCGCACCCCGTGGTCCTCGTACGGCGCGGGGTCGGGCGGCCGCCGCACGGCGGGGGCGTCCTCCAGGGCATCCGCCACCGACGCCGCCCGCGGCGCGCGGGGCTCGGGCGGCGCCCCGTACGACGGCCGCGAGGTGGGCTTGATCCCCGCCGACTCCGGCGAGTGGGGGTCCTGGCGGGGGGACGCGTCGTCCCGGAGCCCGGCCTCGACATCCGGGGCGGCGGCCGGGCGCGTCGTGGGACCGGGGCGGTGTTCCCGGGTCGGGCGGCCGGGGAGGAAGGTGGGCGGGACCACCGGGGCCGACTTGGCGCCGGTGGCGGTCGGGTCGGGGCCCGGGCCCTCGTCGGACGGGTGCCGGCTGGACGGCGGTCGTGCGGTCACGGGGTGGTCCTCCCGGGGGTGTCGGGGCGGGGCTCTCGGGTCGGGTCAGCGGACGGCGGCGGCCAGCCGGCGGATCGCGGTCATCGGGACCGGCAGCCAGTCGGGGCGGTGGCGGGCCTCGTAGAGGACCTCGTACACCGCCTTGTCGGTCTCATGGGCGCGCAGCAGCTCCGGCTCGTCGCGCGGATCCGTACCCGATGCTTCCGCGTACCCCGCGCAGTAGGCGGCGCGCATGCGCACGGCCCAGTCCTGCGGGGTGTCGTGGCCGCCCACGGCCGCCGCGTAGTCGAAGGAGCGGAGCATCCCCGCGATGTCGCGCACCGGCGGCTGCGTGCGGCGGCGCTCGGCGAGCGGACGGGACGGCTCGCCCTCGAAGTCGATCAGCGACCACTGGCGTTCCGCCGTCAGCAGGGCCTGCCCCAGGTGCAGATCGCCGTGGATGCGCTGGGCCGCCCAGGTGCGCCCGGCGCGGCCGAGGCCGGCGACGTCCTCGTACGCGGCGTGCAGCGCGGCCCGGTACGGCTGGAGCGCGGGCACCGCGGCGGCGGCCGAGTCGAGGCGTTCGCTCATGGCGGCCGCGAGGTGTTCGATCTGCGGGCGGCGCAGCACGGAGACGGGGAGCGCGTCGGCCATCGCGAGGTGCACCTCGGCGGTGGCGCGGCCGAGGGCGTGCGCGGCGCCGGTGAAGTCGGCGCGTACGGCGAGCGCGTCGAGGGCGAGCTGCCAGCCGTCGGTGGACCCGGCGAGGTAGGGCTGGAGGACGCCGAGGGTGAACGGTTCCGGGCGCGGCCCTGGCCCCTCCGGCGGCGGCGCCGCCTCGAACCAGGCGGCCGGGGCGGGCACCCGGGTGCAGCCGGTGCGGGCGAGGGCGAGGGGGAGTTCGAGGTCGGGGTTGGTGCCGGGGCTGACCCGGCGGAAGAGCTTGAGGATGAACGTATCGCCGTACACCACCGAGGAGTTGGACTGCTCGGCCGTCATCAGCCGGGGCGGCAGGGTGGACGGGATCGCGCTGGAGGGCTCGCGTACGAAGCGCAGCGGGCCCAGGCGGCCGGGGACGCGGAGCCGCTCCAGGAGGAGCGAGGCGAGGCGGGGGTCGGCCAGCGCCTCGTACACGGTGCGGCCGTCCAGCGGCCCGCCGCTGGGGTGCCCGATGAGCGCGGGCGCGAGCGAGGGCGGCAGGGTCGAGCGGACGCCGAGCAGCATCTGGTAGCAGTCGCTGGCGGCCGCGCCACGGCGGTGGCCGCAGCCGAAGCCGTGGCGGTGGCCGGGCGGTTCCGGCTGCTGGGCGCGGATGAGCAGATGGAGCAACCCGGGGGCCGCGCCGCCCGGCGGGCAGGGCAGTAACTCGGTCGCGGAGACGAGGGCGAAGCCCGTGACGGGACGGCCCTTGCCCGCGAACCAGCGCTGCCGGGGGAGCCACTCGGCGAGTAACGGCGCGAGCGAGCCGAGCAGCCCGTCCGGCCCGGTTGTCGTGCTGGACGGGGGATCGGCTGGCGGTGCGGCGGTCGGCGGGTGGTGTGCCCCCCGGGAGAATGAAGCTTCCGGCATGGCGTCGCGTCCTTTCCCCGGGCACACGACAGATCAGGGCAAAGTGTCCCGGATTGCGGCGTTGACTGTGCGACGGTGCGGGACGTGTCGGGCGAGGATCGTCCGTACGGCGAGCACGGAGTACGCGATCGGCTCCGCCGGTGGCTGTACGTAGTCAGAGTGCCCATGAAGCCATGACGAAAACGCCGAAGGAGCGCGGAGGGGTCTGCTTTTCCCCACCCCGCCCCTACCCGAACCTGGGGGCAAGCCCCCAGCCCCCCCCCCCACCGCGGCTACGCCCCGGGCCCCGGGCCCCGGGCTCACGTTGGAGCTGCGCCCCGGTCCCCGTCTCGGCTCTCCGCTCCAGGTCCCCGGTGTGGGGTTGTGCCCTTGGGTCGGCCGGGGCTCTGGCCTTGGCCTACTCGGGGCTTGCGCTCTGGGCCCCCGTGTTGGGGTTGGGCTCTCGGTTCCCGTGGTGGGGTTGCGCTTCAGGTCCCCGCCGTGGCTGCGCCGCGGGTCCCGTGTGGGGGCTGCGGCCTTGGCTCGGCCGAGGCTCTGGCCTTGGCCTACCCGGGGCTGGCGCCGTGGGCCCCGTCCCAGGGGTTGCGCTCCCGGTCCCCGTGCTGGGGTTGGGCTCCGGTTTTGCTCGTGGGTGCGCCCTTGGCTCGGCCGGGGCAGGCCCCTCGGACCCCACCGGTGCTGCGCGTCTGGTCCCAGCGGCCGTTGGTGTGGGGTTGTGCCTTGTCCCGGCCTGGGACCGTGCCCGCCCGGGGCTTCGCCCTGGCCCTGGGCCAGGCTCTGCTCCCCGGCCGCCGCCTCGGGGTTCTGCCCCCGGCCCCACCGGAGCGGTGCCCCGCCTGGGGCCGTGCTGCCCCGGGGCTTCGCCCTGGCCCGGCGGGGATTCACCTCCGGCCCCCACCGGACGGGGCCGGACCGGGCCGGGGGCCAGCGGCTTGCCCCCGGGGTCGGGGAGGGGGGTGGGGGACTGCACCCCCGCCCCGGGTTACAGCGGGGGGCGGTGTGGGGCCGGTTCGGCTCGGCGCAGGCGGAACCAGTAGAAGCCGTGGCCCGCCAGGGTGAGCAGGTAGGGGAGTTCGCCGATGGCGGGGAAGCGGACGCCGCCGATCAGCTCGACCGGGTGGCGGCCCGCGAAGGACTGGAGGTCCAGCTCCGTCGGCTGGGCGAAGCGCGAGAAGTTGTGCACGCACAGCACCAGGTCGTCCTCCCCGTCCCGGGTCCGCGGGGCCTCACGGAGGAACGCGAGGACGGCGGGGTTGGAGGAGGGCAGCTCCGTGAAGGAGCCCAGCCCGAAGGCCGGGTTCTGCTTGCGGATCTCGATCATCCGGCGGGTCCAGTGGAGCAGGGAGGACGGCGAGGACATGGCGGCCTCGACGTTGGTGACCTGATAGCCGTAGACCGGGTCCATGATCGTGGGCAGGAAGAGCCGCCCGGGATCGCAGGAGGAGAAGCCCGCGTTGCGGTCGGGCGTCCACTGCATGGGGGTGCGGACCGCGTCGCGGTCGCCGAGCCAGATGTTGTCGCCCATGCCGATCTCGTCGCCGTAGTACAGGATCGGCGACCCGGGCAGGGACAGCAGCAGCGCCGTGAACAGCTCGATCTGGTTGCGGTCGTTGTCCAGCAGCGGGGCCAGCCGGCGCCGGATGCCGATGTTGGCGCGCATCCGCGGATCCTTGGCGTACTCCGCGTACATGTAGTCGCGCTCTTCGTCGGTGACCATTTCCAGCGTCAGCTCGTCGTGGTTGCGCAGGAAGATGCCCCACTGACAGCCGGACGGAATCGCCGGGGTCTTGGAGAGGATCTCCGAGACCGGATAGCGCGATTCGCGCCGCACGGCCATGAAGATGCGCGGCATGACCGGGAAGTGGAAGGCCATGTGGCATTCGTCGCCGCCCGCCTCGTAGTCGCCGAAGTAGTCGACGACGTCCTCCGGCCACTGGTTGGCCTCGGCCAGCAGCACGGTGTCGGGGTAGTGGGCGTCGATCTCGGCGCGGACGCGCTTGAGGAGTTCATGGGTGCGGGGGAGGTTCTCGCAGTTGGTGCCCTCCTCCGCGTACAGATACGGCACGGCGTCGAGCCGGAACCCGTCGATGCCGAGGTCCAGCCAGAAGCGCAGGGCGGCCAGTACCTCTTCCTGGACGGCCGGGTTCTCGAAGTTGAGGTCCGGCTGGTGCGAGAAGAAGCGGTGCCAGTAGTACTGCTTGCGTACCGGATCAAAGGTCCAGTTGGACGTCTCGGTGTCGACGAAGATGATGCGGGCGTCCTGGTACTGCTTGTCGTCGTCGGCCCAGACGTAGTAGTCGCCGTACGGTCCGTCCGGATCGGTGCGGGACTCCTGGAACCACGGATGCTGATCGCTGGTGTGGTTCATGACAAAATCGATGATGACGCGCATGCCGCGCTGATGCGCGGCGTCCACGAACTCGACGAAGTCGGCGAGATCCCCGAACTCCGGCAGCACGGCCGTGTAGTCCGAGACGTCGTAGCCGCCGTCGCGCAGCGGGGAGGCGAAGAAGGGCGGCAGCCAGAGGCAGTCGACGCCGAGCCACTGGAGGTAGTCGAGTTTGGCCGTGAGCCCCTTGAGGTCGCCGACGCCGTCGCCGTTGCTGTCCTGGAAGGAGCGCACCAGGACCTCGTAGAAGACGGCGCGTTTGAACCAGTCGGGATCACGGTCCTTGGCCGGAGTGTCTTCGAACTTGTCCGGTACGGGCTCGTTGACGATCATGTTGTGGGTGACCCTCCGATCGGTGAGGACGGTCGCAGGGAGAGCACGTGCGCGGGAGCCATGTCACGCCCCGGCTCCAGGCGCACGTAGTTGTCCCTGCCCCAGTGGTAGGTCTCGCCGGTGAGCTCGTCGCGCACCGGGACGGACTCGTGCCAGTCGAGGCCGAGTTCCGGCATGTTCAACGAGACCGTCGCCTCCTGGGTGTGGTGGGGGTCCAGGTTGACGACGGTGAGCACGCACGAGTCGCCCGTGCGCTTGGAGTAGACGATGACGGAGTCGTTGTCGGCGTGGTGGAATCGGAGGTTGCGCAACCGGCGCAGGGCGGGGTGCCGCCGGCGCAGCCGGTTGAGCCGGGTGAGGAGCGGGGTGAGGGTCGTTCCCGTACGCTCCGCGCCCGCCCAGTCGCGCGGGCGCAGCTGGTACTTCTCCGAGTTCAGGTACTCCTCGCTGCCGGCGCGCAGCGGGGTGTTCTCGCACAGCTCGTAGCCCGCGTAGACACCCCAGGTGGGGGAGAGGGTGGCGGCGAGGACGGCCCGTACCGCGAAGGCCGGGCGGCCGCCGTCCTGAAGGTAGGCGTGGAGGATGTCGGGGGTGTTGACGAAGAAGTTGGGCCGCATCCAGGCGGCCGCGTCCCCGGACAGCTCGGTGAGGTAGTCGGTCAGCTCCTGCTTGCCGTTGCGCCAGGTGAAGTACGTGTACGACTGCTGGAAGCCGATCATGCCGAGTGTGTTCATCATCGCGGGCCGGGTGAACGCCTCGGCGAGGAAGATGACATCGGGGTCGGTGCGGTTGATGTCCCCGATCACCTTCTCCCAGAAGGCCACGGGCTTGGTGTGCGGATTGTCGACCCGGAAGATCCGTACGCCGTGGGACATCCAGAACCGCAGCAGCCGCTCGGTCTCGCGGACGAGGCCGGGGAAGTCGGCGTCGAAGGCGATGGGGTAGATGTCCTGGTACTTCTTGGGCGGGTTCTCGGCGTACGCGACCGTCCCGTCCGCGCGCCGGTGGAACCACTCGGGGTGCTTGGCGACCCAGGGGTGGTCGGGCGAGCACTGGAGCGCGAAGTCGAGGGCCACCTCCATGCGCAGCTCGCGCGCCCTGGCCACGAAGTGGTCGAAGTCGTCCAGGGTGCCGAGGTCGGGGTTGATCGCGTCGTGGCCGCCGTCCGGGGAGCCGATCGCCCAGGGGGAGCCGACATCGAAGGGGCCTGCGGAGAGCGTGTTGTTGGGGCCCTTGCGGAAGGCGGTGCCGATGGGGTGGACGGGCGGCAGATAGACGACGTCGAACCCGGCGGCGGCGACGGCGGGCAGCCGCTCGGCGGCGGTGCGCAGCGTGCCGCTGACCGGCCGCCGGCCCTCTTCCACCTTGGCGCCCTCGGAGCGCGGGAACAGCTCGTACCAGGAGCCGAACAGCGCGCGCTCCCGCTCGACCTGGAGCGGCATCGGGCGCGAGGAGGTGACCAGTTCGCGCAGCGGATGGCGGTCGAGGGCGGCGGTGACGTCGGGGGCGAGGGCCGCGGCGAGCCGGTCGGCGACCGGGCGGCGCTCGTCGCGCAGCCCGTCGACGGCGGCCAGCACCGCCTCCCGGCCGTCGTTCTTGGGTACTCCGGCCGCGGCTCTCTCGTGCAGCCCAGCGCCTTCCTCCAGCACCAGATCGGTGTCGATCCCGGCCGGGATCTTGATACGGGCGTGATGGCGCCAGGTGGCGACGGGGTCGCTCCACGCCTCGACCGTGTACGACCAGCGGCCCGGCGCGGTGGGGGTCACCTCGGCGCCCCAGCGGTCGGTGCCGGGGGCGAGTTCGCGTAACGGGGTCCACGGCCCCGACCGTCCGGCCGGATCGCGGAGGACGACATTGGCGCTGACCGCGTCGTGGCCCTCCCGGAACACGGTGGCACTGACCTCGAAGGTCTCGCCCACCACCGCCTTGGCGGGTCGGCGGCCGCAGTCGATCAGCGGACGGATATCCAGGATGGGAATACGACCGATCATAGGATCACCTGACGGCGTTGCGGGCTGATGTGCGGAGGGCGCTTGATGGTCGGCGGCGGCTTCCGTCCTTTGTATAGGCTTTACCGCCGGGCGATGGGTTGCGGGCATGACAGCTCCTGTCCGCGTTCACTCTGGTGGGCGGATGGGGTCGGCCATGGGGGGCGCGTTCGGGAAGCCTTCCCACCGGACACCGGGAGACAATCCGGGTTCCCGTTAACTACCCGTTCGTAACGCGGGGTGCATGTCTCGGCCCCGCGCGTATCCGTGCGGGGCCGATGATATGACTGCAATGTTGAGTTGTGTCAGACGCCGTGTCAGCCAGTCGCGGTGCCGGCCGAGGTGTCAGTCGCCGACGCGCAGCAGGCGGTTCGGCGAACCGCGCCCCGCGCCCCGTACCGCGCCCTTGGCCGACTCGGCGGTGAGCGCCGCGCTCACCCGGGCCGGGGTCGCCGAGCGGTGGGCGGCGAGGTAGAGCGCCGCCGCGCCCGCGGCATGGGGCGCCGCCATGGACGTACCCGACAACGTCGCCGCCGCCGTATCGCTCGCGTTGGACGCCGAGACGATCCGGTCGCCCGGCGCGAACAGGTCGACCGCCGGCCCGTAGTTGGAGAACGGCGAGCGCCGGTCCGCCCGGTCCGTCGAGCCCACCGTGATCGCCTGCGGCACCCGGCCCGGCGAGTACGCGTCCGCGGGCCGGCCCGCGTTGCCCGCCGCGACCGTGAAGGTGAGCCCGGCGCGCACTCCCGCCCGTATGGCCGCGTCCCACTCCGGGACCGGCCCCGCGACCGGCGACCCCAGGCTCAGATTGACCACCGACGGCTTCCGGGCGTGCCGCAGCACCCAGTCCAGACCGGCCAGCACCTCCGCGCTGGTGCCCTCGCCCCGGTCGTCCAGCACCCGTACGGCGACGACCTCCGCCCGCTTCGCCACCCCGTACTGCGCGCCCGCGGCGGTCGCGGCCACATGCGTGCCGTGGCCGTTGCCGTCCTGCGCCACCGGGTCGTCGTCCACGAAGTCCCAGCCGGAGCGGGCCCGGCCGCCGAAGTCCCGGTGAGTGGTGCGCACTCCGGAGTCGATGACGTAGATCGTCGTCCCGCGCCCGCCGCCGGCCGGTGCCGTATACGAACCGTCCAGCACGTCGGCGGGCTGATCGACCCGGTCCAGACCCCACGACGGCGGGTACGCCTGGGTGGCGGGGGCGCCGCGCAGCGACACCTCGGCGTCCCGGGTCACCGAGGCGATGCCCGGGTCCGCCGCGAGCCGCCTCGCCTGCGCCTCGTCCGCCCGCACGGCGAAGCCGTTCAGGGCCCTGCTGTACGTACGGCGCACCGTCGCCCCGTACCTCTCGACGATGCCCCTGCCCCGCCCGGACGACGCCGATGGCGCCCCCGCCCCCCGTTGCAGGGTCACGATGTAGGTGTGGTCCGCCGCCGCGCCCGCGGCCCGCGCGGGCAGCGCCCCGCCCGTCAGCACCACCGCGGCGGCGGCCAGCGCCCCGGCCGTCCGGCGGCGGCGGCCTCTGCTCCTTCTGTGCGCCATGGACGATCCCTCCCCGACCCTCCCCGGTGCGAACGGCGCCAGGGTCTCGTGGGCAGGGGGCCCCGACAAGTGCGCATCAGGGGGCGGAACCGGCGCGCCGCGCCCACCCCCGGGGAGGGGGGCGGGCGCGGCGCGCGGCGACTTGCCCGGAGCGGTCGCCTCCACGCCGTCCACCACCACCGAGCGCTTCTGCTGCTCGGAGCAGTTGCCGCATGAGCGGTGGAGCCTGGCGGCGTCCGGACCGGGCGGCGGACCTCACCCGCGCCTCACGGCTACTTGTAGGTGATGTCCGAGGCGCTGTACTTGCAGTACGTGCCGTCCGGGCCCTTGCCGTTCTCGGTCGGCTCCTTGCCCGTGTTGTTCCCGATGTACTTCTGGCACGGGACGATCTTCTTGCTGCTGTCCTTGAGCACCGTGATGTTGCGCAGGGTCAGCGAGTCGCCGTAGTTGGTGTTGATCCCGCCGATGGCCTTGCCCGGGGCGGTGACCTCGGTGTTGCTCACGTTGATCGTCCGCTTGTACTGCTTGGAGCAGTTGCCGCACGAGCGGACGAGCTTGCCGAAGTCCTGCACGGCGAAGTTGGAGATGTTGAGCGTGCCGCCGCCGTTGAACTGGAAGACCTTGTCCGACGCCTTGCGAGCGCCGCCCCCGATGACGTTGTACGTCTTGCCGGTGCCGCGGAAGGTGGCGGCGTCCTCGCCGACGTCCTCCCACCAGACGTTCTGGAGCGTACAGCTGCCCTTGCAGTGGATGCCGTCGGCGGCCGGGGCGCCGAGGATGACGTTCTTGAGCGTGGCGCCGTCGGCCAGTTCGAACAGCGGGGGCTGGTCCTCGCCCTGGTTGTCCGAGCCGAGGTCGCCGTCGCCGTAGTAGCGCTTCATGCCGCCGTCGGTGGTCCCGCTGACGGGGATCGTCTTGGTGACCGCCTGCGGGGTGCCGCTGGGCGAGGGCCAGGTGGCCGCCGACGCGGCCGACAGGGACAGCCCGGTGGTGATCGCACCCGCGGTGAGGGCGATGGCGCCGAGGGCGCCGCCGATCGCCCGCCGTCTCATGCGTAATTCCATGTCACAGCTCCTTGTGCGGAAGGGGGGTTCTCCGGGGGGAATGAGGTTCAGGGGGTGGTGATGGTCGGCCGCGGAGGGGTCGCCATCTTGTTGCCGATGAAGAAGCTGGGATGCGGCGGCTGGTTGTAGGCGGTGTTCTGCCAGGCCAGGGCCTCGCGGTACTGCCGGTCGTGCAGCAGCGTGGTGATCCGCCGGTCGGTCTCGATGGGCGTGGAGTAGATCCGCAGCGCCTTGTTGTCGCTGGTCGGCCAGATCACCTCCTCGCGCCAGTCGCCGAGGATGTCGCCGGACAGCGACGGAGTGGCCTTGGTGCCGTTGTTGGAGTGCACCCCGGAGGCCGTGAGCTGCCGGGTCTCGCCCGACGTGCCGTACTTGTCGATGTGCGTACCGTCCAGCAGCTCGCGCACCGGGTCGCCGTCCCACCAGGACAGGAAGTTCATGGACGACGGCTTGCGGCCCTTGGCGGCGCCGGAGGCCGAGCGGATCTGGTCGTCCTTCGCGGACCACATCTCGGCCCCGTCGTTGCCCGCCCAGATGTCGCCGGCCACGCCGCGCCCGTTGTCGCCGTTGGCCGCGGTCGACCAGAGCACCTGGCCGGTCCTGGCGTCGGCCAGGTACGAGGACGGCTTCGAGGAGTCCTCGTCCACCTTGAAGTACTCCAGGCCCGGCCGGGACGGGTCGAGGTCTCCGAGGTGGGCCGCGTCGCCGTGGCCGTTCTTCGTCGTCCACAGGCCGTAGCCGTTGTCGTCCACCGCCATCGAGCCGTAGACGATCTCGTCCTTGCCGTCGGCGTCCACGTCGCCGATGGCCAGCGCGTGGTTGCCCTGCCCGTCGTAGCCCTTGCCGCTGTTGGTGGAGCTGTTCGTGTCGAACGTCCACTTCCGGGTCAGCTTGCCGTCCTTGAAGTCCCAGGCGGCGATGACGGTGCGGGTGTAGTAGCCACGCGCCGCGATCAGGGAGGGCGTGGAGCCGTTCAGGTACGCCGTCCCGGCCAGGAAGCGGTCCACCCGGTTGCCGTACGAGTCGCCCCACGAGGAGACCGTGCCGCGCGCCGGGACGTAGTCCACGGTGGACATCGCGGCGCCGGTGCTCCCGTTGAACATCGTCAGGAACTCGGGGCCGCTCAGCACGTAGCCGCTGGAGTTGCGGTAGTCGGCGGAGGCGCTGCCGATCGTCCTGCCCGCGCCGTCGACCGTGCCGTCCGCGGTCTTCATCGCGACCTCGGCCTTGCCGTCGCCGTCGTAGTCGTACACCTGGAACTGGGTGTAGTGCGCGCCGGAGCGGATGTTACGGCCCAGGTCGATGCGCCACAGCCGCTTGCCCTGGAGGGTGTACCCGTCCACGATCGTGTTGCCCGTGACGCCGGACTGCGAGTTGTCCTTCGCGTTCGTCGGCTGCCACTTGAGGACGAGGTCGAGATCGCCGTCGCCGTCCAGGTCGCCCACGGAGGCGTCGTTGGCCTCGTACGTGTAGTCGGAACCGGCGGCCGGGGGCGAGATCGGGACATCGAGGTAGCCCGAGCGGAACGGGAGGGCGGCCGGGGAGGCGGCCTGCTCGGCGCCGTTCACCACGGCGCGCACCGTGTACGTCTCCGTGGCCGCCGCGCCCTTGTCCAGGTAGTTGGTCGAGCCCGTGATCGGGGACGCGTTGACCTTGGTGGAGCCGCGGTAGACGTTGAATGCGACATTGGACGGATCGGTGGCGAGCCAGCGCCAGCTGACCAGGTTGTCGTTGCCCGAGCGGACGCTGACCAGGCCCCGGTCCAGCTTCTCCAGCTGGGCGGCCGCGGCCGCCCTGGCCGTCGCGCCCTTCGCCGCCGTCGCTCCCTCGGCTTCGGGCTCCGTCTCGGCGGCTCCCGAGACGCTCGCCAGACCGGTGACGGCCAGCGTGCCCACCGCGAGCGCCGCGACCAGCGTCCGGGGGCGGCCGAGCCGCTCGCGCGCGGCGTGTCTGGGTGGGTGACCGGGTGCGGGCTGCGATCTGTCCCGGATACGCACGGGGCCTCCAAGGTATGGGGGGAAGTGAACGCCCCCTAGTCGTCGCCCTGGCCGGAAAGGTTGCCGCCTCCCGACCGAACTTCGCGGGGCTAGGGGGTGTCTTGTCGGTCAGGCGGGAGCCCGGCATGATCGGCAAGACACTCCCTAAGGCGAAACAGCCGAAACAGGGGCGCGTCGGCCGCTACCGTCGAAGGTGTGAAGGCCATCCGTCGCTTCAGCGTGCGTCCCGTGCTTCCGGAATCCCTACGACCGCTCCACCGGCTGGCGCGCAATCTGCGCTGGTCGTGGCATCCCGAGACCCGCGAGCTGTTCGAGGCCATTGACCCCGAGCGCTGGCGGGCGTGCGGCGGCGATCCGGTGCGGCTGCTGAGCGCCGTACCCGTCGCCCGGCTGGCGGAACTCGCCGCGGACCGCGCCTTTCTGCGGCGGCTCAAGGCGGCAGCCGAAGATCTGAACGACTATATGACCGCCCCTCGCTGGTACCAGGGCCGCACGACGGCCCCGGACGAGCCGGCCCCGGACGAGCCGGGCACGGACAGTACGGCCCGGCCGGGCCGTGCGGCCGGGCTGCCCGCCGCCATCGCCTACTTCTCGCCGGAATTCGGCATCACCGCCGCCCTGCCCCAGTACTCCGGCGGGCTCGGCATCCTCGCCGGCGACCACCTCAAGGCCGCCAGCGACCTCGGCGTCCCCCTCATCGGCGTCGGGTTGCTCTACCGCCACGGCTACTTCCGCCAGTCCCTCTCCCGCGAGGGCTGGCAGCAGGAGCAGTACCCGATCCTCGACCCCAACGAGCTGCCGCTCACCCTGCTGCACGAGCCCGGCACGGGCGTCGGCCGCCCCGCCAGGGTCACGCTCGCGCTCCCCGGCGGCCGCCCGCTGCACGCGCAGATCTGGCAGGCCCAGGTCGGGCGGGTGCCGTTGCTGCTCCTCGACTCGGACGTGGAAGGCAACGGCCCCGGCGAGCGCGACGTCACCGACCGGCTCTACGGCGGCGGCAGCGAGCACCGGCTGCTCCAGGAGATGCTGCTCGGCATCGGCGGCGTGCGCGCGGTGCGGGCGTACTGCCGTATCACCGGGCACGCCGAGCCCGAGGTGTTCCACACCAACGAGGGCCACGCCGGGTTCCTCGGCCTGGAGCGCATCCGCGAACTCGTGGACACCACGGGGACGGACTTCGACGCCGCCCACGAAACCGTCCGGGCCGGGACCGTCTTCACCACCCACACCCCGGTCCCCGCCGGGATCGACCGGTTCGACCGCGAGCTGGTCGCCCGCCACTTCGGGGACGACGGCGAACTGCCCGGTATCGGCGTCGAGCGGATCCTCGCGCTCGGCCGGGAGACCTACCCCGGCGGCGAACCGGGCCTGTTCAACATGGCCGTCATGGGGCTGCGGCTGGCCCAGCGCGCCAACGGGGTCTCCACCCTCCACGGCCAGGTCAGCCGCCAGATGTTCGCCGGTCTGTGGCCCGGGTTCGACGCCGACGAGGTGCCCATCACCTCCGTCACCAACGGCGTCCACGCGCCCACCTGGCGCGCCCCCGAGGTCACCCGGCTCGGTGCCCGCCAGTTCGGCCACCTGCCCGCCGGGGAGCTGTGGGAGCTGCGCCGCACCCTGCGCAAGCAGCTCGTCGCCGAAGTACGGCAGCGGCTGTACGCGTCCTGGCGGCAGCGCGGCGCGGGCACCGCCGAACTGGGCTGGATCGACTCCGTCCTCGACCCCGACGTCCTCACCATCGGCTTCGCCCGCCGCGTCCCCTCGTACAAGCGGCTCACCCTCATGCTGCGCGACCGCGACCGGCTCACCGAGCTGCTGCTGCACCCCGAGCGGCCGATCCAGATCGTCGTCGCGGGCAAGGCGCACCCGGCCGATGACGGCGGCAAGCGCCTCGTCCAGGAGCTGGTCCGCTTCGCCGACGACGCCCGGGTGCGGCACCGCCTCGTCTTCCTGCCCGACTACGGCATGGGCATGGCCCAGAAGCTCTACCCCGGTTGCGACGTCTGGCTCAACAACCCCCTGCGCCCGCTGGAGGCGTGCGGCACCAGCGGCATGAAGGCCGCCCTCAACGGCTGCCTCAACCTCTCCGTCCTCGACGGCTGGTGGGACGAGTGGTACGAACCCGACTTCGGCTGGGCGATCCCCACCGCCGACGGCTCCGCCGTCGACGACGACCGCCGCGACGACCTGGAGGCGGCCGCCCTCTACGAGCTGCTGGAACAGCGGATCGCGCCGCAGTTCTACGACCGTGGCCCCGACGGACTCCCCGGCCACTGGATCGACATGGTGCGCCAGACCCTCACCACCCTCGCCCCCAAGGTGCTCGCGGGGCGCATGGTGCGCGAGTACGTCGAGCGGCTCTACGCCCCGGCCGCCCGCGCCCATCGCGCCCTGGACCCCGCCACGTCCCGTGACCTGTCCGCCTGGAAGGCCCGGGTCCGCGCGGCCTGGCCCCAGGTGGCCGTCGACCACGTGGAAACCCGGCTCACCCCGCCCGCCCCGGGCGGCGCCGCCGAACTCGGCTCCGCCCTCTCCCTCCGCGTCCAGGTCCGCCTCGGCGGCCTCGACCCCGCCGACGTCGAGGTCCAGGCCGTCGCGGGCCGCGTGGACGAGGCCGACAGCCTGACCGACACCACCGCCATCCCGCTCAAGCCCACCGCGGGCCCCGACGACGAGGGCCGCCACCTCTACGAAGGCCCCCTCGCCCTCGACCGCACGGGCCCCTTCGGCTACACCGTCCGCGTCCTCCCCACCCACCCCCTCCTGGCCAACCCCGCCGAACTCGGCCTCACGGCCCTCCCGTCGGAATCCACCTCCGAGGCCGCGGGAGTCCTGATGCGCTGAGCCCTCGTCATTGAACGGACGACGAACAGTACGGGATGTTTTGGCCATGGCCGCCCGATGTCCGTTTTGGGATCGTACATTCTCCCCCCAAGACATGCGTCCGACGGGGGATATGGACATGGAGTGGCTGGAACAGCTGCTGGCTCCGGAGAATCTGCTGGCGCTCCTCGGTGTCGTCGTCACGCTCGGCGGACTGTCGTACGAGCGGCTGATCCCGGGGCGGAAACGCATCGGGTTCCGCGTGCAGATGGACACGCTGATAGACGACAGCGCCGAGGACGGGCAGCTCCATCAGCGGCTGGGGATGCTGGAGAACACCCCGGATCTGGCCGGGGCCTCACTGGTGCTGCTGCGCATCGAGAACGACGGCTTCCGCAGCATCGACGCGGACGACTACATCACCGCGCCGGCGACGAACCACCGCGGCCTCACCGCGACCTTTCCCAATCGCACCGTGCGGGACGTGGCGGTCACCGAGCCCAGCCATCCGGATCTGCTGCGGCATCTGCCACAGCGCGGCACCCCGGAGAACCCCGGGCTCGTCTGCGCGGGCAACGAGATCTCCCTGCCGCGGGTGCCGTTGAACAAGGGCGACCACTTCAAGCTGCTGGTGCTGCTGACGGGCGCCGGAACCGACAAGCCGCCGCATGTGGGCGGGCGCATCAAGGAAGGCAGGATCCGGAACAACGAGAAGTTCCGGCGGCCCAGCAACCGGGTGCTGGGGCTCATCGGGAGCCTGCTGGCCCTGCTGCTCTTCCAGTCGTTCAGTTCGCAGCTGTGGCAGGACGATCCGCCGCCGCGCGGATGCGCCGCGGGGACGTTGACGGTCGTCGGCTCGACCGCGTTCAGCCCGGTGGCACGGGATCTCGGCAAGGCGTACGAGAGCGACTGCCGGGGGGCCACGGTCGAGGTGCGGGCCGAGGGCAGCGGGCGCGGTACCGGCACGCTGCGCGAGGCGGGGGAGGCGGCGAAGAGCGGGTTCCCTTCGTACCTCGCCTTCTCCGACGGCCCGGACGGGGAGGGGGACGCGAGGCTCAAGGAGCATCTGGTGGCGCTCTCCGTCTTCACCATGGTGGTGAACAAGGACGTACCTCTGCCGGATCTCTCGCTCCGGGACCTGCGCGAGCTGTACGCGGGCCGGATCACCAACTGGAAGCAGCTGCCCGGCGGCCCCGACATCCCGGTGCGACTGGTGAGCCGGGACGCGAAGTCGGGGACGCGCGGAGTGTTCGAGGACCGGGTGCTGGGCGGCAATGAGATCTCACGGACCTCCGACAACTGCCGGACCCCGAATTTCGCCAAGGACACGGCCGTGCGCTGCGAACTCGACAGCACCCAGGAGGTGCTGAAGACGGTGGCCCGGACACCGGGCGCGATCGGCTACGCCGAACTGCGCTCCGCCGAGGAAGGCGCCGCCGGGGGCGACGTCCGGCTGCCGCGGCTGGACGGCCGGGTGGCCTCCATCGAGACGGTGCGGACGCGGACGTACCCCTTCTGGGAGCCCGAGTACGCGTACACCTACACGCGGCCGCCCGCGAACTCCCTGACCTCGAAGTTCCTCGACTATCTCGCGGGGGACACCGGACGGAACGTCATCGAGAAGCACGGTCATCTGCCGTGCTCCGTCCCGGAGAACCAGCGGGCCTGTCAGGCGGGTTGAGGGGCCGCGGCCGCTTCCGGCCGGGCGGGTCACGGGACCCGCCCGGCCGATCGTCAGCTCAGGGCATCGGTCAGGGCGTCACTTGACGTTGACGCCGCCCCAGGCGTTGTTGACCGTCTTGTACTCGGTGCTGTTCGCGCCGTACAGCTTCTTCGCGGCGTTGAGCGTCGCGGTGCGCGCCTTGGCATAGTTGGTGGTCGAGGTCATGTACGTGGTCAGGGCCTTGTACCAGATCTTCTCGGCCTTGGCGCGGCCGATGCCCTTGACGACCCGGCCGTCCTTGGTCGGGCTGTTGTACGTGACGCCACCGATCACCTTGCGGCCACTGCCCTCGGCCAGCAGGTAGAAGAAGTGGTTGGCGATGCCGGACGTGAAGTGCGGGTCGTCCTCGCCGACGCCGCTCTTCCAGTAGTCGTAGGACAGGCCGTCCTTGCTGGGCTTGTCCATGTAGCGCAGCGGGGTGCCGTCGCCGTTGATGTCGATCTTCTCGCCGATGAGGTAGTCGCCGGGGTCCTTGGCGTTCTTGGCGTAGAACTCGACGGCGGTGCCGAAGATGTCGGACGTGGCCTCGTTCAGGCCGCCGGACTCGCCGCTGTACTCCAGGTTGGCGGTGGCCGAGGTGAGGCCGTGGCTCATCTCGTGGCCGGCCACGTCGAGCGAGGTGAGCGGCTTCTTGTCGCCCTCGCCGTCGCCGTAGGTCATGCAGAAGCAGTCGTCGTCCCAGAAGGCGTTGACGAACCCCGTGCCGTAGTGGACGCGGGAGTAGGCCGCCTTGCCGTTGCCCTTGATGCCGTTGCGGCCGAGGACCTTCTTGTAGTAGTCCCAGGTCATGGCGGCGCCGTAGTGGGCGTCCACGGCGGCGGTCTGGGCGATGGTGGGCTTGCCGTTGCCCCACACGTTGTCGGCGTCGTAGAACGCCGAGCCCTTGCCGCTCTCCTTGTGCTTCAGGTTGTACGTCTGGTGGCCGCCGCGCGCGGTGTCCTTCAGCAGCCACTGGCTGCCGCTCTTGACCGAGCCGACGGTGACCTTGCCGTTGTGCTGGCCGGTGCCGGTGCCGGTCTCGATGGCCTGGTACTCGTACAGCTTCTTGCCGCTGTCGGCGTCCGTGATGACGTGCAGCCGGTTCGGCGTGCCGTCCTTCTGGAGGCCGCCGATGACGGTCTCGTACGCCAGGACGGGCTTGCCGGTGGCGGCCCAGATCACCTTGCGCGGGGCGCGCTCGGTGGTGGCGCCGGTGACGTCTGCGGCCTTCGCGGCGGCCAGGGCGGTCCGCTGGGCGGCGGAGGCGGCGAAGGAGGCGCGGGTGTCGGCCACCTTGATGGCCGCGTCGGTCGCCTTGGTGACGCCCTCCTTGGCGCCGCTCGGCGCCTGGTGGACGATCAGGTCGCCGCCGAGGACGGGGAGCCCGTCGTAGGTGCGCTCGTAGCGGGTGTGGACGGAGCCGTCGGCGTCCTTGACGACGTCACGGACGATCAGCTTCTCCTTGCCGCCGAGCCCGAGGGACGCGGCGGTGTCGGACTTCGGAGTGGCCGCGCCCGCGGGGGCCGCGGTGGCACCGGCGGCGAGCAGGGAGGCGGCCAGGGTGGCCGCTCCGGCGGCGAGGGCGGTACGCGAGCGTCTGTGACGGGATATACCGGATATGGCAGACGTCGAGCGTGAATCCACGCGTATCTCCTGTTGTCATGGGAGGTTGGCCGATGTATCGGTCAACCGGGCAAAGATGTGTCTTTGCTGTGAAGAAAACATACCGGTGCCCGGGGACAATCCCCGGGCACCGGCCGCATGTCGTGCGTTACGCATCGGTAACGCCGTTGCTGCTACTTGACGTTGACCCCGGCCCAGGCGGCTTCCACGCCCTTGGACTCGGCGCTGTCCTTCCCATAGAGGTCGTTCGCGGCCTTCACGGTTGCCTCACGCGCCGCGTGATAGTCCGTCGTGGAGGTCATGTACGTGGTCAGGGCCTTGAACCAGATCTTCTCGGCCTTGTCCCGCCCGATGCCCTCGACCTTCTTGCCGTCGGAGGTCGGGCTGTCGTACTTGACGCCGCCGATCTCCTTCGCGCCGCTGCCCTCGGACAGCAGGTAGAAGAAGTGGTTGGCGACACCCGAGGAGTAGTGGACATCGAGGTCGCCGACCTTCTCGGACCAGGCGTCCGCGGACTGGCCGTCCTTGCTGGGCTTGTCCATGTAGCGCAGCGGGCTGCCGTCGCCGTTGATGTCGATCTTCTCGCCGATGAGGTAGTCGCCGGGGTCCTCGGTGTTCTTGGCGCTGAACTCGACGGCGGTGCCGAAGATGTCGGAGGTGGCCTCGTTGAGGCCGCCGGACTCGCCGGTGTACTCCAGGCCCGCGGTCTTGGAGGTGACGCCGTGGGTCATCTCGTGCGCCGCGACGTCGATGGCGGTCAGCGGGGCCTTGTTGCCCTCGCCGTCGCCGTACGTCATGCAGAAGCAGGAGTCTTCCCAGAACGCGTTGACGTAGTTGTCGCCGTAGTGGACGCGGGACGTGGCGGCCTTGCCGTCGCCGCCGATGCCGTCACGCTTGTGGACGGTCTTGTAGTAGTCCCAGGTGGTGGCGGCGCCGTAGTGGGCGTCCACGGCGGCGGTCTGCGGGTCGTCGCCCTTGCCGTTGCCCCAGGCGTCGTCCTCGTCCGTGAACGCCTTGCCCTCGCCCTCCTCCTTGTTGTCCAGGTTGAGGGTCTTGTGGCCGCCCCGGTCGGCGTCGGTCAGGGTGAAGCCGCTGCCCTCCTTGGAGGTGCCCAGCTCCACCTTGCCGCTGTACTCGCTCTGGCCGCTGCCGGTTTCGACGCCCTGGCGCTCGTAGAGCTTCTTGCCGGTGGCCGCGTCGGTGATGACGTGCAGCTCGTTCGGGGTGCCGTCCTTCTGGACGCCGCCGACGACGGTCTCGTACGCCAGGACCGGCTTGCCGGTCGCGGCCCAGATCACCTTGTGCGGGGTCCGCGCCTTCGCCTGCGTGGTGTCGTCCGCCTCGGCGGCCTTCACCGCGGTCCGCGCGGCGTTGCCGGGGGCGGCCTCGGCTCGGGTGGTGGCGACCTTGACGGTGGCCTCGGTGCCCTTGCTGACGCCGTTCACCTTGCCGCTTCTGGCCTGGTGGACCACCAGGTCGCCGCCGAGGACGGGGAGTCCGTCGTAGGTGCGGTCGTAGCGGGTGTGGGTGGTGCCGTCGGCGTCCTTGATGACGTCCTTGACGACCAGCTTTTCCTTCGCGCCGAGGCCGAGGGTCTTCGCCGTGTCGGCCTTGGTGGCGTTCGCGTCGCGCAGCAGCTCGGCGCGGGCGGACGCGGTGAGCTTGGCGGGCAGGGCGCCCGCCCTGGCGTCCGCGTCGGCCGGTGCGGCACCGGCCGATCCACTGGTCAGTCCGGTGGCCAGTAGCGCCGCGGTGGCGACAGCGGCACCGGCGGTGATCGCCGAACGGCGCCTGCCGCCCCCGGATATGGGCATGCTGAAGGTCTTGCTCACGCTAACTCCCTCGTTGCTGTGGGGGGTCAGTGCCGGGCAGCGGGAAGCGCGGCGCGGCACTGAACAAGAGGTACTGGTGCGTAATGCGTGGGCAGACTGTCACACAAGTCGCAGACATGTCACGGGTTTCCTGGCGGGTCTGGCAGAAATTGTTCATGTACTTGCGCATGGAGACGCCGCCAGGAGGAGTCGGGTCACTCCTGGCGGCGCCTGGTTCTGGTGTGGTGGTGTGGGTGTTCCTGCGTTACGTCAGAAGGTCAGCTTCCAGCCGTTGAGGGTGCCGGAGTCCGACGAGTAGACGTCCTGGACCTTCAGGTTCCAGGTGCCGACGGCGGTCTCGGACGAGGCGTCCACGGTGTACGTGGCCTTCACGTCGTCCGCCGAGTCGAAGATGCTGGAGTTCTTGAGCCGGTAGGCCGTACCGTCCGGGGCGATCAGGTCGATGACCAGGTCACCGCGGTAGCTGTGGGTGATGTCCACGGTCACCTGGAGGGCGGACGGGGCGTTCCCGGCGCGGCTCACGGTGATCGGCGAGGTGATGGCGTCGCCACCGTCCGGAATGGCGAAGTCCGTGGTGTTCTCGAAGACGTTGCCGCCGGTGGTGTTGACGGTCCAGGTGAACGACGCGGTGCCGGTCCTGCCCGCCGAGTCGGTCACCGTCACGGTCACCGCGCTGGAGCCCTCGGTGGTCGGGGTGCCGGAGATCAGGCCGCTGGCGGAGTCGAGCGCGAGGCCCGCCGGCAGCCCGGTGGCCGCGTAGCTCAGCGCGCCCGGGTTGGAGCTGGTGGCCTTGATCTGCACGCTGGTGGCCTGGCCGACGATGCTGGTCTGGTCGCCGGGTGGGGTGACGGTGACGCCGTCGGAGATGCGGGCGCCGACGTTCACCCCGGCCCAGGCGTTCGCCACGGCGTTGTACTGGGCGCTGCCCTGGCCGTACAGCTCGCCCGCCGCCCACAGCGTCGCCTCGCGCGCGGCGGCGTAGTTGGTGTTGGACGTCATGCGCTGGCTGAGCGCCTTGAACCAGACCTGCTCGGCGGCGGCCCGGCCGATGCCGGTGACCGGCAGCCCGTCGGAGGTCGGGCTGTTGTAGCTGACGCCGTTGATGACCTTGGCGCCGCTGCCCTCGGAGAGCAGGTAGAAGAAGTGGTTGGCGATACCGGACGAGTAGTGCACGTCCACGTTGCCGACGCCCGAGTACCAGCTGTCCTTGGACGCGCCGTCCTTGCTGGGCTTGTCCATGTAGCGCAGCGGGGTGCCGTCGCCGTTGATGTCGATCTTCTCGCCGATGAGGTAGTCGCCGACGTCGGACGCGTTGTCGGCGTAGAACTCGACCGCCGCGGCGAAGATGTCGGACGTGCCCTCGTTGAGGCCGCCGGACTCGCCGCTGTAGACCAGCTTCGCGGTGGCCGCGGTGACGCCGTGGCTCATCTCGTGCGCCGCCACGTCGATCGAGGTCAGCGGCTTGGCGTTGCCGGAGCCGTCGCCGTAGGTCATGCAGAAGCAGGCGTCCTGCCAGAAGGCGTTGACGTAGCCGCTGCTGTAGTGGACCCGGGAGTACGCGCCCACGCCGTCGCCCCGGATGCCGGTGCGGCCGTGCACGTTCTTGTAGTAGTCCCACGTCTCGGCGGCGCCGTAGTGCGCGTCGACCCCGGCGGTGGCCGCGTCGGAGGTGGTGCCGCTGCCCCAGACGTCGTCGGCGTCGGTGAACAGGGTGCCGGTGCCCGAGGTGCCGCGGTTGAGGTTGTACGTCTTGTGGCTGCCGCGCCCGGTGTCGGTCAGGTTGTACGAGCCCGCGCTGCCGGAGGTGCCGAGGGCGACCTGCCCGCTGTACTGGCTGTTGCCGGTGCCGTTCTTGACGCCCTGGTACTGGAACAGCTTCTTGCCCGTGGCCGCGTCGCTGATGACGTGCAGCTCGTTGGGCGTGCCGTCCTCCTGGAGGCCGCCGACGACGGTCTCGTACGCGAGCGTCGGCGTGCCGGCCGCCGCCCAGATCACCTTGCGCGGCG
Organism: Streptomyces sp. NPDC021212; assembly: GCF_044332925.1. Classification (NCBI taxonomy): domain Bacteria; kingdom Bacillati; phylum Actinomycetota; class Actinomycetes; order Kitasatosporales; family Streptomycetaceae; genus Streptomyces; species Streptomyces sp. NPDC021212. The sequence continues at coordinate 661,590 of NZ_JBIRPZ010000003.1, forward strand.
CCCGCTCCGCGTCGCTCTTCCGCGAGCCCTGCGCGTTCGCCGCCTTCACGGCGGCCTGCTCGGCGGTGGCGGGCTTGACGGCGGCGGTGGTCGTCGCGACCGTCAGCCGGGCCTTGGTGGCCTTCGCGACCGTCTCCACCGCGCCGCCCTTGGCGCGGTCCACGACCAGGTCGCCGCCGAGGACGGGGAGCCCGGCGTAGGTGCGTTCGTAGCGGGTGTGGGTGGTGCCGTCGGCGTCCTTGGTGACGTCCCTGACGACCAGCTTCTCCTGGGCCCCGAGGCGCAGCGTCTTCGCGGTGGCGGCCTTCGCCGAGGCGGTGTCGGCGGCGCGGATCAGCGCGGTGCGGGCCGTGGGGGAGAGCTGCGCGGGCAGCGCGCCGGGGCGGGCCTTGGCGGCCATCGTGCCGCCCGCACGGGCCGCGGCCTCATCGCCCCCGCGCGCGGTCGCGGGGCCGGTCTGGACACCGACGACGATCATCGCGGCGGCGGCCACCAGGGCGCCGGTCGCGGCGCCGCGTCGGTGGGATGTGCGAGGTCTGAGGTGCCGTTGGGGGAAGGGTCTCACGCTGACTCCTTCTGCGCTGGCCGCGCGAGGTGGCGCGGCCGTCCGGGCAGGACATGGCGGAGCACGTGGTACGGGTGCCTCCGGCGTTACCGGGTTCGCCCGGCCGCAGACGAAGGACTGGGCGAGGCCACGGTGCGACCGGGGGTGTGGGGGGTGGCCCGAGGGCGGTGATGAGCTGTGCTGCACCTCGGTCGAGGGAAGAGTGCCATCATTGGACTCGACCTGTCAGGGGCGCGACAACAATGTGACCGGAAAGTGTCCGTTGACAGATGTGCTCTATCCGCATATCGGATAGCGGAGTTCAGTCCGAGCCATCTGCACCGACGCGCGCTCAGGTGGTGTCGAACCGTGGCGTCCCGTCGAGCAGCGCGCTCAGGTCGTCGCCCGGCCGCAGCTCCGACGGTTCCCCACCGCGGCGGAAGAGCACGGCCCCGGCCTCGATGCCGCCCAGGGTGAGCCGGTCGCCGTCGCGGCGCAGCCAGGTGCCCTCGCGCAGGCCGAGCACCGGCACGTCGTTCTCCTCCAGGAACTGTTCCAGGCGCTGGGCGCGGGTCTCGCCCATGTGGGCGGTGTCCGGGCGGGCGTCCAGGTAGTGCGGGTTGATCTGGAACGGCAGCAGGCCGAGCGCGTCGAAGCTCGGCGGCTGGACGATGGGCATGTCGTTGGTGGTGCGCAGGGTCGGGCAGGCCATGTTGGTGCCGGCGCTCGACCCCATGTAGACCGCGCCCCGTTCGACCCGCTCGCGGATCGCGCGCACCAGGCCGTGCCCGTGCAGAGCCTTGAGCAGCCGGAAGCTGTTGCCGCCGCCGACGAACACCGCCTCCGCCTCCCGTATCAGCGCGGCCGGGTCGGCGGCGGTATGGGCGCCGGTCACCGTGATGCCCAGCGGTTCCAGGGCGCGGGCCACCTGGGCGGTGTAGGCGTCGTGGTCCGCCAGCGCGTACGGCACGAAGACCCGTTCGCGGGCGCGGCCCAGCGCGGAGGCGATCTCCTCCAGGGCGTGTTCCAGGTAACCGCGGCCGGGCGCGGTGGAGTTCGACAGCAGCAGCAACTGCATGAGGGGCCTTTCCGGTACGTACGTAGGGGGCGTCAGGGACGCGGTCAGCGCAGGCCACGGCGCGGGACCTGCCGCGGCCGGGCCGGGGTCAGCAGGCTGCCCAGGTCCGCCGCGCCCTGGAGCAGCGGGGCCACCAGGTCGTCCCGGCGCGGGCGCAGCACCTCCTGGGTGGCGGCCAGCGTCAGGGTGCCGACCGGGCGTCTGCCCACCAGGACCGGCGCGGCCAGCGCCGCGGTCTCCGGATCGTACTCGCCCTCGGAGTACGTGAAACCCTCGCGCCGCACCTGGGCGAAACGCTCCTCCAACGCCACCGGGTCGGTCAGCGTGTGCTCGCTGAACCGGGCCATCGGGCGTCCGTAGATCAGCGCGGCCCGGTCGTCCGCGTTGAGCATGCCGAAGTACGCGCGGGAGGTGGCCCCCGCGTGCGCCGGGTAAAGCTCGCCCGCCAGCACGTAGTAGCGCAGCGGCCCGGTCGCCCCGTCCACCGCGGCCACACAGCGCATGTGCACCCCGTCCGGGACCGCGAACAGCGCGTTCACCCCCGCCTCCCGGGCGAGGACCGCCAGCGCGGGCCGGACCAGGCTGGCCATGCCGCCACCGCGCTCCCACACCCGGGACAGATGCCAGACGGCCGGGCCCAGCCGGTAGCGGCGGGTGCGCCGGTCGGAGACCAGGAAGCCCCGGTGGGCGAGCGCGGCCAGCAGCCGCTGCGCCACCGACTTGTCGAGGCCGAACTCGGCGGCGACCTCCATCACGCCCCACTCCGGGCGCTCCCGGTCGAAGGCGAGCAGGACGTTCAGCACGCGGTCCGCCGTCTGGAGCGGCGGTGCGCCGGTTACGGGGGTCTCGTCGGACATGACGGAAGCGTAAACATTCCCGCATAGAGAGAAAACATTGCGCCCTGGGTCACACCGGGCGGACGCTGGCCGCCCCCCCGCTCCCCCCCCCGAGAGGCCCCCGTGCTCAAACACGTCCTTGAGATCATCGAACTCCTCGACCGCCCGCAGACCAGCGGCGCACTGCTCGCCGAGCATCTGCGCGAGGTCCAGGTCGCGGCCGGCGCCGACCCCCAGCAGGCGCCGGAGATCGAGGTGCGCACCGTCGAGGGCGACCAGGGCAGCACCGACTTCGTCTCCGTGACCGTCCCCGGCCGCCACGGCAAAACCGGCGGCGGCGACGCCCCCACCCTGGGCGTCCTCGGCCGGCTCGGCGGGGTGGGCGCCCGCCCCGAGCGGGTCGGGCTGGTCTCCGACGCGGACGGCGCGGTGGCCGCCCTGTCCGCCGCCGCCAAGCTGCTGGACATGCACGCCCGGGGCGACGTCCTGGACGGCGACGTCATGATCTCCACTCATGTGTGCGGGGACGCCCCCACCCGTCCCCACGACCCGGTGCCGTTCATGGACTCCCCGGTCGACACACTGGTGTGCAATCGCGAGGAGATCTCGTCCGCCATGGACGCGGTCGTCTCCATCGACACCACCAAGGGCAACCGGCTGCTCAACCACCGCGGTGTCGCCCTGTCCCCGACGGTCCGCGAAGGCTGGATCCTGCGCGTCAGCGAGGACCTGGTGGGCCTCCTGGAGACCGTCACGGGCGAGCCCGCGCGCATCCTGCCGATCACCACCCAGGACATCACCCCGTACGGCAACGGGGTGCACCACATCAACTCCATCCTCCAGCCCGCCGTCGCCACCTCCGCCCCCGTCGTCGGCCTCGCCGTCACCGCCGCGACCGCCGTCGCCGGATGCGCGACCGGCGCCAGCCACGAGGCCGACATCGCGGCCGCCGCCCGGTTCGCGGTCGAGACCGCCAAGGAGTTCGGCCGCGGCGCCGTCCGCTTCCACGACCCCGAGGAGTTCGCGCGGCTGGTCGGGATGTACGGACCCATGACCCACCTCCAGGCCCTCACCCCCACGGGGTGAACCCGCCTGGGGCCTGCCCTCCCCGTCCCCGCAGGAGCCCCACGTGAACCCGAAGTCCCCGGCCGCCGCCCCAGCGGCCACGGCCGCTCCACCGGAGCGGCACCCCAGCGCCTTCGAACCCGTCACCCTCGTCCTCACCGTCGTGATGTCGGTGCTCGGCGCCCTGATCGGCATCGTGCTGATCACGTCGCTCGGCGTGTCCCCCAACACGGCGGTGATCGGGGCCCTGGTGGCGATGCTCATCGGCCGCGTCCCGGTGGGCGTGCTGCGGCGGATGCGGTTGGTGACTTTCCGATGCTGCTCACCGACGATGGGCTGCTACACCTGCGCCAAGCGGTCGAGGAACTGTCCGACGAGGTGCAGTCCGGTGCGCAGGGTCTCGGCCTCGTCGGCGAAGCCGATGCGTACGGTGTGTTCGATGTCGAATGCGGCGCCGGGGGTGAACATGACGCCGGTCTGCTCCAGCAGGCGGGTGCAGAGCTCGTACGAGCCGATCGGTGCGTTGTAGCGCAGCAGCGCGGTGGTGCCGGAGGCGGGACGCACGTAGGTGATCTCGTCGCGGCGCACCAACGCCGTCCTCGCCTCCTACCGGCAGGGCAACTTCGAGACATGACGACGTCCGGGCCCTGGTCGACGCGTACCTGTCCAGGGTGGAGAAGGGGGAGGCGGACCGACGGGCTCGCGAGGCGGGCGAGCGGTGACAGGCGCGGATCGTACGCCCTCGGCGACGAACCGAGCCTGAACCAGCGGGCCCCGGGCAACTGGTCTGTCCCCGGCCGCGGACTGTGCGTGGTCCGTGGCCGGGGCCGGAGTTCAGGGGCGTGATCAGGCGGCGTCGTACTCGGGGAAGAGCTGCTCGACGCGGTCACGCTTGGTGTACATGTCCCAGTACTGGTCGGCCAGCGCGTCCGGGTCGACGAGCGGGCCCGTGCCGGTCGAGCCGGTCTCGGCCAGGCTCTTCGCGGCGAGTTCGCCCATCTCGCTCCGGGCGATGAACGCGGCGATGGACAGGGTGCCGGCGTAGATGCCGGCGTCGGCCAGCTCGCCGTTGAGCGAGAAGAGCCAGTTGCGGGCGGCTGCCATGAGCGGGCCGACGCCGCTGGCGAAGGGGCGCGGGAAGCCGGCCGTGGCGCCGGTGGTCATCAGGAAGGCGCCGTCGCCGCGCTCGTTCCACTCCGGCAGCACGGCCTGGGCCACCTCGACCGGGGTGAGCAGGAGCAGCGGGCTGTCCTTGCGCAGGGTGGCCGCGTCCAGCTTCGCGGCGGGAGCGAAGGCTTGCTCGCCACTGATCGGACCGTACTCGACCACGTCGATGCGACCGAAGTGGTCACGGATGGCCTGGACCGTGGCGCCGGCCTGCTCGGGCTTGGACAGGTCGGCGGTGAAACCGGCCGCGTCGATGCCTTCGGCCTTCAGCTCCTCGACGAGGGCGTCGAGACGCTCCTTGCCGCGGGCGACGAGCGCCACACGGAAACCCTCGCGGGCGAAGCGGCGGGCGACGGAGGCGCCGAGGCCCTTGCCGGCGCCGAAGATGGCGATCACCTTGGACATGGGATGTTCTCCTCTTCACTGTTCGGATTGCGGTGCGGTGGTGGGGTGGGGTGGAACAGGGTCCGGTTCATGGCGGACCGCCCGAGGGCGTCAGCCGCGGGTGTTCCAGACCAGGGGCGCCCTGCGGATCCAGGCGTCGTCCTCGATCGTCTGGACGATGAACTGGGCGAGGTCGGCGCGGTTGATCCGGGCGCCCGGCTTCTCGGAGTCGGCCTCGGCGGCCCGCACGGGACCACTCAGGGGCTTGTCGGTCAGGGCGACGGCACGGGCCAGGGTCCAGTCGATGCCGGACGAGGCGCGGACGACCTGGTCGACGCCGGTGTGGTCCTCGAAGCCTGCCTTGATGTTCGACAGCTTGATGAACGCCTTGACCAGCGGGTTGAGCCGGGCCCAGTCGTCGCCCGCGCCCTGCGAGGACGTCAGCACGATGCGGCGGATGCCCTGTTCGCCCATGACGGTGAGCGTGTTGCGGGCGGCGTCGGTCATGAGCATCGGCGGGCTGACCGGCTTGGCCCACGGGTTGTCGGAGGCGCGGGCGTTGCTCAGCACGCTGATCACCCCCTCGGTGCCTTCGGCGGCCCGGCGGATGTCGTCGATGTTCGCGGGGGTGCCCTGGATCAGCTCGACGCCGGCCGGTGCCTGCACCTTGTCGGGGTTGCGGACGAGGGCGCGGACGTGGTGGCCGCGCTGGGCCGCGTGCTCCAGGACGTGGGCGCCGGTACGGCCGCTGCCGCCGAGGACAAGGAGGTTACTCATGGTGATCAAACGCCTTTCGGGCAGTTCAGGGGTGGATCAGGCGGCCGGCCGACCGGTCAGGGCAGAGCCCAGGCGGCGGGCCTCGTCGTGCGCCTTCGTCATGGACGCCTCGTGCATCGGCAGCAGCGGAGCCATCATCGGCACGTATGGGGCCATGGTCAGCTCCGGCAGAATGATGTTGACGTCGAGGCCGAGGGTGGCCTCGCCCAGGAGGCGCTCCAGGGTGGGCACCAGGTGGTCCATGCCCTCCTTCGGGGCGCCCGGGCCGTAGCCACCGCCGCGGGCGGAGATCACCGTGGCGGGGCGACCGGCCACCGGCGAGGGGCCCGCGTGGCTCAAGGTGCGCCCGGCGACCATGATCTGGTCCAGCCACGCCTTGAACACCGACGGCATCGTGGAGCAGGTGCGACATGAGAGGTTTTGGGCCTTTCCAGCGTCGGATGGTGGATGCCGTGGTGCTGAGCCGCTGGGTTCAGGTGCGCTCGGGGACGGCGCAGCCGTCCGGTCCGCAGGCCGGGGCGTCGCCCGCGTCGTCGGCGAGGGTGAGGGGGTGGCTGTCGTCCCAGGCCTTGCGCAGCACCTCAAGGAGGCTGTCGCTGTCCTGGGCACCGGGGATCCCGTAGCGGTCGTCGACGACGATGAACGGCGCGCCGGTCGCCCCCAGGCGCTGGGCGCGGGCCGCGTCGTCGCGGACCTGCTGGCGGTAGCGGCGGTCGGTGAGGGCCTGGCGGGTCTGCTCGCGGTCCAGGCCGAGTTCGTCGGAGAGCCCCAGGAGGTCGTCCAGGGAGAAGACCGGCTCGGCCTTGCCGAAGTGGGTTGCAAAGATCGCGTCCCAGGCCTCGCGGTTCTTGCCCTGGGCGCTGGCGTGGGCGAGGAACTCGTGCGCCAGGTCGGTGTTGCCGACCTTGTTGTCCAGCACCTGGTACGGGCTGAGGCCCTCGCTGGCGGCGAGCTTCTCGATCCGCCGGGTCGAGGTCTCGGCCTGGGTGCCGCCCATACCGTGCTGGCGGAGCAGGGCCTCGCGGACGGAGAAGGTGTCCCCCTCGGGGAAGCTGCTGCTGAGCGGGAACGAGTGGTGGACCAGTTCCACCTCGTCCGCGTGCTCGAACCGCTCGATGGCCTTGGCCACCCGGTGGTTCCCCAGGCTGCACCAGGGGCAGGTCACCTCGGACCAAATGTCCACCTTCATTCACGCACCTCCATTTCTTACGACTTGTTCGTAACGCCATGATGGACCAGTATGGAGAGCGATACAAAAGGCACATCGGTGTGCGTTCCGGAGATGGGTGTGAGTGATGCGAGCAGTGGATGCGACAGAGATGGTGGGGATCGGGCCCTGCGCGGCCATTCCGGTCGAGCACATGGCGTTCATCCGGCAGACCCTGGACCGGGTGGGCGACAAGTGGAGCCTGCTGCTGATCGCGGTCCTGGAATCCGGCCCGCTGCGCTACACCGATCTGCAGCGGCAGATCCCCGGCATCTCCCAGCGCATGCTCAGCCGCACCCTGCGCCAGCTCCAGCAGGACGGCCTCGTCGACCGCAAGGCGTACCCGGAGGTGCCTCCGCGCGTCGAGTACACCCTCACCCCGCTGGGTCGTGGCCTCTACGACATTGTCACGTCCCTGATCGCCTGGGCTGCCGACAACCATGATGAGATCCGCGCCAACCGCGAGCGCGCAGAGGCGGAGGCGGCCCGAGGGTGAAGGGGGGCGGGCGAGGTCGCAGGTGCCGCTGCGTGAGGGGTCCGGGATACCGATCCTGGACCCCTCACACGTTCATGCGGGTCGGGTGCGTGAGCACCCCTCGCAATCTGCGATCAGAAGGAGTAAGGCCCGAACCGGCCCCAGGCCACTACGACGGCGAGTGCCAGCAGCACCACGTTCAGGCCGATCGCGCTGTACTCACCGCGGCGCACGTGAAAGGCGCCGGCCAGCACCATCACCACTGCCAGGCCGACGGCAGCCAGCGGCGTCAGCGCCACCGCGATCCCGGTGGCCGCGGGCAGGATCAGCCCCAGCGCGGCCGCCAGTTCGACGACGCCGATGAGGCGCACCACCCTCACCGGCAGATCCTTCGCGTACGGCAGGCTGCCCGCCAGTTTCTCGATGGGCTGGGTCGACTTCATCACCCCGGCCGCGCCGAACGCGACGGCCAGTAGTCCCTGCAATGCCCAGAGGAAGACGTTCATGTGAACTCCGTTTCGACGGCCGGTCCCATCCAAACGGAGGGGCGCCTCACTTTCCTTCGAGCGTAGCAGCAAACATGAGGGGTCCCTCATGTTGATAGCCTGTTTTCTATGCCTGCCGACCAGCCGACCGCCGCCGAGTCCACCCCCGCGCGCCCCATGCGGCGCGATGCCCGACGGAATCGCGACGCGCTGCTCGGCGCTGCCCGCGAGTGCTTCGCGGAACGAGGTCTGGAGGCGCCCCTTGAGCAGGTGGCGAAGCAGGCCGGACTCGCAATCGGTACGTTGTACCGGCACTTCCCCACTCGCCTGGACCTTGTGCAGGCGGTGTTCGCCGAGAAGCTCGCCGCCTGGCTGAGTGCGGCCGAGGAGGCGGCCGCCATGGATGACGCCTGGGGCGGCCTGCGCCTCTTTCTCGAGACCATGTGTGAGCTGCAAGCGGCCGACCAGGGATTCAACGATCTGGCCTCGATGCAGCTGCCCGCGGCCGCCTGCCTCGCCGGCACCCAGAACCGCATCCACGAACTTGGCGTCCTCCTCGTCCGTCGAGCTCAGGAGCAGGGCGCTATGCGTGCCGACCTCGAACCCGAGGACCTGGCCTTCGTCATCTGGTCCCACGCCCGCATCACGGAGGCAACCCAGGGCATCGCTCCTCGTGCGTGGCGTCGGCACCTGTATCTGATGCTCGACGCCTTCCGCGCCGAGCGGGCGCATCCGTTGCCCGAACCTCCGCTCTCTTCCGGCCAGTTGGCGCGCGCGATGGACCGGCTCGGGACGGGGGGTGTGTGCTCCGGGTCGTAACGGTGTACGGACGGGCCGTGGCCGCAGGTGCGGTTCACGGCCCGTCCGGGGGGTCGGTTGCGCCGATGGTCACATTCCGTTGGCGGGCTGGCGGTAGACGTGGCCGTCGATGGTGGTGGTGAGGGTGCCGGTGGTGTCGAACAGGGTGTCGTTGAGGTCGATCGTTCATCGCCGCCGCAGGCGGGGAACTTCTGGCCGCTTCCCGGCCTCGCCGCCGGCAGGTCGATTTCAACGGCGCTTCTTGGGCGGCCGGTTACGGCAACCTCTCCACAACCCGCGACTGCTCGACCATGGGGGAGTGGCGCGGAACAGCAACGCGGCGGCGACGTGTGGCGGCGCCCCGGAACGTGGCATCCGCAATTGGTGGTTGCTTTCGTCGGACAGAACGACTTCTCCACCCCTTTGAACCCCGGCGAGGCTGGACCACCGAGGCCGAACCGGTCTCCGCCTCCTCGGCCGCCTACCACAGCTACCTCGGCCAGCTGCGCGTCCAGTACGGGCGGGCGCCGTACATCGTCGTCACCGCCGCCCGCCTGTCGAACACCACGGCCTCCGCCGACACCGCCCAGCGGATCGTCATGGACCGCAACGCGCGCGGCGACAACCGGATCGGCTACTGGCACTGCGACGACCCGAGTCTCGATCGTCTGGGGTGCGACTGGTCCCCTTCCTCTCGCGATCACCAGATCATCGCCCGCCTCCTGGGCGATCATCTGGCGAGCCTTCCCCTGCGTTGGTAGACGGCTGGCAGTCCGGACAACGACTTTCCCTGGGTGCGGTCGCCGAGGTCACCCGATCGGTCTCGACGGGGCGGGAAGACTGTCCCATGCGGTACGGGTGGAGACGGCCTGCTGCCAGGGGCGCAGTCTCCGTGGCGGCATGTTCATGGACAGCACGCCGGTGAGGCGGTCGTCGGTGCGGTAGGCGGCGATGAAGGTTCGCTCCTGAAGGGACCCTTCGACGATGCGCAGCTCGTCGTGGCCACGGAGGTAACCGTAGGCGCGTACCTTCATGTCGTACTGGTCGGACCAGAAGTAGGGCACGGGGGCGAATGGCCGACGCGCACCGAGCACGTTCCGGGCCGCGGCCATGCCCTGCTCGGCCGCGTTGGTGCGGTGCTCGACGCGCATGGAGGTGCCGAAGAGCGGGTTGTGCCAGCGGGCGACGTCGCCCGCTCCATAGATTCCGGAGGCGGCCGCGGAGAACTCGTCGCACACGAGACCGTCGTCGACCGAGAGCCCACTGCCTTCCAGCCACTCGGTGTTGGGCCGGGACCCGATGGCCACCAGAACGGTATCCGCCTCCACCACGCTGTCGTTCTCCAAGCGCACTCCTTCAGGGACCACTTCGGACACCGAGGTCCCGGTCCGCAGCTCCACGCCGTGATCATGGTGAGCCTGCGCGAGGATGCTGCCGACTTCGTCGCCGACCGCGTGGGCCAGGGGGACCCGAGCCGGTTCGAGCAGCGTCACCTGTGTGCCCAGACCGGCCGCGACGGACGCTGCCTCGGCTCCGAGGAAACCGGCACCGACCACGACGAGCCTGCGGCCCGGCCCGAGGCGTTCCTTGAGGGCCAGCGCGTCACTCGCGGTGCGCAGAACGTGGGCGGGTGCACCGGGAAGGTTTTTGGGGCGGACTCCCGTCGCGATGATCAACCCGTCGTACGTGACCTTCGTGCCGTTTGACAGGAGCACCGTGCGGGTGGCGACGTCCAGCCGTGTGGCCGCGTAGCCGTAGCGGGCGTCCAGATCGAGAGCGTCGAGGTCGGCGTCGGAGCGCAGCGGCAGCCGGTCGGACGGCCAGGCGCCGGAGAGGATCTCCTTCGACAGGGGCGGACGGTCGTAGGGAGCTGCGGACTCGTCACCGATCAGGGTGATGGTGCCGGTGTGACCGGACCGGCGCAGGGTCTCCGCGGCGGCGAGTCCGGCCGCGGAGGCGCCGACGATGACGACGCGGTCGGGTGCCGCTGTGCTCACTGCTCGACCAGGCGGATCGCGGCCGCCGGGCACACCGTGGCGGATTCGCGGACGGAGTCGAGGAGTTCGGCCGGCGGCGTCTCGTCGAGGAGGACGACCAGGCCGTCCTCGTCTCGCTGGTCGAATACGTCAGGAGCCAACAGCACACACTGGCCTGCGGCGACACACTTGGGGACGTCTACTTCTACACGCATGGCGCTTCCCTCTTTTCGTTGAGCGGGGCGGGGTCGGGCGGTGTGGGTCACCAGGTGACGGGCAGCTCGCGGACCCCGTAGACCGCTGTGTTCTGCTTGAAAGCGATCTCTTCCATCGGAATGTTGATCTTGAGGTCGGGAAGCCGACGGAAGATCTCGGGCAGGACGATCTGGAGTTCGGCGCGGGCCAGCGGCTGGCCCAGGCACTGGTGGATGCCGTAGCCGAAGGCCAGGTGCCGACGCGCTTCGGTGCGCTCCAGGTCCAGGTCGTCGGGGGCGGTGAAGTACTCGGGATCGCGGTTGGCGACGTGGACGGGAATGATGACGCCTTCGCCCGCGCGGATCGTGACGTCGCCGATGATGAAGTCCTCGATGGCCGTGCGCCGCAGCCCGCCGTGCACGATCGAGAGGTACCGCAGGAGTTCCTCCACGGCGCCCGCGACCTGGTCCTGTTCGCCGAGAAGGTACGGGATCTGGTCGGGGTGGTTGAGCAGGGTGATGGTGCTCAGGGCGATCATGTTCGCGGTGGTCTCGTGCCCGGCGAACAGCAGGAAGGCGCTCAGGTCGGCGGCGTCCTGATCGGTGATGTCACCGGCGTCGACCTGCTCGGCGAGCCGGGTGACCAGGTCGTCCCCGGGGGAGATGCGCTTCTTTTGCACGAGGCCCAGCAGGTACTCGGCGAGGTTCCCGAACGCCTCGGCGGTCTGCTCTCCGGTGGCGGTGAAGTCGACGAGGACGTTCGACTGCGCCTGGAAGAACGTGTGGTCCTCGTACGGAACCCCCAGCAGCTCGCAGATCACCAGCGACGGCAGCGGCAGCGAGAAGTGCTGGACGAAGTCGACAGGGCCGCTCAACTTGCCCATGTCGGTGAGGAGTTCGTCGGTCAGGCTTGAGATGGCGGGCCGCAGGGCGTTGACGCGCTTCACCATGAACTCGCGGGTCAGGGTGCGCCGCATGGTCGCGTGGATCGGGTCGTCGTAGTTCTGGAAGAAGCCGCGCGGACCCTGCCGCGTGTCCTCCTTGAAGGTGGGCGCCCCCACGAGGGTCGGATCGGTGCTGAACGCGGGGCTGCCCAGGACGGCGCGAGCATCTTCCCAGCGGGTGACCAGCCAGGGAGTGAGGCGCCCCTCCCACAGGGAGACCCGGGTGACGGGGCTCTCCATGCGCAGGCGGGAGAACACGGGCGGGGGATCGAGGGGCGCGCCGTTGGGGCGGTCCAGTACATACGGCGGCACGGACAGAGAGGAGGACTTGGCGGGCATGGGGGCTCCTTTCAACTCACCTAACACCGTTAGGTGATTGCCTCGTGGAGACTAACACTGTTAGGTGAATGTGAGAAGTGCGGGGCTCGGCCTCGGCGTCACCGACCGACAATGGTGTGAGGTGGGCCGCCCTGCGGTGGATGGCCGTGCGCGGAGGCGAGGGAGAGGTCGTGGTGAGACAGGAACAGGTTCGGCGGGTCAACAACGCCTGGGGCGAGGGGGAGCGGCTGCGGCAGGAGATCCTCGATGCGGCCACCCGCATCCTTGAGGAGACCGGCCGCGAGAACGCGCTGTCCCTGCGGGGGGTCGCGCGTGAGGTCGGGATCGCCGCACCCAGCATCTATCTGCACTTCAAGGACAAGACCGCGCTGGTCTGGGCCGTGCTTGCGGAGGCGTATCGCGCGCTGGCTGCGGCGATGGACGAGGGGGCGGACGCCGCGGCTGAAGTCGGCGGTGGACCCCTGGAACGGATGCGGGCGACCGTCACCGCGTATCGGCGGTTCGCCATCGACAAACCCCGCCGCTACGAGCTGATGTTCAATCTGGAGTACGAGCCCGAGAGGCGTACCGTCGCAGACCATCCCCTCGGCACGGTGCGCCGCGCCTGGATCCGCGCTGTGGACAGCTATCTGGCCGAGGCGGACGCTGCCCGGCGTGCGGAGGCCGAGATCCTGGCCATGCATGTGTGGACCGCCGTGCATGGCCAGCTGGTCCTGTGGCGTACTCTTCCGAGCCCTGTGGCCGGCAGCGAAGCCGTCCTGGTCGAGCTGGAGCAGTCCCTCCTGGATCGCCTTCTTCCCGTAGTGGGCCGTTCGGAGCCGTGAGGCCGATGCGCGGCAGCACGCGCTCCTCCGGGCACTCGCTCACCGCTGCAGCTGTACGCGGGCCGAAGATGGCCTTGGGTCATGCCGAAGGGGCGGGTGCGTAGGTCACACCGGTCAGCTCCTCGGACAGCACCCACAGGCGGCGTGCGGTGTCAGGGTCCTCCGCCGCAGGGTCGGGGCGGACGACCGTGGGATGTCCGCGCAACTCCTTCCATCCGTCGGGGCCGAAGAACTGCCCGCCTTCGACGTCCGGTGCCGTCGCGGCGTGCAGTTGCGGAAGCGTGCCGATCTCGACGTCCTGGGCGAACAGCCGGTTGACGAGGGCGCCTCCCACCCGGAACAGGCCGGTCGGGCCGGTGTGCTGGAGGTTGGTGGCTGTGATCCCGGGGTGGGCGAGCAGGCTGCGTACTGGGCTGTCGGCCGCGCGGAGCCTGCGGTCGAGTTCCAGGCCGAAGAGGACGTTGGCGAACTTCGACTGGTTGTAGTACTTCACGCGCTGGTACTTCCGGGCGCCGGAGAGGTCGTCGAAGTGGATCTGCCCGCCGTGATGCCCGATCGAGCTGACGGTCACCACACGCGGGTCACGACCCTGCCGCAGCAGGTCCATGAGCAGGCCGGTGAGGGCGAAGTGGCCGAGGTGGTTACCGGCGAACTGTGACTCGTGGCCCTGGGGGCTCAGTGTTCGGGGTGGCGTCATGACACCCGCGTTGTTGATCAGGACGTCGACCTGCAGGGCGTCGACGTGCGCGCGGGCGGCGAACGCCTTGACCGAGTCCAGATCGGCGAGGTCGAGATGGCGCATCTCAAGGCTTGCGTCGGGATCGGCGGCGCGGATGTCGGCGACGGCCCGGCGGCCCTTGGCCTCGTTGCGTACGGCCATGACGACGTGCGCACCGTGCCGCGCCAGGTGGCGGGTGGTGACCAGGCCGAGGCCGCTGTTGGCTCCGGTGACGACGAAGGTCCGGCCCGTCAGGTCGGGGATGCGGGATGCGGTCCATTTGCTGTCTGGCATGAGACCCAGACTGCCGTTAATGACACAGTGAGTCAATCAGGACCTGGCGGGACTCACCTGGCTCGGACTAGCATCGGTGTCGTGGGAGATGCGAAGACGGCCCCGGCGGCCGACATGGCGGAGCGCAAGCGCCTGCTCGTGCGCAACGAACTGGCGGAGGCCGCGGTCAAGCTGCTGGCCGACCAGGGATTCGAAGAGACGACGGTCGACCAGATCGTGGCCGCCGTGGGAATGTCCCGCCGTACGTTCTCGCGCTACTTCGATTCCAAGGAAGACGTGATCGTGCACATGCTGGCGGAAGCCGGCGTGAAGTTGTGCGCGGAGCTGAACGCCCGGCCCGCCGACGAGCCGCCCGCGGTGGCGTTGCGTCGTGCCCTGTCGGTGTTCACCTCGATGAGCGTCGGCAATCCGGCCAAGATGCTGCGTGTGAGCAGGCTGATCCTCGACACCCCGGCCCTTCTGGCCCGCTTCCTGGAGCGGCAGTCCCAGTGGCAGGCCGAGATGACCGGCATCCTCGCCCTGCGTGCCGGACTGGACCCGGACGTCGACCTGCGTCCTGCCGTCGCTGCTGGCGTAGCCCTGACGGCCTTCCAAGCCGCCCTGCGCCGCTGGGTGGACAGCGACGGCAGCGTAAGCCTGGACGAGGTCGTCGATCAGGCCCTTGCCCTGGTGGGACCGGTGATCGAACTCGGAGTCGATGCGAGCTGACCGACTCCCGAACTGCATATCGGCCCGTCACAGGGCGACTGGTCAACGCGCAGAAAAACCCGGCTGTGGGCTGGATCCGCGACCTTCTCGCCCCGGCTGTGCACGTCCGCGCCCTTGTACCCAGGCAGCGCGGCCAGCACGCCCTTGTTCAGGGTGCCGAACCAACGCTCCACCGGCTTGTCCGTCGGAGTCTTGGGCCGCGCCGGCTGCAGCGAGATCCGCAACTTCGCCAGACGCTCCGGACGTGGTTCGACAGATAGACCTTGCCGTGGTCGAAGATGATCGTCTCGGTGTCGGCCGTCGGCAGCAGCGGCTGCCCGTTCCGGTCGACGAGCTTCTCCGCGTCGACCACCACGGCCGACGGCACCCCGCGGTACGGCAACGACTCCCCGCCGTCCGTACGTACTTCGCGCGGACGCACCGCCTCGTACAGCACCCCCGCGACATCAACCGACTTCGTCGAGACCGGGGTAGGCCGCAGCCCCACGATGCACCTGCTGTACAGATCCATGGCGACGGTGAGCTCGCACTGCACCCACCGGCAGGTCACCGGCTCCATCGCGAAGACGTCCAGACGGTTGGTGTCCAGGACCACGTACTCGCCCGGCCGGGTGGCACGCAGCCTTCCGTACGTGCCCTGCGGAGCATCCGCGATCGACCGCTTCCCCTTCGTACTGCCCTCGAACGCGTTGGTCCCCTTGGACAGCTGCCGCAGCAGCTCGTAGCCCGTCGTGCGCGCCGGCAGCGGAACCGTGCCCTCTCCGTGCTCCTTGACCAGCCGCTCCTCGATCTCGGTCAGGATCAGCCCCCGCACCGGGCGGCTCGCCTTGACGTGTGCTTGCAGCACCGACTCGGCCATGTCCACCCAGCAGGGATCCGCCCGCTCCACCGCCGTGCGCACGGGCCGGTCCACGACGAGACCGGCCGGGCCCGACTTCTTCAGCGCCGCCGCCCACCCGCGCAGGGTGCTGACCCCGACGCCGAGCTCGGCGGCCTTCAAGTTCTTGTCCGCCACCCGTTCGTTGGTGAGGAACGTCAGCCACATCAGGTCGCGGAAACTGAGCGGGTCGGTTCGCGATTCCGAGCTGGTGGGGGCCTCCCTGAGCTGCACGCCTTGACCTGCGCTCTGCGGCGGAGACTACCGCTTCGTCGAGGCGGCCACGGCGTACGAAGGCACTCGTCGACGGCTCCCCCACCGCGCGCTCGATCACGTATGGAGCACCGGAGAGCTCGACTTCGAGCAGGGATGCCCTCACCTTGCGCATGATCTCCCGGGTGGCGTGGGTGCCGCCTGGCCCCGAGGCCGTAGGAGATGAACTCCAGCACGGCGGTCTTGCCAGAGCTGAAGGCGCCGGAGACGATCGACAGGCTCCGGACATCGCCCTCACTGGTGAAGTCGACGTCGTAGTTGCGGTCGATCCCGATCAGCCGCAGACGCCTGATGCGGATTCCGGTGGTGGCGTTCACTGGACCTCCAGCCAGAGGGGCGTCATGGGGTGAAGGGGCTGGCTGGCGGAGCCGACGATCTGTGCCAGCGCCGCGCCAGGGTTCCTGGTGCTGTCCAGGCGGAGCCACGTCGCCGACTCCTTGCGTAGGCGGGCGTCGCTCATGCGCCTGAGCTTGCCCACCACGATGTCGGCCGCGGTGGAGAAAGAGGTCGCGTAGGTCGTGGTGAGCTGTGAGCTCAAGTGGCGGCCGTGGTCGGTGATGCGGTAGAGCAGGCTTCCCTGCTCGGCGGAACCTACACCGGCGCCGCGTCATACGAGGCTGTCCCGCCACGCCCGGTGCAGTGCGGCGAAGCGGCCCTCGCCCGCTATGAGGGCGGCGGGGGAGCCGTCCTCGACGATGCGGCCGTCGGCCATGACCAGGACGCGGTCGGCGATCTCCACCGTGGAGAGGCGGTGGGCGATGACGACGGCGGTGCGGCCGCGCAGCACCGTGTCCATGGCGCGCTGGACGGCGCGTTCGCCCGGGATGTCGAGGGAGGAGGTGGCCTCGTCGAGGATGAGGACGGCGGGGTCGGCGAGCAGGGCGCGGGCGAAGGCGACCAGTTGGCGCTGGCCCGCGGAGATCCGGCCGCCGCGCTTGCGGACGTCGGTGTCGTAGCCGTCGGGCAGGGCGGCGATGAAGTCGTGCGCGCCGATCGCCTTGGCGGCCTGCTCGACCTCGGCGCGGGTGGCGTCGGGGCGGCCGATGGAGATGTTGTCGGCGACCGTGCCGGAGAACAGGAACGCCTCCTGGGTCACCATGACCACCCCGCGGCGCAGCTCGGGCGTGGTCAGGTCGCGCAGGTCGACGCCGTCGAGCAGGACCCGGCCGTCGGTGGGGTCGTAGAAGCGGGCGAGCAGCTTGGCGAGGGTGGACTTGCCCGCGCCGGTCGCGCCGACCACGGCGACCGTCTGCCCGGCGGGCAGGGTGAGGTCGAAGCGGGGCAGCACCTCGCCGCCGGTGCGGTAGGCGAAGCGCACCCCGTCGAAGACGACCTCGCGGCCCGGGATGTGGGAGGAGCGCGGCGGCAGGGGCCGCGGGTCGGCCGGTTCGGGGACGGAGGGCCGCTGGGCCAGCAGTCCCGCGATCTTCTCCAGGGAGGCGGCGGCGGACTGGTAGGAGTTGAGGAACATGCCCAGGCGGTCGATCGGGTCGTACAGCCTGCGAAGATAGAGCGCGGCCGCGGCCAGCACACCCAGCTTCAGATCGCCCGCGGCGACCCGGTAGGCACCCCACAGCACGATGACGGCGACCGCCGTGTTGGCAGTCAGCCGGGAGCCGACGACATAGCGGGCCATCTCCAGGATCGCGGTCCCGTTGATCCGCTGATGGCGGCCGTTCAGCTCGTCGAACCGGGTGTCGTTGGCGCGCTCGCGGCGGAAGGCCTGCACCGGGCGGATGCCGTTCATGGTCTCGGTGAAGGCGACGATGACCGCGGCGGTGGCCGTGGACCGCTTGCGGTAGACGCGCATCGACCGGCGGCGGAAGGAGCGGATGAGCAGATACAGCGGCCAGAAGGAGAGCACGGCCGCGCCGCCGAGCCCCCAGTCCAGATACAGCAGGGTCGCGGCGATGTAGACGACGGACAGCGCGATGCCGAGCAGCTCCTCCAGCCCCTCGTTCAGCAGCTCCCGCAGCGATTCGACGTCCGTCGTGGCGCGGGAGATCAGCCGCCCCGAGGTGTACCGCTCGTGAAAGTCCACGCTGAGGGCCTGGGCGTGGCGATAGATCCGGCCCCGCAGGTCCAGCAGCACGTCCTGGCTGATGCGGGCGGAGGCGCGGATGAACGCGAACTGGAGGGCCCCGGAGGCGAGCGCGCAGCCCAGGTAGGCGGCGCCGACGGCGAGGAGCGGGCCGTGGTCGCCGTCCCGGAAGGCGGGCACGGCGCGGTCGATGGCGAACGCGACGAACAGCGGGCCCGCCTGCACCGCGGCCTGTTGCAGCAGCAGCAGGACGGCCGCGACCCGGACGCGGGCGCGGCGCGGGGCGAGCAGCGAGCGCAGCAGGGAGAAGGAGGCGCCCTTGGGGGCGGGCAGTACATCGTGGTCGAAGGGGTCGTCCGCGGCCGGGCGCTCTTCCGCGGCGGCGCTCTTCTCGGCGTCCTCGCTCTCCCTGGCGTCCTCGGCCGTCGTCATGGACCGTCCTCCCCGTTTCCGCCCCGGTGGTCGTCCCCGCCGTCCTGTCCCGACATCAGCACCCGGTACGCGGCGCTGTCCCGCAGCAGCTGGTGGTGGGTGCCGACGGCGGTGATACGGCCCTCCTCCAGCAGCGCCACCCGGTCGGCGAGCAGCACCGTCGACGGCCGGTGCGCCACGACCAGCGCGGTCGTGGTCGCGAGGACCTGCCGCAGCGCGGCCTCCACCCGCGCCTCGGTGTGCACGTCCAGCGCGGACAGCGGGTCGTCCAGCACCAGGAAGCGCGGTGCGCCGACGACGGCGCGGGCCAGCGCGAGCCGCTGCCGCTGCCCGCCGGACAGGCTCAGCCCCTGCTCGCCCACCTCGGTGTCGGTGCCCTGCGGCAGGGTGTGCACGAACTCGGCCTGGGCCACCCTCAGGGCGCGCGCCAGCGCGGCCCGGTCCGCGCCGTCCGCGCCCATCAGCACGTTCTCACCGGCCGTCGCCGAGAACAGTGTGGGCTCCTCGAAGGCGACGGCGACCAGGGCGCGCAACTCGTCGCGGGGGAGTGCGGTGATGTCCCGCCCGTCGAGGGTGATCCGCCCACCCGTCACCTCGTGCAGCCGAGGCACGAGGGCGGTCAGCGTGGTCTTCCCCGAGCCCGTCGCCCCGACGAGCGCCATGGTCTCGCCGGGCCGGACGTGCAGGTCCACCCCGCGCAGCACGGGCGGCACGTCCGCGGGAGCGTCGTCGTACCGGAACTCCACGCCCTCGAACCGCATCCCGCCCTCGCCCCGCTGCCGGGGCAGCACCGCCGCCGGTCCCCGGTCGGTCGCGTCCGCCGGGATGGCGTCCATGACCTCGAAGAACCGGTCGGTGGCCGTCGCCGAATCCTGGCTCATCGCCAGCAGGAAGCCCAGCGACTCCACCGGCCAGCGCAGGGCCAGGGCCGTGGACAGGAAGGCGACGAGCGTGCCCGCCGAGAGATCGCCGTCGGCGACCTGGATGGCGCCGAGGACTAGGGCCGCGCCGATCGCCAGCTCCGGCAGCGTCATGATCAGCGCCCAGATGGTGGCCAGCAGCCGCGCCTTGCGCAGCTCCGTGGCCCGCACCCGCTCCGACAGGGCCCGGAACGCGCGGGCCTGGCTGCGGTGGCGGCCGAAGCCCTTGACGATACGGATGCCCAGCACGCCCTCCTCGACGACCGTCGTCAGATCGCCGGTCTGGTCCTGGACGGTGCGGGCCACGGACGAGTAACGCGTCTCGAACAGCGAGCAGAAGATCATCAACGGCACGGCCGGCACCAGGAGCACCAGCCCCAGCGTCCACGCCTGCGCCAGCAGGATCGCGAAGCCGACCAGGATCGTGACCCCGTTGACCACCAGGAACGTCAGCGGGAAGGCCAGGAACATGCGCAGCAGCATCAGATCGGTCGTCGCGCGCGACAGCAACTGGCCCGAGGCCCAGCGGTCGTGGAAGGACACCGGCAGCCGCTGGAGATGGCGATAGAGAGAGGCCCGCATCGACGCCTCGACGGACGCCAGCGGCCGCGCCACCAGCCAGCGCCGCAGCCCGAACAGCCCGGCCTCGGCCACCCCGAGGGCGAACAGCAGCGCACCGCCCAGCCACACCCCGCCCGGGTCGCGGCCGGCGACCGGACCGTCCACCATCCACTTGAGGACGAGCGGGATGACCAGGCCCAGGCAGGAGGCGACGACCGCCACCGCGGCCGCCGTGAACAGCCGGGCCCGCACCGGGCGCACGTAGGGCCACAGACGCAGCAGGGAGCGCGTGGTGGAGCGGTGCCGCGGGGCGGCTCCGCCCTCCTGGGCGCCGGGTGGTGTCGTCGTCGAAGCCATCAGTGGCGAGACTACGGTCCGCCACTGACAGTGCTCACTCGGTTTTTTGGCGTAGGTCCGCGGCGGTAAGAGCGCGCAGCAGCAGAACCGAGCGTTCCGGAAGCTCGATCGGCGCGCCCGCCGGGTACCGTGCGCCCGGCGGGGCCTCCTGGTCCTCGCGCGAGGTGTCCAGGAGCAGTTCGTAGCCCGCGGCCCACGGCGGCCCGGGCAGCGTGAAGGGCAGCGGCGCGGGGCCCGCGTGGAGCAGCGCCAGGAAGGTGTCGTCGGTGACCGGCGCGCCGCGCGGATCCCGCTGCGGCAGGTCGCGGCCGGAGAGGTAGACGCCGAGGGCGGTCGTGGGCGCGTACCAGTCGGATTCGGTCATCTCCTCGCCGCGCGGCGTGAACCAGGCGAGGTCGCGCACCCCGTCCGGGGGCCGGGCGCGGCCGGAGAAGAAGGCGGGTGCCCGCAGCACCGGGTGGGCGCGGCGCAGCCGGATCAGCCGGGCGGTGAGATCGGTGAGCGCCTGCCAGCCGGGGTCGGCCGACAGCGACCAGTCGACCCAGCCGGTGGCGTTGTCCTGGCAGTACGCGTTGTTGTTGCCGCCCTGGGTGCGGCCCATCTCGTCACCCGCGACGAGCATCGGGACGCCGGTGGACAGCAGCAGGGTGGCGAGCAGGCCGCGCAGGCTGCGGCGGCGCAGGGCGCGGACGTCGGGGTCGTCGGTCTCGCCCTCGGCGCCGCTGTTCCAGGAGCGGTTGTCGTTCGTGCCGTCGCGGTTGCCCTCGCCGTTGTCCTCGTTGTGCTTGCGCTCGTAACTCACCAGGTCGCGCAGGGTGAAGCCGTCGTGGGCGGTGATGAAGTTGACCGAGGCGCACGGGCCGCGGCCGCCGTGTCCGTACAGGTCGCTGGAGCCGGAGAGCCGGTAGCCGAGGTCGCGCGCATCGGGGAGGGCGCCGCGCCAGAAGTCCCGTACGGCATCGCGGTAGCGGTCGTTCCACTCGGCCCACAGCGGCGGGAACGCACCCACTTGGTAGCCGCCGGAGCCCACGTCCCAGGGCTCGGCGATCAGCTTGACGCGGCGCAGCACCGGATCCTGGGCGATCACGGCGAGGAAGGGGGACAGCATGTCGACGCCCGTGTCGGCGCCGTGTGCGGAGCGGGCCAGCGCGCTCGCCAGGTCGAAGCGGAAGCCGTCCACGCCCATCTCGGTGACCCAGTAGCGCAGCGAGTCGGTGATCAGCCGGAGCACATGCGGCCGGACGGTCTGGAGCGTGTTGCCGCAGCCGGTGAAGTCGGCGTAGCGGCGCGGGTCCTGCTGGAGCCGGTAGTAGCCGCGGTTGTCGATGCCCCGCAGCGAGAGGGTCGGGCCCAGCTCACCCGCCTCGGCGGTGTGGTTGTAGACGACGTCGAGGATCACCTCGATCCCGGCGGCGTGCAGGTCGCGCACCATCCGCCGGAACTCGCCGACCTGCTGGCCCCGGGTGCCGGTGGCCGCGTAGCCGGAGTGCGGCGCGAAGTAGCCGATGGAGTTGTAGCCCCAGTAGTTGCGCAGATTCCGCCGCAGCAGATGGTCCTCGTGCGCGAACTGGTGCACCGGCAGCAGCTCCACGGCCGTCACCCCGAGCCGGGTGAGGTGCTCGACCGCGGCGGGGTGGGCCAGTCCGGCGTACGTGCCGCGCAGCTCGGGCGGGACGCCGGGGTGGCGCATGGTGAAGCCGCGCACATGGAGTTCGTAGATCACCGACTCGGCCCACGGGGTCTTGGGACGGCGGTCCTCGGTCCACTCGTCAGGCGGCCCGCCCCGGGCGTCGTCGCCCACGACCACGCCCTTGGGCACGTACGGGGCCGAGTCGCGCTCGTCCCGTACGGTGTCGGCGACATGCTGCTGCGGCCAGTCCCGTACATGGCCGTAGACCTCGGCGGGCAGCGGACCACCGGGCGGGCCGAAGTCGCCGTCCACCGCGCGCGCGTACGGGTCCAGCAGCAGCTTGGCCGGGTTCCAGCGGGCGCCGGTCCACGGGTCCCAGCGGCCGTGCACGCGGTAGCCGTACCGGCGGCCGGGCAGCACCCCGGGCACGAAGCCGTGCCAGACCTCGTGGGTCTGCTCGGTCAGCGGGTGGCGGGTCTCCGTGCCGTCGTCGTCGAACAGGCACAGCTCGACGGCCTCCGCGCCGCCCGCCCACAGGGCGAAGTTGGTGCCGGGCACCCCGTCGGGCCCCCGGTGCACGCGCGCGCCGAGCGGCTGCGGGCCGCCCGGCCATGTGGCGGGTCCGGCCGCGGGGGAGCCGCCGCGCGGCGTGGGCAGCGGCGCGGGCACGGCGGCGCGGCGGACGGCCGGCCCGGCGGCGGGCGGGGCGGGTAAGCCGTCGCAGGGCTCCAGGGTGTGCTGCTCGGCTGCTTTCGACACATGCGCCTCCGGCGGCTCGCACGGGACCGGACTCCGCACCTCCCGTCCGGAGCCCGACGGACCGGGCGGCACCGCCCCGCGGCGTCCCGACCGCGTCCGGCTGTGCCCCGTAGCCCTGTTGTGCCCGCAATCCTGGCAGCCCTCACGTCACCGCGCAGGGCGTGCTTGCCATCGGTGACGGGAACCGCTCCCACCTGGGACAGAACCGTGACCATCGCACATGATCCCGCTGTCGGTGCGATGTGATTACCTATCGGCAGACGCGCCTGTGCGCGGGGGAGCTGCCGCGGGGGCGCGGCTCTGTGGAGGGAGACCGTTGTGAGGGTGCAGTCGATATCGGGGGTGGCGGGCGTGCGGGGCCGCAGGGGACTCCTCGCGCTGGTGCTCGGGGCGCTGTTGGCGCTGGTGGCCGCGTGCGGCGGAAGCGGCGGCTCCGCCGGCGACAAGGGCAAGGACACCGAGGCCGCCAAGCCGAGGCCGTCCCGGGCCCGGGTGACCGTCGAGCCGGGGGACGGGGCGAAGGGCGTGGAGACCAGCGGCGCGCTCAAGATCACCTCCGCCAGGGGCAAGCTGACGTCCGTCAAGGTCGAGGACGAGAAGGGCCGCGCGGTCGCCGGTAAGACGGCCGGGGGTGGCGCGAGCTGGAAGCCGGACGAGAGCCTGCGCGCCGACACGACGTACACGGTGGACGCCTCCGCCAAGGACGCGGACGGCCGCGCGGCGCGCAAGCACACCACCTTCCACACGCTGCGACCCGAGGAGACCTTCGTCGGCGTCTACAGCCCGGAGGACGGCTCCACGGTCGGCGTCGGCATGCCGGTCTCGCTCCGCTTCACCCGGGGCATCACCCACCCGGGCGCGGTCGAGAAGAGCATCAAGGTCAGCGCCTCCCCGTCGGTGCCGATCGCGAGCCACTGGTTCGGCAACGACCGGCTGGACTTCCGGCCCGCGACATACTGGAAGCCCGGCACCAAGGTGACGCTGAAGATGGACCTCGACGGCGTCGAGGGCCGGCCGGGGGTCTACGGGGAGCAGCACAAGACCGTGAAGTTCACGATCGGCCGCAGCCAGATATCCGTCGTGGACGCCAAGGCGCACACGATGAAGATCAAGCGGGACGGCAAAACCCTCAAGACGCTCCCGATCACCGCAGGCGCGCCCGGCCACGAGACGTACAACGGCACCATGGTCATCAGCGAGAAGCTCCGCGTGACCCGGATGGACGGCGCGACGGTCGGCTTCAAGGGCGAGTACGACATCAAGGACGTGCCGCACGCGATGCGGCTGTCGGACTCGGGCACCTTCCTCCACGGCAACTACTGGGCGGGCCGGCCCACCTTCGGTTCGGCCAATGTCAGCCACGGCTGCGTCGGCCTCTTCGACCAGCGTGGCGGAGGCGACCCGTCCACCCCGGCGGCCTGGTTCTTCGGCCAGTCGCTCATCGGGGACGTGGTCATCGTGAAGAACTCGGACGACGAAACGATCCAGCCGGGCAACGGGCTCAGCGACTGGAACATGTCCTGGGAGAAGTGGAAGGCTTAAGGGCCACCGGGCGACCGCTGTGATCAAGCGCACCGGGGCGCCCCGCCCTGGTGCGCACTAATCTGCGGCCTATGACTGTGAACCTCGAGGTCGCCGACGGCGTGGCCACCTTCCGCCTCGACCGCCCCCCGATGAACGCGCTCGACGTCGCCACCCAGGACCGGCTGCGGGAACTCGCCGGTGAGGTGACCCGCCGTGACGACGTACGGGCCGTGGTCGTCTGGGGCGGCGAGAAGGTGTTCGCGGCGGGCGCGGACATCAAGGAGATGCGGAACATGGACCACGCCGCGATGGTGGCCCGCTCCCGCGACCTCCAGGACGCCTTCACCGCCGTCGCCCGCATCCCCAAGCCCGTGGTCGCGGCCGTCACCGGCTACGCCCTCGGTGGCGGCTGCGAGCTGGCCCTGTGCGCCGACTTCCGGATCGCCGCCGACAACGCCAAGTTCGGCCAGCCCGAGATCCTGCTCGGGCTGATCCCGGGCGCGGGCGGCACCCAGCGCCTGGCGCGGCTGGTGGGCCCGTCCCGGGCCAAGGACCTCATCTTCACGGGCCGTCAGGTGAAGGCCGACGAGGCGGTCGCCATCGGGCTCGTCGACCGGGTCGTACCGGCCGAGGAGGTGTACGAGCAGGCCCACGCCTGGGCGGCGAAGCTGGCCAAGGGCCCGGCGATGGCGCTGCGCGCCGCCAAGGAGGCGGTGGACGCGGGTCTTGAGACGGACCTCGACACCGGGCTCGCCATCGAACGCAACTGGTTCGCGGGGCTGTTCGCCACGGAGGACCGGGAGATCGGGATGCGGAGCTTCGTCGAGGACGGTCCGGGCAAGGCCCGCTTCTCCTGACGGGGCTTCTCCCCTCCGGTCGGGTATGCCCCGTGCGAGCGAATTTCTTCGCTCGCCGGGCAGCCGCCCGATGGCCGGTTCCGGTACGCTGGGTGACCACCTATACGCGTGGTGACATCGCTGGTCAGGTGGGGTGTTTTGACTCCCTGCGCTGACAATGGCACAGCTGGGATCGGTTTGTGGAGCCTGGGGCTCCGGTGTTCGGAATCCCCTGGTTCCGCCCCGGAGGGTCTTTCGGGCGGCCATCATGGGGGGCATGGCGGGCTTGGAGGGAATGGAGCAGCCGCAGCAGCGCACTGGTACGGCTGCGGTCCGGCGGCTGCCGTCCGCCGAGGAGGATCCGGCTCTCAGGGCACTCGAACTGTTCGGGAATCCTGCGGCCGAAGAGGTGCGGCTGCCGTCCCGGCCCGAATCCGCGGCCACCGCCCGGCGGTTGACCGAATTCGTGGTGCTGCGCGACTGGGGGCTCGCCTGTCAGCTCGCCGAATTCGCGGTGCTGCTCGTCTCGGAGCTGGTGGGCAACGCCGTACGCCATACCGGCGCCCGTACCTTCGGGCTGCGGATGCTGCGCCGCCGCGGCTGGATCCGGGTCGAGGTGCGCGATCCGTCGCGCGGGCTGCCGTGTCTGCTGCCGGTGGGGGCGCTCGACACCAGCGGACGCGGCCTCATGCTGGTGGATCAGCTCTCCCAGCGGTGGGGCGTGGACCTGCTGCCGTGCGGCAAGACGACGTGGTTCGAAATGCGGGTGACGGAGAGCGCGTGAGGTGACCGAGGGCAGAGGCCCCGACCGTCCTCGTGTGACGGTCCGGGGACCTCTGTCCGCCCCGCCGCGGAGCGGAAGGGGTGTGGCTCCGCGGCATTCGGGGGAACGACCTGGCCCGGGTCAATGGGGGTCGCAGGCCCGACTATTGCAGAACCGATAGAACACCACCAACCCAATCCAAGGTGAGGTGTGACACTTGCCTTGTTAATCGCGGGTAAAGGTGTGACATTCCTTTGTTGTTCATCTCTCGGTCCGAGTGGCGAGGAATTGCCAGAGGTTCAGACCGGGACGCGCCTTCTTTCTTTGCCTGTCGGTTCTTGGCATGGCCCTGCCGACGCCTCACCATGGAAGCCGCGCTACGCGCGTCACATCCCGTCAGATCCCTTGTATCGGCACTGCATTCGGGAGCCCCCCATGGAAGCGCACGGCCCTGCCCCGACCCGACGCACCCTTCTCCGCTCCGGCGCCGGTCTCGGCGCCGCCGCCCTCGGACTCGCCGCCACCGCCGCCACTGCCGCCGCCGCCCCGGCCGGTGGCAGACGCCCGCGCCGCGTCGCCGCCTATCCCCCCACCCACTGGATCCCGGCCTCGACCTCCAACTACCGCGTCTCCAACCGCCCCACGACGTACCCGATCGACTTCGTCGTCATCCACGTCACGCAGGAGACCTTCCCGGACGCGATGAAGATCTTCCAGGACCCGGCCCGGCAGGTCTCCGTCCACTACATGGTCGCCTCGGCCGACGGCTATATCGGGCAGTTCGTCCGCGAGAAGGACGTCGCCTGGCACGCGGGCAACAGGGACTACAACAACCGCAGCATCGGCATCGAACACGAGGGGTGGGTGGACGACCCCGCCTGGTTCACCGACGAGATGTACGCCTCGTCCGCCGCCCTCACCGCCGCCGTCTGCGACCGCTTCGGCATCCCCAAGGACCGCAACCACGTCATCGGCCACAGCGAGGTCCCCGGTACCGACCACACCGACCCCGGCCCCCTGTGGGACTGGGACCGCTATCTGGAGCTGGTCGACCAGAGCTGAGCGGATGCCCGCCGGACCGCCGGCCAGGGGCCGCTAATCTGTGCGGGTCAGACTCACGCACGAAAGGGGCGGAACAGGTGGCGGACATCGAGGCGGCGCGCAAGGCGTTCCAGCGGTACGACCTCAACGGGGACGGGCTGATCACGGCGGCCGAGTACAAGAGCGTGATGGCGCAGCTGGGGGACCCGTACGTCACGGAGCCCGTCGCCCAGGCCGTGATCAACGCCCATGACGGCAACGGTGACGGTCAGCTCAACTTCGACGAGTTCTGGGCCGCCCAGAACAAGGACTGACCCATCGGGTCCGGCCCTGCCCGGCCCGACCCGGCCCGCACGGCGGCGCCGCCGGCGCGTCAGCGCCAGCCGCGCCGCTGTGCGCTTGCCCGGCGTCGGCGGTCGTTGCACAGCAGGCAGCGGCCGTAACCGGGCGGCAGCGGATCCTCCGGGTCCCCGTACAGCGGGTCGACGGCCCCGCGCGGATGCTGGGCGCAGCCGGTCGTCCCGTGCTCGGCGGTCAGCGCGCCCGCCGCGGCGAGCGCCCGGCGCAGGGCGTCGGTCAGCTGCTCGGTCTCCTGGCCCGAGGGAGCGGCCTCGAGGGAGAAGGCGATGTCGGACGCGGTGGTGAGCGCGCTGCGGAGTTCGCGCAGGTCTGCGTAGCTCATACCGGAAGCGTAGGCGCCGCCACCGACAACGCCCTGCCCCGCCCTTTGCGCGGCCGCCGCCCTTACGCCTGGCTCTGCCCTTCCGTCTCGGCCGCCCCCTTCGCCTGCTCCTGCGGCTGCTCCTGCTCCTGGGCCTCGCCCTCCTGGGGCTCTTCCTCGTCGCCGTCCACCAGGTCCTCGATCGCGTTCGCCACCCGGGTGACCGTGGCCCACGTCTTCAGCGAGGTCTTGCTGGAGAAGTCCGCCACGTTCTTGTCCACCGGACGCTCGGCGTACTGGTGGATCTTCCACTTCGCCTTGATCCGGGGCTTGCCCGCCGAGACGTAGTCGGCGATCCACAGCCCGTCCCCGGCGTAGGAGGTGGTGTCGTGGTTGAGCCAGAAGTTCCGGTTGCAGTACAGCATCACGCGGTGCGTGGGCCGCAGCTTCTTGACCTCCCGGATGAACCGGTCCTTCTCCGCGTTGCTGGCGTGCGTCCCCGAGCCGGTGGTCTCCCAGTCCACGGCGAGCAGATCGTGTTTGTGCGAGGCGCACTTCTCGACGAAGTACCGGGCCTGCGCGGCGATGTTCCCCGGCCACAGGAAGTGGTAGAAGCCGACGACGCACCCTGCCTTC
Organism: Streptomyces sp. NPDC021212; assembly: GCF_044332925.1. NCBI lineage: Bacteria > Bacillati > Actinomycetota > Actinomycetes > Kitasatosporales > Streptomycetaceae > Streptomyces > Streptomyces sp. NPDC021212. The sequence goes on from NZ_JBIRPZ010000003.1 coordinate 689,714, forward strand.
CGCGCCCGGGCCGCCTGCGAGGACTGCTTCGGGTTGATGTACGACCGGCCCTCGGTGGCCTTGATGAAGACGAACGCCAGTCCGTCCGTGTCGAAGCTGGAGTTGTGCGAACTCACGTCGATGCCGTGCAGCATGGTTCCTGCCTCAGGGGGAGAGGTTGAAAGAGGGACGGGCGTCTCCCTTGTCATGCCCGGTCCAGGACCATACGCAACGCTGTGGGGGTCACGCTCGGTATTTGCACAAGCGACTGATTTGGTAGGGAAATTCGTGATTCTCCGGCGCCTCCGTGCTATGCCCCCGGCCCCGGTTCACCCTGGACATGAGTCTGCAGGACGTCGCAGGTGTGCTGGAACTCCTCCGTCAACCGGGTGGCCTCGACCACCAGCACCCCGTACGGCCGCGAGGGGTCGCCCAGCGGCAGGCCGTCGCTCTCCGCCTGCTCGGTGACGGTCCGGCGCTCCTGCTGCATGTCCTCGGCCAGCTCGCACAGCTGCGCGGCCTGGTCCGCCAGTTGCGTCTCGTCCAGGTGGGCCAGCACCCGCACGATCTCCTCCAGCGAGCCGAGAAACGTGCCGTAGCACCGCAGAAACCGCCGGTAGGAGTAGTCCCGCTCCTCATCGCGCCACCGCTCCAGGCTCCTGGTGAGCGACGCCAGCTGATACGCCGCCCGCTCCAGCGCGTCCAGGACGGCGCGGTAGTTCGTGAACGACGTACGCTCCCGATGCCGGGGCAGCCACCGCCGCGGATTGAACGGAACGCTCTCCTCCGCGGTCTGCAGCCCCGACCTCGCCTGGGTGACCAGCGCCTGGGCGCGGTGGGACCGTGAACGCCAGCCCTTCGCATGCTCCTCCGCGAACTCCCCGTCGCGCATCGCCGGTCCCATGTCGGCGAGCAGCCTCTCCAGCGCCCCGGCCAGCGCCCGGATGCCGTGCTCCGCGCTGCGGTACCTCAGCGGCGGTACGAGTACGACGTTCACCAGCAGCCCGATCGAGCAGCCGATGAGGACGAGCAGAACGATCTGGCCCAGCTGGGTGGCCCGCTCCGCGTTGCCCGTCGCGGAAGCGTACGTGGAGAACGCGAAGAACGCCGCCGTCGCGACCTGCGACCGCTGCGCCCCCAGCGCCTTCCACTGCCCTATGGCCAACGCGATCGCCGCGACCAGCACGAACGTCACCAGATCCGGCCCGGCCAGAAACCCCAGCGCCGCCTGGACCGCCACCCCCGTCACCACCGCGGCGACGTACCGCAGGGACTGCGCGATCGACTGGTACACCGTCACGTTCATGATGAGGACGGCGGAGAAGGGCGCGAACGCGGGGGACTGGGCGCGCAGCAGATCCTCCGCCGTGAACCAGGCGAGGGCGGCCGCGAGCGTGCTCTTGCCGATCAGCAGCAGCGTGTGCCGCTCCGGCTCGTGCGCCTCCACCGCCCGCCGCGCCCATGCCCACAGCCGCCCGGCCCGTCCCCGCTCCGTCTGTTCCTCGTCATGCCCACCACCTGTGCTCGTCCGGCCGTCCATCCGGCATGGGTTCCCCCGGAACGGGGCCTCTCACCTCATCAGCACGTCATCCCAACTGCTCCCGCAGCCAGGACCGCTCGGCCTGGCTGGTGGCGCGGGCGATGAGGAGCATGCCGCGGCGGTAGGGGTCGTCGGTGTCCTCGGCGCGCAGCGGGCGGTCGCCGTCGTGGAAGAAGCTCGCGGGCCGTTCCAGGAACTCCAGCCGTCGGCGCAGCACCGCGTGCTGGTCGGCGGTGTCCGGCAGCTGGGAGAGGAAGGCCAGGACCGTGAAGTACCGGGTGCTGTCGCTGATGTCCAGCTCGTCGGGCTCCCGCAGTCGGCGCAGCAGCTCGGTGCGGCCCTCGGTGGTCAGGCTCAGGGTGTGCCGCTGGGCGGCCGAGGCGCCCGGCTCGGTGCGTCGGTCCAGCAGCCCGGCCTTGACCAGCCGATTGATCGCCGGATAGAGGCTGCCGTCGCTGACCGGCCGGGAGTGGCCGGACAAGTGCGCGATGAGACGGCGCAGTTGGTATCCGTGGAGCGGGCCGTCGGCCAGGAATCCCAGGATCGCGAGTTCCAGCATGGTGCTACTCTCGCACATCGAAACGAGGTAGCTCGAATCGAGGTAGGGGTGAGGATGGGCTATTCCGAGGAGTGGGTGACGGCGCGGGCGCGTGACGCCTACCGGCACGGCCGGGCGACGTTCGACGTACGGCCCGAACGGGCGGCGCTGCTGGTCATCGACATGCAGGACGAATTCGTACGCCCCGGCTGGAGCCCCTACTGGGTACCGGCGGCGACGCGGATGGCGCCAAGGCTCCGCCGTCTGATCGAGACGTGCCGGGCCGCCTCCATCCCGGTCATCTGGACCATCTTCGACGACACCCATCTCGGCCTGGACCGGCCGCACGCCCTGCGCTACCTCCCGCACGCCGACACCGACTGGCGGCGGCCGGGCCCCGCGACGGTGTGGGACCAGATGGGCCACCGCCCCGACGAGGCCCTGATCCGCAAACCGTCCTACGGCGCCTTCTACGACACCCCGCTCGACACGATGCTCCGCAACCTCGGTCGCGACACGGTCATCGTCACGGGAACGCTCACCAACTACTGCTGCGGCACCACGGCCCGGCAGGCGTACGAACGCGGCTACCAGGTCGTGTTCGGGGCCGATGTCACCGCCACCGATGACGAGTCCATGCAGGAACCCGAACTCGCCGTCCTGCGCAAAGGCTTCGCGCTGGTGGCGACCGCCGAGGAGATCACGGGCCGGCTGACCGGCCCCGGGCCCCGGCCTCCCGGCTGAGACCGGGGCCCGCCCCGGTCTCAGGCGCTCACGTCACCCGGCGAGGGGTTGGGAGCTGCTGCCGGTTGAACGCAGTTGGGTGCGTTGTAGTGCGCGCGAGTGAGTATCGACGATCAGGTAGGAGCCTCGGAAGGGAACGGAGGTTCTTGTGTCGTATGCGTGACCTGTTGCGGTGTGTGCTCGTTGGGTGCGGTGAGGGATCTTCGAGTCGGGCAGGGGGCGAGGGGGTGGGCGTGTTGCGCGAGGTGGGGGCGCCGTTCGTGGCACCCGGCCCGACCGGCGTGGCCATCCGTACCAGCCTCAAGGGGCTGACCGGGCAGGACGCGATGGTCCTGCGTCTGGTCGGTGACCTGCTGGGCTCCCTGGCCTCCCGGGACCTGAACGCCCGCTGCGCGGCCGGACTGGATCACGACAGCGGCCAGTGGGCGCGGCGCAAGCAGGCGTTGACCGGACAATGTTCCTCGCGGTGGGCGGGCAGTATCACCAAGGCCACGCACGATCAGTGGGCGCTGGCCCGGCGCGGTCAACTCGCGCATATCCAGTCCCTTGAGGCCGCTGTCCGCGCAATCGCGCAGCGGCTTGCGCTGCCGGTCGGAGCGAAGGGGGCCCGGGGGTTGCCGGGTGGTTACCGCTCCCGGCGGGAGTGGTTCGCCAAGTCCCGGCGTTTGCGCCTGCTGCAGGAGCGGCTGGAGCGGGAGCGGGCCGACCGTGAGGCCGGGCGGGTGCGGGTGGTGCGGGGCGGAAGGAAACTGCTGCGCAACCGGCACAACCTCGAAGCTGCCCGGCTGACCGAGGCCCAGTGGCGTGTGCGGTGGGAGGCCGAGCGCTGGTTCCTGGCCGCCGACGGCGAGTCCGGCAAGCGCAACGGGAACGAGACGATCCGCGTCAGCCTCGGCGGTGAGGTGAGCATCAAGCTCCCGGCGCCGCTGGCCGGGCTGGCCAACGCACCCCATGGCCGGTACGTGTTGGGGTGCCGGGTCGGCTTCCGGCACCGGGGCGAGCAGTGGGCCGACCGCATCGCCGCGAACCGTGCCGTGGCCTACCGCATCCACTTCGACGTGGCCCGGGGCCGCTGGTACCTGACCGCTTCCTGGCAGATCCCGCCCGTGCGGACGGTACCGCTGGAGGCGGTCCGCTCCGGCGGGCTGATCGGCGTGGACACCAATGCCGATCACCTGGCCGCCTGGCGTCTGGATGCCCACGGCAACCCCGTCGGTGAACCGCGCAGGTTCGACTACGACCTCACCGGATGCGCATCGACCCGGGACGCGCAGGTGCGGCATGCCCTGATCCGCCTGCTGCGCTGGGCCCAACGCCACGGGGTGGCCATCGCGGTCGAGGATCTTGATTTCGCGGCGGAGAAGACGCGGGAGAAGCACGGGCGCAGGAAGCGGTTCCGCAAGCTGATCTGCGGCATGCCCACCGCCAGGCTGCGGGCACGGCTGGTATCGATGGCCGCCGAGCTTGGCATCACCGTCGTGGCCGTCGATCCCGCCTACACCAGCCGCTGGGGCGCCCAGCACTGGCAAAAACCGCTGACCAGCAAGAACAGGAAGACCACTCGCCATGACGCGGCAGCGGTGGCGATCGGAAGGCGCGCCCTGGGACACCCGATCCGGCGACGGACGCCACCGCCCCCACAGCACCGGAGCGATGCTGTGGGGCATCGGAGCGTCCAGGCCGCACCGGGTGCCTCGGGGCGTGAGGAAACCCGCCCCCGCGTTCCCGGACCACGGACACGATCCGCTGGCACCGGACGCGGAGCGAAAGCGGGCGACCAGGGTGCCCACAACCGTTCGGGGCACCCGGCTGAGCACGAGTCCTGGAACCAGGACTCACAGTGATGATTGCGGTGGCACCGCCTGGAGACCTGACTCGAGGACTCACTGGCGCTTCGGCTGTCTTTCGGGAGAACCGTCGGT
>NZ_JBIRPZ010000004.1:0-684437 GCF_044332925.1 Streptomyces sp. NPDC021212
CCCGAGGCCGAACGGCTCTTCGCCAGCACCAAACCGGTCAAGGACCGCGCGGAGACCTTCGCCGACGACCTGGGCACGGTCTCCACCGCCCTGTCCGAGTACGCCACCGAGATCCGCCCCCTGGTCACCAAACTGGCCCAGCTCAAAACCAAGGCCACCACCTTCGTCAACGACAACAAAGACGACGACGACTGGGAATACGACGAAGACAAGGTCGACGAACACAACCAGCTCCGCGACGACATCACCGCCACCGTCGCCGCGTTCTGGGCGGCTGAGCGCACCTGCCACAACAAGATCACCGCCCTCTTCGGCGGCACCCAGATGGTCGCCGGCGACGGATCAAAGGCCAAGAACCAGTACGGATTCAACGCCGACGACCTGAAGAACGCCAAACTCCCCTGGGGCGACCCGGTCGAGGAAAAACACCACGTCTGGGAAGTCGGCCACTGGGTCAAATCCTTCGTCTGGGACGGCCTGATCGTCGACGGCGTCTGGGGCACCATCAAAGGCCTGGGCACCCTCGTCGGCGTCGACGGCTGGGACGCGGCCGGCCAAGCGTGGAAGGGCCTTGCCCAACTGGGCACCGGCCTGGCCATCAGCACCATCCCCGGAGCGAGGGAAGCCTTCTGGGGCCTGCCCGATGACAAACTCCCCTCCTGGCTCCGCGACTCCCGCAACACCATGAAACAGACCGGGAAAGCCCTCGTCGCCTGGGACGAATGGGGCAAGAATCCGGGCCGGGCCGCGGGAGCGGTCACCTTCAACGTCGTCACCACCGTCTTCACCGGCGGCGCCGGCGGAGCAGCCGCAGGCGCCGGCAAAGCCGGCGCCGTCGCCAAAGCCCTCTCCGTCGCCGGCAAAGCCGGCCGCGTCATCGACCCCATGACCTACGTCGCCAAAGGCGCCGGAGCCGGCCTGTCCAAAATCGGCGACATCACCAAGGGACTCAAGGGCATCGGGAAGGTCGATGTCCCCCATCTGCCCGACGGCGCGGTGGAATTGCCCAACGGAGCCGCTCTGGAGCCGAACGGCAACCTCATTCCTCCGCCGCCCCCGGGCCTGTACGGCGCGGGCCACGGCGCCTCCGGCCTGCCGGAGTCCTGGCAAATCCAGCAGCCGGGAGGCCACGCCGGAGCCGGCGTTCCCGGTGCGCCGCATCCGGGCGCCCCGGTTCCCACAGGCGGGCATGTGCCGGGAGGCTCCTTCGGGCCCACGGGCGGTTCGTTCGATCACGTACCGGGCGGCCACGCCAACCCCGGCGGTCACATACCGACCGGCGGTCCCGCGCACGCGCCGGGCTCCTTCGGGCCCGCCCCCTCGTCCTTCGACAACGCCGCGGGCGGCAACGCCGGCCACGTACCCGCGGGCGGCCATGGCACATCGACGCCGTGGTACCACCAGACTCCGGGTAGCCACGTCCCGGGAACCCCGGCCGGCCATGTGCCGGGCGAGGTGGGCAGCCACGTACCGGGCCAGGCCGGCCCGCACGTCCCCGCCCACGACGTTCCGGGCACCGGGCACCCGCACACGCCCGATACCCCGCACGGGCCGGGCCACGACGGTCCCGGCGCGCACGGACACGACGGTTCGTACGGCGGACACGGCGATGATGCGTTCGGCCACGGCGACGACGCGGCGCACGCCGGCGACCACGTGGACCTCGGGGACGGCGTCCCGCACCACGGCGCCGACGCGCCGACCGTCCCGGGCCACGGGGGCACGGACGTACCGGGCAGCGGTGCGGCGGAGCCGTTCGAGTACAAGCCGCACATGTCGGCGGCCGACTTCAACAACCTGGCCACCGACGCGGAGAGGCACGCGGTGGCCCAGGCCGAACTGGCGCCCGGCACGAACCCCCATCCCAGCGCCTCCAACGAGGCCGGGGAGGCGTACGGCAACGCATACTGGAACGACTTCCTCGACGACCTCGACCCGGACGCCCACAATGCGCTGCACCTGTACAGCGACTTCTACTACACACAGACCAACGGCCCGCTTCGGCAAGGGTTGGATGTGCACCCCAACGTCCAAAAAATCGTGGACGACATCGACCGGGTCATGGGCTCCCGTCCCGTACCCGAGCCCATCATGGTCGTACGAGGAACTAACGTCAGCCACCTCGACCTGCGGTCGCCGCTCGAAATGCAGGGCAATGTCTACGACGACCTCGGATACACCTCCACGTCGCTCGGCAAGGACTCGGCCATGGACTGGAAGCCTGTGCAGATGCATCTGCGGGTGCCGAAGGACACACCTGCTCTCTGGATCGACCACATCTCCGCCAACAAGGGGGAGCGGGAGCTGCTCCTCGCTCGTGGTACGGAATATAAGGTGACGCGCGTCTTCCAGGACGAGGGCGGACAGTGGCAGGTCTACGGTGAGGTCCTGCCCAGGGCGAAGCCGTAACCGCACCCCGGGCCGGGCAGACGACTCAAGGAATGTGGACTTGTGAGTAGTGAGCAGCCGAAGCCGTCGCGCTTCGAGGAAGACCTGCAGTTCAGGGAGAAGCCGGGCGGTCCGGCGCGTTACCAGGACTGGACCGAGAAGCCCGTGCGGTACTTCACCGTGGTCAACAAGAAGGACGGGTCGGTCCTCGGGTATGTGTGGGCCGGGGACGAGGACGACGCCGCCGCCTACGAACCGCGTGAGGCAGGTGGCTCCCGCGCGGCGAACGAGGGGATGGTGTGGATCGAGCAGCTGCGCGACGCGAAGGCGCGCGGCCTCCGCCCGAGCCAGACCCTCACCGAGCTCTACGGCAACCCCGAACCGCCCGGCATGGGCCGCCCCCTCCCCGGCTCCCTTGCCGACGCCCCGAACGCCGCCGCGGTCGAGGCCCTCGCCAAGACGGGCTGACAAGGCACCTTGAGCAACATGCCCGAACCCGTGCGCTACATCGCCGTCGCCGCGCCCGACGGACAGGTGATGGGGTACGCCTGGGGTGACTCCGCCGATGGCGGCTGGGTGGACCGCAAGGCGAGCAGTCGCGACGCCTACACGGCAGGGGAGGAGTGGTACGACGCCAAGGTGCGTACCGCACGGGAACGCGGCGTCGCACCGCTCGACGTCCTCGACCTCCTCACCCGCGAGCCCGGCGTCGGTCCCGTCACCGCCGCCCCCGATGTGGCCGCGATCGAGGAGCTCGCCCGTACCGCCACCCCGGCCGACGACCAGCGCCTGATAGCCGCGCTCGACCGGGACAACGCGGCGGCCTGGCGTGAGCTCGCCGCCGCCTACGACGCGCTGACGGACGAGGACCGGGACGTGAAGTGGGGCGGGGGCGAGAAGAACGCCAGAGGCGTGATCCAGATGCCGTATCCCCTCTACAGCGAGGCGCTTTGGCGCGCCGTGCACGCACTGCGGGGCATAGGTGTCCTCACCGCCGAGTACCGGTGGTCGGCCAATCCCCCGCCCCGGCTGTCGCCGGACGGACGGCTCTCTCCGGCCGACGCCGTGCGCGCGGGCATGATGCTGGTGCTCGGGGAACGCGTCAGCGACGGCATCATCGACGACGCGGTGAAGAGCGGCCTCCTGGACGCCACCGTCGAGTCGCTCCGCACCTGGTACGACACGGAGGGTGCCACGCCGCCGAGCACCAACCCGTACGCCCAGCGGTCCGGGCAGGGCCGGCGGAGCCCGTTCTCGCGGTTCATTTCCCAGCCGTTCACGGTCATCAGGAATCTCGCCGCGCGCCGCAAGATCAGCAAGCTTCCGCGCCCCGCGCCGGGGCCGCCGGCCCCGCCTCCGGGGTGTACTGCCAACTCACCCATGCCATATGTTCCAGAGACCACGACCCACGCAACGCACGACTGAGGCAACGGACGACAAGACGGATGGCACGGGATTACGACAGCCAGCTGCTGGAGTCGGTGGCGGTACGCCGGCGCAGGATGCGGGACGCGCTGCTGTTCGGCGCGCAGCGGGCGCGGCGCACGGCGGACGAGCGGCTCGGCAAGGTGTTCGCCGGGATCGCCATCGCGGCCGTGCTGTGCGCGGGCTGCGTCGGATGGTCCTTCCTCCAGCACACGCTGGCGAAGCAGAAGGCCGAGCAGCAGAAGCAGCAGCGCCAGGAACAGCAATACGAGCAGCCGCCACAAACACCGAAACCGGGAGATTCCGGGAAGAGTGCGAAGAATTCTTGAAGTTCGTAATCTTCTCGGTATCTCGGCAGTTCCGCAACTCCCCGCAACTCACGTACCCGTAAGGGGATTCCGGCACCTCGGCCAGGAATTCCACGCAAGAGGAAAATGTGCAGGGCACTAGTAACATGAGCATGCCGAACAGGCCCCGAGTCTTCAAGTCGCGACGATAGGTTCCCGTAAGTGGTGAGCACAGCAACGACATCCCGGGCGCAGCTAAGCCGGGTGACCTTGGTCGGCGAGCGACGCCGGGCCGACATCGTCCTGCCCTCCGACACTCCGATCGGGCAACTGCTGCCGGACATCCTGCAGTTGCTGGACGACCGGGCCGCGTCGCGTCCGATGACCAGGCAGCTGATCACGTCCGACGGCTCCGCACTGCCGCACGACAGCACGCTGTCGTCGGCCGAGGTCGCCGACGGTGCCGTGCTCCGCCTCGTACGGGCCCATTCGGCCCCGCCGGCCCCCGTCGTGCACGACGTCACGGACCTGGTGGCCGACGACCTCGACCTGCAGGCCTGGCGCTGGCGGCCCGCCGCGCGCCGGATCAGCGCGGGCGTGGCCACGGTCGTCTTCGCGGTGATCGCCGCGGTGCTCGCGCGTGACGAGTTCGCGCTCGGCTCCCTCGTGGGTGCCCTCGGCGCGGTCGCGTTCGTCCTCCTCGCTGCCGGCGCCCTGGTCGCCAAGGTGGGGGAGGGCAACCGCGGGCTGGCCACGGCGCTGCTGCTCGCCGCCGGCGGCCTCGGCCTGCTCACCGCGTGGACCGCCGCCGATGCCTACGACTGGTCGGGGACGGCGCGGCTCGCCGGCGTCACGGGCGCGCTGGTCGTGATGCTGCTCCTGCTCGGTTACTTCTCGCCGCTCGGCCGCGGCGGGCTCATCGGGGCCGCGGCCACCGCCGGCCTGGCCGTGGTGTGGGAGGCGGTTGCCGCGATCCAGGGTGACCCGGTCCGGCTCGGTGCCGTGATGGCCGTCTTCTCCGTGATCCTGCTCGGCCTGCTGCCGCGGCTCGCGCTGATGGCCTCGGGCCTCACCGCGCTCGACGACCGCCGTTCCGGCGGCAGTTCCGTCAGCCGCCACCAAGTGGGCAACGCCCTCGCGGCCACGCACCGCGGCCTCGCGCTGGCCACGATCGTCACGGCGGCCTCCGCGACGGCCGGCAGCTGGCTGCTCACCCGTGCCACGACGCCGTCCGTGTGGACCGTGGCGCTCCCGGCGCTGGTGGCCCTGGTGCTGCTCTCGCGGGCGCGCGCCTTCCCGCTGGTCGCCGAGGTCGTGGCGCTCTTCGCCGCTGCCGCGGTCCTCGTCGTGCGCCTGGTGATGGTGTGGATGCAGCACGCCGGGGGCGCCGGGCCGCTCGCCGTGCTGTGCGCGGCCGCGGTGCTGCCACTGCTGATCCTGGCCGTGCAGCCACCCGAGCATGTGCAGGTGCGGCTGCGGCGCATCGCCGACATGGTCGAGTCCATCGGTGTGGTGGGGCTCTTCCCGCTCGCCGTCGGGGCGTTCGGCGTGTACGGACAGCTGCTCAACAAGTTCTGATGCTCCTCACAAGTTCCGAGTCGACGCGCAGGCGCTCCGAGCGGGGCAGCAGGACGGGAAAGAAGGGCTGACATGCCGAACGGAGACAACTGGCAGGGCGACGTGCTGCGTGACCTGCGGGGCGGGGCCGCGCCGCAGGGAGCGCCGCAGCAGGGGGCGTACGGCGTCCCCGCACAGGGCGCGCCCGCGTACGAGGCGGGGCCGCACCCGGCCCCCGGGAGCCCCGCGCCCCAGCAGCAGGCCGCCGACCACCCGGCCAGGCCGCAGCAGCAGTACCAGCCGGGCCAGGCCGCTTACGCCCCGGCCCGCCCGCAGCGCACCCCCGACTCCCGGCCCGTGGTGGACCGGGGGCTCGCCGTGACCGGCCGCAAGCCGCGGCACGGCGAGTCCTTCGCCGCGCGGGCCACGCGCAACCTGCGCCGCACCGTCGCCTCCTCGGCCGCCCGCGAGGTCGCCGACACCACCGCCAGCGCCGAGGTCCTCCAGCAGCCCGTGACCACCGGCCGGCAGATCGCCGTGACGTCCATCCGGGGCGGCTCCGGCAAGTCGACCGTCGCGGCGCTGCTCGGCACGGCGTACGCGCACTACCGCCAGGACCCGGTCCTGTTCGTCGAGGCCGACCCGTCGCTCGGCTCGCTGCCGCTGCGGCTCGGCGCCGAGACGCTGCGCTGGACCACCGGCGACCTGGCGGGCATCGTCGAGCCGCAGATGTCGCTTCTGGACGTCACCGGCTATCTCGTACAGCTCCCCAACAACGCCTGGCTGCTGCCCGGCAGCCAGGGGCAGATCGGCGCGATGCTGGAGACCAGGGCGTACGAGCGGGTCATGGTCTCGCTGCGCCGGTACTTCGGCGTGACCGTCGTCGACTGCGAGACGCTGCCGGCCGAGGTCGCCCGGGTCGCGCTGTCCGCCGCCCAGGCCCGCGTGCTGACCGCGCCCGCCACGCTGGAGGGCATCACCAGCACGTATGCGGTGCTCCAGTGGATGCAGGGGCTGCCCCCGCACGTGATCGCCGGCACGGTGGTGGTCCTCACCGAGCTCGTGCCGCACAGCGGGCTCGACCTCGACGAGGCGGTCAAGAAGCTGAAGTCCACCGGGGCGACCGTTCGGACCCTGCCGTACGACCGGCACCTCGCGGCCGGCGGCGCGATCCGTACCGAACTCCTCGCGCACTCCACGAGGGAAGCCGCCACCCGCCTCGCCGCGGACGCGTTCCGGCTCTCCCAGCAGCGCCACTGATCCCCATGCCGAGCCCGACCGTGAGTGACGGACGCCGATGAGTACCCGACTGATCCACCGCCCGGCCAGGACCGCCCGGCCCCAGGTCGCCCCCGAGGCACGCACCATCGAAGCGCCGCCCAACCTCCCCGAGGGGAAGTCGGGCAACATCGCGATGTCGATGCTGCCCGTCGCCGGTGTGCTGTCGTCCGTGATCATGATGACGGTCGTACGGAACAGCCAGTTCGCCGGGCTCGGCGCGATCATCGTCGTCGTCACGCTCATCGGTACCCTCGGCCTCGCCTTCTCGCAGCGCGGCAAGGCCCAGCGCACCCGCCGCACCCAGCGCGAGGCGTACCTCTCGTACCTCGAGGACCTGCGCGAGGAGCTGTCCAAGGAGGAACGCGAGGGGCGCGAGAAGGCCGACGTCCTCAACCCGCCGCCGGACGCCCTGTACGACATAGTGCGCGACCCGGCCCGGCTGTGGGAGCGCCGCCGGGTGGACGGGGACTTCCTGCGCGTGCGGGTCGGCACGGGCGAGATGCCGGTACGTGACCTGAAGGTCGCCCAGCAGGGCTCGTCGGTCCTCACCCCGCCCGACCGCTTCATGCTGAACGAGGCGTCGGCGCTGATGGACCGCTTCCGCACCGGTACCGAACTCCCGCTCACCATTCCCCTCGACCGGGTCGGCAACGTCAGTGTCATCGGCCCGCGCGAGGACTGCCTGCGCGTCGCCCGCGCACTGCTCGTGCAGACCGCCGCCACCCACGCGCCGGACGACGTGGGCATGGCGCTCGCCGTGCCGGGCGAGCGGCTCGGCGACTGGGAGTGGGCCAAGTGGATGCCGCACCTGCTCGACACCGAGCAGTTCGACGGCCCCGTCGCCGCCCGCCGTATCGCCCCCTCGCCGCCCCAGCTCGCCCAGCAGATCGGCGCGGAGCTGCGTCGCCGCGCCTCGTACGCGGCCGAGGTGCGCCGGGGTCTGTCCGGCAAGGACGCCCTGGCCATGACGTCCCGCCTGGTCGTCGTCTCCGACGGGCACGGCGAGGACGCGGTGGATCTGCCGCGTCCCGACGACGCGGTCGGCCTGCGCGACATGGGCGTCACCGTCCTGCACCTGCTCCAGGAGCGGGTCCAGGAGCCGGGTCAGGTCAGCGTGCGGATCACCGTCGACGACGGCCGGGTGGTCATCGAGGACCTGCGCGCCGAGGAACCGGTCAACGCCCACGGCACCGTGGACGAGGTCAGCATCCCGTTCGCCGAGGGCCTGGCCCGCATGCTCGCGCCGATGCGGCTCTCCGCCGAGTCGCTCGTCGACGCCCCCCTGTCCGGGCCCGTCGACTTCGCCGGGCTGCTCGGCATCGATGACGTGGCAGAGCTCGACCTCTCGCGCCAGTGGGCATCGCGCGGTGAACGTGCCTTCCTGCGTGTGCCGATCGGTATCAGCGACTCCCACGAACCGGTGCTCCTCGACCTCAAGGAGTCGTCCGAGCTGGGCATGGGCCCGCACGGGCTGTGCGTGGGCGCCACCGGTTCCGGCAAGTCGGAACTGCTGCGCACCCTCGTCCTCGCCCTGGTCGCCACGCACCCGCCGGAGGACCTCGCCATGGTCCTCGTCGACTACAAGGGCGGTGCGACGTTCGCTCCGTTCGCGAACCTGCCGCACGTGGCCGGTGTCATCACCAACCTGGAGAACCAGGCCGGTCTCGTGGAGCGCGTCCACGCCTCGCTGGCCGGCGAGGTCAAGCGCCGGCAGCAGGTGCTCAAGGACGCCGGCAACGTCGCCGACATCGGTGACTACGCCACGCTGCGGGCCGAGAAGCGTCCCGATCTCGACCCGCTGCCGCACCTGTTCGTGGTGATCGACGAGTTCGGTGAACTCCTGACCGCCAAGCCGGACTTCATCGACCTGTTCCTGTCCATCGGGCGCATCGGCCGCTCCATCGGTGTGCACCTGCTGCTGTCCAGCCAGCGCATCGAGGGCGGCAAGCTCAAGGGGCTGGACACCTATCTCTCGTACCGGCTCGGCCTGCGCACCTTCTCCGCCGACGAGTCCCGCACGGTCCTGGACACCACGGACGCCTTCCATCTGCCGCCGCTGCCCGGCTTCGGGTACCTCAAGGTCGACACCACCCACTACGAGCGCTTCAAGGCAAGCTATGTCTCCGGCGCCTACCGGGGGCCCGTACAGCGCGACGAGGAAGAGGACACCGGTCCGCTCGCGCTGGAGTACGAGGCGTTCAACACCCTCGCCACGTCGGAGGCCCCGGGCGAGGGGGAACCGTCGGTGCGGCGCCGCGAGACCGGCCCCACCGAGATGAACGTCGTCGTCGGACAGCTGGAGAACGCCGCCGATCCGGTCCGGCGCATCTGGCTGCCCCCGCTGCCCGCCGCGATCACCCTGGACAAGGCCGCGGGCCCGGTGGACGTCGGCGCGCGCGGCATGCAGCTCGCCACGCGCCGCGGCCCGCTGCAGGTGCCGCTCGGCCTGCTCGACGACCCCACCAAGCAGTGGCAGGGCCAGTGGTACCTGGACCTCACCGTGGCGGGCGGTCACGCCGCCGTCATCGGCGGCCCGCAGTCCGGCAAGACGACCCTGCTGCGCACCCTCGCCCTCTCGATCGCGCTGACCCACACCCCGCAGGAGGTCGGCGTCTACGGCCTCGACCTGGTCGGCGGCGGCCTCCAGGCGATGTCCGGGCTGCCGCACGTCGGCGGCGTCGCGGGCCGCGCCGACCGCGAGCGCGCCGGGCGCACCGTCGAAGAGGTGCGGAACATGCTCGCGGCCCGCGAGGAACTCTTCCGCCAACACGGCATCGACTCCGTCGAGCAGCTTCGTACCCTGCACGCGGCAGGTCGGCTGCACCAGCTGGCCTCGGCCGAGATCGTGCTCATCATCGACGGCTTCGGCGCGCTGCGGGACGACTTCGAGGAGCTGGACGATGCCGTCATGGACATCCTCAAGCGCGGCAGTGGATACGGCATCCACGTGGTCGCGGGCATGCTGCGCTGGAACGACGTCCGCATCGCGGCCCAGTCCAACTTCGGTACCCGCGTCGAGCTGCGCCTGAACGACCCCAGCGAGTCCAGCATCGACCGCAAGCTCGCCCAGACGCTGTCGCCCGACGAGCCCGGCCGCGTCCTCACCGACGGCAAGCTGTTCGCACAGATCGCACTGCCCCGTACGGACGGCCTCGCCGACACCGCGGACCTGGGGGCGGTCCTGGAGCGCACCGCCCGCACCGTCCGCGCCACCTGGAGCGGTGACGTGGCCCAGCCCGTACGGGTCCTGCCGCGCGTCCTGGAGCCGCATCTGCTGCCCGGTCCGGCCGCCGAGCCGCAGCAGGTGCCCATCGGCCTGGACCAGACGGCGCTCGCTCCCGTCCTTCTCGACCTGTTCGAGTACGACCAGCATCTGCTGGTCCTGGGCGACAGCGAATGCGGCAAGACGAACCTCCTCAAGACCATCTCCCAGGGCCTCATCGAGCGCTACAGCGAGGACGAATTGGTCTTCGCCGTCATGGACCCGCGGCGCAGCCTGCGTGGCGCGATCCCCGAGGAGTTCCGCGGCGGCTACGCGTACAACGCCAAGATGTGCGCGGGCCTCGCCACCGGTATCGCCACCGAGCTGGAGAAGCGGCTGCCCGACGAAAGCGCGGACACCGAGGACCTGGAGCCGGGCAGTTGGGGCAGCGGTCCGCGGATCGTGGTCCTCGTCGACGACTACGACGTACTGACCACCGCCGGGCAGGCACCGCTGACGCCGTTCCTGCCCTACATCCCCTCAGCGGCCGACATCGGCCTCCACTTCGTCGTGACGCGCCGCGTCGCAGGCGCCTCGCGCGGCATGTACGAGCCGCTGATGCTGGGCCTGCGGGAGTCGGGCGCCTCGGCCGTCCTCATGTCGGGCGACCGCAGCGAGGGCCAGCTGTTCCCCGGCGTGTACGCCGGCCAGCAGCCGGCGGGCCGTGGCGTGTTCATCCGCAGGGGCCGTCCGAACCGCCTGATCCAGACGGTTTACACGGACGGGTGAGGGCACCGGGTCGCTCGCACACGCACGCCACCGAGGCTTCCACGGACGACGCTACGGACCACGAAGGACCGGACGGGACCCATGACCAAGGACGTCATCACCCTCACCCCGAACATGCCCGCCCCGCTGAGCGTGCTCGCCGGTCTGCTCTCCGGCGGCCCCGACAAGCTGGTCGGGACGACGGGTGAAGACGCCGTCGTACAGCTCTGCGACACGGAGGGCCGCCCCCTCGTCTCGGTCGAGGCGCCGGTGCTCGTGCAGGTCGCGGGCGAGGCCGAACGGCTTCTCGGGGCCGCCGCGCCCCCGGTTCCGTTCTGGTGGACGGAGGTCCGGGCCACCACCGGCGTCGAGGAGGCCGAGCGGCTCGCGGGCACCTTCGCCGCCCGGATCATCTCCCTGACCGGCGGCTCTGCGTGGCCGCCGGAGGCCGCAAGCTCCCTCGCCGTGGTGAAGACCGACGGCGTGAGCGTCGCGCCCACGCCGGCGGCGGCGCAGCCCGCCGTCGACGCCCTCACCGACAAAGTCGCCGTCATCATCCAGGACCGCCCGGTGGTCTCCATGACGGCCTGGCTCTCGGACGCCTACCGAGCGGCGGCCAACGCCGAATTGGGCCTCCAGATCGTCACCTCCCCGGACACCGTCCTCTCCCCCGCCGTCCGCAACAGCCTGAGCGGCTGGCCGTCGCGCTGGGTCGTGCAGGACGAGCGGGAGGGTTTCTACGACGGGCTGTCCGGGGCCGTACTGGCCTGGCAGAACGGCCTCTTCGCCACGGTCGAGTCCGACGAGGCGACCGCCGACGACCCGCACACCAAAGTGGCCGCCTCCTATCAGGAGGTCGCGGACACCGGCGAGCGCCAACTGGCCATCTCCTACCGCACGGTCCACCCCGCCGACGACCGCCTCGTCCTCGGCGGCGCCCTGGAGGCAGTCTGGCGCGAACTCACCGGCGAACCCCCGGCAGGCTGGGGCACGGCCGAACCGGCCAACCTCCCCTGGTCGCTGCGTCAGCTGACCGACCTGGCGCACGACCGGGCCCCCGAGCCCACCTGGCTCGTGGTCGTCGGCACCCCCGCCCGCCCCGGCCTGGCCACGATCCGCATCAGCCGTACGACGGCGGGCGTGGAGGAGGACGTCACCCTGGCCTTCGGCTACGGACCTGACGAAGAGCCGCCGCTGGACGCCCTCCCCCGGGCCGCCGAGATCCTGGCCACCCGCCACAATCTCCAGTCGATGCTCATCCAGCTCCGCAAGGCCCGCCGCGACCTCGCCGTCCCGCCCCGCTTCGAAGGCCCCGGCGTCCCCCTGGCCTTCGTCCTCGGGGCGGAGGAAGTCCGCCAACTCCCCGGCGACCGCGCCCGCCGCACCCCCCTGTCCGACACCCCGATCCAGCTCGGCCCCAAAACCCTCCCCGCCCTGTACTACCCCCTCCCGGGTGACCCGTCGGACCTCTCGGGCTGGCAGGACTTCGAGCGTCTGATGCGCCACCTGAAGGGAGCCTGACCGCCACAGCCCCGTCGCACCCTTCACGCAACGGCCCCACTTCACGGCGAACCACCGGCCTTCCCCCACTCGTCTACGACGGTGACCAGCTAAGGAAGGTGAGGGCTCGATGAGTTCCCTGCTCAAGGCGGTGATGATCGCCGTGCCGTTCGTGGTGATCATCATGCTCTTCGCGAAAGCATCCAAGACCGGATCGAGGGACAGCCCCCTCGGGGGCAACCGACGCCGCCGCGGCTCCGGCGGCTGGTGGGCCGGAGGCAGCGGCGGATCCTCCTGCAGCGGCGGGTCCTCGTGCGGCGGAGGCGGCGGCTGCGGCGGAGGCTCGTCCTGCGGTGGAGGCGGAGGAGGCGGCGGCTGCGGAGGCGGCGGCGGTGGCGGTGGTGGGGGCGGCTGAAGAGAACGCGGGACGCCCACCAAAAAGCCCAGGTCACACGGAGTGTGACCTGGGCTTTCGATTGAGCCGCCTAAGGGAATCGAACCCTTGACCTACGCATTACGAGTGCGTCGCTCTGGCCGACTGAGCTAAGGCGGCGTGCTGGTGGTGCCTGATCGGCAGCAGCAGCTTCGCCAAGTCTACACAGTCCCGGGGGGTGCTCCGTACGGGGTTCCGGGGCGGCGGGCGGGGGTCAGGTGCAGCGGCGGTGGGTGGGGGCGGGGGGTCGGCCGGTGAGGAGGTAGGTGTTGATCGCGGTGTCGACGCAGCGGCTGCCGCGGGCGTAGGCGGTGTGGCCGTCGCCGTCGTAGGTGAGGAGGGTGGCGGAGGTGAGCTGGGAGGCGAGGGCGCGGGCCCAGCGGTACGGGGTGGCGGGGTCGCGGGTGGTGCCGACGACGACGATGGGGGCGGCGCCCTTGGCCCGGAGGGGGCGGGGGTGGCCGGTCGGGGGGACGGGCCAGTAGCCGCAGTTCAGGGCGGACCAGGCCAGGGACCTGCCGAAGACGGGGGATGCCTTCTCGAAGGCGGGGAGGGACGCCCGGACGTCGGCGGGGGTGCGGAAGGCCGGTGGGAGGTCGAGGCAGTTGACGGCGGGGTTGGCGTACATGAGGTTGGCGTAACGGCCGTCGGTGTCGCGCTCGTAGTAGAGGTCGGCGAGGTTCAGCAGGCCCTCGCCGTCGCCGCGCTGCGCCGCGCGGAGGGCGGTGCGCAGTTGGGGCCAGGCGCCCTCGTCGTACATCGCGCTGATCACGCCGATGGTGGCGAGGGATTCGGTCAGCGTGCGGGAGCCGCCGGTGGACACCGGGTGGGAGTCGATGCGGCGGAAGAGGGCGCTGAGCCGCTTGCGGGCGCCCGCCACGGTGCCGGTGCCGAGGGGGCAGCCGGAGCGGCGGAGACAGTCCCGGGCGAAGGCGGTGAAGGCGGTTTCGAAGCCGGCGGTCTGGTCGCGGTTCATGCGCCGCGAGGTCAGCGTGGGGTCGAGGGCGCCGTCAAGGACGAGGCGGCCGACGCGGGCCGGGTAGAGGTCGGCGTAGGTGGCGCCGAGGAAGGTGCCGTACGAGGCGCCGACGTAGGCGAGTTTGCGGTCGCCGAGGGCGGCGCGCAGCAGGTCCATGTCGCGCGCCGCCTCGACGGTCGAGACGTGGCCGAGGATGCGGCCGGAGCGGGCCGCGCAGCCGCGGGCGAACTTCTTGTACGCGGCGACGAGCCGACGGGTCTCGGCGGAGTCGTCGGGGGTCTGGTCGGTCCGGGTGAAGGTGTCCATCTGCCGGTTGTTCAGGCAGGTGACGGGTTCGCTCCCGGCCACGCCGCGCGGGTCCATCGCGACCAGGTCGTACCGGGCGCGGACCGGCGCCGGGTAGCCGATCGCGGCGAAGCTCTGCAGATAGCCGATCGCGGAGCCGCCCGGGCCGCCGGGGTTCAGCAGGAGCGAGCCGATGCGACGCGCGGAGCGGGTCGCCTTCTTACGGGAGACCTCCAGCTTCAGGTCCCGGCCGGCGCCGGGCCTGGCGTAGTCGAGCGGGGCCTTCAGCGTGGCGCAGTCGAAGCCCGCGCCGCCGGGGCACTTGTGCCAGGTCAGGGTCTGTTCGTAGTACGGCCTGAGGGCGGTGGGGACGGTCTTCGGCAGGGACGCGGCGCGCGGCGCCGAGGCTCCGGCGGAGCAGCCGGAGAACAGCAGGGCGGCGCCCGCGACGGTGACGCCGATGGTGGTGAGCGTGCTGCTACGGCGGGTGGCCATCGGCGGATCCCTCGGGTCGCGGGTGCCGGCGAGGAGCCGCCGACGACACGGAGCGTATCCGCCCGACTACGCTCCATGCGGCCACGGGCTCACTCGTACGGGCTACGGGTCAGGAAGCGGCCCGCGGGTCGGCGCGTCTCAACCCGCGCGCCTCAGCCCGCGCGCCTCAACCCGCGCGCCTCAACCCGCGCGCCTCAACCCGCGCGCAGCGCCATGGTCATCGCCTCCACCGCCAGCAGCGGCGCCACATTGCGGTCCAGCGCCTCGCGGCAGGCCGAGACCGCCTCGATCCGGCGCAGCGTCCGCTCCGGCTTCGAGCCCGACGCCACCCGCTCCAGGGCGTCCCGCACGTCGGTGTTGGCGAGCGCGACCTGGGAGCCGAGCTGGAGGGCCAGCACGTCCCTGTAGAAGCCCGTCAGCTCCGTCAGGGCCAGGTCGAGGCTGTCGCGCTGGGTGCGGGTCGCGCGGCGCTTCTGGCGGTCCTGGAGCTCCTTCATGGCCCCGGCCGTGCCGCGCGGCAGCCGCCCGCCCGTACCGGCGGCGGCGCCGAGCGCGGCGCGCAGCTCCTCGGTCTCCTTGGCGTCGACCTCCTCGGCGACCTGCTTGGCGTCCTCGGCCGCCGCGTCGACCAGCTCCTGCGCCCCCTTGAGGCAGCCCCCCACGTCGTCGATGCGCAGCGGGAGCTTGAGCACCGCCTTGCGGCGGGTCCGGGCCCGCTCGTCGGTGGCCAGCCGCCGGGCGCGGCCGATGTGCCCCTGGGTGGCGCGGGCGGCGGAGGCGGCCAGCTCGGGGTCGATGCCGTCACGGCGGACGAGGATGTCCGCGACGGCGTCCACCGGGGGCGTACGGAGGGTGAGGAGGCGGCAGCGGGAGCGGATGGTGGGCAGCACGTCCTCCAGGGAGGGCGCGCACAGCAGCCATACGGTGCGCGGCGCGGGCTCCTCGACGGCCTTCAGCAGCACGTTGCCCGCGCCCTCGGTGAGCCGGTCGGCGTCCTCCATGACGATCACCTGCCACCGCCCGCCCGCGGGGGAGAGCTGGGCGCGGCGGACGAGCTCGCGGGTCTCCTTGACGCCGATGGTGAGCATGTCCGTACGCACCACCTCCACATCGGCGTGCGTACCGACCAGGGCGGTGTGGCAGCCGTCGCAGAAGCCGCAGCCGGGGACGCCGCCGAGCGCCCGGTCGGGGCTCACGCACTGCAGCGCGGCGGCGAAGGCGCGGGCGGCCGTGGCCCGGCCGGAACCGGGCGGTCCGGTGAACAGCCAGGCGTGGGTCATCTTGGACGACGCCATGGGCTCGGAGTCGGGCTCGGCCGACGCACCGGCCGTGACCAGCGCGTCCGCGTCGCGCGCGGCAGCGGTCAGCT
Source organism: Streptomyces sp. NPDC021212 (assembly GCF_044332925.1). Lineage (NCBI taxonomy): Bacteria > Bacillati > Actinomycetota > Actinomycetes > Kitasatosporales > Streptomycetaceae > Streptomyces > Streptomyces sp. NPDC021212. The sequence continues at coordinate 15,970 of NZ_JBIRPZ010000004.1, forward strand.
GGGCCGCTACTCGGTCCTGTCCGACCAGGTCGTCCCATACCGCCATGGCTGCCTCCGCCTTATCTGCCCAACGCGTCCCATTGTGGGGCACCCCACCGACAACGCCGCCAGGCGGTCAGCGGCGGCGGCCGCCGCCGCCCTCGTCGTCACGGTCGCGGTCGCCGAGGAGTTCGTCGGCGAGCGTCGGGAGGTCGTCCAGCGGGGTCTCCTCCGCCCAGTCCGGGCGCGGACGCCGACGGCGCGGCTGGTCCTGGCCCTGGTCGTGGCCCTGGGCCTGGTCGAACTGCGGCAGCTCGCGCGTACGGTCGTCCCCCTGCGCCTGCCCCTGCTCCTCCTCGCGGAACATCCACGGCGGAACCCGGTCGGCCGGATCGGCGGGCCGCTCCTCGCCTGCGGGCCGGTCGTCCCGTACGGGCGGCAGGACAGCCGTCTCATCGGTCGCGGAGGACCCCGGAGCGGACTGCTCCGGCGCCTGCGGCCGGGGAAGGAGCGTGGTCTCCTCGGCGTCCGGATCCTGCCGGGGGCGCCCCGGCGGCACCCGCGGAAGGACGGCGGTCTCGTCGGCGTCCGCGTCGGATGCCGTCCCAGCCGTCCCGGCCGCCGTATCCGACGGCGCATCGGGCGTCCCGTCGGGCGGCGTCGGAATCTCGGTCTCCACGGTCGGAGCGTCGGCCGCCAGCCGCGCCTGCTCCGCCCGCAGCAGCGCCTCCTCCGCCTTGCGCTGCTCCTCCTGGCGGCGCGCCGCCGCCTCGGCCCGCTCCAGGGCCTGCGCCTCCGCCTTGCGGCGGAGCCGCTCCTGCTCGGCGGCGCGGGCGCGGTCCTCGGCCTCGATGCGCTTGCGGTCCTCCTCGGCCCGTCGGCGCGCGTCCTCGGCCCGCTTACGGGCCTCCTCCGCCTGCCGCTCGGCCTCGCGCTGCCGCGCCTCCTCCAGCTCGCGGCGCTTGCGCTCCTCCTCCTCGGCACGCGCCTTGGCCAGCGCCTCCTGGCGCTCGCGCTCCAGCCGCTCCTCCTCCGCCTTGCGGGCGGCCTCCTCCTCGGCCTTGCGGCGCGCCTCTTCCTCCGCCGCCTTCCGTGCCTCCTCCTGGGCCGTCAGCTCCGCCTCCGACAGCGGCAGCATCTGGTCCAGGCGGTGGCGTACGACGGAGGTGACCGCCTCCGGCAGCTGTCCGGCGTCCACGACGAGGTAGCGGGCCGGGTCGGCGGCGGCGAGGGCGAGGAACCCGGAGCGCACCCGCTGGTGGAACTCGGCGGGTTCGGACTCCAGCCGGTCGGGGGCCTCGGTGAAGCGTTCGCGCGCGGTCTCCGGGGAAACGTCGAGCAGCACCGTCAGATGCGGCACCAGGCCGTTCGTCGCCCAGCGGGAGATGCGGGCGATCTCGGTCGCGGCGAGGTCGCGGCCCGCGCCCTGGTAGGCGACGGACGAGTCGATGTAACGGTCGGAGATGACGACCGCGCCGCGCTCCAGGGCCGGACGGACCACCGAGTCGACGTGCTCGGCGCGGTCCGCCGCGTACAGCAGCGCCTCCGCGCGGTGCGAGATCCCCGCGGACGAGACGTCGAGCAGGATCGAGCGCAGCCGCTTGCCGATGGCGGTCGCGCCCGGCTCGCGGGTCACCACCACCTCGTGGCCCTTGGCCCTGACCCATTCGGCCAGCGCTTCGACCTGCGTGGACTTGCCCGCGCCGTCACCGCCCTCGACGGCGATGAAGAAGCCTGTCGCGGCCGGGGCCTCCTCCGCGCCCCCGCCGCGCAGCAACGCCTCGCGGAGATCCTGCCGCAGCGGGACACCCTGCCGGTCGTCGGTGCGGCCGAGGACCAGCGCGGCGATGGGCAGCAGCAGCGCGCCGACGAGCATGAGCGTGAAGGCCGCGCCGCCGTGGGCGAACACGAAGTCGCCGCTGCCGAGCCGGTGCGGCCCGATCACTGCGGCGAGCAGCGGGGCGGCGACGGCGCCGAGGCCGACGGAGACGCGGACGACGGCCTGCAGGTGCTCGGTCATCCGGGGCCGGCGGGACTCCTCCAGCTCCTGGTCCAGGAGAGAGTGGCCGGTGTTCGCCGCGACTCCGGCCGACAGACCGGCGAGCAGCGCGATCATCAGGACGGTCGTCGCGTCGTGCACCAGGCCCGCCGCGAGCAGCGCGAGACCGGTCAGCGCGACCGACAGGGCGAGCAGCCGACGCCGTGAGAGCCCCGGGAGGACCTTGGGCGCCCAGCGGATGCCGACCGCCGGTCCGCCACTGAGCACGAGCACCAGCAGCGAGAAGCCGACCGGGCCGCCGCCGAGGTCGACGGCCTGCAGCGCGGCGACGCCGACGGCGGCGGCGACGGCGGCGGCCACTCCGGCGCAGGCGAGGATCAGCAGCGGTACGGCGCCGGTACGGCCCTTGTCGGCACCGGTACCGGAGAGGGCGCGCGGACGGCGCAGCCCTTCGAGCGGGGAGCGCGTACGGGGGGTCTGCGCGCCGGGCAGCTCCACGAAGTAGAGGACCGAGATGGACGCGGCGAACAGCCCGGCGCCGACGTAACTGCCGAGCGCCGCCTGATGGGCGTGGAACCAGCTGACGCCCGTCCCCAGCAGCCTGCCGATGAGCATGACGACGAGGAGCCCGGCGGCGGCCAGCGGCAGGCTGAGGAAGTTCGTCCGCAGCGAGAGCCGGCGCAGCGCGTCCATGTGGTCCGGCAGCGGGCGCACGGCGGCGCCCTCGACGGGCGGCGCGGGGAGCAGCGCGGGGGCCGCGTCGTCCTTGGCGATGGTCCAGAAACGCTCGGTGACGCCCACGACGAAGGTGGTGATGAGCAGCCACGCGACGGCGTCGTCCGGTGCCCAGTCGATCCACAGCGGCGCGATGAGCAGCAGGACGAGCCGCAGCCCGTCCGCGCCGATCATGGTCCAGCGGCGGTCCAGCGGGCCGGACGGGCCGATGAGCGCGGAGAGCGGGCCGAGGAGCACCGCCCCGAACAGCAGGGTCGCGAGGAGCCGCATGCCCAGAACGGCGGCGACCGCCAGCGCCGCCCCTCTGTAGCCCCCGCCGAAGGAGCCCGCTGACACCGCGGCCTGCAGCGACAGCAGTACGAGCACCAGCACGGCCAGCGCGTCCGCGGTGCCGCCGACGAGTTGGGCGCTCCAGAGCCGTCGTAGCGGCGGATAGCGCAGGAGGGCTCGGACGGCACGCTCGCGGGAGTCCGCGGCAAGGGCGCCGGAAGTGGGGGTCACGTCCGAAAGCTGCTCTCGCGTCATCCCGCAAGCCTATCCGGATCACGTGAATCCACGTCCCCCCGGCCGAACAAACGGACGGGGGCACGCGGATGACGTGCGGGCGAGCCGGGCGGTTACTCCGCCGTGGCCGCCGTCTTCTTGGCCGCCGCGGCCTTCTTGGCCGTGGTGGTCTTCTTCGCGGCCGTCTTCTTGGCCGTGGTCTTCTTCGCCGCGGTCGTCGTCTTCTTCGCCGCGGTCGTCTTGGCGGCCGTCTTCTTGGCGGCGGTCTTCTTGGCGGCGGTCTTCTTGGCCGGGGCCTTCTTCGCCGCGGTCTTCTTGGCGGCCGCCTTCTTCGCGGTCTTCTTGGCCGGGCCCTTGGCGCGCTTCTCCGCCAGCAGCTCGTAGCCGCGCTCGGCCGTGATCGTCTCGACGTCGTCGTCCCGGCGCAGCGTCGCGTTGGTCTCGCCGTCCGTGACGTACGGACCGAAGCGGCCGTCCTTGACCACGACGGGCTTCTCGCTGACCGGGTCGGTGCCCAGCTCCTTCAGCGGCGGCTTGGCCGCGGCCCGGCCGCGCTGCTTGGGCTGCGCGTAGATCGCCAGCGCCTCGTCGACCGTGATCGTGAAGAGCTGCTCCTCGCGCTCCAGCGAGCGCGAGTCGGTGCCCTTCTTCAGATACGGGCCGTAGCGGCCGTTCTGCGCGGTGATCTCGATGCCCTCGGGGTCGGTGCCGACGACGCGCGGCAGCGACATCAGCTTGAGCGCGTCCGCGAGGGTCACCGTGTCCAGGGACATCGACTTGAAGAGCGAGGCGGTGCGCGGCTTGACCGCGTTCTTGCCGGTCTTCGGGGTGTCGTCGGGCAGCACCTCGGTGACGTACGGACCGTAGCGGCCGTCCTTGGCGACGATCGGGCGCCCGGTCTCCGGGTCGGTGCCCAGCTCGAAGTCGCCGCTCGGCTTGGCGAGCAGCTCCTCCGCGAACGCCACGGTCAGCTCGTCCGGCGGCAGGTCGTCGGGGACGTCGGCGCGGTGGCCGGTCTCGCCCTCGGTCTTGGCGGGACGCTCGACGTACGGGCCGTAGCGGCCGACGCGCAGCATGATCCCGTCGCCCACGGGGAAGGACGAGATCTCCCGGGCGTCGATCGCGCCCAGGTCGGTGACCAGCTCCTTCAGGCCGCCGAGGTGATCGCCGTCGCCGTTTCCGGCCTCGGCCGCGGCGACCGCGTCACCGCCGTCGGCGCCGTTCACGCTCTCGCCGAAGTAGAACCGCTTGAGCCACGGCACGGCCTGGGCCTCACCGCGCGCGATGCGGTCGAGGTCGTCCTCCATCTTCGCGGTGAAGTCGTAGTCGACCAGTCGGCCGAAGTGCTTCTCCAGCAGGTTGACCACGGCGAAGCTCAGGAAGGACGGCACCAGCGCGGTGCCCTTCTTGAACACATAGCCGCGGTCGAGGATGGTGCCGAGGATCGTGGCGTACGTGGACGGGCGGCCGATCTCGCGCTCTTCCAGCTCCTTGACCAGCGACGCCTCGGTGTAGCGGGCCGGGGGCTTGGTGGCGTGACCGTCGGCGGTGATCTCCTCCGCGCCGAGCCCGTCGCCCTCGGCGACCTGCGGCAGACGGCGCTCGCGGTCGTCCAGCTCGGCGTTCGGGTCGTCGGCGCCCTCCACGTAGGCCTTCATGAAGCCGTGGAAGGTGATCGTCTTGCCGGAGGCGGAGAATTCCGCGTCCCGGCCGTCGCTCGCCCGGCCGCCGATCTTGACGGTGACGGAGTTGCCGACCGCGTCCTTCATCTGGGAAGCGACGGTCCGCTTCCAGATCAGCTCGTAGAGCCGGAACTGGTCGCCGGTGAGCCCGGTCTCCGCCGGGGTGCGGAAACGGTCGCCCGAGGGACGGATGGCCTCGTGCGCCTCCTGCGCGTTCTTCACCTTGCCGGCGTACGAGCGCGGCTTGTCCGGCAGGTAGTCGGCGCCGTACAGCTGCGTGACCTGCGCCCGGGCCGCCGCCACCGCCGTGTCGGAGAGGATGGTGGAGTCGGTGCGCATATAGGTGATGTAGCCGTTCTCGTACAGCTTCTGCGCGACCTGCATGGTGGCCTTGGCACCGAAGCCGAGCTTGCGGCTGGCCTCCTGCTGCAGCGTCGTCGTACGGAACGGGGCGTACGGCGAGCGGCGGTACGGCTTGGACTCGACGGACCGCACCGTGAAGGCGGTGTCGGCGAGGCCGGCGGCCAGGGCGCGGGCGTCCGCCTCGTTCAGGTGCAGGACGTTCGCGCCGTCCTTGAGCAGCCCGAGCGACGTGAAGTCACGGCCCTGGGCAACCCGGCGGCCGTCGACGGCGGACAGCCGGGCGCCGAAGGTGCCCGGGTCGCTGGCGTCACCGGCCCGGCCGGTGGAGAAGGTGCCGGTCAGGTCCCAGTACTCGGCGGAGCGGAAGGCGATGCGCTCGCGCTCGCGCTCGACGACGAGACGGGTGGCCACCGACTGGACACGGCCCGCGGACAGGCCCCGCATGACCTTCTTCCACAGGACCGGCGAGACCTCGTAGCCGTAGAGGCGGTCCAGGATGCGGCGGGTCTCCTGGGCGTCGACCAGGCGCTTGTTCAGCTCGCGCGGATTGGCGACGGCCTCGCGGATCGCGTCCTTGGTGATCTCGTGGAAGACCATCCGGCGGACCGGCACCTTGGGCTTGAGGACCTCCTGGAGGTGCCAGGCGATGGCCTCGCCCTCCCGGTCCTCATCGGTGGCGAGGAAGAGTTCGTCGGACTCGGCCAGCAGCTCCTTGAGCTTCTTGACCTGGCTCTTCTTGTCCGCGTTCACCACGTAGATGGGCTGGAAGTCCCGCTCGACGTCCACGCCGAGCCGGCGGACCTCACCGGTGTACTTGTCGGGAACCTCTGCCGCACCGTTCGGCAGGTCCCGGATGTGCCCGACGCTCGCCTCGACCACGTAGCCCGGGCCCAGGTAGCCCTTGATCGTCTTCGCCTTGGCAGGCGACTCGACGATGACGAGTCGGCGGCCGCCCTGTGCGGTCTCGCTGGTGGTCGGGGACAACTTCGCTCTTCTCTCCGGTCGACGCTCGGTGAACGGACGCTGCAGCGCGGGTAACGCGTACACGGCCCTCTACGGTGACGCTGCGGAGTGTGACGGTACATCCCGCCCCCGTGTCAAACGGAAAAAGCCCGCAACGCCACTCGAACGGTAACCCGACAAGCGTCCTGTCTGCCGCCCGGACCGGCACAAGCCTCGCGGAAGGCGCCCTGTCAGGCGTAACCGAAGCACCAGATCCCGCCGCCCAGAGAGGCGACGGCGAAGAGAAGGGAGAGGGTCGCGGAAGCGACGGGACTCACACCGTCGACGACCGGCGCACGCAGCCGCAGCCGCCCCGCTGTCCACAGCAGCAGGGCCGCACCGAACAACACGAATGCCGTTCCGGCGAAGATCGCAGGTCCGCTCTCCATGCCCGGAGCGTGACACGCGCCGGAGGCGTACGCGCGAACCCCGGGTGAACGGTGCGCGGCCGCCCTTTCCGGCCGCGTTCACGTCTCCGGCGGCGTCTTCCCGCCATGCGGGGGCAAGGGGGCGCGCGGCCGCGCCCCCGGCGCACGCCCGGCGCGCACCGTGTCGTGGCGACCCCGCGAAGATCCGCCGGACCGGGTCCACGGCTACGGGTCCACGGCTACGGGGGCACGCCGTGCCGGGCAGGGCTCACGGCACCTCGTCTGCCACGGGCTGCAGAAAGCCCTGCTCGACCAGGAGCCGGATGGACTGCGGGGTGCGGTCGCGCAGCACCACCGGGTCCTCCCCGAGCAGCTGGGCGATGGCGTCCAGGATCCGGCCGGCGCTCAGCGTGCCGTCGCACACCCCCGCGAACCCCGCGCTCACCGTGTCGACCTTGGTCGCGCGCCGCATGCCCCGGTTCTGCCGGAGCACCACATGCTCGGGGTCCTCCATGCCGGGCAGCCCGACCTGCTCCTGGACGACCTCGTCGGCGAGCCGGAAGCGGGCCGTCAGCAGCGCCGCGTCATCGTGCGCACGCAGGAAGTCCTGCCGGTCGAAGTGGGCCGCCACGGCCTCGCCCAAGGGCTGCTCGACCGGATGCGGCCACTCCTCCACCGTCACCGACGGCCGGTCGGCACCGGACTTGCGCAGCGTGATCCAGCCGAATCCGACGGCCGTGGTCCCGCGCGCCTCGAACTCGTCCAGCCAGGCGTCGTAGCGCGCCGCGTACGCCTCGGGCCCGGCCAGGTGCTCGCCCGCGTCACGCAGCCACAGCTCGGCGTACTGCGCGACGTCCTGCACCTCGCGCTGCACGATCCAGGCGTCGCAGCCCGGCGGCACCCAGGAGGCCAGCCGCTCGTGCCAGTCCTCGCCCCGGATGTGCTGCCAGTTGGCGAGCAGCTGGCACCAGCCGCCGTCGCCGAGATGTGCGGCCGACTGCTGGACGAGGGTGCGGCACAGATCGTCCCCGGCCATGCCGCCGTCGCGGTAGACCAGCCGGTCGCCCTCCGCGGAGCGCGGCGAGATCACGAACGGCGGGTTCGACACGATCAGGTCGTACGTCTCGCCGCCGACCGGCTCGAAGAGCGACCCCTCGCGCAGATCCGGCTCCGGCGCCCCGGACAGGGCGAGGGTGAGCCGGGCCATGTCGAGGGCGCGCGGATTGGGGTCGGTGGCGGTGACGTGGGCGGCGTGGCGGCTCGCGTGCAGCGCCTGGATGCCGGAGCCGGTGCCGAGGTCGAGAGCGCGCTTGACTGGCGTACGGATGGTGAGGCCGGCCAGCGTGGTGGACGCGCCGCCGACCCCGAGGACGAGCCGCGAGCGGTCCGCCGCCCCGTGGGTGCCGCCGGGCCCGCCGATGCCTCCGGCGCCGCCGACCGCGCAGCCGAGGTCGGAGACGATCCACCAGTCCTGGCCCTCGGGGCCACCGTAGGGGCGCACATCCACGCTCGCGCGCACCTCGGAGCCGTCCCGCACCAGCCAGCCGTCGGTGAGGCAGTCCGCCACCGGCAGGGCCTCGGCGGCCCGTTCGTGGGGCACCGGGCGCTGCAGCAGAAAGAGCCGCACCAGGATCTCCAGCGGGCTGCCGCCCCGGGCGGCGCGCAGCGCGGGGACGGTCTCGCCGCGGGCCAAGGCGGCGTAGGCGGGCGCGCCGAGCAGATCCAGCAGGCCGTCAGCGGTGAAGGAGGCGGCCAGCAGCGCTTCACGCAGGCGGGCGGTGCGCTCGGGGTCGGGAATCGGGAGGCGGGAGGTGGGCTGGTGCGTACTCACGCCCCCATTGTCGGGGCAACCGCCGACCGTCGGCGACGACGGGCGGCGGCCTGGGGACAAGCCACCCTGTGGATAACTCGACCACTCGACGCCCACTCGACAACAGCGACAACAGGGGCGTGCAGCCGGGTCCACGCGCCCTACGTGGGCCCTTCGCGCCTTACGTGGCGCTGGTGGCGCCGGTCTTCGGCTTCTGGCAGCCGGGCTGCTTCGACATCGCGGTGCCGACCTCGCCCGCCTGGAGCTGCTGCAGGGCCTTGTCACCCGACGTGCTGAGCTTCTTGAGCTCGCCGGCGACGCCGTTGAGGCCTTCGGCGAACTTGGACTTGTCCGAGGTCTCGAGCTTGTCGACGGTCGTCTGCAGGTCCTTGTACGCCCCGGAGGTGGCCTTCAGCTCCTTCACGGCCTGCTTCTGGGTCTGCTTGCCGTTGTCGACCGGCGGGGGGCCGGCCTTCTGCACCGCCCTGGCGAGCGCCGCGTAGGACTCGGAGATCTGCTGGAACGCCTGGGAGTCCGTCTGCTGGAGCTTCTTGGTGTCCTGCTCCTCGGACGCCGACCGAATGGAAGCGTTGGCGCCCTGGATCTTCTTGAGTTGCGGCTGCACCTCGTCACAGACCGATTTGGCCCAGTCGTTGGCCTTCTTCTCCCCGTCATCGCCGCCGCCGCAGCCGCTCAGCGCCAGTACGAGTGCCGCACCGCCGGACAGTGCCACAAGCTTCTTGTTCACCGGATTGGTCCCTTCCATGGCTCTCGGCCCCGGAACATACACGTCCGAGCCGCTCGGCCCGCCTGCCGAGCATCCTATATGGATATCTTTGGAGCCATTTGAACCAAGCTCGGTGTGCCATCCGCCTCATCGCGCCCGCCGGGCCAACGGGCGGAGGGGCGGGCACGGCTGCGGGCGGACGGCATGCCGTCGCACACCGTCCGCCCGCACGCCGCCGGGGGCTCACACGGCCCCGTGACCGCTCCCGGGTCAGGACACCACCGCCGCGTCGGCCGACTTCGCGACGCGTTCGGAGTTGCCTTCGTCACCTACGGCGATTCCACGCCGCTTGGAGACGTAGACGGCCCCGACGATGATCGCGACGGCCACTGCGGCGATCCCCGCTCGGAGCCCGGGGCTCGCGTCGTCGCCGTAACTGAACTTCACGACCGCCGGGGCGATCAGCAGCGCCACCAGGTTCATGACCTTCAGCAGCGGGTTGATCGCGGGACCGGCGGTGTCCTTGAACGGGTCGCCGACCGTGTCGCCGATCACCGTCGCGGCATGGGCCTCGCTGCCCTTGCCGCCGTGGTGCCCGTCCTCCACCAGCTTCTTCGCGTTGTCCCAGGCGCCCCCGGAGTTCGCGAGGAAGACCGCCATCAGGGTGCCGGTGCCGATCGCCCCGGCCAGGAACGAGCCGAGCGCGCCGACCCCGAAGACGAAGCCGACGGCGATCGGCGCCAGGACCGCCAGCAGACCGGGGGTGGCCAGCTCGCGCAGCGCGTCCTTGGTGCAGATGTCGACGACGCGCCCGTACTCGGGCTTCTCGCTGTAGTTCATGATCCCGGGCTTCTCCCGGAACTGCCGCCGCACCTCGAAGACCACCGCTCCGGCCGACCGCGACACCGCGTTGATCGCCAGCCCCGAGAAGAGGAAGACGACGGCGGCGCCGAGAACGAGACCGACCAGGTTGTTGGGCTGCGAGATGTCCAGGCTGAGGTTCATCTGCCCGGCCACGGAGGTGTTCACGTCGGAAACGGCCTCCGCGATGGCGTCGCGGTACGAGCCGAAGAGCGCCGCCGCGGCGAGCACCGCCGTCGCGATGGCGATGCCCTTGGTGATCGCCTTGGTGGTGTTGCCGACCGCGTCCAGGTCGGTGAGCACCTGGGCACCCGCGCCCTCGACGTCACCGGACATCTCGGCGATGCCCTGCGCGTTGTCGGAGACCGGGCCGAAGGTGTCCATCGCGACGATGACGCCGACGGTGGTGAGCAGACCGGTCCCGGCGAGCGCGACCGCGAACAGCGCCAGCATGATCGAACTGCCGCCGAGCAGGAACGCGCCGTAGACGCTGAGCCCGATCAGCACCGCCGAGTAGACGGCGGACTCCAGCCCCACCGAGATGCCGGAGAGCACCACGGTGGCCGGGCCGGTCAGCGAGGTCTTGCCGATGTCCCGCACGGGACGCCGGCTGGTCTCGGTGAAGTAGCCCGTGAGCTGCTGGATGAGCGCGGCGAGCACGATGCCGATGGCGACGGCGACCAGCGCGAGCACGCGCGGATCACCGCTGTGGCCGAGGATCTCGCGATTGGTGACCCCGTCGAGGTCGGCGTAGGTGGACGGCAGATAGGTGAAGACCGCGGCCGCCACCAGGGCCATCGAGATGAGCGCGGAGATGAAGAAGCCGCGGTTGATGGCCGTCATACCGCTGCGGTCCGCGCGGCGCGGGGCCACGGCGAAGATCCCGATCATGGCGGTGATCACACCGATGGCCGGGACGAGCAGGGGGAAGGCGAGGCCCGCGTCGCCGAAGGCCGCCTTGCCGAGGATCAGCGCGGCGACCAGGGTCACGGCATACGACTCGAACAGGTCGGCGGCCATACCCGCGCAGTCGCCGACATTGTCGCCCACGTTGTCCGCGATGGTCGCGGCGTTGCGCGGGTCGTCCTCGGGGATGCCCTGCTCGACCTTGCCGACCAGGTCGGCACCGACGTCGGCGGCCTTGGTGAAGATGCCGCCGCCGACCCTCATGAACATCGCGATCAGCGCGGCACCGAGGCCGAAGCCCTCGAGCACCTTGGGCGCGTCGGCCGCGTACACGAGCACCACGCAGGAGGCGCCCAGCAGGCCGAGACCCACGGTGAACATGCCGACCACGCCGCCCGTACGGAAAGCGATCTTCATTGCCTTGTGCGAGACCGCCGTCAGATCCACGGCCGGCTTGCCGGGAGCCCCGGGAGCGGACGGGGCGGAATCCCCGTTGACCGGAGTGGCGGGGGCCTCGGGGGTCGCTTCCCGGGCCGCGGCGGCGACGCGCACATTGCTGCGCACCGCGAGCCACATGCCGATATAGCCGGTGGCCGCCGAGAATCCCGCGCCGATCAGAAAGAACGCCGACCGCCCGATGCGCTGCAGCCAGTCATCCGCCGGCAACAACATGAGCAGGAAGAACACGACTGCGGCGAATCCGCCGAGGGTGCGCAGCTGCCGGGCCAGATACGCATTCGCGCCTTCCTGAACGGCCTCGGCGATCTTCTTCATACTGTCCGTGCCCTCGCCGGCCGCGAGCACTTGTCGTACCAGCACCACGGCGACCGCGAGCGCCGCGATCGCGACCGCGGCGATCACCATCACGATCACCCGGTTGTCGTCGGTCAGTTCCGCGGCGGCCAGGGGCGTGGTGAGATCCAGCTGATGAGGGGTGAGAGGCCCCGCCATTCGTCCTCCTTGACGTTTGGCACATGGGCGCGCAGCAGTTCTGCGACCGCAGAAGAGCCGCCACGCTCAGGCGTCCTGAGCTCAAGATGTGGACGGATTGTAGGTAGCGTCACACGATCAAAACAGGGCGCCGGAATAGGAATCCGCCTGCACCAGCGAAGATCAATAGGTTTGAGCCCCGGGAATTCCTCCGGAAGGAGGAAGGTCAACAATTCACTGACGGGGGTGGAATGATCTCCATAAACGATCTCAGTGCACTATGAAAAGTGCTGTTCAGAGGTGTTTTCCGGAAGTCCTGAACGCGTCCCGAACGCGCCCAGAACGCGTCCCGAACGACGACCGGGCCGACCGTCATGGAGACGGCCGGCCCGGAGGTCACAGCGGATGGAGCGGAATGGCGGAGGATCGTTACGGCACGAGGGGCTGGGGCGAGGCCGGCCAGCTCATGCGGATCACACCGCCGGTCTCGCTCGTCGTCACCTCGACGTCGTCGACGAGCCCGCTGATGACCGCGAGGCCCATCTCGTCCTCGCTCTCGGCCTCGGCCGTGCCGTCGTCGTCCACATCCGGGTGGGCGCCGGGGGTGTGCCCCGCCGAGGTCGGGGACTCATCGCCGACCTCGATGGAGAACTTCTTCTCCTCCTCGGTGAGCGCCACCCGCACCGGGGCGTCCACCCCGTTGCTCAGGTGGAGCCCCACCGCACGGGTGCAGGCCTCGCCGACAGCGAGCCGCACCTCGTCGAGCACGGCCTCGTCCACCCCCGCCCGGCGCGCCACGGCAGCCGCGACCAGCCGGGCGGTCCTGACGTGCTCGGGAAGCGCGCTGAAGCGGAGTTCGACGGTGGCCATGCCATCCCCCTCGGGCGTATGGGCGTGCAGATCGGGGGGCCGGGCGAAATCGCCCGGAACCCCCTTGGTGGTCTTCCCGCGGTGACTGGTCAGTCAGTCGCCGCGACAGCGTCCTCGACCGAGGTGTGGATGGGGAACACCTTGGTCAGGCCGGTGATACGGAAGATCTTGAGAATGCGCTCCTGGTTGCACACCAGACGCAGTGAGCCCTCATGGGCACGTACGCGCTTGAGCCCGCCGACGAGCACGCCGAGCCCGGTGGAGTCGAGAAAGTCGACGCCCTCCATGTCGACGACCAGGTGGTAGCTACCGTCGTTGACAAGCTCGACCAGCTGCTCGCGCAGCTTGGGCGCGGTATATACATCAATCTCGCCACCGACCTCGACGACCGTGCGGTCGCCAACGGTCCGAGTCGACAGGGACAGGTCCACGGATCCTCCAGCACCTTGCATCGAGCGGTCGCCCCCCATGGATCGGCAGCCGCGATGGCATTCAATCACTTACCAGCAGGCGTGCACGACGCCTTGAGCCCATTGTCCGTCAGACCAGTGACACACTCGGTGTCGATGGCCCACAACCAACTCCCGCGGCAGGCGGGCATACGCCCCTCGCCCCGGGCCGTTCTCGACCGGCTCGGCACCGGAGCGGGCCGAGGCGCGCGCATCACTCATACGGAGCACTTGCCCCCGCGTCTCGGCAGCCATGCCGACTGGCCTTCGCCGATCCGGCCGGAAGTGATCGATGCCATCCGGGCCGCCGGAATCGAGCGCCCGTGGGCCCATCAGGCGCGTACGGCCGCCCACGCCCTGCGCGGGGAATCCGTGGTCGTGGCCACAGGCACCGCCTCCGGCAAGTCCCTGGCCTATCTCGCCCCCGTGCTCAGCACCCTGCTGGACGGCTCGGAGGAGCCCAGCGGGCGGGGCACGACCGCCCTGTACCTCTCGCCCACCAAGGCGCTCGCCGCCGACCAGCGCCGCGCGGTGGGCGATCTCACCGCCCCGCTCGGCACCGGCGTGCGGGCGGCGGTGTACGACGGCGACACGCCGGTGGAGGAGCGCGAGTGGGTCCGCCAGTACGCGAACTACGTGCTCACCAACCCCGACATGCTCCACCGGGGCATCCTGCCGGGCCACCCCAGGTGGTCCTCCTTCCTGCGCGCGTTGCGCTACGTCGTCATCGACGAGTGCCACACCTATCGCGGCGTCTTCGGCTCCCACGTCGCCCAGGTGCTGCGCAGGCTCCGGCGGGTCTGCGCCCGCTACGGCTCCTCGCCCGTCTTCCTGCTCGCCTCCGCCACCTCCGCCGACCCGGCCGTGGCGGCGACCCGGCTGACCGGAGTGCCGGTCGCTGCGGTCACCGAGGACTCCTCGCCCCGCGGCGAGGTGGTCTTCGCCCTGTGGGAGCCGCCGCTGACCGAGCTGCACGGCGAGCAGGGCGCCCCCGTCCGCCGCACGGCCACCGCCGAGTCCGCGGACCTGCTCACCGACCTGGCCGTCCAGGGCGTCCGCACCGTCACCTTCGTGCGCTCCCGGCGCGGCGCCGAACTGATCGCCCTGATCGCCCAGGAACGGCTGGCCGACGTCGACCGGTCCCTCCCGGACCGGGTGGCCGCCTACCGCGGCGGATATCTCCCCGAGGAGCGCCGCGCCCTGGAGCGGGCCCTGCACTCCGGTGACCTCCTCGGCCTCGCCGCCACCACCGCCCTCGAACTCGGCATGGACATCGCCGGTCTCGACGCCGTCGTACTGGCCGGCTATCCCGGCACCCGCGCCTCCCTGTGGCAGCAGGCGGGACGGGCCGGCCGCGCGGGACAGGGCGCCCTCGCGATCCTGGTCGCCCGGGACGACCCGCTGGACACCTATCTCGTCCACCACCCGGACGCCCTCTTCCGGCAGCCCGTCGAATCCACCGTCCTGGACCCCGACAACCCGTACGTCCTCGCGCCCCACCTCTGCGCGGCCGCCGCCGAGCTGCCGCTCACCGACGCGGACCTGCCCCTCTTCGGCCCCGCCACCGAGGAACTGCTGCCGCAGCTGGAGCAGCGCAAGCTGCTGCGCCGCCGCGCGACCGCCTGGCACTGGACCCGCCGCGAGCGCGCCGCCGACCTCACCGACATCCGCGGGGAGGGCGGCAGCCCGGTCCAGGTCGTGGAGGCGGCGACCGGGCGGCTGCTGGGCACCGTGGACGCCTCCGCCGCCCACACCACCGTCCACGAAGGCGCCGTCCACCTCCACCAGGGCCGGAGCTATCTCGTCCGGCAGCTCGACCTGGAGGACTCGGTCGCGCTGGTGGAGGAGGCCAGTCCGCCGTACTCGACCACCGCCCGCGACACCACCGCGATCTCCATCCTGGAGACGACCACCGAGATCCCGTGGGGGGACGCCCGGCTGTGCTTCGGCTCGGTCGAGGTCACCAACCAGGTCGTCTCCTTCCTGCGCCGCAAGCTGATCACCGGTGAGGTGCTGGGCGAGACCAAGCTCGACCTCCCGCCCCGCACGCTGCGCACCCGGGCCGTGTGGTGGACGGTGACCGAGGACCAGCTGGAGGACGCCCGGGTCCATCCCCAGGCCCTCGGCGGCGCCCTGCACGCCGCCGAGCACGCCTCCATCGGCATACTGCCGCTCTTCGCGACCTGCGACCGCTGGGACATCGGCGGGGTGTCGATCCCCCTGCACCCCGATACGCTGCTGCCGACGGTCTTCGTGTACGACGGCCACCCCGGCGGGGCGGGCTTCGCCGAGCGGGCCTTCCACACGGCCGCCAGTTGGCTGACCGCCACCCGCGAGGCGATCGCGGCCTGCGAGTGCGAGTCGGGCTGCCCGTCCTGCATCCAGTCCCCGAAATGCGGCAACGGGAACGATCCGCTCGACAAGCGGGCCGCCATCCGCCTGCTGACGACACTCCTGGCCAAAGCCCCGGACCAGCCGCCCGCCGAAGGCTGACCGTAAGGCTGACCGCGCCCCGGCGCGCGCCACCGAATCCCGGACGGTCCGCTCCACCGAGCGCCCGCCAGGGCCGGGCACGGGGGTGTCGGCGGGGCCCGCCCGCGACCGGACCTTGAGGGCGAACGGCCCGGCCCGCACCTCCGCCGTGAGATCCGCGATCTCGCCGCTGAGCGCGCACCGCACCACGCGCGCCCCCTGGGCGGAGGCCACCCGCCGGGCGAGGCGGCACGCCGCGCCGGGCCCCTCCAGGCCGTGGTCCGCCGCGGCGAGCGCCGCCAGGTCGGCGGCCCCACCGGCCCGATGGCGCGCCACCATGACCTGCCCGGCCGTCAGCACGACCGCGAACACCGCGCACAGCGCCGTCGCGGCGAACGCCGCCCACACCGTCGCCGACCCGCGGTCCCCCGCCCCGCGTACCGAACGCCTCACGAGACCGTGCCCCGCCCCTCGCCCGGAAGGCCTCATGAGCTGGTCCCCCGCCCCGCCCCGGCCGCTCCCACCGTGTCCTCGTCGAGGGCTGTCGACTCCGCGTCCAGTGGGAGCGCCAGCGGGCCGGGGCCGACGGCATGGGCCCGGACCCGCACCCGCACCAGGTCTCCGTCCTGCCACAGGTCCACATGCGCGCCGCGCGGTGCGGCCGCCCGGGCGGCGGCCACCACGGCGTCCCGCGGCTCCGAGCGCGCCGCCGCCCGGGCCCCGGCCCCGGCCGCGTCCGTACAACTCAGCTGCGCGGACACGGCCATCAGGCCCCAGATCAGCATCAGGGCGAACAGGGCCAGCACCGGCATCGCGACCGCCGCCTCGGCGGTGACGAATCCCTGGTCCGACCCCGTGCGGCCCACTCCCGCCCGGGCCGCTCCCGGCGCGCTCCGCACGGGGGTCCCGGGCCGCGGGTCCGGCAGCCCGGCCGTGAACGGTGCCTCAGAACGGCGCATCGAGAGCCCGTCCGATCACCGCTCGCAGCGCACCGCTGACGGTTCCGCTCGTCACCACCTTGTAGAGCACCGCGGCGAAGGCACATGCCGCCAGCGTCCCCATGGCGTACTCAACGGTGGCCATGCCCGCCTCGGCCTGTGCACGCGCCGCCGCGCGCCGTCGAGCCCACCACTGCTTCATCATTTTGGTCCCCTCCTGGCTGTCATTTGCCGTACAGAAATCGGTCTCCCGTGCCACGCCGGGCCCGAGGCACCGTGCTCAGGTGTGGCCCGCCAGCCCGCCCGCCAGCCCGGTCATCACCGGGGCCACGCCGATCAGCAGATACGCGGGCAGGAAGCAGGCCCCGAGCGGGGCGGTGGCCAGCACGCTCGCCCGATCGGCGCGGCGGCCCGCCTCCCTCCCCTGCTCGGCGCGGCAGTCGGCCGCGATCCGGGCGACCGGCCCCACCGCGGGTGCGCCGGTTGTCCCGGCGTGCTCCAGGGCGCGTGCCAGCCCGCTCGCGCCGGGCAACGCGCCAAGCCGCCCCCAGGCGTCGGCCGGCTCTCCTCCCAGCCGTAGCTCCGCAGCGGTCCGGGCCAGCCGCTCGCCGACCGGGCCGCCGAGCGACTTGCCCACCGCGTCCGCCGCCGTGCGCGGGTCCGCCCCGGCGGCCAGACAGGCCGCCAGCAGGTCGGCCGCCAGCGGGATCTGCCGCGCCGCTTCGGCCGCCTCACTCCCCGCGCCGCCGGACCGACCGCCGGACCGTCCGGCGGTGGCCTGCCGCCGCTGCCACCGCCGAACGCCGTACGCGGCCGCCGGCCCCAGCACCCACCCCAGCGGCCCTCCGACGAGGACGACACCGGCCAGCAGGACACCGAGCGAGGCCGCCCACCCCAGGACCGCGCCCTCATCGGCGCGGGCGCGCCAACGCTCCCAGGCCCGGGCCCGCTCCCAGGCCCGGGCCCGCTTCCGGGCCGTGCCGGGGGTGGCCGCGGCGTCTCTGTCCGCGCCTGTGTCCGGGCCCATTTGCCCGCCCGGCAACAGTGCCGCCAGACGCCGCACGGCGGCGCGGTCCCGCCGGGCCTCCACCACCGCCATCGCTACATACGCGACGGCGGCCATGAGCGACAGCGCGATCCCCAGCCTGTGGACAAGGGTGGCGCTCATCGGCCGACTGCCTTTCCGGGGGCGAGCGCCGCCCGCATCGACCGTCTGAGCCACGCGAACCCCGCCCACTCCAGCAGACAGCCGCCCAGCAGACAGCCCAGCCCGACCGGGGTGTGCAGGAGCTGATGCAGCGGCTCGGCGCCCAGCGCGGCGCCCATCACCAGCCCGAAGACGGGCAGCACGGCCAGCACCGCGACGGTGACCTTGGGCCCCGCCAGCCTGGCGCGCAGAATCTCCCGCTGCTCGCGCTCGGCACGCAGCGCCGAAGCCACCCGGTCGAGCCCGGCGGCAAGCCCCGCGCCTTCGTCGACGGCCACCTGCCAGCAGGCCGCGACCCCGGTCAGCCCCTCCGCGCCCGGCTGCCGGGCCGCCCTGCGCAGCGCCTCCGGCACATCCCCGCCGAACCGGGCGGCGGCGGACACCAGCCCCCATCGCTCCCCCAGGTCTCCCGAGGGCACGGACAGCAACGCCTCGCCGGGCTGCCGCCCGGCCCGCAGCTCGCCCGCCACGGTGCCGCAAAGGTCGATCACCCCCGCCGCACGCCGGTCGCAGGTCCGGATGCGCTCCCGGGCCCTCAGCCACCGGCCGACGAGCGGCACGGCCGCCACCGAGGCGAACAGCGGCAGGACCGACGCACCGAGCACCGCGAGCACGCAGCCCAGCGGCAGGCACAGCAGCTCACGCCCCATCCGCCCGCCGTACCTGACCCGCCAGCGCTCCTTGAGCCAGGCGACCGTGTCGGACAGCCGCCGCGCCGGATCCGGCGCCGTGGGCACTCCGTGCCCGCCACCCGCGAGCAGCAGCCTGGCCCGGCGCAGCTCCCGGTCCCGCCCGGAGAGCAGCCACGCGGCCACTGCCGCGCACAGCAGGGCGGCGCCGAGGGCCGGCCCGGGGTTCCCTCCGGTGCCGGTCATGACGCGCCTCCGCCTCGTGCGCACAGCCGCTGGAGCCGCTGCCAGCCCACCGCCCGCTCGAAGCCCCGCGGGCTCCATACAGCGGCCGGCACGGTGGTGACGAAGCCCGCGCGGTCCCGGTCCAGCACGTGCAGCTCGGCGATCCTGCGCCGTCCGCCGCGGTCCCGCACCAGATGGACGACGACCGACAGGGCGGCCGCCAACTGGCTGTGCAGCGCGGCCCGGTCCAGGCCCGCGGTCGAGCCGAGCGCCTCCAGCCGGGCCGGTACGTCCCCCGCCGTGTTGGCGTGGACGGTGCCGCAGCCGCCCTCGTGGCCGGTGTTCAGCGCGCCCAGGAGGTCGGTGACCTCGGGGCCCCTCACCTCACCGACCACGAGCCGGTCGGGCCGCATGCGCAGCGCCTGGCGCACCAGGTCCCGCAGGGTGACCTGGCCCCGGCCCTCCTGGTTGGCGGGGCGGGTCTCCAGCCGGACCACATGGGGATGGTCGGGCCTCAGCTCCGCCGAGTCCTCGGCGAGGACGATTCGCTCCTCCCGGCCGACCAGCCCCAGCAGGGTGCTCAGCAACGTCGTCTTGCCGGAGCCGGTGCCGCCGCTCACCACATACGAGAGCCGGGCGTCCAGCATCGCCCGCAGCAGCTCCGCACCGCCGGGCGGCACGGTCCCGGCTGCCACCAGCTCGTCGAGGGAGAACGCCCGCGGACGCACCACCCGCAGCGACAGGCAGGTGGACCCGACGGCCACCGGCGGGAGCACCGCGTGCAGCCGTGTCCCGTCCGGCAGCCGGGCGTCCACCCAGGGCCGGGCGTCGTCCAACCGCCGCCCGGCCACCGCGGCGAGCCGCTGGGCGAGCCTGCGCACGGCGGCCGCGTCGGCGAAGGTGACGGCCGTCCGCTCCAACCCCGCGCCGCGGTCCACCCACACCTCGTCGGGTGCGGTGACCAGCACGTCCGTGACATCGGGCGCGGCGAGCAGCGGCTCCAAGGGGCCGGTGCCGACCAGTTCGGAGCGCAGGGCGGCGACCACGCCGAGCACTTCGGTGTCGCCCAGCAGCCGCCCCTCCTCGCGCAGGGCAGCCGCCACCCGGGCGGGAGTCGGCTCCGCACCGCTCTCCGCCAGCCGCAGCCGCACCGCGTCCAGCAGGTCCGGGGTTTCGACGCTCATGCGGTGACACCCCCCGCGCCGGGCAGGGCCCGTGCCCAGAACTCGGCACAGAACCGGCCGAGCGGGCCGCGCGCGCTGCCGCCCGGCGGCTCGCCACCGTCGATCGCGTCCAGCAGCCCCGGCTCCGGCGGCAGTTGACCGGCCAGCGGCAGCCCGAGCAGCCGGGCGATCTCCTCGTCGCCCAGCTCGGGCCCGCACGGGCCCCGCACCACCGCCCGCAGATCGCTCAGCACCATGCCCACCGTGGACGCCACCCGGTGGGCGGCGGCGACGGCGCGCAGCTCCGCCGGGACGACCAGCAGACCGAGGTCCACCTGCGCGAGGGCCTCGGCCACCGCCTCGTCCACCCGGCGCGGCAGATCCACCACCACGACCCCGCCGCGCCGACGGGCCGCGGCCAGCACCGCGCGCATCGCCGAGGGCGGGATCACGACCGAATCGCCTCTGTCCCAGCTGAGCACCCGCAGGGAATGCAGCTCGGGCAGCGACTCCTCCAGCGCGCTCCCGGCGACCCGGCCGCGCGATTCGGCGAAGGCGGGCCATCGCAGCCCCTCCGCCGCCTCCCCGCCGAGCAGCACGTCGAGGCCGCCGCCCAGCGGGTCGCCGTCGATGAGCATCGTGCGCCGGCCCGAGCGGGCCGCCGTGACGGCCAGGGCGCAGGCGAGGGTGGAGGCTCCGGCCCCGCCGCGGCCACCGATGACCCCGATGGTCAGGGCCTGCTGGCCAACTCCCTCCGCGACATCGGCGATCCGGTCCACGAGCCAGGTCTCGGCATCGGGCAGGAACGCCACATTGTCGGCGCCGAGATCCACGGCCCGGCGCCAGATGGCCTGGTCGTCGAGATCGCGCCCGATGAGCAGCACGCCCGCTCTGCGGACGCGGCCGCGGAGCCCGGCCACCGCGTCGTCCCCGACGAGAATCAGAGGCGCGCCCTCCCAACTGCCGCGGCGGGTAGGGGCTCCATGGGCCACTTCGGCCTCCGCTCCGGCGGCCGCGCACAGCCTCAGCAGATCGTCGAGAAGCTCTTCGTCCTCGGTGATGATCAGCGGTCTGGCGCGCCGTCCTTCTGCCGGTGATGACCGTTCCGGTGTGATGGATGCAGTCACGATCCCCTCCCCATATCGTTACGCGCTCTCACTCACGCGAACGGCGAGTGCAAACAACGCGGAGAATCACCGTGTCGCGATCCTGAAAATCTTGGGGATCTTGGTCCAAAACCGTGGACAACTCATCAGTTGTGAATATCCCAGTCACCTAAACCAGTGACTTCCGGAGTGCAGTCTGGCGATTACGCACGGTAACCATTCAGGCTGTTGGGGAGCAGGCGTCACCCAGACCCGGATGAGGGGAGCAAGATCTCGTGAAAGGACCGAAAAGGCGTCCGGACATGCGACGACCCCCGCCGGGGGGGAGAGCGGGGGTCGTCCCCACGGCCGACTCGGGGGGGGAGGAGTCGGGCCGGGTTAGCACGGTCGCGAACGATCCGTGACTTCCATGGTGTACCCGAGAGCCTTCTCAGGCAAACCCACGCGCCTCAGCTTACGCCGAATGGTGGGCCCTATGCTCGGCGTCGTGGAAAACCACTCCTTGCCCCGGACAGCCGCCTTCTTTGACCTGGACAAGACGGTCATTGCGAAGTCAAGCACGCTCACCTTCAGCAAGTCCTTCTACCGGGGTGGGCTGATCAACCGTCGAGCCGTACTGCGTACTGCTTATGCCCAGTTCGTCTTCCTCGCCGGCCGCGCCGATCACGACCAGATGGAGCGGTTGCGCGAGTACCTCTCAGCACTCTGCCGTGGCTGGAATGTCCAGCAGGTGAAGGAGATCGTCGCGGAGACTCTGCACGATCTGATCGACCCCATCATCTACGACGAGGCGGCTTCCCTCATCGAGGAACACCACACCGCGGGACGCGATGTGGTGATTGTCAGCACCTCGGGAGCGGAGGTCGTGGAGCCGATCGGCGAGTTGCTGGGCGCGGACCGGGTGGTGGCCACCCGCATGGTCGTCGAGGACGGGGTCTTCACCGGGGAAGTCGAGTACTACGCCTACGGGCCGACGAAGGCGGAGGCGATCGCCGAGCTGGCCGAGTCCGAGGGATACGACTTGTCGCGCTGCTACGCCTACAGCGATTCGGGGACCGACCTGCCGATGCTGGAGTCGGTCGGCCATCCGCACGCGGTGAACCCGGACCGGGCCCTGCGCCGCGAAGCGGTCGCCCGCGGCTGGCCGGTCCTCTCCTTCGACCGCCCGGTGCGGTTGAAGCAGCGGCTGCCCTCGCTGTCCATGCCGCCGCGGCCGGTGCTGGCCGCGGTCGCGGCGGTGGGCGCAGCCGCCGCCACCGCCGGTCTGGTGTGGTACGCCAGCCGACGACGTGCCCCTTATGCCCGCGTTTGACCATGCCGCAAAGATCTGCGTGGAGGGGTTCCACTTGGCTCCACGCAGGAGTAGAAAGGAATCGACGGCCCGCGAGACCAGGGGTATCCGGGAGGATCTCCCCAGACGCACCAAGGCCCCACGGACCGAGCACGGATGCCGGGCACCCACGCGACGCCGACCCGTCGATTACGGGCCAGCCGCACCAGGTGACGGGCGAAGATCCCGGCCTGATGGGCGAATTTCTGTGCACGCACTGGTAACCCGGCGGACGTGCCAGCGGCGGCACCCCAGCGGTGCCGCCGCAACTCTGTCCGGACCCGGAACGCCCCGGAGCCGGGCGGCCTCAGGCCGCGCCCCGCTGCATCGCCTCGCACACGGCCGTGCTCTCCCGCACACCCAGCTCAACCGACCGTCCGCAGTGCGCGATCCAGGCCGCCATGCCCTCGGGTGTCCCGGAGACATAGCCCTCCAGCCCGGCCACACACGCCGCGGCACCCTGCTCCGCGTGGCCCACCTCCGCCGGGCAGACGGACTTCGGGTCGAGCCCGCTGCCGACCAGCACGATCCGCTCGGCCGCGCGCGCCACCAGGCCGTTGTAGGAGGTGAAGGGCCGCAGCGCCAGCAGTTCCCCGTGCACCACCGCCGCCGTCACCAGCGCCGGGGCCTCGCTGCCCGCGAGCAGCAGCCGGGCCAGGCCGTCGAGCCGGCCCGCCACCTCGTCGGCGTCCGGCGGCTCCGGCCCGACCAGTTGTTCCCGCACCTCTTCGCCCGCCAGCCTCGGCCGTCCGACTCTCTCGTCGTCTTCCGCCCCACCGGCCGCGACCAGATGCAACCGCGCCAGCACCCGAAGCGGCGACTGCCGCCAGACACTCAGCAACTGACCGGCCTCGGCGGTCACCCGCAGCGCCGCACCCACCGTGTGCGGCTCCCCTTCGGCCCCGAAGTCGGTGCGGCGGCGGACCTCTTCGAGCGCCCAGTCGGCACCGGCCAGCGCCGCGGAACCACGCGCTCCGCGCAGCGCCGCCTCCGACGTGACCTCATTGCTGCGGCGGCGCATCACCCGGTGGCCGTAGACCCGGTCCACTGCCGTCCGCACGGCCTCCACGGACTCGGCCACACCGGGCAGCCCCGCCAGGGTGGCGAGCGGATCTGCTGACGTACTCATGAGTACGACCCTACGCACCCACCGCCCGGTGCCCCTCGTTGGAGTGGCTTTCTTCACGTAAATCCCTCATGGAAGAGGATCGCTCACCTACGCTTTCTGAACATGAAGATCGCTTTCGTAGGCAAGGGCGGCAGCGGCAAGACGACGCTGTCGTCGCTGTTCATCCGCCATCTCGCAGCCACCCGCGCCCCGGTCGTCGCGGTCGACGCCGACATCAACCAGCACCTGGGGGCGGCACTCGGGCTCGACGAGGCGGAGGCCGCCGCGCTGCCCGCCATGGGCGCCCATCTCTCCCTGATCAAGGACTACTTGCGCGGGACGAACCCCCGGATCGCCTCCGCCGAGACCATGATCAAGACAACGCCGCCCGGCGAGGGGTCACGGCTGCTGCGGATCGGCGAGGACAACCCCGTCTACGAGGCGTGCGCCCGGACCGTCCCGCTCGACGACGGGGAGGTGCGGCTGATGGCGACCGGCCCCTTCACCGAGTCCGATCTCGGCGTCGCCTGCTACCACTCCAAGGTCGGCGCGGTCGAGCTGTGCCTCAACCATCTGGTCGACGGGCGCGGGGAGTTCGTGGTCGTCGACATGACGGCGGGCAGCGACTCCTTCGCCTCCGGGCTCTTCACCCGCTTCGACATGACGTTCCTGGTCGCCGAGCCCACCCGCAAGGGCATCGCGGTCTACCGCCAGTACAAGGAGTACGCCCGCGACTTCGACGTCGCGCTGCGCGTGGTCGGCAACAAGGTGCAGGGCCCGGACGACCTCGCCTTTCTGCGCGCCGAGGTGGGCGACGACCTGCTGGTCACCGTCGGCCAATCCGACTGGGTCCGGGCGATGGAGAAGGGCCGCGCGCCGCGCTTCGCCGAGCTGGAGGAGCCCAACCGCGAGGCGCTGCGCACGCTGCACGGCGCGGTGGACGCCTCCTACGAGCGGCGGGACTGGCAGCGCTACACCCGGCAGATGGTGCACTTCCACCTGAAGAACGCGCAGAGTTGGGGGAACGCCAAGACGGGCGCCGACCTGGCCGCACAGGTCGATCCGGCCTTCACCCTGGACGAGTCCGCCCCGGCCGGACGCGCGGCTGCCGCTCCGGCGCCCGCGTAGGCACCCGCACCCGCAGAGGTACTCGCCAAGTCCGGTCATCTCACCTGACTATTCACCCCATAGGGGGAACAACGGCCCAGTCCTCCCCAAAAGGCTTCCCACTGACTTTACCTGGCATTACGATTCATTTACCAACGCTTGGAAGTCAGCACCGCAGTACGCCGTGACCCACGGCCGCGCCCTTGCCCGCGACCGCGAAGCCCCGGAGGAGACGGGAATGTTGAAGCTCTTGGACCAGATCGCGCTTGCCGCGGGAGCCCCGCCGCAGGCCGGACTGATGGCCGTCGTGCTCACCGGGATCGCGGTCGCCGTCTTCTTCTCGCTGCGCCGCTTCAGTCGGCCGCAGTGGCCGCCCACCGAGCCGGCCGTCGAGCCGGCCGGTGCGCCCGCCTGCCGTCCGTGGACGCCCTGGCGCAACCACCACTGCACCCGCCCCGCCCCGGCGGCCGGGGACGGACCCGGACGCGGCGGCGGGCAGGGAGAGGGTGCGGGGCAGCTGCTGGGCGGGGTGAGCGCCTTCCAGCGCAACACCGCGCCGCTGGTGCGCGACGAGCTGGCGCGGCTCGCCCGGGAGGGACAGCGGCCCACCCAGCTGTTTCTCACCTGCGCCGACTCCCGGCTGGTGACCAGCATGATCACCTCCAGCGGCCCCGGCGATCTGTTCACCGTGCGCAATGTGGGCAATCTGGTGCCGCCCCCCGGCGAGGACGCCGCCTGCGACTCGGTGGGCGCCGCCATCGAGTACGCGGTGGAGGTGCTGAGGGTAGACAGCATCACGGTGTGCGGACACTCCGGGTGCGGGGCGATGCAGGCGCTGCTCGGCTCGTCGGCCGCGCCACCGGGGGCGCAGACGCCACTGGCGCGCTGGCTGCGCCACGGCAGGCCCGGGCTGGCGCGGATGGAGAGGATCGGGCGGCTGGGGCGTGGCGAGGTCGCCCTGGCCGACCGGCCGGTGGCCGACGATGTGGAGCGGCTGGCGCTGATCAACGTGATGCAGCAATTGGAGCATCTGATGGCGCACGCCTGCGTCGCGCGACGGGTGGCGGAGGGAGGGCTGGTGCTGCACGGGATGTACTTCCATGTGGCAGAGGCTCAGGCGTACGTCCTGGACGCCGGATCAGGCAGATTCCTGGCCGTTCGGCCGGACGACGGCACCCCGGTGACCATCTGCGCGGCCGGTCCGGCCGCCGCCCTGGAGGCCGGAAAAGGAGGGGCCGAGGAAGCGCTGGAGGCCATCTGAATACAGGTCTAAACCAATTTACGGCGTCAGCCCTTGTCAGGGCCTGCCCGAGGCTGATGAGCTATGGCCGGGACACAACGGACACCCTGGGAATGGGAGATGTCGTGAGCAACGAAAGCCTGGCCAGCCTTCTTCGGGAGGAGCGCCGCTTCGCGCCGCCGGCCGATCTGGCCGCAAACGCCAACGTGACGGCCGAGGCGTATGAGCGTGCGAAGGCGGACCGCCTGGGCTTCTGGGCCGAGCAGGCCCGTCGGCTGACCTGGGCGACCGAGCCAACCGAGACACTCGACTGGTCGAACCCGCCCTTCGCGAAGTGGTTCGCCGACGGCAAGCTCAACGTGGCGTACAACTGCGTCGACCGCCACGTCGAGAACGGCCTCGGCGACCGGGTGGCCCTCCACTTCGAGGGGGAGCCGGGCGACACCCGTTCCCTGACCTACGCCGAGCTGCAGCGGGAGGTCTCCCAGGCGGCGCACGCCCTGACCGAGCTGGGGGTCCGGACGGGCGACCGGGTCGCCATCTACCTGCCGATGATCACGGAGGCCGTCATCGCGATGCTGGCCTGCGCCCGCATCGGTGCCCCGCACTCCGTGGTCTTCGGCGGCTTCTCGGCCGACGCCCTCGCCACCCGCATCCAGGACGCCGACGCCAGGGTGATCATCACCGCCGACGGCGGCTACCGCCGCGGCAAGCCGTCCGCGCTCAAGCCCGCCGTCGACGAGGCCCTGACCCGTCCCGGCACCGAGAACGTGCGCAGCGTGCTGGTCGTCCGCCGCACCGGCCAGGAGGTGGCCTGGACCGAGGGCCGCGACGTGTGGTGGCACGAGATCGTGGACCGCCAGCCGGAGCAGCACACGCCCGAGGCGTTCGACGCCGAGCACCCGCTGTTCATCCTCTACACCTCCGGCACCACCGGTAAGCCGAAGGGCATCCTCCACACCACCGGCGGCTACCTCACCCAGGTGTCGTACACCCACCACGCCGTCTTCGACCTCAAGCCGGAGTCGGACGTCTTCTGGTGCACGGCCGACGTCGGCTGGGTCACCGGCCACTCGTACATCGTCTACGGGCCGCTCTCCAACGGAGCGACCGAGGTGCTCTACGAGGGCACTCCGGACACCCCGCACCAGGGCCGCTGGTGGGAGATCGTCCAGAAGTACGGGGTCACCATCCTGTACACCGCCCCGACCGCGATCCGCGCGTGCATGAAGTGGGGCGACGACATCCCGGCCAAGTTCGACCTGTCCTCGCTGCGCGTCCTCGGCTCGGTCGGCGAGCCGATCAACCCCGAGGCGTGGATCTGGTACCGCAAGAACATCGGCGCGGACACGACGCCCGTCGTCGACACCTGGTGGCAGACCGAGACCGGCGGCATCATGATCAGCCCGCTGCCGGGCGTCACCGCGACGAAGCCCGGTTCGGCCCAGGTGTCGCTCCCCGGCATCGCCGCCACCGTCGTCGACGACGAGGCGAACGAGGTGCCGAACGGTGCGGGCGGCTATCTGGTGCTCACCGAGCCGTGGCCGTCGATGCTCCGCACCATCTGGGGCGACGACCAGCGCTACCTGGACACCTACTGGTCCCGCTTCGAGAACCGCTACTTCGCGGGCGACGGCGCCAAGAAGGACGACGACGGCGACATCTGGCTGCTCGGCCGGGTCGACGATGTGATGCTGGTGTCCGGCCACAACATCTCGACGACCGAGGTCGAGTCCTCGCTCGTCTCGCACCCCAAGGTCGCCGAGGCCGCCGTCGTCGGTGCCACCGACCCGCAGACCACCCAGGCGATCTGCGCCTTCGTCATCCTGCGCGGCGGCGCGGCCGAGGACGAGGGTCTGGTCGAGGAGCTGCGGGCGCATGTCGCCAAGCAGCTCGGCCCGATCGCCAAGCCCAAGCGGATCCTGCCGGTGGGCGAGCTGCCCAAGACCCGTTCCGGCAAGATCATGCGTCGGCTGCTGCGCGATGTCGCCGAGAACCGCGCGCTGGGTGATGTCACCACGCTCACCGACTCCTCCGTCATGGAGCTGATCCAGAGCAAGCTGCCGTCCGCGCCCAGCGAGGACTGACCAGCGGCCGAATCAGCCCGATCAGCAGTCGGCTGCCCCATCAGCGGTCGGCTGAGGGGCGCCCCCACCATGCGGGGGCGCCCCTCGTTTGTTCCGGTTAAGGTGAGTACCTGCCGCGTTGATGACGCGACAAGATGACGAGGGCGCGCCGGGAAGTCTGGTCGGCACACGGCACACGTGTGTCCGCACCCGCCCGACGACCCAGGAGGCCCCGCCCGTGGCCGCGCCCACCAGCCGCACGTTCCTTGGACGCCTCTCGCTGCCCGAGCGGACGTTCATCACCGACGCGCTGCGCACCGAGACCGTCGGCGGCATGATCCTTCTCGTCGCCGCGATCGCCGCGCTGATTCTCGCGAACACCCCGCTCAGCGGCGTCTACGGCGACATCAAGGACTTCTCCTTCGGCCCCCAGGCGCTGCATCTGCATCTGTCCGTCGAGTCCTGGGCGACGGACGGCCTGCTCACCGTCTTCTTCTTCGTCGCCGGGATCGAATTGAAGCGCGAGCTGGTCGCGGGCGAGCTGCGCGACCCGAAGGCCGCCGCGCTGCCCGTGGTCGCCGCGCTGTGCGGCATGGCCGCCCCCGCCCTCGTCTACGTCGTCGTCAACGCGACCGGCGGCGGCAGCCTCAGGGGCTGGGCCGTGCCGACCGCCACCGACATCGCCTTCGCGCTCGCCGTCCTCGCCGTCATCGGCACCGCCCTGCCCGCCGCGCTGCGCGCGTTCCTGCTCACCCTCGCGGTCGTCGACGACCTCGGCGCGATCCTGATCATCGCGATCTTCTTCACCAAGGACATCAACTTCATCGCCCTCGGTCTGTCCTTCGCCGGGCTCGCCCTCTTCCGGCTGCTGCACCACAAGGGCGTACGCGGCGCGTACATCTACCTTCCGCTCGCCCTGGCGATCTGGGCGCTGATGCACGCGAGCGGGGTGCATGCCACCGTCGCGGGCGTCGCGATGGGCCTGATGCTGCGCTGCACCGTGCGGGAGGGCGAGGACCGTTCCCCCGCCGAGCGCATCGAGCACCGGATGCGCCCCCTGTCGGCCGGGCTCGCCGTGCCGGTGTTCGCTCTCTTCGCCGCCGGTGTCCCGATCTCCGGCGGCGCCGTCGCGGACGTCTTCACCAGCCCCGAGACGCTCGGCGTCCTCCTCGGCCTGGTGGTGGGCAAGGCGGTCGGGGTCTTCGGGGGTTCGTGGTGCGCCGCCCGGTTCACCAGGGCCGAGCTGAACGAGGATCTGGCGTGGGCGGATGTGTTCGCCGTCGCGACGCTCGCCGGCATCGGTTTCACCGTCTCCCTCCTCATCGGCGAACTGGCCTTCCCCGGCGATCCGGCGCTCGCCGAGGAGGTGAAGTCGGCGGTTCTCATCGGCTCGCTGTGCGCGGCGCTGCTCGCCGGCATCCTCCTCAAGCTGCGCAACAACCGCTACCAGCGGCTGTACAGGGACGAGGAGCGGGACGAGGACATGGACGGCATCCCCGACATCTATGAACTCGACTCCCCCGAATATCACCTCCGGATGGCCGCCCTCCATGAGGCAAAAGCCGCGGAGCACCGGCGGCTTGCCGAAGTGACCGCCGCAGACGGCTCCGGTGACGATGGTCCGGCATGATCTGAGACACCATGATCTGAGAGGCTTGAAAGCCGCAGAACAGTGCAGAAGACGACCGGAAGACGTACAAGAGCAGAGGGAGATGGCGATGAGCGCAGCCGATGACGACGGCGACCGCAGCCTCGGACAGCTGGTGGCCACGGCGACCGCCGACCTGTCCGCGCTGGTGCACGACGAGATCGCGCTGGCCAAGGCCGAACTCCGGGTGGGTGCCAAGAAGGCGGCGGTCGGCAGCGGCGCCGGCGTGGCGGCCGGGGTACTGATCCTGTTCTCGCTTCCGGTGCTGAGTTTCGCCCTCGCCTACGGAATGCGTTCCTGGACCGGCCTCGGCCTCGCCTGGTGCTTCCTGATCGTGGGCGGCATCTACTGGCTGGTCGCCGGAATCCTGGGCCTGCTCGCGCTGCTGAAGTTCAAGAAGGTCAAGGCGCCGAAGCGGTCCATGGCCTCGTCCAAGGAGACGGCGGCCGTCCTCGGGAACGTCAAGCCGCATCCGCGGGCAGCCGGGAACGGCGGCCGCTCCGTACGGGATGTGACACGCTCGTCGGCATGACCGTCCCTGATATCTCCGCGTCGGTCGTTCGGCTGGACGGCCCCTGGACCCACCGGGACGTCGCGGCCAACGGCGCGCGCTTCCACATCGCCGAGCTGGGCGACGGCCCGCTGGTGCTGCTGCTCCACGGGTTCCCGCAGTTCTGGTGGACCTGGCGGCACCAGCTGACCGCGCTCGCCGACGCCGGCTACCGGGCAGTGGCGATGGATCTGCGCGGAGTGGGCGGCAGCGACCGTACGCCGCGGGGGTACGACCCGGCCAACCTCGCCCTCGACATCACCGGTGTGATCCGTTCGCTCGGTGAGCCGGACGCCGCCCTGGTCGGCCATGACCTGGGCGGATACCTGGCGTGGACGGCCGCGGTGATGCGGCCGAAGCTGCTGCGACGGCTCGCGGTGGCCTCCATGCCGCATCCGCGGCGCTGGCGCTCGGCGATGCTCGGGGACGTCAGGCAGAGCGCCGCTGGCTCCCACATCTGGGGCTTCCAGCGGCCGTGGCTGCCCGAACGCCAGCTGGTCGCGGATGACGCGGCGGCCGTGGGTCGGCTGATCCGGGAGTGGGCCGGGCCCCGGCTGCCCGAGGACGAGGCGGTGGACGTCTACCGGCGGGCCATGGCCATCCCCTCGACCGCGCACTGCTCGATCGAGCCGTACCGCTGGATGGTGCGGTCGCTGGCGCGGCCGGACGGTTTCCAGTTCAACCGCCGGATGAAGCGGCCGGTACGGGTGCCGACCCTGCATCTGCACGGGTCACTCGACCCGGTGATGCGCACCCGCAGCGCGGCGGGGTCGGGGCAGTACGTGGAGGCTCCGTACCGCTGGCGGCTCTTCGACGGCCTCGGCCACTTTCCGCACGAGGAGGACCCGGATGCCTTCTCCACGGAGCTGATCAACTGGCTCAAGGACCCGGAACCGGACCGCTGAGCCGACTCCGGCAGACTCCATACGAACAAGTGTTTCTCGAACAGCCACTTGCCCGGCGCATAGGCCAATTGCCGCAGCCACCGGCGATTACCGACCTTGGGCCACGGGCAAAGTGCGGAGTATGGGCTGGACGCACGACTACCGTGACGCACCAAACGGCCGCGGCCCCGAGGCCGCCGCCGCTGCCAATGCCGCACTGAGCGTTTCCGAGCGAGGCGGCTCCGGGCCTGTCCAAGGCCATGACCCCAATATGGTCGGGATCCCCCGCATCATCCGGCGCCGGGCCCGCTGGGTCTCGGCGCGGCTGCGCCATCCACGCAGCCGGTAGGCAGCGCCTACCGGCATCGCGTCCCCAGCACGCCGGGATCGCACCGGGAATCAGGGGCTAGAGGGCACATCCCTGGCTGTCCACCGGCTGGTCGGCCGTACGCCCCTGCTCGGCGTCCTTGCGCACCTCGTCCGCCGTCAGCGCGTACCCCGTGTCCGCGTCGTCGAGCGACTTGGCGAACACCACGCCGGACACCCTGCCCTGCGGGGTGAGCAGCGGGCCGCCGGAGTTGCCCTGGCGCACGGTCGCGTACAGCGAGTAGACGTCGCGCTGCACGGTGCCACGATGGTAGATGTCCGGGCCGTTGGCCGTGATGCGGCCGCGGACGCGGGCCGCGCGCACATCGAACGCGCCGTTCTCCGGGAATCCGGCCACGATCGCGTCGTCACCGCTTTTCGCGTCGCCCTGCGTGAACTGGAGCGCGGGGGCCCGCAGCGAAGGCACATCGAGGACCGCGATGTCGCGCTTCCAGTCGTAGAGCACGACCTTCGCGTCGTACAGCCGGCCCTCGCCGCCTATCTGCACGGTCGGGTCGTCGACCCCGCCGACCACATGGGCGTTGGTCATGATCCGGTTCGGCGCGTAGACGAAGCCGGTGCCCTCCAGGACCTTCCCGCAGCTCGGGGCGGTGCCGACGACCTTCACGATGCTCTTCTGGGCCTGGGTGGCCACCGGGGACTGCGCGAGCGCCGGGTCGGGCTGCGGCACCGAGCGGATCGGCTCGTTCGAGAACGGCGAGAAGACCTGCGGGAAGCCGCCCTGCGCGAGCACCGTGGAGAAGTCGGAGAACCAGGTGTTGGCCTGCTCCGGGACCACACGCGAGACCCCGAACATCACCTTGGACTCGCGGACCTCCTTGCTCACGGTGGGGAGCGAGGTGCCGGCCACGAGGGAGCCGAGCAGCCAGGCGACCATCAGCATGGCCAGGACGTTGACCATCGCGCCGCCGGTCGCGTCCAGGGCGCGCGCGGGTGTCCAGGTGATGTACCGGCGCAGCTTGTTTCCCAGGTGGGTGGTGGCGGCCTGGCCGACCGAGGCACACACGATCACCAGCACGATCGCCACGATGGCACCGAAGGTGCCGGGCGACGCCCGGTCGGTGGTGCCGTCCCAGATGACAGGTAGCAGATAGACCGCGACCAAGCCACCGCCGATGAATCCGATCACCGACAGTACGCCGACGACGAAGCCCTGGCGATAGCCGATGATCGCGAACCATACGGCGGCGAGCAGCAGCAGGATGTCCAGCACATTCACCGGGACACCGTCTCACGCGCGCCAGTCGAGTGGGACGTGCTTCGCGCGGTCCCATGGTCGTTCCCAGCCGGCGTAGTGCAGTATGCGATCGATCACTCCCGCCGTGAATCCCCAGACCAGAGCCCCTCCGACCAGGAACGCCGGGCCCCGGTGACCGCTGGGGTGAACGGTCGTCGCCCGGTTCGCCGGGTCCGTGAGATCCGCCACGGGAACCGTGAAGACCCGGGCCGTCTCGGCAGGGTCCACCGGCCCGACCGGGCTCGGGCGCCGCCACCAGCCCAGGACGGGCGTCACGACGAAGCCGCTCACCGGGATGTAGAGGCGCGGCAGGACGGCGAAGACCTGGACGCCCGTGGGGTCGAGCCCCGTCTCCTCCTCGGCCTCGCGGAGCGCGGCGTGCAGCGGACCGGCTCCCTCCGGATCGCCGTCCTCGGGGTCGAGCGCGCCGCCGGGGAAGGACGGCTGGCCCGCGTGCGAGCGCAGCGACCCGGACCGCTCCATCAGCAGCAGCTCGGGGCCGCCGGGGCCCTCCCCGAAGAGCACCAGCACGGCGGAGGGGCGGCCGCCGCCCTGCGGCGGCGGCAAGAAGCGGCTCAACTGGTGCGGCTCGATCGTCTCGGCCGCCCGGGCCACGGGGAGCAGCCACTCGGGCAACCCCTGTGAGCTGACCCCCACGCCTCCGCCGTACGTGCTCGTCATCCGGAGGCTCCCAGCGGGGCGGCCGGGCTCCCCGGGTAGTCGGAGGGCGGGCGCAGCCGCTGCCCGGGCTGGCCGCCCATCTCGTACTTCAGCAGCTTCTTCGCCTTGTCCGGATCGGTCTCGCCCTCCCCGTACGCCGGGCAGAGCGGGGCGATCGGGCAGGCGCCGCAGGCGGGCTTGCGGGCGTGGCACACGCGGCGGCCGTGGAAGATGATGCGGTGCGAGAGCATCGTCCACTCGCTCTTCGGGAAGAGCGCGGCGATCTCCGCCTCGACCTTCTCCGGGTCCTCCTGCTCGGTCCACTTCCAGCGCCGCACAAGCCGCCCGAAGTGGGTGTCCACGGTGAGCCCCGGCACCCCGAACGCGTTCCCGAGGACCACGTTGGCCGTCTTGCGGCCGACGCCGGGCAGCGTGACCAGGTCCTTCAGGCGACCCGGCACCTCGCCGTCGAAGCGGTCGCGCAGCGCGGCGGAGAGGCCCAGCAGGGACTTGGCCTTGGCGCGGAAGAAGCCGGTGGGCCTGATCAGCTGCTCCAGCGCCTCGGGGTCGGCGGCCGCCATGTCCTCGGGGGTCGGGTAGGCGGCGAAGAGCGCGGGGGTGGTCTGGTTGACCCGCAGGTCGGTGGTCTGGGCGGAGAGGACCGTGGCGACCAGGAGCTGGAACGAGTTCTCGAAATCCAGCTCGGGATGGGCATACGGGTAGACATCGGCCAGCTCGCGGTTGATGCGCCGGGCACGGCGGACGAGCGCGGTCCGGGATTCCGGCCGGGAGGGCTTCGCGGACTTGGCCGTCTTGGCGGGCTTCGCGGATTCGGCTGTCTTGGCTGCCTTGGCGGGCTTCGCATTTTTCGCGGGTTCGGCGGATGTGGCTGGCTTGGCCGCTTTGGGCACCTTCGCCGCTTTCGTCGGCTCGGCAGGCGCTTGTTCGCCCACAGCGGAATTACGAGATGCGGTCACCCGTTCGGCCCCCTTGTCCCGTGCTCTCACCGGCGTATTGGACACCCGGCCAGCCTAAGCCCAGCCACCGACATCCGGCCGGGCCACCGACGAGACCCCGCCCAATCGGACCCCTGCCGCACGGCCCGGCGGGCCAGTGCGTCAAACTTGTGATTGATCGCACTGTTTTACCGTCCGGCATCATGGGGACGACGGTCCCCTGTGCATGTCGACAAGGAGAGACTCGTGGACGACGTTCTGCGGCGCGCCCCGCTCTTCGCGGCGCTCGATGACGAGCAGGCCGCTGAGCTGCGCGCCTCCATGGGAGAGGCCACCCTCGCACGGGGTGACGCCCTCTTCCACGAAGGGGACCCGGGCGACCGCCTGTACGTGGTCACCGAGGGCAAGGTGAAGCTCCACCGCACCTCTCCCGACGGCCGCGAGAACATGCTGGCCGTGCTCGGTCCCGGTGAGCTGATCGGCGAGCTGTCGCTTTTCGACCCCGGCCCGCGCACCGCCACCGCCAGCGCCCTCACCGAGGTCAAGCTGCTCGGCCTCGGCCACGGCGACCTCCAGCCGTGGCTCAACGCCCGCCCCGAGGTCGCCTCCGCGCTGCTGCGCGCCGTGGCCCGGCGCCTGCGCAAGACCAACGACCAGATGTCCGACCTCGTCTTCTCCGACGTGCCCGGCCGGGTCGCCCGCGCCCTGCTCGACCTGTCGCGCCGCTTCGGCGTGCAGTCCGAGGAGGGCATCCACGTCGTCCACGACCTCACCCAGGAGGAGCTGGCCCAGCTGGTCGGCGCCTCCCGCGAGACCGTCAACAAGGCGCTCGCCGACTTCGCGGGCCGCGGCTGGCTCCGGCTGGAGGCGCGCGCCGTGATCCTGCTGGACGTCGAGCGGCTGGCCAAGCGGTCCCGCTGACCCACAGCGCGTACGAGGCCGAAGGGCCCCTGCCGGAATCCCCAGCAGGGGCCCTTCGACGTTCTCGGAGCTTCCCGGGGTTCTCAGATCAGCCCGTGCTCGCGCAGATAGTCCAGCTGCGCCCGCACCGACAGCTCGGCCGCCGGCCACAGCGACCGGTCCACGTCCGCGTACACGTGCGCCACGACCTCCGAGGGCGTGCGGTGGCCGTCCTCGACCGCCGTCTCCACCTGCGCGAGGCGGTTCGCGCGGTGCGCCAGGTAGTACTCCACCACGCCCTGCGCGTCGTTCAGCACCGGGCCGTGGCCCGGCAGCACCGTACCGACCCCGTCGTCCACCGTGAGCGACCGCAGGCGCCGCAGCGAGTCCAGGTAGTCGCCGAGCCGCCCGTCCGGATGCGCGACGACCGTCGTACCGCGCCCGAGCACCGTGTCGCCTGTCAGGACGGCGGCGTCGGCCGGGAGGTGGAAGGACAGCGAGTCGGCGGTGTGGCCGGGCGTGGGCACCACCCGCAGCTCGAGACCGCCGGTGGTGATGACGTCCCCCGGCTCCAGCCCCTCGTCGCCCAGCCGCAGCTCCGGGTCCAGCGCCCGGACCCGCGTCCGGGTCAGCTCGGCGAAGCGGGCCGCGCCCTCCGCGTGATCCGGGTGACCGTGGGTCAGCAGCGTCAGCCCGATCCGCTTCCCGGCCCGCTCCGCCGTCGCGATCACGTTCCGGAGGTGGCCGTCGTCCAGCGGGCCGGGGTCGATGACGACGGCGAGGTCGGAGTCCGGTTCGGCGACGATCCAGGTGTTGGTGCCGTCCAGCGTCATGGGCGACGGATTCGGCGCGAGGACGCATACGGCGCGGTCGGTCGCCGGGCCGCCGATCGCGCCCCCGCGCGGCTGGCCCGGCAGGTCGGCTGCGTTCGTCACGCTTCCCGCTCCCCCGCGGCACCCGGGATGTGCTTGGTGAACTCGTCGTGGCCCGGCCAGCTCAGCACCAGCTCGTCGCCCTCCAGCCGGGCCTGTGCGAGCACCGGGGTGAGGTCCTGGTCCGCGGCGGCCACCAGCGCGTCGTGGACCGTGCCGTGCCGCCGCAGCTGCCGCAGCGTCGCGATGGTCGGCGGCATCATCAGCAGCTCGCCCCGGTCGTAGCCGTCGGCCGCCTCCCCGGGGCGGATCCAGACCGTACGGTCCGCCTCCGTGGAGGCGTTGCGCGTACGCTGCCCCCGCGGCAGCGCGGCCACGAAGAACCAGGTGTCGTAGCGGCGCGGTTCGAACTCCGGCGTGATCCAGCGCGCCCAGCCGCCGAGCAGGTCGGAGCGGAGCACCAGGCCGCGCCGGTCGAGGAATTCGGCGAACGACAGGTCCCGGGCGACCAGCGACAGCCGGTCCGTCTCCCAGTCGTCGCCCGTGGTGTCCGCGACGACCGTGTGCGGGGTCGGGCCCGCGAGGAGCACGCCGGCCTCCTCGAAGGTCTCCCGGACCGCCGCGCACACGATGGCCTGCGCCTGCGTCGCGTCGCTCTCGTCGAGGCCCAGCCGCCGCGCCCACTGGGCGCGCGAGGGCCCGGCCCAGGCGACCATTCGCTCGTCGCGCGGGTCCACCGAGCCACCCGGATAGGCGTACGCGCCTCCTGCGAAGGCCATGGAGGCGCGTCTGCGCAGCATGTACACGGCGGGCCCGGCCGCATGGCTTCCGCGGTCGCCGTCCGTTCCGTACCCTTCCCCGTTCGCCCCGTGTCCCCCGTCCTGCCCGCCCGGCGCACCGTCCGGTCCGTCCCGCAGCAGCAGCACGGTGGCGGCCCGGCGCGGCGTCACCGGCTTCAGCTCACCGGCCGACAACAACCGGATGCGCTCTGGCCACTCGGGTGGATACCACTGGCCATTCGTAGTGGACATGGCCGAAGGCTATGCGTTTGCGGGCGGATGTTCGAGGGGCCCTGGCCGGGGCCCGGGCCGCACGGATGGGCTAGTCGGCGACCTCGACCTGGATCTCGACCTCGACCGGCGCGTCCAGCGGCAGCACCGCCACGCCGACCGCGCTGCGCGCGTGCACGCCCGCGTCGCCCAGCGCCTCGCCCAGCAGCTCGCTCGCGCCGTTGACGACGCCCGGCTGCCCGGTGAAGTCCGGGGCCGAGGCGACGAAGCCGACGACCTTCACCACCCGCACGACCTTGTCGAGGTCGCCGACCACCGACTTCACGGCGGCCAGCGCGTTCAGCGCGCAGGTGCGCGCCAGCTCCTTGGCCTCCTCAGGCGTCACCTCCGCGCCGACCTTGCCGGTCACGCCCAGCTTCCCGCCGACCAGCGGCAGCTGGCCCGCGGTGTAGACGTAACTCCCGGTGCGGACCGCCGGGACGTAACTGGCGAGCGGCGCCGCGACCTCGGGCAGCGTCAGACCGAGCCCGGCGAGCTTCTCCTCGACGGCGGTCACGCCTTCTCCCGCTTCAGGTAGGCCACCAGCTGCTCGGGGTTGTTCGGCCCGGGAACGACCTGGACCAGCTCCCAGCCGTCCTCGCCCCAGGTGTCCAGAATCTGCTTCGTGGCGTGTACGAGCAGCGGCACGGTCGCGTATTCCCACTTCGTCATGCAGCCGACTGTAATGCCTCACTCCCGGGGCCTGGTGCGTAGCCCGTGGGGGGACTGGTTAGGCTCCCCAGTGTGAGCAGGCTCCATGTCGTCAGTGGCAAGGGCGGAACCGGCAAGACCACGGTCGCCGCCGCACTCGCGCTGGCCCTCGCGGCCGATGGCAGGCGCACACTGCTGGTCGAGGTCGAAGGCCGCCAGGGCATCGCGCAGCTCTTCGAGACGGAACCGCTGCCCTATGAGGAACGCAAGATCGCGACCGCGCCGGGCGGCGGGGAGGTCCATGCCCTCGCGATCGATCCGGAGTTCGCACTCCTGGACTATCTCCATATGTTCTACAAGCTGGGTTCGGCGGGGCGCGCCCTGAAGAAGCTCGGCGCGATCGACTTCGCGACCACGATCGCGCCCGGGCTGCGGGACGTCCTGCTGACCGGCAAGGCGTGCGAGGCGGTGCGGCGCAAGGGCAAGGACGGCCGCTTCGTCTACGACTCCGTGATCATGGACGCCCCGCCGACCGGCCGGATCACCCGCTTCCTGAACGTCAACCACGAGGTGGCGGGGCTGGCCCGGACCGGCCCGATACACAACCAGGCCCAGGCCGTGATGCGCGTCCTGAAGTCGCCCCAGACGGCCGTCCACATGGTGACGCTGCTGGAGGAGATGCCGGTCCAGGAGACCGCGGACGGCATCGCGGAGCTGCGCTCGGACGACCTTCCGACGGGCGCGGTCATCGTCAACATGGTGCGGCCCGCGATCCTCGACCACGAGGCCGTCGACGCCGCCGCCAACGGCCGTCGCACGGCCGTTGCCAAGGCGCTCTCGCAGGCCGGGCTGGGCGGTGCGCGCCGCGGCGGCCTCGCCGAGCGGCTGGTCGACCCGCTGCTGGAGCAGGCGCGCGAGCACGCGGAGCGCGTCGCCCTGGAGCGGGCGCAGCGGTCCGAGCTGGCCGGTCTCGATCTGCCGCTGCACGAGCTGGAGCTGCTGACGGACGGCGTCGACCTGGCCGGGCTGTACCGGCTGGCGACGGATCTGCGCAAGCAGTGGCCGTCGTGAGCGGCCGCGGGACGGGCACGGCGCGGTTCCCCGGGCGTACGGGGCGTACGGGCCGTGCGGGGCGTACGAGGCACACGGGCGCGTACGCGGACGCCAGGGCCGGTACGGACCGCACGCACAACACAGGCGGCACAAGCGGCACACGCCGTACGCAGGAGGCGGCATGAGCATGGACGTGGCACCCAGGCTGGAGACCGACGCGCTGCTGGACGACCCGCAGACCCGCATCGTGGTGTGCTGCGGCTCCGGCGGCGTGGGCAAGACCACCACGGCCGCCGCCCTGGGCGTACGGGCCGCCGAGCGCGGCCGCAAGGCCGTCGTCCTCACGATCGACCCGGCCCGTCGGCTCGCCCAGTCCATGGGCATCGACGCGCTCGACAACGTCCCGCGGCGAGTGGAGGGCGTCGGGGACGAGGCGGGCGGCGAACTGCACGCCATGATGCTGGACATGAAGCGGACGTTCGACGAGTTCGTCGAGGCCCACGCCGATCCCGAGCGCGCCCGCGCGATCCTGGCGAACCCCTTCTACCAATCGCTTTCGGCCGGCTTCGCGGGCACGCAGGAGTACATGGCCATGGAGAAGCTCGGCCAGCTGCGGGCCCGCGACGAATGGGACCTGATCATCGTCGATACGCCGCCGAGCCGGTCGGCGCTGGACTTCCTGGACGCCCCGAAGCGGCTCGGATCGTTTCTGGACGGGAAGTTCATCCGGGTGCTGATGGCTCCGGCGAAGGTCGGCGGCCGGGCCGGGATGAAGTTCCTGAACGTGGGCGTATCGATGATGACGGGCACGGTCAGCAAGGTCCTCGGCGGGCAGCTGATGCGCGACGTGCAAACGTTCGCGGCTGCGATGGACACCATGTTCGGCGGGTTCCGCACCCGCGCCGAGGCCACCTACCGGCTGCTACAGGCGCCGGGCACGGCCTTCCTGGTGGTGGCCGCCCCGGAGCGGGACGCCCTGCGGGAGGCCGCCTACTTCGTCGAGCGGCTGGCCGCGGATCAGATGCCGCTGGCCGGTCTCGTACTGAACCGGGTGCATGGCAGTGGCGCCGAACAGCTCTCGGCGGAACGGGCCCTGGCTGCGGCGGAGACGCTGTCCCTGAAGGGCTCGGCCGTCGCGGATCCGCCGGGGGAGGGTAGTGTTCCGGCCAACCCCGGCGAGGGCGCGGAAAATCTTGGTCCCGACGGATTTGTCGATCCCGACTCAGGGAATGCTCAAGCCCGGAACGCCTCAGCAGCGGACAATTCCTCAGCAGCGGACCCCGACGTCTCCCCCACGTCGGCGGAGCGGCTGGCCGTGGGACTGCTCCGACTGCACGCGGAGCGTATGCAGGTGCTCGGACGCGAGCAGCGCACACACGACCGCTTCACGGCGTTGCACCCCGAAGTGCCGGTGGCCCAAGTGGCCGCTCTCCCGGGAGACGTACACGACCTGGCAGGGCTGCGGGCTATCGGCGATCGCCTCGCGGCGGCCCCGGCGGACCAGCCCGCCGAGTCCGACCAGTCCAACCCGTCCAAGCGCACGGCAGGCTGACACGCCCGGCCTCGGTCGCGGCGGTGGCGCTGTGGTGAGGACGGCCGACACGAAGGCCGTCAGGGCAGGCTGACGCCTACCCAGGTGCCCATGGGCACGTACGCATGACGCGGCACGTACGAATCGCCGCGTACGCATGGCACGCGGACCCAGGCCGCGGCGCCGCGGCATTCCGGCGTACCCCTGGTACGCCCGGCACGGCGCACGGCCGGGAGGGTCACAGCGCCCGCCGCGGATCCCCAATCGTCCGCACCGTCGCGCTCTGCCCATCTGTCCATGCACGTCGTCGTGTCATGTACGTGGTCGTCCATGGCGTGGCGGGCTGCCCCAGGTCCGCAGGCCCCCATGCCCGTGAACCACCTTCGCCCGGCCACGACCGGCCGCGACCACAGTCGCGGCCGCACTCGTGTCGTGCACCCTTCTCCCCGTCCCGTCGCAGATGAGAGAACAAGCCCGTGACGAGGGTGGGTGAGATGAAGTTGTGATGCGATGCGACGTCGTCGCGCACCGGCCTGCCGGCCGACCGCTATCCGACGGCAGCGAAGCGCTCGTACTCTTCGTCGTCGAAGGGCAGAATGCCCGCGCTGCGCTCGTACTCGGTGCGTGCGGTCTCCAGCAGCCTGCGCCAGGAGGTCACCGTCGGGCGGCGGCGCAGCAACGCCCGCCGCTCGCGCTCGGTCATCCCTCCCCACACACCGAACTCGACACGGTTGTCCAAGGCATCCGCAAGGCACTCGGTGCGCACCGGGCATCCGGTGCAGACCGCTTTGGCCCTGTTCTGTGCCGCGCCCTGGACGAACAGTTCATCTGGATCAGTAGTGCGGCAGGCGGCCTGCGCACTCCAGTCGGTTACCCAGCCCATGCTGGCGCCGTCCTCTCCCGAATCGGAGCTCCCCCACGGCGACAAACGGCATATTCACCGTCGCCAGTTGAGGACGTTACGGAAGGCAAGCAAGGCGCAACACCCCCGTCGGGCCCAATCTTGGATGGCCCGAACGGACTATGGGTACGCGGCAGATCACCCAACGGAGTGACCTGACGACATTTGCGATTACTGGTGCAAACCAGGGCAGTTCACCCGGCGAACGCCGGGCAGTTCGGGACACGGAACCACAATCCGGGCACGCCTCATCGCTCACTCGAGCGGCGGTGGGGATGGGGTGCGATGTGGCACAGCCGCATATGCGTGACTGGCGTGAAACAGCGTATGCGAACACGCGGTCCCCTGTCCGGCGATTCGCCACGTAGGCTGCCCCTTATGGGTTACACGCGCTCGGGCGGAGGGCTGTCCACCGCTCAACAGGCCGCCAAGTTCCTCGGCGTCAGCGCGCTGGCCGGCGCCGTGATGGCCGGTCTCGCGCTTCCCGCCGTCGGGGCATTCGGCCTCACCGCCAAGGAAACGGTCCAGGAATTCGACGATATTCCGGCCAATCTCAAGACGCCCCCGCTCAGCCAGCGGACCACGATCCTGGACGCGAAGGGCGGCGAGATCGCGAAGGTCTACTCGCGCGACCGCACCATCGTGAAGCTGGGCGACGTCTCCCCTTACATGCGCAAGGCGATCGTCGCGATCGAGGACTCGCGCTTCTACCAGCACGGGGCGATCGACCTCAAGGGCGTGCTGCGCGCCGCCAACCGGAACGCGCAGAGCGGCGGTGTCTCACAGGGCGCCTCGACCCTCACCCAGCAGTACGTGAAGAACGTCTTCGTGGAGGAGGCGGGCGACAGCAAGGAGAAGTTCGCCGAGGCCACCCAGCAGTCCATAGGCCGCAAGATCAAGGAACTGAAGTACGCGATCAAGGTCGAGAAGGAACTGGGCAAGAAGCGGATCCTGGAGAACTACCTCAACATCACGTACTTCGGGCAGCAGGCCTACGGCATCGAGGCCGCCTCCCAGCGCTACTTCAGCAAGCCCGCCAAGGACCTCAAGCTGGAGCAGGCCGCGCTGCTGGCCGGTCTCGTCCAGTCGCCGAGCCGCTACGACCCGATCACCAACCCGGACACCGCGAAGGCCCGCCGCAACACCGTGCTGCAGCGCATGGCCGACGTGAAGAACATCACCCCGGCCCAGGCCGCCGCCGCCAAGAAGAAGCCGCTCGGTCTCGATGTCAGCGTGCCGCGCAGCGGCTGCATCACGGCCACCAAGGGCGCGGGCTTCTACTGCGACTACGTCCGCCAGATCTTCCTCAACGACCCGGTCTTCGGCAAGACGGCCGAAGCGCGCGCGAAGCGCTGGAACCAGGGCGGCCTGACGATCCGTACGACGCTGGACCCGCAGGCGCAGGAGTCGGTCCAGAAGTCGATCAAGTCCCATGTGTACCAGTCCGACAAGGCCGCCACCGCCGTCTCGCTCGTCGAGCCGGGCACCGGCAAGGTCCTGGGCATGGGCCAGTCCAAGCCGTACGGCTTCGGCAAGGACCAGACCCAGATCAACCTCTCCGCGGACCACTCCATGGGCGGCTCGAACTACGGCTTCCAGGTGGGGTCCACGTTCAAGCCGATCACCGCGGCGGCCGCCCTCGAGCGGGGCACGCAGCCGTACAAGCGCTACTCCTCGCCGTACAAGATGCGGTACCCGAGCCCGGTCAGCACCTGCAAGGGCACCTGGAGCAACAGCGACGGCGCGACCGTCGAGAACGAGAACAAGAGCGAGGTCGGCCCGTACGGGATGAAGGAGGCGACCGCGAAGTCGGTCAACACCTACTTCGTCCAGATGATCAGCGACATCGGCGTCTGCCCGGTGACCGAGCTGGCCGACAAGATGGGCGTGGAGCGGGCCGACGGCAAGGAGCACCACCAGGTGCCCTCCCTCACCCTCGGCACCGAGGGCTTCTCCCCGCTGACCATGGCCAACGCGTACGCGACCTTCGCCAACCGCGGCGTCTACTGCTCCCCGGTCCTCATCGACTCGATCACCGGCCCCGGCGGCAAGAAGCTGAAGGTGCCGCAGTCGAAGTGCTCGCGCGCGATGTCCGAGAAGACCGCGGACACGATCAACACCCTGCTGCGCGGCGTGGTCGAGGACGGCACCGGCAAGAAGGCCGGCCTGCAGAGCCGGGCGAGCGCCGGCAAGACGGGTACGACGGACGAGCGCCGGGCCGCCTGGTTCGTCGGCTACACCCCGAACCTCGCGGGCGCGGTGTGGGTCGGCGGCGGCCCGGGCGCCAGCGACCTCAAGATGGAGAACATCACCATCGGCGGTGCCTACCACGAGAAGGTCTACGGCGCGGACACCCCCGGTCCCATCTGGAAGGACGCGATGAGCGGCGCGCTGGACGGCAAGCCCGCGCCGAACTTCGTCACTGTGCCGATCAAGGACCCCAACGCGCGCAAGCCCTCCCCGCCCAAGAAGCCGGGCCGGGAGAAGCCCGGCCGCGACAAGCCCGGGAACGGCGGCGGGGACAACAACCCCTGGCCGGACATCTCCCTCCCGCCGGGCGTGATCGGCGGCGGCAACGGGAACGGCGGCAAGGGGAACGGCGGCTTCGAGTGGCCGCGGTAGCGGTACGCGCGGCCGGCTGAGCTGCCTGAACGCGGAAGGGGCCCGGACAAACCGTCCGGGCCCCTTCTCTCATATCCGATCTGCCCCTTACCCGCCCGCGAGCTGCCGCTTCACCGCGGCGGCGACCCGGCCGCCCTCGGCCCGGCCCGCGATCTTCGGGTTCACGATCTTCATGACCGCGCCCATCGCCCGCGGCCCTTCGGCGCCGCCCGAGGCGGCCTCCCGTACCGCCTCGGCGACCAGGGCCTCCAGCTCGTCGTCCGTCAGCGGCTGCGGCAGGTACCCGGCGAGCACCTCGCCCTCGGCCCGCTCCCGCTCGGCCTGCGCCGCCCGGCCGCCCTTGTCGAACGCCTCGGCCGCCTCGCGGCGCTTCTTCGCCTCGCGCGCGATGATCTTCTCCACCTCGTCATCGGACAGCTCCCGGGCGCTCTCACCCGAGACCTCTTCCCTCGAGATCGCGGTGATGGTGAGCCGGAGCGTGGAGGAGCGCAGCTCATCGCGCGCCTTGATCGCTGCCGTGAGATCGTCCCGCAGCCTGGACTTGAGCGTGGTGGTCATGGCGTCGAGTCTGCCAGCACTGGCCGGGAATCACCCGAAGATTTCTCCCCCGGCGGCGTTCTGCGACCATGGGGACCATGCGCGCGCGATACGGAGTACCTCTGGGAATCACGGCGGTCGGCGCAGCCGGTCTCGCCTACGCCGTCGGCTTCGAAGTGCGGTCCTTCAGGCTCCGCCGCATCACCGTGCCCGTGCTGCCGCGCGGCATGCGGCCGCTGCGCGTCCTGCAGGTCTCCGACATCCACATGGTGAGCGGGCAGCGCAAGAAGCAGCGCTGGCTCCAGTCTCTCGCCGGCCTGCGCCCCGACTTCGTCGTGAACACCGGCGACAACCTCTCCGACCCGGAAGGCGTCCCGGAG
This sequence comes from Streptomyces sp. NPDC021212, assembly GCF_044332925.1. NCBI lineage: Bacteria > Bacillati > Actinomycetota > Actinomycetes > Kitasatosporales > Streptomycetaceae > Streptomyces > Streptomyces sp. NPDC021212. The sequence continues at coordinate 60,564 of NZ_JBIRPZ010000004.1, forward strand.
GTCCTCGACGCGCTCGGCCCGCTGATGGAGTTCCCCGGGGCGTACGTCTTCGGCTCCAACGACTACTACGGACCGAAGCCGCGCAACCCCGCCCGCTACCTACTGGAAAAGGCCAGCGGCCGCCACGGCCTGAACGGCAACCCCCCGGTCGTCGGCGCCGTCCACAATCCGTGGACGGATCTGCGCGACGCCTTCGACGCGGCCGGCTGGGTCGGCCTGTCGAACACCCGCGGCCGGCTCAAGCTGGACGGCATCGAGATCGCCCTCACCGGCCTCGACGACCCGCACATCAAGCGCGACCGCTACGCCGAGGTCGCCGGCGGCCCCGAATCCGGCGCGGACCTCTCCCTCGCCGTCGTCCACGCCCCGTACCTCCGCGTCCTCGATGCCTTCACCGCCGACCGCTACCCCCTGATCCTCGCGGGCCACACCCACGGCGGCCAGGTGTGCATCCCCTTCTACGGCGCCCTGGTCACCAACTGCGACCTGGACACCCGTCGCGTCAAGGGCCTCTCCACCCACGAGGCCGGGGACCACACCTCCTACCTGCACGTCTCCGCAGGCTGCGGCACCAACCGCTACACCCCCATCCGCTTCGCCTGCCCCCCGGAGGCCACCCTCCTCACCCTCACCCCCCAGGCCCCCTGACCCATCTCCCCGCTCCGACCTGCGAGGCCCCGAAAACCGGATTTCGTGTCTGGCCACAGGTCCGCTAAAGTAGAGCTCGTTGCTTCGGGGTGTAGCGCAGCTTGGCAGCGCGCTTCGTTCGGGACGAAGAGGTCGTGGGTTCAAATCCCGCCACCCCGACTGAAGGAACACCAGGTCAGGGGCCTGATCCGCGAAGGCGGGTCGGGCCCCTGACGCGTTCCGGGGGCCATGTTGCGTGACATTCTCGGAATCCGGCCCCAGACGGAGATCACCGGTGCGTCGCTCTCCAGTGATCAGGGCACCGCCGCCCTCCGGGGATCCTCGCCCCTCGTATGGCTGATGCGGGGTCAAGGTGCGTCCCTACACTGTGCACACCGCGACATCAGGCTTCTGGGGGATCGATGTTTCGACGAGCGGTGTCGGCACCTGTGGGACCTGGAGAGGGGGCGGCGGCGACCGGCCTCCCGCGGGCGCGTCGGCTGTGCGCCTGGGCGTTGGATTTCGCCGTCGTCGTGGCAGTCGCCGTGCTGCTCGGCACGTTCACCTTCCATCGGATCAGTGCCGAGGTGACCGATGTGACGAGCCTGGCGGGGACCAGCGCTTGGGAAGTCATCACTTCCAAGGGCGATCTGGCGGGGGCGGGTCGGGACGTCGGAGAGTCGCTTTGGCGGGACGCGGTGAGCGCCGTCCAGCAGGCATTCGCAGCGCTGGTGGTGTTCACCTTCGCCTACCACTTCATCTCGCTGGCCGTGATGGCCCGCACCCCGGGGCAGGCGTTGACGGGCCTGTGCGTCGTACGGCGCGCCGGCGGCGGGCGGCCCGGGAAGGGCCGGGGTGCGGTGCGGGCCGGGGTGATCACGCTGATCGACGTCGGCTGGTACGCGCTGGCCTGCTGCCTGCTGGTCGAGGGCGCGATCGTCCTCTCGGTCGTGTGCTGGATCGTCGCCGTGGCGTTCTTCGCCCTCGACGCGGTGCTGGCGCCGGTCGGGTCCCGGAGGTCGCTGGCCGACCGGCTGGCCGGCGTCACGGTCACCGGCGCGTGGCGCGTCCGCGCCGCGCTCGCCCGGATCGGCGGGCGAGAGCGCGGCGGGCTGGTCGGCTGACGACGGGGTCGGCCAACGTCCGGCGGGTGCCGTGTGAGAAGGCGATCACCTCTCGGGAAGGGCGTGCCCGGACCGACCCGGGCGCGGGTCCCGAGAGGTAGTCGGGCCGACCCGTACATCTGCAGCTTGCTGCACTCATATAGTTATTGCAAGTTATTTGCAATAACCCGTCACAGCGTGGACCGGACCTCGCGGGCCGCCGCGACCAGGTGGTCCAGGGAGGCGCGGACCTCGGGCCAGGCGCGGGTCTTCAGGCCGCAGTCCGGGTTGGCCCAGAGGCGTTCGGCGGGGATGGCGGCCAGGGCCGTGCGGAGCAGGGCGGCGGTTTCGGCAGGGTCGGGGACGCGTGGGGAGTGGATGTCGTAGACGCCGGGGCCGACCTCGCGGGGGTAGTGGGCGTCGGCGAGTTCGGTGGCGACCCGCATATGGGAGCGGGCGGCCTCCAGGCTGATGACGTCGGCGTCGAGGTCGTCGATTGCCGGGAGGATGTCCCCGAACTCGGCGTAGCACATATGGGTGTGGATCTGGGTGTCCGCGCGGACGCCGCCGGTGGTGAGGCGGAACGCCTCGGTGGCCCAGGCCAGGTAGGAGGGGCGGTCGGCGGCGCGCAGGGGGAGGGTTTCACGCAGGGCGGGTTCGTCGACCTGGATGACCGGGGTGCCCTCGGTCTCCAGGTCGGCCACCTCGTCGCGCAGGGCGAGGGCCACCTGGCGTGCGGTGTCGGCGAGGGGCTGGTCGTCGCGGACGAAGGACCAGGCGAGCATGGTGACGGGGCCGGTGAGCATGCCCTTGACCGGGCGGTCGGTGAGGGACTGGGCGTACGTCGTCCAGCGCACCGTCATGGGCTCGGGCCGGGAGATGTCGCCGGCGAGGATCGGGGGGCGGACGTAGCGGGTGCCGTAGGACTGGACCCAGCCGTGCTGGGTGGCGAGGTAGCCGGTGAGCTGTTCGGCGAAGTACTGGACCATGTCGTTGCGTTCGGGCTCGCCGTGCACCAGGACGTCGATGCCCGCCTTCTCCTGGAAGGCGATCACGTCCTGGATCTCGGCGGCGATGCGCTGTTCGTATCCGGCGGTGTCGAGCGTTCCGGCCCGCAGGTCGGCGCGGGCGGTGCGCAGCTCGGTGGTCTGCGGGAAAGAGCCGATGGTGGTCGTCGGCAGCGCGGGCAGCCGCAGCCGGGCGCGCTGGGCCGGGGCGCGCTCGGCGTACGGCTCGGGCCGGTGGGCGTCGGCGTCGGTGACGGCCCCGGCGCGGGCGCGTACGGCCGGGTCGCGGGTGAGCGCGGAGGTGGCCCGGGAGGCCAGGTCGGCGCGGTTGGCGGCGAGTTGGGCGGCGATGGTGCCGGTGCCCTGGGCGATGCCGCGGGCGAGGGTCGCGACCTCGGTGGTCTTCTGGCGGGCGAAGGCCAGCCAGCGGGCGATCCGGGGGTCGATGTCGCGTTCGGCCATGGCATCGAGGGGGACGTGGAGGAGGGAGCAGGAGGCGGCGACGTCGACCCGGTCGGCGAGGCCGAGCAGGGTGCCGAGCGTGGCCAGCGAGGCGGCGAGGTCGTTGATCCATACGTTGCGGCCGTCCACGACGCCCGCGACGAGGCGCTTGCCGGGCAGGCCGCCGACGGCGGCGAGGTCGTCGAGGTTGGCGGCGGCGGGCCCGGTGAAGTCGAGCGCCAGCCCGTCCACGGGGGCCTTGGCCAGTACGGGGAGGGCCTGGCCGAGGCGGTCGAAGTACGAGGCGACCAGCAGCCGGGGGCGGTCGGCGAGGGCGCCCAGTTCGCGGTACGCACGGGCGGCGGCGTTCAGCTCGGCGGCGGTGCGGTCCTGGACGAGCGCGGGTTCGTCCAGCTGGACCCACCCGGCGCCGGCCGCCCGCAGATCGGCCAGCACCTCCGCGTACACCGGCAGCAGCCGGTCCAGCAGGGTGAGCGGCTCGAAGTCCGGCGCGATGCCGGGTGCGGGCTTGGCGAGCAGGAGGTAGGTGACGGGGCCGACCAGGACCGGCCGGGCGGTGTGACCGAGTGCGACCGCTTCCGACAGCTCGGCGATCTGCTTCGTCGAGTCGGCGGCGAAGACGGTGCCGGGGCCGAGTTCGGGCACCAGGTAGTGGTAGTTGGTGTCGAACCACTTGGTCATCTCCAGCGGCGCGGCCTCCTGGGTGCCGCGCGCCATGGCGAAGTAGCCGTCCAGCGCGTCGGCTTCGACTGCGGCGCGGTGGCGGTCCGGTACGGCGCCGACCATGACGCTGGTGTCCAGCACATGGTCGTAGTAGGAGAAGTCGCCGGTCGGCACCTCGTGGAGACCGGCGTCGGCGAGCTGCCGCCAGTTCGCCTGGCGCAGGTTCGCGGCGGTCTCCCGGAGGGCGTCGGCGCCGACCCGGCCCTTCCAGTAGCCCTCGACGGCCTTCTTCAGTTCGCGGTGGTGCCCCTGGCGGGGGTAGCCGTACACGGTGGCCCGTGCCGCCGCGGCCGCGGATGTCGCTGTCACGTAGCTCTCCTTCGCGAGCGTGCTCTCCTGAGGATCCCGGCGGGTTCAGGGGCGCGAAGGAGCGACGAACCGGGCGGCTCGGCCACGCGTTCGGTTACGCGCGCGTCCGCCTGGTGGGTACGCCGACCCGCCCTCGAGGTCACCGGGATGTCCGCGCGCGATCGGTCGCGCACGGGCAACGGGCAGGTCTTCGGACTCGCGGGCACGCCTCGTGTCGTCGTCACGCCGTGGTCACGTCGTGACGTACGAGACACCTACTGGCCGTCGCTTCCCGGATCCGTCTCCCGGACCCAGTGCGTATGACGGCGGTCGTTCCCGCTCACCGCTGCGGGGCAGTCCCGGATTTCCACCGGGTTCCCTCTTACGACGCGCCTGCCTGGCGGACAGGGCGAACCAGCTGCGGGGCCCAGCCTAGGCCGTGGTGCCGGATCGGGGCACCCCCCTTCCACAGGGGCACGAGGTAGAAAGGGCTCATGGCGCGCCGTTCCTCAGCCTCTGGAGCCTCTGGTTCCGAAGCCTCTGAAGCCCCTGCTTCCGAAGGCTCCGCTTCCGAAGCCTCCCCGTCCGATTCCTCCCCGTCCCCTGCCGACGCCGACGCCCCCGCGTCCGACGCCGAGGCGATGGTCACCGCCGTGCTGACCGCGTCCCGGCTGCTCGTCGCCGTCTCCGCCCGGTCGTTGGCCGCGGTGGAGGAGTCCCTGACGCTGCCGCAGTTCCGGATGCTGGTCGTCCTGGACGCCGGCGGGCCGCTGAGCCTGTCCGGGCTGGCCGGGGAGCTGGGCGTCCAGCCGTCGACCGCCATGCGCATGATCGACCGCCTGGTCACGACGGGCGTGGTCGAGCGTGGCGTCGCCCCCGGGGACCGGCGTACCAGCATGATCTCGCTCACCCCGGCCGGCCGGCGGATCGTGGCCGAGGTCACCGATCGGCGCCGCCAGGAGATCGCGCGCATCGTCGACGTCATGCCCGCCGGACAGCGCCGTCATCTGATCGAGGCGCTGCAGGCGTTCGCCGAGGCGGGCGGCGAACCGGCCGTCGAGACCGACCCACAGCCCCACGCCGCCTGGTGAGCGCGTAGGCGCCCGGCAGCCGCACCCCCGTGACCCTGCGAGAATGATCAGCTGCTCTGGGAAACCGTAAGACCGGTGGGTGGCCGGGGGGACGAGGACGTGCGATGAGGCTGCGGGAGCGGCTGCGGTATTGGTTCGACGGCACGATGGACCGCGGGACGCCCGCCCTGATCGGCTGGCTCGGCCTCGCCTCGCTGGCGTTGATCGCCGTGGTCTCCACGCTGGTGGTCGCCTTCAGCCGCGACGACACCCGGAAGAGTGGCGGCTGGTCGGGCGTGGTGTGGATGAGCCTGCTGCGGACGCTCGATCCGGGCACCATGGGCGGGGACGAAGGGCGACCGCTGTTCCTGGTCCTGATGCTCACGGTCACGATCGGCGGCATCTTCATCGTCAGCGCGCTCATCGGTGTGCTCACCACGGGCCTGGAGAACCGGATCCAGATGCTGCGCAAGGGGCGGTCGCGGCTGATCGAGCGCGGCCACACGATCGTGCTGGGCTGGTCGGACCAGGTGTTCACGGTGATCGCGGAGCTGGTGGAGGCCAACCAGGGCGCCCGCCGCTCCTGTGTGGTGATCCTCGCCGACCACGACAAGGTCGACATGGAGGACCAGATCCGCGACCGGATACCCGCGACCGGCCGCACCCGGGTGGTCTGCCGCTCCGGAAGTCCGCTGGAGCGGGGCGATCTGGAGCTGGTGAGCCCGGACACCGCCAAGTCGATCATGGTGTTGCCCCCGGTCGGGGACGACACCGACACGGACGTCATCAAGGTGCTCCTGCTGCTCAACAGCCGGAAGTGGAAGGGGCCGCGGCCGAACGTCGTGGCGGCGGTGGAGAGTTCTGACAACCTGCCCGCGGCCCGTCTCGCCGCCGGTACGAACGCGCTGATCATCGACGCCGACGACATCGCCGTACGGCTCATCGCCCAGGCGCACCGGCAGTCGGGGCTGTCCAGCGTCTTCAACGAACTGCTCAGCTTCGAAGGCAACGAGTTCTACTTCCACGAGCAGCCCGCGCTGGCGGGTTCGACGTACGCGGACACCCTGGACCACTACGCGCTGGGCATGGCCGCCGGGCTGCGCAGGAGCGACGGTGAGGTGCTGCTCAACCCGCCGATGGACACCGTCGTCCGGGCCGACGACCAGCTGCTGGTGATGGCCGAGGACGATCTGCTGATACGGCGCGCCGAGACCCGGCCCGAGATCGTCCCGTCCGCGATCACCACCGCGCCGGGCCGGCCGCCGGTACCGGACCGCACCCTGCTGATCGGCTGGAACTCCCGGGCGTCGAAGCTCATCACGCTGCTGGACAGCTTCGTCGAGCCCGGCTCCGCGGTGGACGTCGCGGCGCCGCGGCGGCCGCGGAAGGGGGTGCCGGAGGGGCTGAAGAACCTGACGGTCGGCCACAAGCGGTGCGAACCGACCCGCCGGTCGTCCCTGGAGGCCCTGGACCTCGGCGGCTACCAGCACATCGTGGTGCTGTCCGACGACACCATCGACCCCAAGCGCGCCGATGACCGGACGCTGGTGACGCTGCTGCACCTGCGCGACATCGAAGTACGGCTTGGCGACCCGTACTCGATCGTCACGGAGATGAACGACGACAGCAACCGGGAGATCGCCCAGGTCACCAAGGCCGACGACTTCATCGTCAGCACCAAGGTCATCAGCCTGCTGCTGACCCAGCTGACCGAGAACCGCGACCTCTACACGGTGTTCATCGACCTCTTCGACCCGGAGGGTTCGGAGATCTACCTCAAGCCCGCCACCAACTACCTGGAGCCCGGGGCCGAGGCCAACTTCGCGACGGTCATCGAGGCCGCACGGCGGTGCGGCGAGACGGCCCTCGGCTACCGGCTGGCACGCCACGCCGACGTGCCGCCCGGCTACGGCGTCCACCTCAACCCCGACAAGGCCGCGCCGCTGGTCCTGGACGAGGGCGACGCGATCGTCGTGCTCGCCGAGGAGTAACGCTTCTGCGGCCCCGGTTCGCAGGCTCGGCTCCTACTGGCGGCTCAGGGAGCGGCTGACGCCCGCCGCCGTGGTGGTGGCCAGAATCCAGCCGGTGACGATCAAGAGGTACGAGAACCACTGGTACCCGCCGTGCGGGGCGAAGGCGTCCTCCTGCCCGAAGCCGATGATGGGGAGGAGCAGGTCGAGGGTGTAGAAGACCGGGTTGAAGTCGGGGGCCTCGCCGGATTTCAGGGGCCGCGGGTGGTGCAGGGCGAAGGCCAGGGTGCCGGTGAGGAGCAGGGCGAAGAGCCAGCCCGCGGCGCGCAGGGGGCGGAAGCCGTAGCCGACGGTGACGTCCTGGAGGTGGCCCCACGCGCGGGCGTAGCGCGGGAGGGTGCGGCGGTGACGGCGGAGTTTGGCGAGCTGGACGGTGCGGGCGGCGGCCTCGTCGCCCGCGGCACGGTAGGCCGTGGTCAACTGCTCGTAGGAGGCGGGGAGATAGCCCTCCTTCTCACGTTCCAGAAGCGGCAGCCGCTCTTCGGCGGGGAGGTGCGGGGCGAGGCTGCGGTAGCCGAGGCCGTCGATCCGTACGCGGTCGGGCCAGACCTCGGGGCGGATGTGCAGCAGGTCGATCTGGGAGCGGCGCAGGTTCACATCGCCCTCGATGGGGGCGGCCTCGCGGAACCACAGCTCGCCGATGGCGCAGCTGCTGGCGCGCAGGGCCTGGCCGCCGGGGTGGGACAGCCGGGCGTAGGCGAGGTTGAGGTGGCGGGGCACCCGGGCCCCGCTGACGTTGAGGCATCCATGGGCGCGTAGCCGCATGGCGTGCAGATCGTTGCCGACGGACAGGTTCTCGGCATGCAGGGCGGTGCCGCCGGGGACGTGGAGTTCGCTGTCGTCGAGGTTCACCTGGCCGGTGACGGTGGCCTCGTTGAGCCGTATCTGCCCGTGGGCGACGAGGCCCTTGGCCTGGACGTCGGCGCCGATGGCGGCGTGGTTGAGCTGGAGGATCGGCTGTTCGCCGCGGGTGTCCGGAGTGCCCAGGCGCGCCCCGTCGAGGAAGAGCCCTCCGGCGATCTGCGCCCCCGCGAGCCGCACCGGGCCCGTCGTGCGACACCTGCTCATCCGCAGGACACCCTCGGTGTGCAGGGCCCCGGCCGTGAGCTCGGGAAGGGTGGAGTCGCTGAGCACCAGGACGCGCAGCCGGGCCCCGTACAGCTGCGGGGTCCGCTCGAAGTGGCAGGACCGCAGCCGTACGGCGTGCTCGACCACCCCGTACTTCAGGCGCAGCTCCCCGGTGATGCGCGCGCCGATCAGCTTCAGGCCCGCCACCTCGCCGTCGCGCGTGGGGCCGCTGAGCAGCAGCGCGCGCAGCACCTCGGCTCGTATGGTCCGCTCGGGGCCCCAGGAGCCGCCGACTTCGGGATCGTCGTCGGCATCGTCGCCGGCGCCTTCGCGGAAATCGACGACCTCATCGAGCGGGAAGGCCCGCCAGACGCGCCGCTCCGCCGGTGTCAGGTCCGTGATCTCCACCGGCGGGATCGTGTCGTGGCGGGGTTCGGGGTGTCAACCGCGTTGCGTTTCGCGGGCCTTCGGCTCGGTGGGGGCGGTGTCGGCCGCGGGGGCCGCGGCGGGCCTGGGGCGGATGAGACGGCGCGCCAGGGGCTCGGTCCAGCGGGCGGTGAGGGGGCCGACGATGACCAGGATCAGGACGTACGCCGTGGCCAGGGGGCCCAGCGACGGTTCGATGCCCGCGGTGACGGCGAGACCGGCGATGACGATGGAGAACTCGCCGCGCGCCACCAGGGTGCCGCCCGCGCGCCAGCGGCCCTTGACGGAGATCCCGGCGCGCCGCGCGGCCCAGTAGCCGGTGGCGATCTTGGTGCAGGTGGTGACGACGGCCAGCGCGAGGGCGGGCAGGAGGACCGGCGGGATGCTGGCCGGGTCGGTGTGCAGGCCGAAGAAGACGAAGAAGACGGCCGCGAACAGGTCGCGCAGCGGGCTGAGCAGGTTGTGGGTGCCCTCGGCGACCGAGCCGGTGAGGGCGATGCCCACCAGGAACGCGCCCACGGCGGCGGAGACCTGGAGCTGCTGGGCTATGCCGGCGACCAGCAGGGTCAGGCCCAGCACCACCAGCAGCAGCTTCTCGGGGTCGTCGCTGGAGACGAAGCGGGAGATGTGGCGGCCGAAGCGGACGGCGACGAAGAGGACCAGGCCCGCGACGCCGAGCGCGATGGCGAGGGTGACGCTGCCCGCGGCCAGCCCGACACCGGCCAGCAGGGCGGTGACGATCGGCAGATAGACGGCCATCGCCAGGTCTTCGAGGACCAGGATGGACAGGATGACCGGGGTTTCGCGGTTGCCGAGCCGGCCGAGGTCTCTGAGGACCTTGGCGATGACGCCGGACGAGGAGATCCAGGTGACCCCGGCCAGCACCACGGCGGCCACCGGCCCCCAGCCCAGCAGCAGCGCCATGATGGCGCCGGGCAGGGCGTTGAGTGTGGCGTCGACCAGCCCGGCCGGGTACTGGGTCTTGAGGTTGCTGACCAGATCGCTGGCGGTGTACTCCAGCCCCAGCATCAACAGCAGCAGGACGACGCCGATTTCGGCGCCGATCGCGACGAACTCCTCACTGGCCCCGAGCGGAAGCAGCCCGCCCTCGCCGAAGGCCAGCCCGGCGAGCAGATAGAGAGGTATGGGCGAGAACTGGAAGCGTCCGGCGAGTCGGCCCAGCAGTCCGAGGCAGAGGATGACCGCACCGAACTCGATCAGGAAGACGGCAGAAGAGTGCATCTGTCTGTCACTCCCGCCCCAATATCGCCGCGGCGGCTTCCACGCCCTCGCGCGTGCCGATCACGATCAGGATGTCGCCTCCGGCCAGCCGGAAGTCCGGGGCCGGGGAGGGGATGGCGTCCGCCCGGCGCAGCACGGCCACGATGGAGGTGCCGGTCTCGGTGCGGGTCCGCGTCTCGCCCAGCACTCGCCCGTTCCAGTGCGAGTACGGGGACAGCTCGATCCGCTCGGCGACGAGCCCCAGCTCGGTGGTGGAGAGCAGCGTGGGGCTGTGGTGCGCGGGCATCAGCGCGCTGATGAGCGCCTCCGCCTCGCCCGGGGTGAGCCGGGTGGACAGGGCGCACTCGTCGGGGTCCTCGCGGCGGTACGCGCTCAGCGTCCGTCCGCCGTCGCGGTGGGCGACCACCGAGAGCCGCCCCTGGTCCCGCGTCGTCAGGTCGTAACGGACTCCGATGCCCGGCAACGGCGTGCTGCTCAACCGCGGAACACCCACAGCGATCCCCTCGTTCGTGCGCGACTTCGTGCTGGTCACGCGGGTCGTAGTGTCGTCCGCCCACCGTAACAAATGGTAAAGAGTAAGTAATGGCGGATAGTGATCCGAGGGCCGGTGGAACAATCCGCGTTCGGGCGTCCGTACGCCCGGGAGACGCGCGAGAAAGACGGTGATCATGATCGAGTGGCGGCAGCTCAGCGTCGGCATGCGGCCCGTTCCCGAGCCCGTCGCCACCCCGGTCATCTGGGCCGCGGCCTTCGCCGGGGCCCTGTTGCTGGTGGCCGTCCTCAACTCCCTCGGCGGCCACGGTCGGCCGATGCTCGCCCTGATCGCGCTGTCGCTGTTCGCCGCCGTGCTCGGGCTGTGCGCGCGCTTCGTGGCGGCGCCGGGGACGGCGGTGCTGTGCTGGCTGTTCCTCAACGCCTTCGCCATCCCGCCCGCGGGGGAGCTGACCTGGGCGGGCGGCCGCGACGGCACCTGGCTCGGGTGCCTGCTCGGCGCGGCCGTCGTCGGGACGGCCTGCGCCCGAGTCGTCAACGCCCGGGCGGGCTACCGGCGCATCACGCCGCGCGACCACTGAGCGGGGACCGGGACCGGCCCCGGATCGGGCCCGGGACCGGCCCCGATCGTGCCGGTATGGCCGGGGCGCGGGCCCCGGCCATACCGGACCGCCCTCGTAAGGGCTACTCCTCGTTGCCGTAAGGCCGGGTGATGATCTCCATGCCATGACCGGCCGGGTCCATGAAGTACAGCCCGCGGCCGCCGTAGTGGTGGTTGATCTCGCCCGGCTGCTTACCGTGCGGATCGGCGTAATACGTGATGCCCTGCTCCTGTATCCGCTGGAACGCCGCGTCGAACTCCTCGTCGGAGATGAGGAACGCGTAATGCTGCATGGTGATCGACTCGGCGGGGATACTGGCGAAGTCCAGGGTGACCCCATTGCTGGTGGAGACCGGGATGAACGGGCCCCACTCGTCCCCCACCTCCAGGCCCAGAATAGTGGCCAGGAATTCGGCGGATTCCCGCTTGTCCAGGGAATGGACGATCGTGTGGTTCAACTCGACTGACACAGTGGAATGCCTCCAATTAAGGCAATCTCACGGGCACCTCCATGCCTCACCCGGCCGGTGACCGACACGCGGTGCCGTATCTCCACCCTAGGCGCCGCCCCGCTCGTCCGTCGAGCCTCCCTGAACAGCCCGGACGGCCTGGACCGCCGCCACGCTGAAGATTCCGCCCTCGGCGTCGCGGAGTGCCGCGATCCGGCCGTAGGGGGTGTCGGCCGGCGGGGAAATGACGCTTCCGCCCAGCTCCACGGTGCGTTCGGCGACCTGGTCGACGTCCGCGACCCGGAAATAGGCATGCCAGCGGGGCCGCACAGTCGGATCGGGGGCGGCCTCCAGGGCGCCGCCGCGCAGCCCGGCCACCGCCTTACCGTCGATGTGCAGGACCACCCGGTCATGCTCGAAGCGGACGTCGCACCGCTCCCGCGCCTGGGCGTCCCAGCCGAAGACATGGCCGTAGAAGAGCGCCGCGTCGAACGCGTCACGCGTACGCAATTCCAGCCACACGGGCGCACCCGGCCTGCGCTCACCCCACCAGGCGGAGGTGAGATCGCCCTCCCAGATGCCGAAGACGGCGCCGTCCGGATCGGCCGCCCAGGCCACCCGGCCGTTGCCGAATTCCAGCGGGCCGACCGCGACCGTGCCCCCGCGCTCCTGGACGCGCCAGGCCGCCTCGTCCGCACTGTCCGCCGCGAAGTACGTCGTCCAGGTGACCGGAAGCGTCACCCCCGCCGACGGCGCCGACGCACCGATGCCGACCGTCGGTACGCCATCGTCGGTGCACGCGATGGTGTAGCGGCCGTGCCCGTACCGCGTGGGCCGGAACGTCCAGCCGAAGAGATTTCCGTAGAAGGCGTGCGCGCGGTCCAGATCGGCTGCCATCAGGCTCACCCAGCAGGGTGCTCCCTGGACAGCACGGAACCTCTCCCGCAAGCCGCTCACCTCACTCCCTTCACTCCGCATCCCTCGCGACGCACGGCCATTCCGCGCGCATCCGCGCGCAGCCCTCATTGCTCGCGCGTCATGCCCGATATCTTCACTTTCCTCCGATCCTCCGGCCCGCGCCACCGCACTGATCACCGAGCGACCCGGCAGGCGGCCGCGGCGCGGCTGTGGTACATCACACCGGGACGCGTCCGCCAACGTGTGACGGACGACCCTCCGCGGCAGGGCAGTATTGCGCCCATGTCGAATCTCCGCTCGAACATCGTCACGTGGCTGGGCCGCAAGTACTTCACGAAGATTCAGAAGAACGGGTTCGATCTGTCCAAGATGTCGTTTCTTCCGGATGCCACGCTGGCACCACTGAAGCGCGACGGGCTGGACCCCGTGGCCGATCTCTCCAAAACCCGGGCAAAGGAACCCATCAGCAAGATATGGCTCCCTTTCGGGATCAACGGCTGGCTCGTCACCGGTTATGACGAGACCAAGGCGGTGCTCGGAAAGGCGAAGGGGTTCAGCTCCGACTTCACCAACCTCGCCGAGAAGACCGTCGGCCTCGCCCAACAGCAGAATCCCGGCGGCCTCGGCTTCAGCGATCCACCGACGCACACGAGACTGCGACGGCTGCTGACGCCCGAATTCACCATGCGACGGCTCAGCCGGCTCACCCCGCGCATCCACGCCATCGTGGAGGAACGCCTGGACGACATGGCCGCGGCGTCGGCCGAGGGCCCGGTCGACCTGGTGGAGATGTTCGCGCTCCCCATTCCCGCCCTCGTCATCTGCGAACTGCTCGGCGTTCCGTACGAGGACCGTGAGGACTTCCAGCGGCACAGCACGGCACGATTCGATCTGGGCAGCGGCGCGAACGCGTCCTTCGGCGCCATGTCGGATTCGCTGACATATCTGCACGGAATCGTCCGCAAGCAGCGGGAAGAACCGGGTGACGGGCTGCTCGGGATGCTGGTGAAGGAACACGGCGACGACATCGACGACCAGGAGCTGGCGGGGCTGGCCGACGGCGTGCTGACGGGCGGTCTGGAAACCACCGCGAGCATGCTGGCGCTGGGCACGCTCGTGCTGCTCCAGGCCCCCGAACAGTTCGCGGCGATTCGCGATCAGGAAGAGGTCGTCGACAGCTTCGTGGACGAACTGCTGCGCTATCTCTCCGTCGTCCAGGTGGCGTTCCCGCGGTTCGCGCGCGAGGACATGGAGATAGCGGGCACGAAGATATCCGCCGGTGATCTGGTGCTGTGCTCGCTGAGCGGCGCGAATCGCGACGAAAAGCTGGGCCCGGACATGGAGCGGGTCGATCCGCACCGGCAGACACCGTCTCATCTGGCCTTCGGCCACGGAATTCACCGCTGCATCGGCGCCGAACTGGCCAAGATGGAACTCCGCGCGGCCTACCCCGCGCTGGTCAGGCGATTCCCGGAGATGCGGCTGGCCGTCGACGCCGACCGGCTCAAGTACCGGAAGCTGTCCATCGTTTACGGCGTCGACGCGCTGCCGGTGACGCTGCGCTAGGCGAGCGCCGGAGGGGACCAGGGAAGGGGAAGAAGGGGGCAAGGGCGGGAAATCACGGGGTGATACGGGGAGATGGAAGCCTGTCAGATGGGGATCTGCCGGGTGAGAACTGCTGGGTGGGGAACTGCTGCATCGAGGACCGCTGGGTGGGGAACCGTCAGAAACGCTCGGTCGGTTGATCACGCCCGGCCGGCGGCTCGTACGCACGGGGCCAGAATTCGGTGATGGTCTGGATCCTGCCGTCCGGCCCGGAGGTGAAGAAGCTGATGCCCTGCGTCTCCTCCTCCTCGTCCTCCTCGTCGCTGAACCGGACCCAGGAGACCGCCTGGGCGGTGTCGGCGACCACGCGCTCGACCTCCAGGCTCCACTCGCCGAGCTGCTCGGCGTTGAAGCGGACCACGCCGTCCCGGCCGACCACCCGCTCCCGGGTCTGTGGAAGCTCGTAGCGGACATCGTCGGCAAGGGTCGCGCCGAACGCCCTCCAGTCTCTGGCCTGGGCCGTTGCCCAGTATGTCTCCACAGTCGCGGCTATGTCGCCCATCGTCGCCCCCTCCATTCCGGCCCGTCCGTCCATGCCCGCCGCGAACGTTATCCACAGGCGCGAGGGGACGCCAGCGCGGATGTCGGGGTGCGGCGCAGAATGGGGTCATGACTGAGAGCACGGAGTCCATGCCGGACTGGGAGAAGCGGTTTCGGGCACCGCGAGTGGGGTTGCCGGAGTGGGCGGAGGACGCCCCGGACCGGTCGCTGTTCGTCTCGAACGCCACGGGCACATACGAGCTGTACGCATGGGATCGCGCGACCGGCGCGCAACGGCAGGTGACGGACCGGCCGAACGGGACGACGGACGGGGTGCTGACCCCGGATGGCCAGTGGATCTGGTGGTTCTCGGACACCGATGGTGATGAGTTCGGGGTGTGGCTGCGCCAGCCCTTCGAAGGCGGCACGGGCGGCGACAGCGGCGAAGGCGGGAGCACGGGGGCGGACGAGCCCGCGGCGCCCGGTCTCGCACCCTCCTATCCGGCGGGTCTCGTCCTCGGCCGGGACGGCACGGCGGTCGTCGGCCGGTCCACGGACGAGGAGGGTTCGACGATCCATGTGGTGGCGCCGGGAGCCGAGCCCCGGGAGATCTACCGGCACCGGGAGTCGGCCGGAGTGGGCGACCTGTCGCACGACGGGACGCTGATCGCCCTTGAGCACACCGAGCACGGCGACGCCATGCACTCGGCGATCCGGGTCGTCCGGCTGGACGGGACGGCGGTCGCGGAGCTGGACGACACCAAGGGCGGCACCGAGGAGCTGGGCCTGTCCGTCATGGGCTTCGCGCCGGTCGCCGGGGACACCCGGCTGCTGGTCGGGCACCAGCGGCGGGGCCGGTGGGAGCCGATGGTGTGGGATCCGCAGACCGGGGTGGAGACGGCCCTGGCCATCGACCTGCCGGGCGATGTCGGCGCGGACTGGTTCCCGGACGGCTCGGCGCTGCTGGTTTCCCACGACCACCAGGCGCGCGGCGAGCTGTGGCGGTATGAGCTGGCCTCCGGCGAGCTGACCCGCGTCGAGACCCCGGCCGGGTCGATCGCGGGCGCCGGCGCGCGGCCGGACGGCACGATCGAGTTCCTGTGGTCCTCGGCCGAGCAGCCGCCGCAGGTGCGGTCGACGAGCGGGCGGACCGTGCTCGACCCGCCGGGGCTCAAGGCCCCCGTATCGGTGCCGGTCACCGACGCCTGGGTGGACGGGCCGGGCGGGCGGGTGCACGCGCTGGTGCAGAAGCCCGAGGGCGAGGGCCCCTTCCCCACCGTCTTCGACATCCACGGCGGGCCGACCTGGCACGACAGCGACTCCTTCGCGGGGGGCCCGGCGGCCTGGGTCGACCACGGTTTCGCCGTCGTCCGGGTCAACTACCGCGGGTCCACCGGGTACGGACGGGCCTGGACGGACGCGCTCAAGCACCGGGTCGGGCTGATCGAGCTGGAGGACATCGCGGCGGTCCGGGAGTGGGCGGTGGCCTCAGGGCTGGCCGACCCCGAGCGGCTGGTGCTGTCCGGCGGCTCCTGGGGCGGCTATCTGACGCTCCTGGGCCTGGGCACCCAGCCCGGGGCCTGGGCGCTGGGCCTGGCCGCGGTCCCGGTCGCGGACTACGTAACGGCCTACCACGACGAGATGGAGGCCCTGAAGGCGATGGACCGCACGCTCCTCGGGGGCACCCCGGAGGAGGTCCCGGAGCGCTTCGAGGCGTCCTCCCCGCTGACCTACGTGGATCAGGTGCGGGCGCCGGTCTACATCTCGGCCGGGGTGAACGATCCGCGCTGTCCGATACGGCAGATCGACAACTATGTGGAGCGGCTGCGGCAGCGCGGCGCCCCGCACGAGGTGTACCGCTACGACGCGGGGCACGGCTCGCTCGTGGTCGAGGAGCGGATCAAGCAGTTGCGCTTGGAGATCGAGTTCGCCCAGCGTCATCTGAACCTTCCGGGCCCGAATCTTCCGGGCCCGGGGCGCGGTCCGGCCGCGGCCCGGCCGGAGGAGCCGCAGGCCCGTCCGGAGTGATGCCCAGCGCGAGGTCGTGGGCGGCCTCGACCTCGCGCCGGAAAAGCCGGAACCACATGAAGACCACGAAGCCCGCGAAGACGAACCACTCACCGGTGTAGCCGAGGTTCTGGAACGCCTTGAGGTCCAGCCCGGTGCCCGCCGCCACGACGGGGGGCACCGGCTTCAGGGCCCCGGGCGCCTTGGAGGAGGTGATCCACGCGTCGTACACCGTGTACGGCACCAGGTTGACCAGCGAGGCGTCGCTGATCATGCCCAGCTGACCGCGCGGCAGGGTGCCGCTCGCGCTCACCCCGCCGCTGCCCTCGTGCTCGGTCGCCTGGAGCGCACCGGTGACCGTCACCCGCCCGGACGGCGGCGCGGGCACCTTGGCGGTGTCGGCCTTGGAGGAGGCGTCCCCGGGCAGCCAGCCGCGGACGACGGGCAGCGCCTTCCCCCCGTCGGTGCGCAGCAGCGTCAGCACATAGAAGCCGGTTCGGTCGCCGAGCCGCCGGTCGGGAACGAGGAGTTGGTGTTCGGTGTCATACCGGCCGGTGGCGGTCGCCCGCCGCCCGGAGGTCTCCGTGGTGACCGGCAGCAGGTCGCGCAGCGGCTTCGCCGCGGCCTTCTCGGCGCCGGACGCCTCGTCCTGCTGCTGCTTGTGCGTGTCGATGCGCGCCTCGAAGCGGCCGAGCTGCCAGCTGCCCATGAAGAGGCAGAACGGGATCGCCACCACGGTGAACACGTTGATCACCCACCAGCGGGGTGTCAGCAGAAACCGATACACACCCCCACGGTACGGGCCCCATGGCGGGCCCCCGGCGGCGGGCCCCGGCATCACACCGCCGGGACGGCGCCGGAGAGGCGGCCCGGGAGGAGGCTCGGGATGCGGCCCGGGAGGAAGCTCGGGAGGCGGCCCGGGAGGAAGCTCGGGAGGCGGCTCAGGAGGGTGCCAGCAGGCCGGTGCCGTAGACCGTCCCCGCGCAGGCGCCGCTCAGGGTCACGCTGCCGACCGCGGGCTCGCCCGCCTCCGGCGTATAGGCGACCTGGACACTCGCGGCGGGCTGCTCGCCACCGCCGCCGCCCGGGGAGCCGCTGGGGTCACCCGAGCCGGGCTGGTCCGCCGGGCCGCCGGCGGCGTCCGGGGAGGGGCTGGCGGTGGGCGTGCCGCCGGAGGTGGAGCATCCGCTGGTGCCGCCGCCCGACGCCGGTATCCAGGCGAACCGGACCTCGTACGCCTGGCCCGGCTGGAGGATCAGCGTGCCCGGTTCGGTGGCCGGGTCGGGCAGCCCGGTGGCCGCGTCACCCGCCGTGTGATCGACGAAGAAGACCTTCGCGGGATCCGCTCCGCCCTGCGCGGTCACGCCGAACGTGCCGTCGCCCTCGACCATGCACGTCTGCCCGGATTTGTTCACGACGCGGAACGAGCCGTAGATCCGGCCCTCGGCGTCCGCCGCTCCGGCCGAGCCGCCGCTGCCGCCGAGTTGGGTGCGGGAGCAGGTGGGCGAGGTGGCGTTCAGCGTGCTGGTGGGGTCGGGGGCGGTGCCGCCCGAGACGCCGCCCGAGGTGCCCTTGGACGGCTTGTCGTTGTCCCTCTTGCCGTCCTTGTCCTTGTCGCCGCGGTGATCCGTCCGGGCCTTGTCGGAGGGCCCGTCGGGGTCCTTGCCGCCGCTGCCCTCGCCGCGCTCGCTGTGGTCGCCCTCCTCGGGGGTGTGGTGGCTGCTGGCCGCGTTGGCCGGGCGGTCCTCCGAGGCGTTGCTGCCCGACGTGACGTGCACCAGGGCGGGCAGCGCGGCGCCGCCCAGCACCACCGCCGCCACGGCCCCGACCAGGGCCTGGCGGCGCCGCGCCCGGCGGGCGGGCACGGCGCGCCGCAGATGCTCCAGGGAGCGCGCGGTCGGCTCCAGGTCATCCACCGCGTGGTGCAGCATCCGCCGTAGCGCCTGCTCGTCCACGTCGCCGTCGCCCGCACCGCGTATGTCACCCGCGTCGCCGGCGCCGTCCGAACCCGCGCCGTCCGAATCCGCTTCGCCGGGAGCGGCGTTCAGCGGCTCGCGGTCGGCCTTCCGGTCGTCCCCGCGGTCGGGGTCCTCCGGGCCCGGCGTGTCGTTCTCGTGGTTCATGCCGGAGCCTCCATGGCGACGCGGAGCGCCGCGATGCCGCGCGAGCCGTACGCCTTGACCGAGCCGAGCGATATGCCCAGCGTCTCGGCCACCTGGGCCTCGGTCATGTCGGCGAAGTAGCGCAGCACGAGGACCTCGCGCTGGCGGCGCTGCAGCCCCTTCATCGCCTTGATCAATTGGTCGCGCTCCAGCTGGTCGTACGCGCCTTCCTCGGCACTGGCCATGTCCGGCATCGGCTTGGAGAGCAGCTTCAGCCCGAGGATGCGGCGGCGCAGGGCGGAGCGGGAGAGGTTGACGACCGTCTGCCGCAGATAGGCGAGGGTCTTCTCCGGGTCGCGGACTCTTCGGCGCGCCGAGTGCACGCGGATGAACGCCTCCTGCACCACGTCCTCGCAGGAGGCGGTGTCGTCGAGGAGGAGCGCGGCGAGCCCGAGCAGCGACCGGTAGTGGGCGCGGTAGGTCTCGGTGAGGTGATCGACTGTGGTCCCCGCTGCCATCGCGTCGTCAGTGTCCTCGCGCCCTGTCGTGAGGGGCGCAGGGCGGGCGGTCGACCAAGGCGCGATCACCGGCATACCGCCTGATGTGCGCGGACGCGGGGGCCGCACTGCCGTGCCGCCGCGCCCTGGAACCGTTGCGATGCCGAATACCTCTGCCACGTCTGTTGGACACGCTGTCCCCTGTAAGGGTTGTACGCGTGAGGCACCGCTTTTGACGCTGCACCAGATCCCCCCATGCGCCCCAACTCTCCCCAATGCCCAGTTTTCACAGCGCCCACGGGTGGGCGACCAGAAAGACGCTCCCCGCTCGCTGCCGGTTGCAGCAAGCGGGGAGCGGTTCGTCGGACGGGCCATCGGACCGGACCAACTGGTCCAGGCCATGAGCCAGATCACAGGATATTCACATTATCGAGGGCGCGCATCCTGTGCTGTGCGCCCCTGTGCGGGGACGGGGCGAGGGCGGGGGCGCTACGCGGCGGTCAGCTCCGCCGCGACGACCTCGGCGATCTGCGCGGTGTTGAGGGCCGCGCCCTTGCGGAGGTTGTCGCCGCACACGAAGAGTTCGAGCGCCTTCGGGTCGTCCAGCGAGCGCCGCACCCGGCCGACCCACGTCGGATCGGTGCCCACGACATCGGCGGGCGTCGGGAACTCGCCCTCCGCCGGGTTGTCGCACAGCACCACACCCGGCGCACCGGCCAGGATCTCGTGCGCCGCCTCCACCGTGACCTCGTTCTCGAACCGCGCGTGCACGGCCAGCGAGTGGGTGGTGATCACGGGAACGCGCACACAGGTCGCGGTGACCCGCAGGCCCGGCAGCCCCAGGATCTTGCGGGACTCGTTCCGTACCTTCAGCTCCTCCGAGGACCAGCCGTCCTCCTTGAGCGAGCCCGCGAACGGCACCACGTTGAGCGCCATCGGCGCCGGGAACGGCCCGGTCTCGCCGACCGCCCGCCTCACGTCGCCCGGGTGCGTGCCCAGCTCCGTACCGGCCACCAGCGCGATCTGCTCGCGCAGGGCGTCGACGCCCTCCTTGCCCGCGCCGGAGACCGCCTGGTACGAGGAGACGATCAGCTCGCTCAGCCCGAACTCGGCGTGCAGCGCGCCCATCGCGACGATCATCGACAGCGTGGTGCAGTTCGGGTTGGCGATGATGCCGCGCGGCCGGACGCGCGCCGCGTGCGCGTTCACCTCGGGCACCACCAGCGGCACGTCCGGGTCCATCCGGAAGGCGCCGGAGTTGTCCACGACGACCGCACCCTTGCTCGCCGCGACCGGCGCCCACTGGGCCGAGACCTCGTCGGGGACGTCGAACATCGCGACGTCGACGCCCTCGAACGCGTCCTCGGCCAGCGCGACGACCTCGACCTGCTCGCCCCGGACGGTCAGCTTCCGCCCGGCCGAACGCGGGGAGGCGATCAGCCTGATCTCGCCCCAGACGTCGGCCCGCTCGGACAGGATCGAGAGCATGACAGTGCCGACGGCGCCGGTCGCACCGACGACAGCGAGCGTCGGCTTGCGGCCACCGGTGCCGCCGGCCCGGGTCATCGTCCGGTCCCTCCGTACACGACCGCCTCGACGCTGTCGCTGTCCAGCCCGAACGCGCTGTGAACGGCGCGGACCGCGTCCTTCACGTCGTCGGCGCGGGTGACGACCGAGATGCGGATCTCGGAGGTCGAGATCAGCTCGATGTTGACCCCGGCGTTCGACAGCGCCTCGAAGAAGGTCGCGGTCACGCCCGGGTTGGTCCGCATCCCGGCGCCGATCAGCGAGATCTTGGCGATCTGGTCGTCGTAGCGCAGCGAGTCGAAGCCGATCTGCGGCTTCGCCTTGGTCAGCGCCTCCATCGCCCGGTGGCCGTCCGTCTTGGGCAGCGTGACGGAGATGTCGGTCAGCCCGGTCGACGCGGCGGAGACGTTCTGCACCACCATGTCGATGTTGATCTCGGCGTCCGAGATCGTGCGGAAGATGGCCGCGGCCTCACCCGGCTTGTCCGGCACCCCGACGACCGTGACCTTGGCCTCGGACGTGTCGTGTGCGACCCCGGAGATGATCGCCTGCTCCATGCCTTCTTCTCCTTCTCCCGCTTCCTGCCGATTGCGCACCCAGGTGCCCTGATGGCCGGAGAACGACGACCGTACGTGGATGGGGATGTTGTACCGGCGCGCGTACTCCACGCAGCGCAGATGCAACACCTTGGAGCCGCTCGCCGCCAGCTCCAGCATGTCCTCGTACGGGATTTCGTTGATCTTGCGAGCCTTCTTCACCACGCGCGGGTCGGAGGTGAACACTCCGTCCACGTCGGTGTAGATCTCGCACACCTCGGCATCCAGGGCCGCCGCCAGGGCCACCGCGGTGGTGTCCGAGCCGCCCCGGCCGAGGGTGGTGATGTCCTTGCTCTCCTGGGACACCCCCTGGAAGCCCGCGACGATCGCGACCGCGCCCAGCTCGAGCGCGTCGCGGATGCGCCCCGGCGTGACATCGATGATCCGCGCTTTGTTGTGGACCGCGTCGGTGATGACTCCCGCCTGGCTGCCGGTGAACGACAGCGCCTCGTGACCGAGGTCTTTGATCGCCATGGCCAGCAACGCCATGGAGATTCGCTCTCCCGCGGTCAGCAGCATGTCGAACTCGCGCCCAGTAGGAATCGGGGATACCTGCTCGGCGAGATCGATCAGCTCGTCCGTCGTGTCGCCCATCGCGGAAACCACGACGACCACCTGGTGGCCGTTCTTCTTGGCTTCGACGATTCGCTTGGCGACCCGCTTGATGCCCTCGGCATCGGCAACGGAGGAGCCTCCGTACTTCTGCACGACAAGGCCCACGTGCGCTCCTCGCAGATCTCAATAATGCGGTCGGCTCAGTTTAGCGAGCGGCCGGAAAGTGCCCTCCTGATATCAGATAGCGAGACACACGCCTCACCACCCGACCAGGCCGGACCAGACGGACCTGGGCGGACCAGGGGGATCATGCGGCACAACGTCCCCGTACCGCGGATACTCCCGGCATCCCGTACCACTCGTTCAGCGACGAACCCTGCCCGCTTCCCGGCGAAGCACACGGGAACGTAACCCAGCTCACAGGGCGCGCGGAGGCCGCACCGGCGCCCGCGCGGGCTCCCGGGGGCGCCCCTAGGGGCGCAGGGACCGCAGCCCCAGCGGCTCCGCGATCTCCGCCGCCATGACCCGGCCGGCCTCCTCCGCCAGCGCCTCGTCGCCGCCCTCGCTACTGTCCGTGTCCAGCCCGTTCAGCTCGTCCAGCGGGCTGTCCAGCCGTACGTGCGCGACGAGCGACTGGAGCGCGCGCAGGGCGGCGGAGGCGGTCGTACCCCAGTTGGAGAGGTACGAGAACTGCCACCACCACAGCGCCTCGTTGATCCGGCCCTCGCGGTAGTGCGCCATGCCGTGCCGCAGATCCGTGATGATCAGCGCGAGATCGTCGGAGATGCGGCAGGGGACGGGCTCACTGCGCGGTACGTACGGGTCGAACACCTCCGAGTAGACGTCCACCGGCTCCAGCAGCCGGGCGAACCGCTCCCGCAGTTCGTCCACGTCCGGCTCCGGGCCGGTGTCCGGCTCGTACCGCTCGTCCGGTACGAAGTCCTCGTGCGCGCCGAGCCGCCCGCCGGCGAGGATCAGCTGGGAGAGCTCGAGCAGCAGGAACGGCACGGCGCTGGCCGGTTCGTCTCCCTTGGCGACCTCGGTGACCGCGACGATGAAACTCTCGATCTGATCGGCGATCTGGACCGCGAAGTCGTCCGGGTCCGGGTGGGCGTCGTGCAACGTTGCGTCAGACATCGAGAAGTCTTCTCCCTTCGAAGGCACGACCCAGCGTGACCTCGTCGGCGTACTCCAGGTCTCCCCCGACGGGAAGACCACTGGCCAAGCGCGTGACCTTCAGGCCCATGGGCTTGATCATGCGCGCGAGGTACGTGGCGGTGGCTTCACCCTCCAGATTCGGATCGGTGGCCAGGATCAGCTCGGTGACCGTTCCGTCCGCGAGCCGGGCGAGCAGCTCCCTGATCCGCAGATCGTCCGGACCCACGCCCTCGATGGGGCTGATCGCCCCGCCGAGCACGTGATAGCGGCCCCGGAACTCGCGGGTCCGCTCGATCGCGACAACGTCCTTCGGCTCCTCGACCACGCAGATGACCGCGGGGTCGCGGCGCGGGTCCTGGCAGACCCGGCACTGCTCGGCCTCGGCGACGTTCCCGCACACCGCGCAGAACCGCACCTTCTCCTTGACCTCGGTCAGCGCGTGAGCGAGGCGTCGGACGTCGGTGGGCTCGGACTGGAGGATGTGAAAGGCGATCCGCTGCGCGCTCTTGGGACCGACGCCGGGCAGCCTGCCCAACTCGTCGATGAGGTCCTGGACCACGCCCTCGTACACGCCTGCATCCAATCTCGCGCCGCCGCGCGGTGGCTGTACTTCATATGAATATTCAGTTGCGCCGGTCGAAACCGGCCACAGGGCCCGTCGAACGGTCCGTCCGGCCCCGCCGCACGGCCCAAGGCGACGGACCGTATACGGGCCCTCGGTCCAGCCCTCCGGCTCTTCAGCCCTCAGCCGCGGGCCTTCCGGCCCCGGACCTCCGGGCCTCGGACCCTTGAGCCCGGACCTTTTGGCCGCGGGCCCTTGAGCCCCGGACCTTTTGGCCCCGGGCCCTCCACTCCCGGGCCTTCAGTCTCATGCCTTCGGCCTCAGAAAGGCAGACCCGGCATCCCACCCAGCCCCTGCGCCAGCGGGCCGAGCTTCGTCTGCTGCAGCTCCTGCGCCACGTGGTTCGCGTCGCGGACGGCCGCGACGACGAGGTCCGCGAGGGTCTCGGTGTCCTCCGGATCCACCGCCTTCGGGTCGATCACCAGACCCTGCAGCTCACCGGCACCGGTCACGGTCGCCTTCACCAGCCCACCGCCCGAGGACCCCTCGACAGGGGTACGGGCCAGCTCCTCCTGGGCCGCGGCGAGGTCCTGCTGCATCTTCTGCGCCTGCTGCAGCAACTGCTGCATGTCAGGCTGGCCACCACCGGGAATCACGCGTTCGCTCCTGGCTGTCGACTGCGGTTCTCTTCGATAGCCCGAGCCTACGTGCTCCCACCGCGCCTTGCCCTACGCCGTACGGAGGAGACGACCGCACCCGGGATCCGGGTCGAGCGGCCTACTCGTTCGCGATTTCCTCGATCACCGTGGCGCCCAGCTCGCGCACGATCAGGTCATGCCCGCTCAGCGCGGTCTCGTCCAGGTCCGGGTCGTCCTCGGCCGGCATGTCGTCCTCCGGCGAGATGGGCGGAGGCTCGGGCTCCCGGTACGCGGACGCCTCGGGAGGCGGCCCCGCGTCGGCGGGGGCGGCGGGCGCCGGGGCCGGGGCCGCCGGTGCGGGGGCGGCCGGGGGCGCGGGGGCGGGCGGCCGGGGCGGGGCGGGCTGACCGCCGCCCCCGCCGAAGCCGCCGCCTGCGCCAAATCCTCCGCCTGCGCTTCCGCCGCCTCCGCCTCCGCCGAAGCCGCCGGTCGGTCCCGCCCCGGGCCCGCCGGACCCGCCGGACCCGCCCTGCCCGCCGGAGGGATCGACGATCGCCTCGATGCGCCACTGCACGCCGATCGCGTCGTTGAGGGCCTGCCGGAGGACGTCCTCACTGCCGCCGTTGGCGAAGCTGTCGCGGGCACCCGCGTTGGGGAACCCGATCTGGAGGGTCGTGCCGTCGAAGCCGGAGACCGTGGCGTTCTGGCTCAGCAGGATCCAGGTGAAGCGACGGCGGTTCTTGACCGCCTCCAGAATGTCCGGCCACATCTGCCGCACCTGCATGGCGCCCTGCGCCATGCCCGGAGTCGGCTGAGGCTGCCCGGCCCCACCGGCAGGACGCCCCTGCCCTTCCGGCCCAGCCCCGGCTGCCGGCCCCGCACCAGCCGCGGGCGTGGAAGCTCCCGACCCGGGCTGTGCGCTCGTGGGCCAGGCCCCCGGCCGCTGCCCGCCGCCCGCCGCGGGCGAACCGCCGGGCTGCTGGCCACCGCCACCCGCGCCTGCCTGCGCGCTCGCGGGCCAAGCACCGGGCCGCTGCGCCTGCCCGGCCGCACCGCCGCCTCCGCCTCCGCCCGCCGAGGGCCAGGCACCGGGCCGCCGCGCACCACTGTCCCCACTACCGCTGTCCGCACCGCCATCCGCCGCGGGCTGCGTATCGGCCGCTCCCGAGGCGTCGTACCCAGGCGCCGGCCCCCCACCGCCACCAGCAGGCGGCCCACCTGCCGCTTCTTCCTGACCCTGCCCCTGTCCGCCAGGCTGCGCGGGGGCCCCCGGCGCACCCTCACCCGCACCACCCGGCCCACGACCGCCGGCCATCGCCGCGCGGGCGGCCGCCGGGCCGGACGGCCCGGCCGGGACGTGGGCCTCGGGCCCCGGTACGTACCCCACAGCGGGCCCGGGCCCACCGGCGACGCCACCGCCACCACCGACGCCACCGCCCAGGCCGCCCGCCAGGGCACCCCGCTCCAGCCGCTCCAGCCGCGACTGCACCGACCGCTCGTCGTCGAATGCGGCGGGCAGCAGGACCCGCGCGCAGATCAGCTCCAGCTGGAGCCGCGGCGAGGTGGCGCCGCGCATCTCCGTCAGCCCCTCGTTGACGAGATCGGCCGCCCGGCTCAGCTCGGCCGCGCCGAAGACCGACGCCTGCGCCTGCATCCGCTCGATCACATCGGCCGGCGCGTCGATGAGCCCCTTCTCCGCCGCGTCCGGCACGGCGGCGAGGATCACCAGGTCGCGCAGCCGCTCCAGCAGGTCGGCGACGAAGCGCCGGGGGTCGTTGCCGCCCTCGATCACATGGTTCACGACCTCGAAGGCCGCCGCCCCGTCGGTCGCCGCGAACGCGTCCACGATCGCGTCGAGCAGCGAGCCGTCCGTATAACCGAGCAGCGAGGTGGCCATGGCGTACGTCACGCCGTCCTCGCTCGCGCCCGCGAGCAGCTGGTCCATGACCGACATCGAGTCCCGGACGGACCCGGCGCCCGCCCGCACCACCAGCGGCAGCACCCCGTCCTCGACCGGAATGTCCTCGCGCCCGCAGACCTCGCCCAGATAGTCGCGGAGCGTCCCCGGGGGCACCAGCCGGAACGGATAGTGGTGCGTACGCGACCGGATGGTGCCGATGACCTTCTCCGGCTCGGTGGTCGCGAAGATGAACTTCAGATGCTCCGGCGGCTCCTCGACCACCTTCAGCAGGGCGTTGAACCCCGCCGAGGTGACCATGTGGGCCTCGTCGATGATGTAGATCTTGTAACGGCTCGACGCGGGCCCGAAGAACGCCTTCTCCCTCAGCTCCCGCGCGTCGTCCACACCACCGTGCGAGGCGGCGTCGATCTCGATCACATCGATCGACCCGGGCCCGTTCCGCGCGAGGTCCTGGCAGGACTGGCACTCCCC
Source organism: Streptomyces sp. NPDC021212 (assembly GCF_044332925.1). Lineage (NCBI taxonomy): Bacteria > Bacillati > Actinomycetota > Actinomycetes > Kitasatosporales > Streptomycetaceae > Streptomyces > Streptomyces sp. NPDC021212. Next base: position 87,189 of record NZ_JBIRPZ010000004.1, read on the forward strand.
GCACGGCGCCGGGGTGGGGCCCTTCTCACAGTTCAGACAGCGGGCCAGGATGCGCGCGCTGGTCGTCTTGCCACAGCCGCGCGGACCACTGAACAGATACGCGTGGTTGACCCGGTTGTTGCGCAGCGCCTGCTGCAGCGGATCGGTGACATGCTCCTGCCCGATGACCTCCGCGAAGGTCTCGGGGCGGTAGCGGCGGTACAGCGCGAGGGACGACACGCTTACGACGATATCGGGGCCCACCGACATCCGGACGCCGCCCGGTGCCCCCCGCCCACAACGCCCCCACAACGAAAGGGCCCCCCACGCACCCGCCAGAGCCCACTTACCCTTGCTGCCTTCCGGCCCTGGGGGAGTTCGGTGAGATAGCGCCACGTGAGGGGCTGGCCCCCACCCTAGCGGATAGAACGGGGTGGGAACGAGTTCGCGAGCACTCCCGATCGTCTTGTAGAGTCTCCAGCGGAGGATTCGCCTAGAGGCCTAGGGCGCACGCTTGGAAAGCGTGTTGGGGGCAACCCCTCACGAGTTCGAATCTCGTATCCTCCGCCAGTGCCTTCACCGGGCACGATGTCGAAGGGCTCCACCGCTCGCGGTGGGGCCCTTCGGCGTTTTCCGTCTCACTTTCCGTCTCGGTTGGAGCAATCGGCTGTCGTCCCGTCGAACGGGTCCCGCTGCTGCGGGAAGGTGGGCGCGCAGTCGGGGCAGGCGTAGACCGTGCCGCCGCCGGCGCTTGCGCCGTGCCCGATCGCGACCACGACCGACTGCCCGGTGGTCGTCTGGCAACGGGCGCAGACCTGAACACTCACCGGGCCGTCGCCTCCTCGGCGGGCTCAGCGGCAATCACCCGCACCAAGACCTCGCGGAGCCGGGCCGCGTCGGTCAGATACCGATCGGGCCCCACCGGGATACGCCAGTGCAGGCGCGGACCATCCGTCCAGCCCGCTGGCGGTACGCCGACGTACGTAACCACGGCACCCCGCGCGCCCAAGGCCTGTACCTGCTGCACGCCTCGCCAGTCCTGGGCATGGCTCGCCGGAATGAGCCAGTACATCAATCCGTAGTCGGCGATGACGGCGCCGGACGTGTCGGAGAGCAGCTTCAGGGCGCGTTCGCCTATGTCCGCCGAGGCCCGTACCGCGTCCCAGTACAGCCCGACTTGGACCAGCTCCACGTCGTCTCCGCGCGGCGGCATCCACGGCAAGGCATTGGCACTCATGCGTCTCCTTCCCCGTTACGGGTAGTGAGGAGACGGAACCGTGCGTCATGCTGAAGCGGCCAGGGCCGACCCGCGCCGCGCATGCCCGTATGCGGCCGACGCATACGGACAACGGACGAACGGCGAGACCCAGGTACGAAACAGGGGTGGGCATGAACTGGTCTGCGCAGGCGATCCGGGACGCCTCCCGCCGAGGTGACTTCGGCCGGGTGGTGAGCCTGGCTCGCCGTGCTGCCGGCGTCTCCCAACGCCAGCTCGGTGACGCCTGCGGAATCAGCCAGTCCGCCGTCTCACGCCTCGAAGGCCGCGGCACGGCCTCCTACGACATGACCATCCTGGCGAGAGCCGCCACGCATCTGCACATTCCCCTGCGTCTGGTCGGCCTCGCCGACCACGCGGCGGCGCATGCCGCCGAGAATGGACAGCACGACGTGCACCGGCGCAACTTCCTCGCGGGAACCGCGGCGATAGCCGTTACACCCGCGCTCCCCACTCTTCGCCCCCACCCCACGGACGCTGAGCAGGCAGCAGCACTCCGGATGGCCACCACAGCCTTCCGCCGCCTGGACGGAACCACCCCCTCCCGGCACCTGTCCGAACCGGTCCTGGCACACCTGCGGCTCACCCAGACCATCACGGGCGAGGCCGAAACCCCCGAGCAGCGCGCCCGCCTGGCCGCCGTGGGCAGCGAAGCGGCGTCGCTCGCCGGGTGGCTGGCCTGGGACATGAACGACATCGGCTCGGCCCGTACCTGGTACGACGCGGCCATCAAGGCCGCACGCACCTCCGGCGACCGGCTGCTGTTCGCGTATCAACTCGGCAGCCTGGCCGGGTTCGAGGCGGACGCGGGCAATGCCACCCAGGCCCTGTCCCTCGTCCACCGCGCCCGTCGTCATCTGGGCGAGGACGCACCGGCCATCGCCTCAGCGTGGCTCAGCACGGTGGAAGCCCAGGCGCACGCGGCATCCGGAAACGCCGCCGCCGCGGACACAGCCTTACTCCAAGCCGCCCACCACACCGACGCCCTGGCTGACGACCGACAACCCCCGTGGCCATGGGTGTTCACCTTCACCCACAGCAAGGTCGCAGCGGCCCGGCTGACCTGTGGCGCGCGCCTCGGCCTGCCGAAGTGGGTGACCACCTCCCAGGACACAGCGGCTGCCGCGCTGACGTCAAGCCACGAAAAACAACGCGCGCTGCTGACGCTCGACCTCGCCGCCGCGCATCTCACAGGCGGTCGGCTGGACGGCGCGATCGCCCTGGCCACTCGCGCGCTGGAGACCGGCGTGCGGTACCGATCCGGCCGGATCATCGAACGCGCCTGTGGACTCCGGCGGACCTACGCGTCGCCGACTCCCCCCAAGCTCGTCCGCGACTTCGACGACCGTCTGCACGGCATCTACCTGTGACCACGAAAGGAACACTCATGCGCCTGGGCATCACCGGCCACCGAGGTCTGACCCCGAAGACGGAGCGGTTGGTTCGCCTGGCCCTGGAAGACGAAGTCTCCCGCCACACCCCCGATCTGGTCGCGGTCTCCTGCATCGCCGACGGCCCGGATGCCTGGTTCGCCGAGCTGGTGCTGAAGGCCGGCGGCCGCCTTGAGGTCGTAGTCCCCGCGGAGAAGTACCGCGACGGTCTGCCGGAGGAGCACCACGAGACCTACGACCGCCTCCTCAAACAGGCAACGGAGGTCCACCACACGGGCCTGATCGAGTCGGACTCACAAGCCCACATGACCGGCAGCGAAATACTGATCGGCCTCGCGGACGAACTGATCGCCGTCTGGGACGGCCAGCCCGCCCACGGCTACGGCGGCACCGCTGACGTAGTGACCTACGCCGACCGCACCGGCGTCCCCACCCGAGTGGTCTGGCCGAAGGGCGCCACCCGCGATATGCGGCCATGAGGCATCTTTCTGTCGACGTGCGCGCATCGCTTCGGTTCTTCGCCTTCTACCTTGCGAACGGCACCCTCGACGTCGACCTGCTCGACGGCATCGACTACCGTCCGGCCCTCTTCCAGTTCGGTTCTGCCCTGGAGCAGGTATTCGCGATCTACGGCAACGTGCTGGAGATTGACGAGAGCGGTCAAGTGCTGAACGACGGAGAAGCTCAGTACCGCGCCGCCCAATGGATCCGCGCCCACTGCGACCCGGGCTACCAGGTCGAGCCGCCGTTTCAGACGTGGGAGACCGCACTCCACGGTCCCTGACGGACACCTCACGTACAGGGCAGCCCTGCCGGAACAGGTGGCAGCTCCCGCGCCTTGCTCAGGGCGAGGAGACGAAGCCAGCACGACGATCGAGGTGGAACAGGCGGCCCGGAGTTGCTGGGGCCCAGCCTGCACGTAGAGCGAGCTCGATCGCCTCGGCAACCTCTGAGGGCAGCATCGGCTTCTACCACGCCATCATGCGCCCGGTCTGGGACCAACTCGAACGCCCCGGCAGCGCGCCACGGGTCTGGCAGGCCAGTCGTCGTCGCTTCGTCAGCAACGTCCTCGGGCCCCATTTCGAACAGGTCTGCCGTGACTGGGCCCTCCATCACGCCGACCCCGAACTCCTTGGCGGGCTACCCGCCCGCGTCGGACATGGCGTCGTCCATGACTCCAAGACCCGCACCAGCCACGAGGTCGACGTGGCGGTCATCGGTATCGCCGACGGCGCCAAGCCACCGCTCCTGGCCATCGGGGAGGCCAAGTGGAACGACACCATGGGCCTGGCCCACATCGACCGCCTCCGGCATATCCGCGACCTTGTCACGCAGGGCGGACGCTACGACACGAGCGCCACACGACTCATCTGCTTCAGCGGAGCCGGATACAACGATAAGGCGCACGCCGCAGCGGCAGCCGATCCGGGCATCCGACTGATCGACCTGGCGGCCCTCTACGGGCAGGTCTGAAGTACGCCCCCGCTTGCCCGGTCGGCGGGGACGCAATGGTGAGCGCCGCCCTGTCATCGGCGTTGTGGCGCGCGACGTGCCACCTTTCCGGCACACAGAGGTGAAGCGTCGACTGTTGTCCGTTCTACCAAGGTTCCCAGATGACACAGAGCACAGGTGCCCCTGTCGGGCTCTTCCACCAGGGACGTTTATCCGGGGGACGGCCCCAGGCGCTGGACGCATGGCGTGTCACCACCGGCGACGCCGCCGTGGCCGCTCGAGTCGCCGGCTTACTCGGAGGCCGACCTCAGCCGAACGAAGGGGGAGGCCCTGGCCGTCTGCGACCTCGCCATGGAACTGGTCGTCCTCACGACAAAGGCGGGAATGAGCGTCGGCTATCGAAAACCGGTGGTCAAGGTACTCGGCAGCCCTGACACCGTTGGGCAGGAGCCCTCACCGACAGCCGCGCCCACACCTGCTCCGACACCATTTGCTGCATCCGCACTTCGCCGCAAGTCCAGGCAAGCCCCTGAGCCCGGCACTCCGTCTGTGCCTGAGCCGACTTGCCCGGTCTCCGTGGATGCCGCTCTGCTCCGCCGTGCTGCCCGCGTGTTGGGCACCAGCGACCACCAGGAAACCGTGATCGCCGCCCTGTCCGAGGTCGTGGCGGCCCGAACACAAGCCGCTGAGCTGGCCCGGCTGCGCGAACACGTAGAACGCATTGCAGCCATAAGCGGGCAAGCGCTACAAAGCGGGAATTCCTTGCTCACCTGACCGGTCCCGACCGTCTCAGATTGGTCATCTGTGGCTGCGCGCGGTGGCCTCAGTTTCGGCCAGGCTGCCATGGCGCTTGCGGCTCATGGCCGCGGCGGCACTTGGTGGAGACGGCGGTCGCCTTTGAAGGTCACATCCCTTCGTGGCGAGAGGCCGAGTTGGAGTCGCTTGCGGCATTCGGCGCGGACACCGCGGCACTGTTGCGAGATCGCCGAGGGGGACGGGACGCAGTGGAAGCGGGGGTGGCGAAACAGAGCGCGACGCTCGGGCACATCCGCAGCGGCGGGCTGTAGGACCTTCTCGATCCCGAGAAGTTGAGCGGTCTTGGGCGCACCCTAGCGCTCGACGTAGCGCAGGAACTGCCAGCCCAGCACAGCTAGAGCAAGCATCTGCAGGATGGAAACGATCAAGAGCAGAGGTTGGACGGCGCGAGAGCACCAGAATGCGATCACGCAGGTCATCGGCAATGCCAAGTACGTGAACAGATCGACAGCGGTTTGCAGGCGCTTGCGCGTAGTGCGGCTCGGGTCGCCGCGATGGTAGGCCTCCCAGCCGAAGACGGCGCCACGGGCATCACTGACCTCGGCCAACCGCGGCCCCAGTTGGTCGCGGATGTAGCGGGCGATCGTCGAGATCTTCTCGTCGTTGACCAGGTAGGTCCAACCCAGGACCAGGCAGATCACAGGGACGACGAGCAATACCTGAGCGTGCCTGTCCTGGACCGTGATCGCCAGGGCCGCCGTAGACGCGGCGAGCGTGACGTAGAGCAGGTTGTCGCGAAAGCCGATCCGAGCCTTCTGCTCCTCCTTGATTCGGTCGTACTCGGCGAGTAGCAGTGTGCTCTCGGTAACACCCTCTGTGGCGGCCACAGCATCCCCAAACTCAAGTTGTGGCTGGGCTGAGGAGTGGGCGGGCACGGCACCGGCAAAGTTGCGAGATGCCCGAGTTATTCACTTGGGTGATCTCCCCTTTGCCAGTCCCCTGCCCGACCTCAAGACCCGGAAAACTCAGTCGCCAGCGCGAAAGGATGGCGGGTTGTTGGGGTTGTTTCGCTCGAGCCAGCCTTTTCCCTCTGCCGCGATCCCTTCCAGTAGGCGGAAGGTGTGGGTGAAACCAGCCGAATTGAGGTTGATTTCGGAGATTTCCTGAGCGTTTTCTTCAGGAGCAAGTTGATGCGCATCGGCGTCTTTGACGCGGACACTCCTGGCAGGCCCGTTGGAAAGGATCAGTTCCAGGTCGTAGCCGACATTGACTCGCTCAGTGACGTGCACGGAGGACAGCGCGTCGAACCGGTAGTTGCTTCGCTGCAGGTTCGCTCGTGTCGCGTCCGTGAAGTCGTATTCAGTGTTGATTTCACGAACACCGTCCTGTGTAACCAGGAACAGACAGAGGCTGTAGCGCGAGTACCGCCAAGGACCACCCTTTTCTCGTCCTCGCTTGTAGGGACGCGCAGGTGTCATGAGGATGGTGTGGGCGATGATGTTGCGCCAGCTGAGTTGGTAGTTGCGGAGCGCTTCGTCGACAAACAGGGTTTTGTCGCAGGTGAGCCAGGTCTCCATTTCCAACTCGGTGGGTCGCGTGGCGTCCAGGAATTCCTTCCATTGCTGATATGCTGCTTGTCGCGCACCCAGGCTCTCATGGTATTCTTGGGTTTCTTCGGCGAATCGACGCTCTTCGCTGCGCATATGCAGCCATGACAACACAGCTCTACGTCCGGCCCAGACGGCACCGGCTATGGCGAGGAGCGCCAGTAGCATATCGAACGGACTGGCCGCTGTGGCCACCGTCATGACTAGAGCCAGGGCCGTGATACCGAAGGCGATGAAAGCGATCACGCATATGGCCTTCATTTTCAGCGGTGTCTTGTATTGCTGACGATGATCGACCAAAGTCCCGCTGTTGAAGCGGTCTCGGACATCCTGAGCCAGGTAGCGAATCAGCCAGTTGACCCTGTCCACGCCGATTCTGCTCTCACGGTAGATAAACGAAATCTCCGCGACGAGGGTATTACGGACACCAGCAGTATGATTGAGCCACTCCTGCGGGGCAATCCCAACCGGCGTGCGGGTACTGAAGTAGTGGTCGAAGGAATGGCGGACTTGGTTGGTGAACCCGTCTCCCGCGAAGGCGGGATTGCTCATTTGCGCAGCGTGGTACTCCTGGTTCTTGGCTTTCAGCCGTTGCTCCTGGTACCACCATTGTTGGCCGAAGCGCGCGGCAGTGAGGCCGGCGCCAAGCGCCACCAGCAACTCGACGAGTGCCGCGACCGGATCCGCGACCAGTGCCGAGATCCAGAGCGATCCGGTGGCGATGGTGAACAGGCCGACCCAGACAGCGAGGCCTGCCAGGGCATCGGCGGCGGTGTTCGCATTGGGCGGGAGCGCCCGTGGCCCGATGGGCTCAGGTTCGAAGTAGGCCCAGACCCGTTGGACACGGTCATTGCTGAAGCGGGCGGTCTCAGCCAGCTCGCGAGTTTCCACCCACAGGCTGTCTTTCATCCCTCCGGTGAGCACGAGGTCGAGATGGTGGAGGATCGAGTCACGCTGGCGAGGTGACAGGGCTCGCAGCCGCTTCAGTACAGGTCCGGTTTCGCCGTCCGTGTCGCTGAGAATCTCCAGCAGTTCGAAGGTGACGTGCAGGGCAGTTTTCCACTCTCCGTCGGCGAAGGTCCGTACGAGTCCGGATGCCTGGTGCAGTCGCTGGAGTTCTTCGGCGCTGAGGTCGTGGTAGGCGCGTTTACTGAGCATGGCAAGTACCCAGTGGAAACGGACCTCCGCACCGTCGTATCCGTGGGCGATGGCGTCACTGATCATGTCGCGAGCGCGACTGGGTACGCCGTCCTCCAGGAACCGCACACCAACCTTGTACTTCTCCTGGGGCGATGCTTCCGGGTGGGTGAAGTACACGTTGGAGTTGTGCACGGTCTCGGCCTGGATACCGACGGTGGAGTCGTATGCGGCCGAATTGTGCGTGAAACTGGGGCCATCGGTCATGACAACCCACCCACCGCAATGATCAGCGGTGCCAGCTTGGCTGCCAGCTCGGAAAGATCTGCGATCAGTCCGCGCAACCTCTTGAGTGCCATGGTCACCCTCTTCGGCGACTCGGGAGCGTTCTCCCTTGCCGCTCGGCTGGCGGTGTCCAGCTCGGCCTGCGCCTCTTCGTAGGTGTCGTCGTCGAGGGCGCCCTCAGCGTGGTGACGCTTCAGGTGCTCACGGAAGCTGTCCAGTTCCGCAACCAGGTCCACCAGACTGGATACCTTGGGATTCGCGTTCATGTAGACGTTGCTTCCGGTGACTGAACCAGCCATGATCCCAACGGTGCTGGAATGGGCGGTGTTGCGAACGTGTTCCCTGAGACTGTCGGCCCTGTCATCCTGGGACATTGCGATCTGCTCCTGCTCTCCGACCAGTTCTGCGGCCAGCCGCGTGGCGAAGGCCGCCGCGTTCGCTGCGGCCAGTGGTTGCCAGTTACGGTCTTCCGCGCTGCTTTTCGAACCGTCCGCTCGATCGCTGATGCCGCGGATGATGGCGACTGGTGCCCCATTGAGATGACCAGCCTGCGCCACACCGGCGGCTTCCATTTCGATCGCGAGCGCATCGTTGTAGTGCTGCCGGATCCACTCTGCCTCGGCGGAAATCCGAGAGTTCTGTACGACCTCACCAGCAGCGATCGCGCCGAAATGCACTTGTGGCGCGTTCCTGTCACCAGGCGTGTCATCCCAGTCGCTTGCGCGAGCCAGATACGAGCCAAGCTGGCTGATGCCGTGCGCCGCCTCCCACACCCGGGGACGCGCCTTGAGCCCGTCGTCCTCGCTGGTCCCACCGTGGTATGCGTACACGTGAGTGGCCATCACCACGTCGCCCAGCCCGGTGGTATCCCGCAGAGCACCGGCGACACCGACGAACAACACAGCCACTGGCGAGAACTCCTGTATCGCGCGCTCCGCGAGCACTGCGGCGGGATGATTCCCTTTGTTCGTCAGGCCGAGCGCCACACGACACGTCGTGTCCGGCACGGTCCCCACCTCGAACCGCGTGCCTCGCTCATGACGGTGCACCTGCGGCCGGGCCAGTTTCCGGCGCACGGCCTCGTACTCGAGATTGAGGGCGGTGAGCACCACCACCAGGTCTTTCGGCATCTATTCCCCCTCCTCTTCCGTCATGGACGGCACAGGTCGGATCAGTGGTGGGGACAACACCGTCCTTGGTCCGGCCCGGAACAGTCGCGCGGGCCGTCCTCCCGTGGTCCTGCTTCCCGAGCCAGCTGGGACGATGAATCCCTTCACGGCCTGGACTTTCCGGTAGAAATTACGTGTGTCGAGCTCGGTGCCCCACACCGCTTCGTACACCTGCTGCAACTCGGTGATGGTGAATAGCTCCCCGCAGAACGCCGTGGCCAGCGCCGAGAACTCAAGCTTCGTACGCGCGCGTTCGACTCCATCCGCCACGATCCGGCTGTGATCAAAAGCCAGTCTCACCTGCCCGGAGAGGACGGCATCCGCGGGAACCCACGAAGCATCCGCGGCATCCGTTGCCGCGACCGGCTCAGGAAGTCCTGGCGCGATCGCCAGGTGAGCCACGGAAACAACTCGCCCCCGCGGATCCCGGCCCACGTCCCCGTAGATGGCCAACTGCTCAAGATGCAACCGCCCGGCATCCAGAGCGGTTTCCTCGCCCAACTCGCGGTGCGCGGCGTCCAGGATCGCCTCGCCAGCATGATTGAGGAACCCCCCAGGCAGCGCCAGCATGCCCAGAAATGGCTCCTCGCCCCGTTCAACGAGCAGGACACACAACCGCCCCTCACGCAGCGTCAAGATCACGAGATCAACTGTGAGCAACACGGATGGCGGCGACCAGGAGTCAGCTTGCATGTTCCTAACGGTACTTCAGTTACTGTCTCTTTGACAAGAAGTACCGGGATAGGCCGACTCCCAGGCGTGACAGGGGTGAGATCTGCCTGGTTCTGCAGCAAGCGTCAGGGCCGTTCCCTCGCTGAAGCCACAGTCCCCGGCCCCCTGAAGCGCTGAGCGCGCGGGGCTCGGCTGGGCCTCGTCCCGGACGGGGCTTGCCGGCACGTTCACCGTGACCGGTCAGCTGGTCATGCGTCCAAGCTCAACGGCAGGCAGTTCACCGACGCCCCGGGCCTCTACTTTGCGCATGGGCCTGGTCGAGTGGACTCACAAGCCCACATGACCGGCAGCGCCACCCGGGACTGAATCACACCGCGCGAGGGCCGCCCATCAGGCAAGCACAGTGGTGCCGATCAAGGCCGCTGTCAGCCATCGGCTGGGACCGGACACCCGACTGAGAACCAGAGGTAGGTTGGCATCGCTAGGGATAGTATCTCCATTGATACTATCCCTAGCGGGAGGCTTATCGTGCTTCGTTTCATCGGGCGGGACCGCGAGCTGAGCGTGCTCCGCAACGCCTTGCAGGCGGTTCAGGGTGCCGCCGGGTCCGCGAAACCGGGGCAGTGCATCGTCATGCGAGGAAGACGGCGAGTGGGCAAGTCCAGCCTCGTCGAGGAGTTCCTCCGGCGTACGGAGACGCCGTACCTCTTCTTCACGGCGGCGGGCGGCACGGCGGAGGACGAACTGACGGAGCTGCTCGACGCCGTCGCCAGGTCCACCCTGCCGGAGCGGGGACTGTTCTCGGAGGAGACCCCCGATCAGTGGAACGCAGCGCTCAGGCTGCTTGCGGAGATCCTGCCCGACGACACCCCCAGCGTCGTCGTCCTCGACGAGGTTCCGTATCTCATGGACCGCATCGACGCCTTCGAGGGCATGCTCCAGCGGGCATGGGACCGGCTGCTCAGCCGCAAGCCGGTGCTTCTTCTCCTGGTCGGGTCCGATCTGTCCATGATGGAGGCGCTGAACAGCTACGACCGTCCCTTCCATCAGCGGGGCCGGGAAATGATCGTGGGGCCGCTGAACCCGGCCGACATCGGCGAGATGCTCGGCCTGTCACCGGCGGCCGCGTTCGACGCCACTCTGATCACCGGGGGCCTCCCCCTGATCTGCGCCGAGTGGCGGCCCGGAGCGGACGTCTGGGAATTCCTCCGCGACTCGCTGGACAACCCGATCTCGGCACTGCTGGTCTCCGCCGAGCGCTCGCTGGCCGCGGAGTTTCCACCGCAGGCGATGAGCAGGGAGGTCCTGCGGGCCATCGGATCCGGGGAGCGAACCTTCACCAACATCGCTCGCGCGGCGGGCGGCATCGCCCACACCACGCTCACCCGGGCCACTGACGTACTGACCGAGAAGCGGGTCGTCGCCGCCGAGCTGCCGCTCTCGCTGAGGCCGTCGAAGGAACGCCGCTACCGGGTGGCCGACCCCTACCTGCGCTTCTGGCTCGCGTTTCTGGATCCGCACATGGCGGAGATCGAGCGGATGCGGGGAGATCTCACGCTGAGCCGGATCAAGGAGCGGTGGACGAGCTGGCGTGGCCGCGCGATCGAGCCCCTGGTCCGGGAATCCCTCGCCCGGCTCCTGCCGGACGGGCCCCTGCCCGCCGCCCCGGCGGTCGGCGGGTACTGGACCCGCAGCAACGACATCGAAATCGACCTGGTCGGCGCCGACCGGCAGCCGGTGGCCAAACAGTTGCTCTTCCTCGGCTCGGTCAAGTGGCTGGAGAACTCCGCGTTCGACAGCCACGACCTGGCCGCACTGCAGAAGCACCGGGCAGCGATCACCGACGAGCCGGTACCGCTCGTGGCGGTCTCCCGCAGCGGGGTCGATTGTTCCGGCCTTCAGGCGGTGTACGGCCCCGAGGAACTGCTCAGCGCTTGGCGCAGGGCGTGAGGGGGTCGTCCGCTCAGTGGACCGTGTTCGGGAGCGGGCACGGCCCCCTGGCGTACCGCGGTTGCCTCGGCTTCCTGCTGCCGTGGCCGCCGTACGGATCGCAGCCACCGCCACGGCGCCCAGCAGCACGATGCCGCGTTGCGCGCGTATCTCCGGGGCCTGGCGGGCGATCCTGGGAGCGGCCATCAGGGCTTGGAGCAGTCCGCCGAGCCCCATCGCGACCGCGCCGATGAGCATCGGCCCCACGGCCGGAGCGAAGGTCGCCACCGTCCCCGTGGTGCCCCACAGCACGGACGCCGCGAGCACGCACAGCGATCCCCCGCCGACCGAACCGGCCGCGCTTCCGCCGGGCCGCCTCACAGCCGGTCCAGCAGGTCCGACGCCATCGCGCGGGCGTGCCGCAGACGGGTGTCCTCGCCCTCCAGACCGGCGCGCGCCATCGCGCGTGCCTGCTCGGAGCACTCGGGCAGCAGTTCCTCGAGATGGCCGGTGAGCAGGGCCTCGACCTCCTCCTTGTGGCGGCGCACCACGGCTCGCCCCTCGTCCCCCGGTGGGCAGCTCGGCGGCCGCGTTCAGCAGACCGCACCCGCGAAAGCCGCGCTCGTAGGCGACACCGCGTGATCGGCGTACGCGTCGAAGACCGCGAGGACACCGCCGCGCGGATCCCGGGTCTGCTCCATACTGGCCCCGCCACTCCTCGTGCCGCGCCTCGAGGTAGGCGCGGCACCGGATCGGCCGTCACAGCCAGCCGTTGCGGCGGAAGCCTCGGTGCATGGCGAAGCAGGCGGTGGCGATGACGACGATGATCAACGGGTAGCCGAAGCGCCAGTGCAGCTCGGGCATGTGGTCGAAGTTCATGCCGTAGACGCCGCACACCATGGTGGGCACGGCGATGATCGCCGCCCAGGCCGTGATCTTGCGCATGTCCTCGTTCTGGGCGACGGTCACCTGGGCGAGGTGGGCCTGGAGTATGGAGTTCAGCAGGTCGTCGAAGGCCGCGATCTGCTCGGTGACCCGGGCCAGGTGGTCGGCGACGTCCCGGAAGTACGTCTGTATGTCGAGGTCGACCGCGGGGAGGCGCTGAGTGGAGAGCCGTTCCATCGGCCGGTCCAAGGGCGCCACGGCGCGCTTCAGCTCCAGCAGCTCGCGCTTGAGCTGGTAGATCCGGCCCGGGTCGGTTCGGAGCGCGGGCTCGGGGGCGAAGACCTCGGTCTCGACCTGCTCGATGTCGTCCTGCACCGCGTCGGCGGCCGCGAGGTAGTCCTCGACCACATGGTCGGCGATGGCGTGCAGGACCGCGGAGGGGCCCCTGGCCAGCTGGCCCGGGTCCGCCTCCAGCTCCTCGCGCATCGGGCCGAGCGATCCGTGGCGGCCGTGCCGTACGGTGACGACGAAATCGGGCCCGGTGAAGACCATGACCTCGCCGGTGTCCACGACCTCGCTCGTCGTGGTCAGCTCGTCGTGTTCGACGTACCGGACCGTCTTGAAGACGGTGAACAGCGTGTCGTCGTACGTCTCCAGTTTGGGCCGCTGATGGGCATGGACGGCGTCCTCGACGGCCAGCGGGTGGAGGCGGAACAGGTCGGAGATCCCGGAGAACTCCTGCTCGGTGGGTTCGTGCAGCCCGATCCACACGAAGCCGCGCCCCGCGCGTCGCACCCGCTCGATCGCCTCCTCGACCGGGCAGTCCCCGGGCTGGCGCTTCCCGTCGACGTAGGCCACGCAGTTCACCACCGACGTGCCGAGCGGCGAGCGGGCGGGGTGGTTGAGATCGACGCGGCGGCGCCGGCGGGCCAGGCGCGCCACCTTCCGGAGGTTGCCGACCATCGACATAGGAACTCCTTCGGCTGAGCTACGGCCGGCCCCTCCCCCGGCCGGGGGATCGCGCCGGCTGCGCCCACAGCGTACGACCCGGTCCTTTCGCGGCGGCAGCCTCACCAAAAGCAGCCATAGGGATACAAAAGGGGTGTCGGGAGCTGCTCGGCAGATCGCTGTCCCGAGGTTCTCGCATAGGTGCGGCATGCCGGTCGGTGCCTGCGGGCCGCTGGCTCCTGGGCCATCGGCCCGCCACGGCGGTCCCGTGTGTCCTCCCGTGCCGCCCCGGAGGCATACCAGCGCCCTCGCAAGGTTTCCGCAAGGGTCGGGCAAGCCTTTCGCCCGCCGGGCCGGGCATCGGAACGGACGAGAGGCTCAAAAGGCTGAGTCCGGGGAAACCCGCACGAGAGAACTACAGGGGGGCGCCATGTCGGCGTTGAGCACCGTCGCACCGTCCACGATGGACGAATCCCGCCAGTGGCTGACGCTGGGGGACCGGAAGAAGGTACTGGCCGTCGTCCACACCGTCACCTACACGAAGCGAATCCTCGACGTCCTGTCGCTCCTGGAGGCCGATTTCAGGATCCAGGTGGTGTTCACCGCACCGCCCCATGTCTTCGGGGACGAGTTACCGCGTTTCCTCGAACAGTTGGGAAGCCCTTGGATCCCCTGGGAAGAGGCCACACGGATGGCGTTCGACCTCGCCGTGGCGGCGGGGCCGCGGCACGTGGAGAAGATCCGAGCGCCCTTGATCACCCTGCCTCACGGCGCCAATTACCTGAAACGCGTGCCGGGGACAGGGGACGCGTGCGTAGCAGGGTTGCGCAGGCGGGACCTCCTTCCCGGCGGCACGCTGCCGGCCGCCGTGGTGGTGCCGCACCACGCTGATCTGGTTGAGCTGGCGCGTCATTGCCCTGAGGTGCTCTCGCTGGCTCATGTGGTCGGCGATCCGGTCCACGACCGGATCAGGGCGAGTGTGCCCCGACGCGCCTCGTATCGCCGGGCGCTGGGCCTCGCGGATGGGGAGAAGCTGGTGGTCGCCGTCTCCACCTGGGGACCCAACTCGTCCTTCGGCCGTTTCGAAGCGCTGCTGCCCCGTCTGATCGCAGAGCTTCCGTCCCGTCAGTACCGTACGGCCCTTCTGGTCCACCCCAATGTCTGGTCCGGCCACAGCCGATGGCAGATGAAAACGTGGTTGGCAGGGTACGGTCGGCACGGAGTGGGCGTGGTGCAGCCCGAAGAGGATTGGCGCTGCGTACTCATCGCCGCCGACTACATCATCGGCGATCACGGCTCGGTCACTCTGTACGGAACCCTCACCGGCGCCCCGGTGCTCCTGGTGGGATCGCCGGAGGAAGAGATCAATCCGTCCTCCCCCGCCGCCACCCTCGCCGTCACCGCGCCCGCCCTGTCCCCCGCCCGTCCGCTGACCGAGCAACTCGCCTACGCCGCCTCCGAATACCGCCCGGAGGAATACAGGGCGATCGCCTCGCGTATCACCTCGGAGCCCGACCGGTTCAACCGGAACATGCGTCGACTGATGTACCGGGTGATGGGGGTCGGCCAGCCGGCCTATGAACCGCTGACGTTGCCGCTGCCGGATCCGCCGAGGCTGGGCGCATGGGCGCCCGGCAGGGGAGAGGAATCGGCATGAGGCGTCCAGACTGGTGCTTCGTCACCGTGGAGTTACGAGACGCAGCCGCTTCGGCACCACTACCGGCGCCGAACCCGTCATGTCTGTATCTCACGACCAGCCAGGCACCGGGTGGACAACTGCTGGTGGCCCGTACCGGGCCCTTGGTCACCCATCGGACGTCATCAGTCCTCGATGAGCACCTCGCTGTGGACGCCGATGTCTGCCAGGACCGGTGTCGCTTGGAGTGCGCCGATGTCCTCTACGGAACCCGCCCGCGTCCGGCCGCTGAGGCAGCACGCTGGCTCGCCGACGTCAGGTCCTCCAGGTCGGGCTGCCGCCTCGCCGCCGTGCCGCTCACCGGTGGCGGCTGGGCGGCGGGTGGCGGCACGGATCCGGAGGTTGTGGCTCTTCTCTGCCGGGTGCCGTCGCAGCACTGGCTCTTCGTTTCCTGCCTGCACGCGTGGCTGGTGGCAGGTTTCCCGCTGAGCGAGATCGTGGCGGACTCTCCACAGGTCAGGCCCCAGCCGACGACTCCCTCAGCCGACGTGCGTCGATGGGGCTCGTGACCTCGAAAAGGACGAGTGCCTGGGCTCGCAGGTCCGCGGCGGTCGCCGTCTCCCCGCGTTCCCAGGCGCTGTCACCGAGCATTTCGAGGGCGCGGGCCCGCCAGTGGGCGGCCCCGGAGGAGGCGAAGACGGCAAGCGCCTCTTCCATCAAGGCAGTTCCCGCCGGGTGATCGCCGGAGCGCGCACGGGCGCGCCCCAGAAAGACGAGGGCACGCGCCGCGTCATGCGGGTCGTTCACGGCCAGCAGGCCGACGCGCGCCTGGCCGAAGTACTCGATGGCACGGTCCAGTTCGTCTTCGGCGAGCGCGATCTCACCGAGGACGATCCTCGCGAGGGCCACTCCGCGCGGGTAGCCGCACGCCTCCCAGACGGCGATGGCCTGGTCCAGGTACGGCACGGCGTCCGCCGCCCGCCCTTCCTCGCGGTGGCAGGTTCCGATGCCCAGGAGCGCCTGGCCCTCGTCACGCACGTCGCCCGCGTCTCGCGCCGCTCGGAGGGACTGTGCGTACCACTCGGCCGCGTCGCCGAGGCGGCGCGCGGCGCTCAGTCCGATCGCCCCGGAGTTGAGCATCTGACGCTCCGCTTCCGCGTTCCCGTCTCTCCGGGCCGCCGCCAGACCGATCTGGTGGGCCTCGATCCACAGCTCGTAGTAGCGCAACCGGAGGAAGAGCGGCCACATCGCGTCGGTGAGCTGCCATGCCGTCGCGTTCCACTCGCGCTCGGCGGCGGCTCTCAGCACGGCCATCAGGTTCATGCGTTGGGCGTCCAGCCAGGCGAGCGCGCTCGGGTCGTCGGTGAACGGCACGGGCAGACCTGAAGGGGCTTGGGTCCTCGCGAGGGTGAATTGCGCCGGTGTGAGCCGCTTCTCGGCCTCGGTCGCGGTCTCCAGATACCAGTCACAGACGCGCCGCAGTGCCTCGTCACGGGCCTGCGCGGTCTCCTCGGCGGCCGCTCGGCCGTGTGCGTGGACCTGTACGAGGTCGTGGAACCGGCAGGTGTCCGGGCCGATGTCCTCCAGCAGGTTGGCTTCGACCAGCTCGTCGAGTCGTGCCTCCGCCCACACCAGGGACTCGCCGCAGGCCGCGGCGGCGGTCCGGGCGTCGACCGTACGAACCGGCAGCGGCCCGAGTCTGCGGTACAGGAGCGCGGTGCCCTCGCTCAGTACGGCGTACGACGCGTCCAGTGCCTTGCTCACCGTGGCCTCCCCCTCTACTTCCAGCGCTGCCAGCCGTTCCGTATCCCGTGTGAGGGCGTCGGCCAGTGCCTTCACCGGCTGCCTCGGCCGCGACGCCAGCCGGGCGGACGCGAGACAGACGGCGAGCGGCAGCCCGGCGCACAGCGCCACGACCTGACGGGCCGCGTGCGGTTCGGTCGCGACGCGGTCCTCGCCGATCGCACGGCTGAACAGTTCGGCCCCGGCGTCCGGCCCCAATGCCTCCACCTGGCGGAAGGCCGCTCCGTCCATCCGGAGCCCGGTCAGCCGGCGGCGGCTGGTCACGACCGTGAGGCCGCCCGGATCGGCGCGCAGCAGCGGGCGTACCTGCGCGGCCGTGAAGGCGTTGTCCAGCACCACCGCGATGCGGGTGTCAGCGGTCCAGGACCTCCACAGCGACGTCTTTTCGGCCAGATCGAGGGGTACGGTTCCGGCGCCGAGCGCCCGCAGGAACTGGTCCAGGATGTCGCCCGGGCTCGCCGGTCCTTCCGCCGAATGCCCCCGCAGGTCGGCATAGAGCTGGCCGTCGGGGAATTCGGAGCCGAGCGAGCGCAGCCACTTGCACACCAGCGTGGTCTTGCCGATCCCGGCAGGGCCGCTGACCACGATCAGCCTCCTCGACGCCCCCTCCCGCCCGCCTCCGGTGAACGCCTCCTCCAGGGCCGCGACGTCATCGCACCGGTCGGTGAAATGGGCCGGTACCGGCAGGAGCTGACGAGGCGAGGGCGGAGCGGGGGACGCGTCGGTGTGCACATGGATGCCGCCATGCACGTCCCGCGCCTGGATCGTGGGTCCGTGGAGCCGCGCGTCACCGCTGATCGTGTTTCTATGGGGGCCCTCCGACGCCTCGCCCATCTGTCCACCCACCCCCGAGCTTTCGGCCGCCGCCTCCACAGATCAGTCCGCTCCTACCCTGAACGGGGCCCCGGCGATGCGCCGGGTCACGGACCGTGTCGCGATTCGGCCAGCGCAACAGGGACCCATGGTGACTTTCCCCACACCGTGTCATGCTCACTGGGACAGACCGACCAGCGGGAGGGGCGCTGGTGGACTTCCATGTACTGGGGCCCGTGGGGATTCAGCTGGATGGAGAGCGGCTGGAGCTGGGGTCCGACAAGGAACGCACGGTACTGGCCGCTCTGGTATTGGATATCGGCCGTCCCGTCTCCATGGAGGCGCTGATCGGCCGGCTCTGGGACGGCGAGCCGCCACCGCGCGCCCGGGAGAACACCCACACGTACATCTCCCGCGTGCGCAAGCGTCTCCGTCTGGCCGGTACGAGTCCCGAGGCCCCGCGGATCACGAGCCGGGCCCACACCTATGTACTCGAGGCCGACCCCGCCACGGTCGACCTGCACCACTTCCAGCGCCTGGCAGATCTCGCCGGGACGCTCGCGACGAGCGGTGACGACGAGCGCATCGTGGACCTCCTCGCCCGCGCGGACCGTCTCTGGCAGGGCGAGGCCCTGGCCGGTCTCCCCGGTATGTGGGCCGAGACCGTACGCAGGGCCTTGACCGAACGGCGCCTCCACACCACGGTTTCCCGGATCGCCGCCACCTTCCGCCTCGGCCGCTTCGCGGACTCCGTCGGGGAGTTGTCGGTCCTGGTCCGCCAGCACCCGGAAGACGAGACGCTGGCAGGCCAGTTGATGCTGGCCTATTACGGCAGCGGGAGGTACACGGACGCCCTGCGGGTTCACCAGCAGGCCCGACAACGGCTGATGGCCGAATTCGGCTCACGCCCGGGTGCCGAGCTGAACCGGATACACCGCGGTGTCCTCGACCGGATACCGGTGGACAGCCTCGTCCGGGGCGCCGAAGCGAACGCCCCCGCCGCACCCGCTTCCGCACCGCCCGCGCCCGCCCCGTCTCCCCCACGGAACCTTCCCTACCAGCCGCCGCTCGTCGGCAGGCGCTCCGAACTCGACGCCCTGATCGCGTGCGTGGACACGGCATCGGGAGAGGGGCGGGTCCTGACGCTGGAGACCGTCAGCGGGATGGCGGGAGTCGGGAAGACGGCGGTTGCCCTGGCCACCGCTCGCCTCCTCGCGCCGCAGTTCCCGGACGGTCAGGTGTTCCTGGATCTGCGCGCCCACGCACCGACCCAGGAACCGCTGAGCCCAAGCGCCGCTCTCGCCACTCTCCTGCGCCAGTTCGGCGTCCCCGCCGAGACGATCGCCGTCCGGCTGGACGAGCTGATCGCCCAGTGGCGGACCACCCTCGCCGAGCGCCGTGCGCTCATCGTGCTGGACGACGCGGCCGGACCCGACCAGGTGTCACCGCTGCTCCCCGGCAGCTCCTCGTCCCTGACCATCATCACCAGCCGCCGCAATCTGACCGGGCTCCCCCATGCGCTGCCGGTCCCCCTCGACGTACTGCCGACGGAGGACGCGGTCGCCCTCTTCCGTAACTTCGCGGGCGAGGAACGGACGCAGGACCTCGCGGAGACCGCCCGGATCGTGCGCCTCTGCGGGCATGTGCCGCTCGCCATCGAGCTGGTGGCCAACCGGTTCCGTTCCCGGCCCTCGTGGACGCTCACCACACTAGGCGAGCGGCTGATGCGCGGTACGGGACCGCTCGCCGAGATCCGTAACGCCGATGAGGAGATGGTGCGCGCCTTCGACCTCTCCTATCGGGCGCTCGACCAGGCGCAGCGCAGGACGTTTCGCACCCTGGGCCTGCATCCGGGACCCGACTTCACGGCCGAGGCGGCCGCGGTCCTCCTCGATCTGCCTCTCGACAAGACCGAACGCCTCATCGAGGACCTCTTGGAATGCCACCTCCTGCGCGAACCGGCTCCGAACCGGTACCGGTATCACGATCTGCTGGGCGAGTACGCGGTCATGCTCGCCCACTCGGAAGACACCTGCCAGGAGCGCGCGCAGGCGCTGGAACGGCTCATCACCTTCTACCGGCTGAGCGCGGAGCAGGCCGACCGGCTGGCGTATCCGCGCCGGGTCCGCCTCGACGGACACCACGCCGACCAGCGGCCTTCCGCTCTCCCGTCGCTACGGAACACCGACGAGGCCCGCGCCTGGTTCGCCGCTGAACGCGGCAATCTCCTGGCCGCCGAGCGGCACGCCCGCCACCACGGCTCGCCGCGGAGCGCGGCCGGGATCGCCCACGCCCTCGCCGGTTTCCTCGATGCCGAATGTCACTGGCAGGACGCCTCCGACATCCTTCAACACGCGGCCGACCACTGGTCCCGGACAGGTGACCGCAGTGCCCTGTGTCATGCCCTGCTCTGTCTCAGCTCGATCCACGCGAGCACCGGCCGCTATCCGCAGGCGGCCCGGACCGGCGAGCAGGCGCTGGACATCGCGCGGACGACGGGCGACCGGGGGGCGGAGGTGGAAAGCTACCGCGTCCTGGGGGTGCTGCACTGGCATCTGGGGGAGAACCAGAAGGCGGTGACCCTCCACCAGAAGGCACTGGCGATCAGCACGACGGCGGGCAACGTCTGGGACCAGGCGAGGTGCCGCAACAACATCGCCATCTCCCTGCTCGCCCTGGGGGACATGGATCGCGCGCTGGAACATTTCCAGAGAGCGATATCCGGATTCCGCTCCGAGGGCGATCAGTGGGGCCTCGTCAGAACGCTCAACAACCTGGGAGACCTGTACGCCCACAAAGGGGATCTGGCACAAGCGAAGCAGACCTTCGAGCAATTACTCCCGCTGACGGAGTCCACCGGGAATCTGTACGCGTACGCGATGGTGCGCACCAATCTGGGCAGCATCCTCACCGAATCCGGGGAACCCAATGGCGCGCTGACACTCCACCGGGCGGCATTGAAAGACTTCTGCTCCCTGGGAGACAGGAAGAGCCAGGCGACAGCATACAACGGGCTGGGAGAAGCACAGCACAAGAACGGATCTCTTGAGGAATCCATCGAAAGCCACACGAAGGCCCTCGACATCGCCCGCGACATCGGAACAGCTCAGGAGATTACCCGGGCACTGCGCGGATTGGGAAGAGCCGAACTCACCGGAGGCCGGCTCGACTCCGCCGCCGAGCACCTGGGCGCGGCCATCGTCGCCGCGCACACGGTCAACGCGCCGGACGAGGAGGCCAGGGCGCGGAGCGTCCTGGCCGAGGCACGGCTGGCGAGCGGCGACGCCGGGGCGGCCCGGGAACTCCTCCGGCAGGCGCTCAGCGTCTTGCGTTCGCTGGACGAGCGGGAGGCGGACAGAATAAGCAAGCGCTTGACCGAGATCGACCAAAGTGCGACTGATTTTAAAACCAGCGAGTAACTACCCTGTCCACGGGCGCGCAATTTTTCGAACAATCGATCAGCATTCGTACGTCAGTCCACATTTGGCGAGATTCGTTCGCATGGGCTAATCTCATCGCTCAAACGATCATGAGTCGAAAGGGTTAGCGGAATTCGTGAAACGACGCATCTCCCATGTCCTTTTTGTCACCGCAGCCGTAACGTTTCTCTGCACGGCTACGGCATCCGCGGCCTGCATGCCCACATTGACCAAGAAACCTGCCGCGCCTTCTTCCGGGCACCCCCGCACGTAGCGCCGCTCCCGGCACGGCCATGAGTCGGTGATTCCCCGGGGTGGACACATGAGCCCGCCCCGGGCCCCCGCCACCCGCGGGATCGGCCTGAGACGTTCTCTCTGCCACCGATGAGTTTGTGCGGTGGCCGCGGTCTGAGAGGAGGAAGGGTTCACCGCACTCGCGTGGAGGGCATCATGCGGAAGATCATTGCCAGCCTGTTCATCTCGCTCGACGGGGTCGTGGAGGCGCCCGACCAGTGGCACTTCCCCTACTTCAACGACGAGATGGGCGCCGCCGTCGATGCGACGTTCAGCGCGGCCGACACCCTCCTCCTGGGGCGCAAGACCTACGACAGCTTCGCCGGGGCGTGGCCGGAGCGGGAGGCGGCCGGGGGTGAGGACGCCGGCTTCGCGAAGAAGCTCGGCGACGCCCGCAAGATCGTCGTGTCGCGCCAGGATCTGTCGTTCACCTGGCGGAACTCCGAGCAGCTCAAGGGCGGGCTGGTGGATGCCGTCACCGCGCTGAAGGGAGAACCGGGCGGGGACATCGCGATGAGCGGCTCGGTCTCGGTCGTCCGGGAGCTGCTGGCGCACGGACTGCTGGACGAGTTGCACTTGCTGGTGCATCCGACTGCCCTGCGCAAGGGCATGCGGCTGTTCGACGAGGGCGAGAGCGCGGTCCCGCTGAGGCTGCTCTCGTCCACGACGTTCAGCACCGGGGTGCTGAACCTGGTCTACGCCCTGGCCGAGGCGACCGGCGATGCCACCTATGAGGATGCCAAGACTCACCTGCCCCAGAACGAGGAGTAGCCGGGTTCCGGTCCCGGAGGGCTCGGATTCGGCCGCATATGTCCGGGGTCGGTGTCGACCGTACCCCTGCCCGGTGAACCTTCACCCGAGACGGTATCGACCGGGCAAGGGGGAGGACGTATGGGCAAGCAGGCGAAGTGCGGGTCCGAACTCGGTGGCTGACGAGGACGGAACTCACAGGCGTACGGGCAGCCGCAGCAGGTGGAAGCCGTCGCCCGGCCAGTGGCCGAACTCCAGCGCGTCGCGGTCCACGGCGAGCCGCAGGTCGTTCCGGCGGACGAAGAGCCGGTCGAGGACGACGCCGGTGACGAGGCGGCCGAGCGCGGCGCCGATGCAGTAGTGGGCCCCGTGCCCGAAGGCGAGGTGTCCGTCCCCGCGCCCGAACTCCCGCCCCACGTCGAGCCGTTCGGCGCCGTCGCCGAACTCCTCCGGGTCGTGGTCGGCGGCAAGCAGGGCGACCGTCACCGTCTCGCCCTTGCGCAGCGCGGTGCCCGCGAAGTCGAAGTCCTCGGTGGCGTAGAGGGAGGCGCCGATGCGGACGATGGAGACGTACCGGAGGAGTTCGGGGACGGCGCGCGGGAGCAGGTCGGGGGCGGCGTGCAGCCGGGCGGCCTGCTCGGGGTGGTGGAGCAGGGCGAGGACGGCGTGGGCCAGGAAGAGCGCGGGCGGGGTGATCCCGGTGTTGATGAGCAGGAAGACGATGCCGATCAGGTCGTCCTCGGTGAGCGGGTCCTCGTCGTCGCGTGCGCCCTGGAGGAGGGCGGAGATCAGGTCCTCGGTGGGCTGGGCCCGGCGGCGGGCGATGAGTTCCTTGGCGTACTCGACGAGCGCGACGAGTGCCTCGCCCGCCCGGCTGCCGTCGCCGAAGGCGAAGTCCCGCATCCAGGTGCACACCTGGTCGCGGTCGCCCTCCTCGACACCGATCAGCTCGCAGATCACGTGGGTTGCCAGGGGGTAGGCGAAGGCGCCCAGAAGGTCCGTACCGCCCTGCTCCCCGGCCTCGGCGATCAGACCGTCCGCGGTCCGCTCGACGAAGGCGCGCAGGGCCGCGATGCGGCGGGCGGTGAACGCGCGGGTCAGCGGGGCACGGCGGCGGGCGTGCTCCTCGCCGTCGAAGAGGGCGAGGTGTCCGGCGAAGTACTTCACGTACTCGGCGGGAAGTCCGGCGGATGCCGCCTCCAGCAACTCGTCCTGCGCGTCGGGCCCTTCGGCCGCTTCGGCTCCGCCCGGGATCCGGGTGCGGTCGCGGATCAACCGCGGCTCGGTGAGGGCGGCCTTGACGTCGGCGTACCGGGTGACGAGCCGGACGGGGGTCGTGAGGCCGGGGAGGACGACGTGCGGGAGTTCGTCGCGGGTACGGAGGCTGGCGTAGCCGCGTACGGGGTCCTCGACCTGCTCGGGGGTGAGGTGGACGGCGTTGGCGGACATGGTGGCGTTCTCGGGCATCGTGGTCTCGTTTCAGGTGAGGTGCAGTGGGCCGGGCGGGGATTCAGCGGGGGCGGTCAGCGAGGGTCGCGCCATCGTCCAGGTCGGGGGTGTGCACGGTCAGGGCCTCGGGCGTCACGGCGGGCCCGCCACCGGGGGCCCGGTACGCGGCGGCGAGGACGGCGGGTGCGATGCCCGCCGTCGCTCCGTCGTCTCGTTGGGTCATGCCGTAGAGAGTGCGGGCGGCCGGCTTCAGCGTGGCTTCAGTCCGGTCGCGGCGCCTGAAACCCGTTGCCGCGCAGGCTGTGCGTTCACCATCGACGCCGCCCGCGCGCCGAAGTCAGCAACGCCAGGCCGGCGGTGGCCGCCGGGTACGTCGTCGTGGAGCCGGGCGCCCGCGGCCGGACCCTCGTCGACGCGGACGGCACGTACTACGGCGCGGCGTCGGCCGCCATCGTGGACCTGAAGGCCGCGGTGCGGTACGTACGCTTCAACAAGGGCCGCATACCGGGGAACACCGCCCGGACCGTCTCCTCCGGAACCAGCGCCGGAGGCGCCCTGTCCGCCCTGCTCGGGGCGTCCGGCGACAGCCCCCTGTACGACGCCCACCGCAGGGAACTGGGCGCGGCCCCCGCGAGCGACGCCATCTTCGCCGGCGGGACGCGCGGACTTCATGACGTGGATCGGCCGGGTGACGGGCCACACCGCCGGGTGACAAAGTGAGCTGACGAAACGGAACCGCCGGGGATAGGTTGCCCCCGTGACCGACAACCGAAAGGGCCATGCCGCGTAGGCGCCCTTCAGCCCTGCGGGGCGACATCCCGATACGTTTCCGTTTCCACCCCCGACGGCGGTTTCCCCACATCGACCGCCTCTCGGGTTCCTGCGCGGCCGACCTGTGCCGTCTGGAACGCAGGCGCTTCCGGCCCGGGGCCGTCGACGAGGCGTTCTGGCAGTGGAAGGCGCTGGCGAACCGCCCCCTGCGACGAGGGGTGGACCCGTTCTCCGGGTGCGGCATCCGCGGATGCTGCGGGGACGCCGAGCACTTCCGCGAGCTCCTCGAAACCGTGATCCACGCACTGCCCAAGAAGAGCGCACGCGAGCTGCGCGCGCTCGTGTGGTCCCTCGACGCCAGAATCGTGGCGCGGCTCGGCATCCTTCACGTCGACGCCCCGGACCGCCTGTGGTGGCGTGGGCTCATGGTGGGGTACGGATAGCCATCACCCGCCCCGCCGGGGATCGAACAGCGGGGTCCAGGGGCGGATGGCGGCGATGTCCACACCGGGGGTGCGGTAGCGGCTGCGCGCGCTGTGGGCCGCTTCGGCGCGGCGCACCTGCCCGGCCGGGCAGGTGCTGGCCGCCGCGGGCGAACCGGCCGCGTATCTCCCCTTGCTGCTGCGGGGATCGGTCGGGTCGTCCGGTTCGGCCAGTGGTCCGGTCCGTGCGCCCTCGCCAAGATCGCCGTGCTCGACGGCCGGGGCACACCGCTACGTTCACGGCTCACGCCGTGCACCGTCCGCCGGTTGCGCCACGACCGCTTCCTGGCGCTGGTCGACGACGCCGCTCCGGACGCGGCCCCGGTGCGCGGTCATGTCCTGCGCGTCCTCGCCGGTCAGGCCCGGCGGCAGCAGGAGCGGTTCATGGCCACCGCCACCGGGTCCGCCGAGGCGCGGCCGGCGGCCTGGCTGCTGGAGGAGGCCGCGACGGCGGAAGGGGGCCGGGTCCTGCCGCCGGGTACCCAGCAGGACCCGGGGGACCTGCTGGGCGTCACCCGGGTCACGGTCATCCGCACCCTCGCCCGGCTGCGCCGCGACGGCCTGATCGAGGTGCGGGCGGGAACGGTGACGGTGCTCGCCCCGGAGCTGCTGGGGCGCCGCGCCGCGGGCTGACCCGCCCGGACCTCCGGCAGGGGCTCAGGTCCGGCGGGCGGCGTGGACCGGGCCGGCGGCCGAGCTGGGCCGGTACGGGGCGGTGCCCGCGTACGTGGCGCGGAAGCCGTGGTGGCGCAGGTCGTCGTAGCGGGTCCGCGAACCGGTGCGGAGGGTGGCGTCGCAGCGCGCCCTGCCCCGGGAGTTCGTCACCGCGTCGCACAGTTTGTGGGCGCCGGTGTTGTCGGTGAACCCGATCGTCTGCCCGGGCAGCGGGGTGCCGTCGGTGGTGGTCAGAGTGACGGCCAGCCCCTTGACCCGCAGGGACGCGGGCGAGGTGTGCCGTTCCACCGTCGCCACGCTCGCCTTGAGGTGGGTGGCCGCGGGGCGGGACGGCGTGACGGCCAGCCCGACCGGGCTGCTCAGCCCGGCGATGGGCACGGTGGTCTGTTCGCCGCCGTCCGCGGGGACCTCCACCACCCGGTCGTTGCCGAAGTCGGCGATGAACAGGTTGCCGTACGTGTCGACCGCCAGCCCCTGCGGGGTGTTCAGGCCGACCGCGGGGACGGTTCGCTGCGGGCCGCCGCCCGGGGGCAGCTTCACCACGCGGTCGTTGCCCGAGTCGGCGACGTAGAGGTTCCCGGCCCGGTCGAACGCGAGCCCGGTGGGCTCGGACAGCCCCGTCGTGGGGAGGGTGCGCTGCGGCCCGCCGTCCGCGGGGACCACCACGACGCGGTCGTTGACGAAGTCGGCGATGTAGAGGTTGCCGCGGGCGTCGAGCGCCAGGCCGTCCGGGTGGGTGAGGCCGGTGGTGGGGACGGTGGTCTGGTCGGTGCCGTCGGTGGCGATCTCCACCACCCGGTCGTTGAAGCTGTCGGCGATGAACAGGTCGTCGTCGCCTTCGTCATCTTCGTCATAGGTGTCGACGGCCAGCCCGATCGGGCGGGAGAGGTCGGTGGCGGGGACCGTGTCCTGGCCGCTGCCGTCCGCGGCCACCGTCACCACCCGGTTGTTGCCGGTGTCGGAGACGAAGAGGTTGCCCGCGGCGTCGAGGGCGAGGCCGGTGGGGCGGGTGAGGCCGCTGGTGGGCACGGTGGTCTGGCCGCTGCCGTCGGTGGCGACCTTCAGCACCGTGTTGTCCGCGTACTCGGAGACGTACAGCTGCGCGACGCGCGGGGCGGACGGCGCGGACGGCGCGGCCGTGGCCATCGCCGTGGACGCGAGACCGGAGACGAGTCCGGCCGCACACAGCGTCAGGATTCCTGCCAGCGCGGTCAGTCGGTGCCGTACGGAGAAGCGGCTCATTCCACACCCACCTGTGGTTTCTGGACGGTCGGCCCATTGCCGTGGACCCGACACTAGGAACCCGCCACCCGCCCCGGCCCGCGCCACGCCACCGCCGTGCCCGGTTCCACCCGGGTGGCAGGCACCGGAACGGCCGTATCCGAGTGGCGGTGGCAGGGCGGGGGTGTCTACACCCCTATGTCAGTGCCTCCGCGACGGCCGCGCCGGTTTCGCGGGCCGTGAGGTACGGGCGGACGTCGTGGGCCTGGGAGCCGTTGTGGACGAGGAGGTCGGTGATGCGGGGGTCGAAGGCGGGGGCGAGGGACTTGGTGAGGGCCACGGCGTCGGCGCGGTCGGCGATGTTCGTCCAGCGGGTGACGGGGGCGGGCCAGCGGGGATGCGGGGCGGGTGGCGGGAGGAGGCGGTCGAGAACCAGGCGGGGGACGGCGAGCGGGGAGCCGAGGGTGACGAGGTGCAGGCCGGGCCACTCGGCGTGGGCGCAAAGGGTTTCGTAGGCGACGACAGTGCCCAGGGAGTGGGCGACGACGACCTCGGTGTCGGCGGTCACGGTGCGCGCGAGGCGGTCCTGGACGCGGGCGCGGAGGTCGGGTTCGGTGAAGTAGCGGCGGACCTGGCGGGCACTGGCGATCATGAGGCGTTCGCTGAGCCCGGCGAAGAAGGCGGAGTGGCTGAGGGCGTTCAGGGCGCGCT
Source organism: Streptomyces sp. NPDC021212 (assembly GCF_044332925.1). Taxonomy (NCBI): domain Bacteria; kingdom Bacillati; phylum Actinomycetota; class Actinomycetes; order Kitasatosporales; family Streptomycetaceae; genus Streptomyces; species Streptomyces sp. NPDC021212. The sequence goes on from NZ_JBIRPZ010000004.1 coordinate 114,699, forward strand.
GCACGGCGTACGGGGTACGCAGGCGGGTGGTCGCCTCGGGGCCGGTGACCCGGGGTTCCTGCTGGGCGGCGGCGTGCCACCAGCCGAGCAGGAGGTCGGTTTCCAGGCCCTCCTCGACATCGGAGGCGTCGAGGTCGGGCACGCCGAGGCCGCGGTGGCCCGCGGGGCGGAAGAGGTCGCCGTAGAAGGCCATGGCGACCTCGTGCCGCTCCGGGCGGGGGCCGGAGGCGAGGGCGAGGCCGTCGCACAGGGCGGGGTACCAGTCGGCGAGGAGGGTCTCGGCGCCCTTCACCTGCTGGGCGATGCCGTGGACGAGTACGACGCGGGTCATGGGGTGGTGTGCTCCTCGCCGGTGGGGGTGTCGAGGCCGAGGACGACGGCGCCCATGTGGGTGGCGACGCACAGTTGCCCGCCGCCGACGGCCACATCCCGGATGCTGCTGCCGATGTCGATCTCGGCCGTCCAGGAGGCGGACCGCAGGTCCCAGACGCGGACCAGGCCGAAGCCGTCGGCGGCGACCAGGATCGGTACGCCGTCGATGTCGGCGGCCTCGATGGCCTCGACCCCGGAGGGGAAGGGTTCCAGGTCGATTCCCCGGTCGTGGTGGTCCGTCAGGTCCCAGAAGCGGACTCGTCCGTCGCCCGCGCCCACGACCAGGACGTCCCCGCCCAGGTCGATGAAGTCCACGCAGTGCGCCCCCATGGAGTGGCCGGTGAGCGGTTCCCGGCGGGGTTCTCCGGTGCGCGGGTCCCACAGCCGCACCGTGCCGTCGAGGGAGGCGCTGGCGATGAGGTCCACGCCGTCGGCCCGGCCCACCCGCAGGCCCTGCACGTTCGCCGTGTGCCCGGCCATCGGCGGGCACACGGGCGCCTGGGTGCGCAGGTCCCAGGTGTGCAGGGTGTGCTGCTCGTCGGCCGACACCGCCAGGGGCCTGCCGTCCAGGGCGTACAGGGCGATGTGCACGGCGGCGCCCGGCCGTACGGCGAGTCGGCGGCGGGGCTCCAGGCTCCAGACGTCCCCGCTCTGCCAGTCACCGCGCACCACGGCGGACAGGCCGCCCACCCGGGCGGCGGTCGTGCAGGACGTGTGCACCCCGGACGACACGATGTGGGCGGCGACCTGGCGCCCGTCCCGCGGGTCGTGGGTGCGCACCGTGCCGTCCAGCCCGCCGGTGACCACGACGGTCCTGCCGTCCGTCACCTCGACGACGTTCGCCGAGATCAGGCTGTGGTTGACGCCACACAGCGGCTCCCCGACCGGGCGCGTGGCGGTCAGATCCCAGACGCGCACCTGCCGGGGGAAGGCGGTGATGGCCACCGGGGTGCCGTCCACCACCCCGAGGGCCGGGGCCGGGGGATCCGCCCCGATCCTGGTCATCCCTTCCAGCGGGTCGCCCAGAGGCGTACCCGTCCCCAGGTCCCAGACCCGTGCGGTGTCGTCGTAGCCCATGGTCGCCACCAGAGTCCTGGCGCCGGTCCGGGCCAGGGCGCCCGATACGACGAAGCCGGTGTGGCCGGGCAGCGGGCGGCCGACCGCCGTACGGGTGGTGATGTCGTGCACGTACAGGCCGTTGCTCCCGTCCGAGGACAGCACCACCGGGTGGTCCCCGTGGAACGCGACACCCACCGCCCGCATGGACAGCGTCAGATCCTCGACGTTGAAGTGCGCGGCCGGTCCGGACGGTGCGGCACCGGCGCGGTCCACCCGCCACACGTAAGCGTGGTCGAGCGAGGTGGCGATGGCGATCTCCAGGCCGCGGGCGGTCCCCCGGACCGCCAGGTGGCGGACGCCGCCGATGTGTCCGGCCAGCGGCGGCGCCGCGGGCTCGCCGGAGGCCGCGGACCAGATCCGCACGGTGCCGTCCTCGCCGCCGCTGACCACGACCGGCTGCCCGGCCAGGGCGCCGGTGGCCACGCAGCGCACCACGTTGGTGTGACCGGACAGCGGCGGGCCCAGGGGTTCGCCGCGCAGCGGGTCCCAGAGGCGGACCGTGGTGTCGGAGCCGCCGGTGACCGCGACGGGACGGCCGTCGATCCGCTCCAGGGCGACCGCGAGCACCTCGCCCCGGTGGCCCTCCATGGGCCGTCCGACCTGGGCGCGGGTGCGCAGGTCCCACAGGCGGGCGGTGCCGTCCTGGCCTCCGGTGACAGCGAGCGGACGGCCCCGTACGTCGCGGAACGCGACCGCGGACACCTGGCCGGTGTGGCCCTCGGCGGGCTGGTCGGCCGACAGGTCCCAGATGCGGGCGGTGCGGTCGCGGCTGACCGTGACGGCGAGCGGTGTGCCGCCGCCGGTGAGGGCGGCCGCGGTGATGTCCCCGACGTGGCCGCGCAGGGAGTGGCCGACCTGGCGCAGGGTGCGCAGATCCCACAGCCGGGTTTCCCACACGCCCGCGGTCAGTGCCACGGGACGGCCCTCGAACTCGCCGATGACGGCGGAGGCGACACCGCTGCGCTGGAAGTAGCGGTGGGCGGTGACGGGTTCGCCGAGCTGGCGGCGTTCGGCCAGGTCCCACAGGCTGAGCATGCCGGACTTGTCGCCGACGAGGGCCACCGTACGGCCGTCCAGCCGCCCGAGGCAGACGGCGGTGACCGCCTCGGCGGGGCCGATGAGCGGGCTGCCGTCGATCCGGGCGTCGCCGCCGTGCAGGACCTCGCTCAGGTCCCAGACCTGCACGGTCTTGTCCTCGCCGCCGGTCACCGCGACCGGTCTGCCGTCGAGTTCACCCAAGCCGGCGTCGAGCACGGTGCGCTGGTGCACGGCCAGGTCGCGGCCGAGCGGGCGGCGGGCGGCCAGGTCCCAGATCCGGGCCGTGCCGTCCTGGCTGGCCGTCAGGACGACCGGGCGGCCGTCGATGGCGCCGATCTCCATGGCCTCGATGCGGTTGGTGTGCCCGGTCAGCGGCTGCCCGTATTCCTGGCCCGCGGAGAGGTCCCACACCCGCACGGTGCCGTCGACGCCGCCGGTGAGCGCGACCGTGTAGTCCCCCAGGTCGCCGATGGCGACCGCGCTGACCGGGGTGGACACCGTCAGCGGTTCGCCGATCTGCCGCTGGTTGGTGAGGTCCCAGACGCGGACGGTGCGGTCGACGCCGCCGGTCACCGCGATGGGCCGGCCGTCGAGGTCCCCGGTGGCGACGCAGTCGACCGCCTTGGTGTGGCCGCTCAGCAGCCGGTGCGCACCCGTGGCCGACCACCACGCCCAGCGGGCCGTCCACGGCAGGGTCACGCCGAGGCGCCCGATGGCGTCGGCGAGGTCGTCGGCCTGGCAGCGGCGCGCGGACAGCTGGAGGTCGGCCGCCCGGCCGCCGAGCGGGCGGTCCGGGGTGAGCCGGTGCGCTACCTGCTCGTAGGCGGTCCGGACGCGCCGGGGCCCGTCGCCGTCGATCGAGGCGAACGCGCGCAGCAGGCCGAGCGGTTCGCCCGCCAGCAGGAAACCGGGGTCCTCGATGAGCCCGCCGAGCAGGCCCGCCGCCCCCGCGTGGGTGGCCAGGTGCCGGCATACGTACGGGGGCGCCGCGAACCAGTCCGGGCGGCCGTCCGGCCCGGCCGGGACGACCGACACCAGCGCCTCGACCACGGACTTCTGGATCTCGACGGACGGCCGGTCGGCGGTCGCGCGCAGATGCTCGGCGAGCGCCTTGTGGTAGAGCCGGTAGACCGAGCGGCGGTCGTCGTCGATGACCTCCGCGACGTACGCCTCGGCGACGTCCAGCAGCCAGGAGACGTCCTCCTCGGTGCAGTCGGTGCCGGACAGCCGCGAGCTGAGCGTCGTCCACACCTGGCCGCGGGGCAGCCCCTTGCCCTCGGAGAAGGCGAGCGGCAGCAGCATCCGGCGCACCCGGGGCTCGTCCGGGCCGAACCGGGCCAGATAGTCGTCGAACGCCTCGCCGACCTCGCTCGGCAGCCGGTCCGCCCAGCCGGGGTGGGCCACGTCCACGGCGGCCCGGTCGGAACGCAGGGTGCGGGCGGTGGTGCGGGCGTAGAGGTAGACCCCGGCGGCCTTCGTCGCGACGCCCCGGGCGACGGTCGCGGCGAGCGCGGGCCGATCCCGGTAGGGCGTACGGACCTCCGGCTCCTCCATGGCGAGGAGCACCTTGGCGACGTACCCGGCGACGTCCGCCTCCTCGGCCCGGTAGCCGGGGCGGTCCAGGTCGAGGCAGGTGAAGGTGGGGCCGAGCGGCTGGACCAGCTCATGCCGGGTGCCCACCAGGAGCCGTACGCCCTGGATCTCCGACATGGGGCGCAGCAGTTCGCGGGTGATGCGGCGCGGTTCGCCGTGGCCGCCCGCGTCGGCGGCGGTGTCGGAGCCCGCCTCGTCCACGGCGTCCACGACGACCACGACCGGCGGGCCCTGACGGCCGCGCCGGGTCAGCTCCTGGAGCAGCGCGGCCGTACCGTCCGCGGGCGTGCCGAGCGCGGTCGCCATCCGCTCGACGACCTCCTCCAGCCGCTTGTGGCGCGCGTGCACCGCGGCCGTGACGCAGCCCTCGGGTACCACGGTCGCCGGATCGGCGCCCGTCAGGTCGAACTTCGCCCGGTACGCGGGGTCCGACGGCGCCACGATCCGGCCGAGGACCGCGGACTTGCCGCAGCCGGGGCTTCCGGTGACGACGCGGCCCTTGCCGTCGCCGTGTTCGGCGGTCAGCCAGGCGACGAGTTCGGTCAGCACCCGCTCCCGGCCGCTGAAGTACAGGCCCTGCTCGGACTCGAACTCGACACCGCGGGCGCGGGGGCCGAAGTGCTCGGTGAGGTCGCGTTCGGCGACCCGGCGCTGCACTTCGAGGTCGGTGCCCAGCGGCGGCAGCTCATCGCGGTAGCGGTCGTTGGGCAGGAACGGCGCCAGGCCCGTGACCAGGCCGCCGGCCAGTTCGGCGCGCTGGCCGCGGCCGGCGCCGTCGAAGCACTCGTTGACCGCCTTCACCAGCTCGGTGAGGTCCAGGTACTGCTGCCGCTGCCCGGTACGTTCCCTGGTGACCTCCACGGACGAGCCGAGCGCCGCCACGAACGCGCCGTCCTCGGCGAGATCCTTGCGGCGGGCCGACGCCAGGAACCACAGCCCGGCGGAGGCCGCGGTGCCGCCGTGCCGGTACGCGATCGACTGGAGCGCCAGCCCGGCGGCGTCCGCGCTGCCCGCGCCGCCGCCGCAGGTGTCCAGCACGATCAGCAGATGGCGCAGCTCGCCCCGGCACAGGATGCGTACCAGGTCCTCGGTGGCCAGGGCGGTGGTGGCCGGGTCGTCGTCCTGCGAATCCCAGCACAGCAGATAGTGCCGGTCCCGGTCGTGGACGAGGCCGTGCCCGGCGAAGTAGACGACCACCACGTCGTCCGGGGTGAGCCGGGTGTCGGCCGACCAGTGGCGCAATTTCTGCCGGATCTGCTCGGCGCCGTCGTAGCCGCCGAGCCCCGGCAGGACGGCCTCGTAGCCGAACCCCTCGAACAGCCCGGTCATCGCGGCGACATCCCCGGGCACTCGGGGCAGCTGTTCCTCCTCCGGCAGATGGCGGTACCGCCCGCTGCCCAGCGCTATGAAGAATCGCCGCCCCACCTGCAGCCCCACCGCCGCTTCCCCCACTGCCGTCGCGTTCCGGCCTGCGTCCTGCCGTGCCTCGCAAGAACCGTAGCCGGATGATCGCAACCCGTGTCCGGAAGCGCAACGGGGTGTGGCCGGCGGCTAGTCGATGACCAGGCCCTTGGCCTTCAGGACCGGTTCGAGGCCGCAGACCTCCATGACGCTCTTCCCGGAGCGGTAGGCGGCGATGAAGGCGTCCTCGGCCTCCACCCGCTCCTGGCATGTGGTGATGACGTCCGCCAGGTCCTCGTGGCGGACCACCACGACGCCGTCGGCGTCCGCGCGGACCACGTCGCCGGGGCGGATGATCTCGCCGCCGATCAGGACGGGTTCGGCCATCGGGCCGACGGTTTCCTTGACCGTGCCCTTCATGCAGACGCTGTACGAGAAGACGGGGAAGCCGAGTTCCTTCAGCTCGCGGGTGTCGCGGACGCCGGTGTCGGTGACCAGGCCGCCCAGGCCCTTGGCCACGCAGGCGTTGGCCAGGACGTCGCCGAAGGAGCCCGCCTCGGCGTATGCGCCGGCGGAGACGGTGATGACGTCGCCGGGGCGGGCGTGGGCGATGGCGACCTGGAGCATGATGTTGTCGCGGGGCGCGCAGCGCACGGTGAAGGCGGGGCCGCACAGGGACATCGCGGGGTCGACCGGTTTGATGGTCGAGTCGAGGGCGCCGAGGCGGCCCTGGGCTTCGTGGATGGTGGCGGCGGAGTAGCCGCTCAGGCGCTTGACCAGGTCCGGGTCGGGGCGGTCGAAGGCGGTGTTGACGCGGATCATGTGATCCCCTCAGGAGAGAACGGCGCGGGCGCGGGCTATGGCCTCGCAGGCCGCGGTGAGGACGTCGTTCGAGGTGGCGAAGGAGATGCGGAAGTAGCCCGGCGAGCCGTACGCGGCGCCGTGGATGACCGCGACCGACCGCGCCTCCAGCAGATGGGCGGCGACGTCCTCGTCGGTGCGGATCTCCTGGCCGGACGGGGTGTGGGTGCCCAGAAGGCCGGTGCAGTTGACGAAGGCGTAGAAGCCGCCGTCCGGCGGGGTGCAGGACAGCCCGGGGATGTCGTTGATCAGCTTGGCGACGGTGTCCCGGCGCGCCCGGTAGACGGTGACGCTGTCGCGGACGAACGTCTGGTCGCCGCTGAGCGCGGCGGTGGCGGCGGCCTGGCTGATGGAGGAGGGGCAGGAGGAGATCTGGGACTGGAGGGTGTTGATGGCCCGGATCAGCTCGGCGTTGCCCGCGCCGTAGCCGATGCGCCAGCCGGTCATCGCGTACGTCTTGGAGACGCCGTTGGTGGAGAAGACCCGGTCGGCGAGGCGCGGTTCGACCGCGGCGAGGCTGTGGACCTGGCCCGTCCCGTAGAAGATCTCGTCGTAGATCTCGTCGGTGAGCACGTGGACGTGCGGGTGGTCGAGCAGCACCTCGGCGAGGGCGCGCAGCTCGTCCGCCGTGTAGACGGCGCCGGTCGGGTTGGACGGGGAGTTGAGGACGACCCAGCGGGTGCGGTCGGTGAGGGCGGACGCCAGCCGGTCGGGGGTCAGCTTGAAACCGTCGGCCTCCGGGCAGGGGACGATGACCGGGGTGCCGTCGTTGGCCAGCACCATGTCCGGGTACGAGACCCAGTACGGGGCCGGGATGACGACCTCGTCGCCCGCGTCCAGGGTGGCCATCAGGGCGAGGAAGATGATCTGCTTCCCGCCGCCGCCCACCGCGATTCGTTCGCCGGGGTGGTCCAGTCCGTGGCGCCGCCGGAGCCGGTCGGCGATGGCGGCGCGCAGCTGCGGGGTGCCGTTGACCGGGGTGTATTTGGTGTCGCCCTGCCGGATCGCCTCGATCGCGGCGTCCTTCACATGGCCGGGGGTGTCGAAGTCGGGTTCGCCGACGGTGAGATCGAGGATCTCCCGGCCCTGTGCCTTCAGTTCGCGGACCCGCTGGGCGGCCGCGGTGCTGGGCGAGGGCTTGATGCGGCCGACGCGCTGTGCCGTACGCAAGGCGGTACTCATTCAGTCGGCCCTCCGCTCGAAGTTGAGGCCGCCCGGCACCTGGAAGGTGGGCAGCAGCTCCATGTGGCCGACGTTGACGTGGCGCGGCGAGGCGATGGCGAATTCGATGGCGTCGGCGATGTCCTCCGGCTTGAGCGATTCGTAGCCGTCGTAGAACCGGCGCTGCGCCTCTTCCATGTCGCCGAGCAGCCGTCCGAAGATTTCCGTCTCGACCCGCCCGGGGCAGATTTCGGTGACCCGGATCCGGCGCCCGTATCCGTCCACCCGCAGCTGGCGGGAGAGGGTGTGCACGGCCGATTTGGTGGCGTGGTAGATGGTGTTTCCGCCGAAGTTGTAGACGCCGGCGATGGAGCTGACGTTGACGATGTGGCCGAGGTCGCGTTCCACCATTCCCGGCATGACCAGCCGCACCAGGTGCAGCACCGCCTGGATGTTGACGGCTATCTGCTCGTCCACGGCGAACTCGTCGGCGGTGAGGATGTTTCCGGTCCGCGATACCCCGGCGTTGTTGACGAGGACATCGACCTTGAGGTCCCGCAGTTCCGCGGTGAGCGCGGCCGTGTCGGTGATGTCGAGGGCGTGCGGGATGCAGCCGGTGCGGCTGGCGAGGTCGTCCAGCCGGTCGGCGTTGCGGGCGACGGCGTGAACTTCCAGGCCCTGCTTGGCCAGCCGCTCGACGACCACCGCGCCGATTCCGGTGGAGGCACCGGTCACCAGTGCGGTCTTGTAGTCGGAAAAGGGCATCGGAACTGCGCTCCTCTGTTTCGGTGTGAGGGGTGGCAGGGGTTACGGACGGGGCTACGCGTCGCGCAGCGGCTGGTGGGCCCTGTCCGATACCCGGGATACGGCGATGAGCGTGCCGAGAGCGGTGATGACCGCGTAGAAGGCGGGCATGTTGACGTTTCCGGTTTCGGCGATGAGGTACGTCATCAGCAGCGGCGCGGTGCCGCCGAAGAGCGCCGAGGAGATGTTGTAGCCGAGGCCGTAGGCGGAGTAGCGGACCCGGGTCGGGAAGAGTTCGACCAGCAGGATGTGGATGACGCCGGTGTGGCCCGCGAAGACGATGGCCATGAGGCTCGCGCCGAGAATGGCCAGGCCCACGTTGCCGGTGCCGATGAGCAGGTAACAGGGAACGCCCAGGATGGCCATGGCGACCGCAGCGCCCGACAGGACCTTCTTCCGCCCGATCCGGTCGGACAGCCTGCCCATGAACGGGATGGCGAGGGAGATGGCCACCAGGCTGGCCGAGGTGACGAGCAGCCCCTGCACCTTGCTGAAGTGCAGCTCGGTGCTCATGAACGTGGGCATGTAGCCGAACAGCACGTAGTAGCCGGAGCCGTTCATCAGGGGGATGAACAGGGCGAGCAGCATCGCGCGGCGGTGCTCGGAGGAGGTGAACGCCTCCTTGAGCGGGTTTTTCGCCAGCCCGCCCGATTCCTTCAGCCGGTTGAAGTTCGGGGTGTCGCTGATGCGCCTGCGGATGTAGAGGCCCGTGACGCCCAGCGGGACGGCGAGCAGGAACGGGACGCGCCAGCCCCACGAGTTCATGGCGTCCGTCCCGAGGCCGCTCGTCATGCCCGCGGCGACCAGCGTGCCGGTGAGCAGCGAGAGGAACGAGGCGATCTGGGCGTAGCTGGTGTAGAGGCCGCGCTTGCCCTCGGGGGCGTGCTCGGCGAGGAAGCTCATCGCGCCGGACGCCTCACCGCCGACCGAGAAGCCCTGGAGCACCCGGAGCAGGATCAGCAGGACGGGTGCCGCTATGCCGATACTCGCGTACGACGGCAGCATGCCGATCGCCGCTGTCGCGACGCTGATCAGCATGATCACGAAGACGAGCATGCGCTGGCGCCCGATGCGGTCGCCGAGGTGACCGCAGATGATGCCGCCGAGGGGGCGGAAGAAGAACGAGACGGCGTAGCCGAGGAAGACGAGTTGCACCTGGACCGCGTTGGACGCGTCGGGGAAGAAGACGACACCCAGGGTGCCCGCCATGAAACCGAAGATGCCGTTGTCGTAGAGCTCGGCGAAGATCCCCACGCATCCGGCGAGGGTCACCTTCCGCGCGGTTCTCGGATCGACGACGTTGGGGGTTGGTCGGGCGGCGGCGACGGCGGTCATGATGTCTCTTTTCTGTGGCGGGATCAGGCAGGTGGGGCGGGATCACTCACAGCGGGGAAGGGGACAGGACTCGGAGGGGACCGGAATTCAGACGGCGGGGACGGGAATTCAGACAGCGGACGGGACGGGCCCGTCGGAAGAGGGGAGGGGGATGCGCAGCTCGTCGAAGACGGTGCGCACGCGGGCGGCGAGGGCGCGGATGGCGAGGCGCTGGGACCGGTACGCGGTCACCGCCGCGTCCACCGTCCGGTGCCGGAACCGGACCGGCTGACCGGGCCGGGCCTGCCCGAGCGCGGACAGACCGGTCGCGGTGACCACGGCGAGCACCGGGTATCCGGCGGTGACGCCGCGGCCGCGGTGCAGGACGAGCAGTTCGTCGCCCGCGGGCACCTCGACCGCGCCGACCGGCACACCGCGCGAGAGCACCTCGCCGGTCGCCACCCGCCGCGGTACGTCGCCGCTCATCCGCAGTCCGATGTGGTTGCTGCGCGGGGTCACGGTGAACGGGGACCGGAACAGCCGCTCGGCGGTGTCGCCGAACTCGGCGAGGTCGGGGCCGTCGGTCACGTCGATCGTCCAGGACTCGGCGAAGCGCGCCGCCGGGGCGTGCACCCGGAACAACGGGATGCCGAACACCGGATGGGCGACCGGCGGGCAGGAGGCCCGCAGGGCCAGCTCGTCGCCGTCGCGCAGCGTGCGTCCGAAGCCGAGGATCGTGTCGGGGGCGCAACTGCCCAGCAGCGACGGGGTGTCCACCGAGCCGAGGACGGACAGGTAGACGCGCAGTCCCAGCCGGATGCCGGTGACGGCGATGGTCTCGCCCGCCCGTACCGGCAGCGGTTCCCACTGCGGCCGTGGCACACCGCCCACGGTGACGTCGGCGGGTGCGCCGGTGACCGCGATGAGGATGTCGGTGGACGGGGTGCAGGCGAAGTCCAGGGCGGTGATCTCCACCAGCGGCTCGCCCTCGTCGTTCCCGGCCAGCACGTTGGCGACGCGGGCGGAGTGCTGGTCGAGCGCGCCGTTGACCGGCAGGCCGTAGCGGGAGTGGCCGAACCGGCCGAGGTCCTGCACGGTCGCGAGGCCCGCCCGGTGGACGGTGAGGGTGTCAGTCATGACACGCCGCCAGGGGTGCGCCCGCGTGCTCGTCCCACTGCTCGGGGACGATCGGTACGAACTGGAAGGTGTCACCGGGCCGGTACGGGGTCAGCGGCCGGGCGTCGAGGTCGAGCACCCGCAGCGGGGTGCGGCCCAGCAGCGGCCAGCCGCCGGGGGACGGCATCGGGGAGATGACGGCCTGCCGTCCGGCCACCGCGACCGACCCGGGTACGACGCTGGTCCGCGGCGAGGCGAGCCGCGGCACGGGCCGCGGGAACGCCGGGCCGTCCATCATCGGGGCCGCGGCCGGGGCGCCGAAGCAGCGGACGGTGAGGGGAGCGCGCGAGTGCAGCTCCACCACCTCGTCCTCGGTCAGCCCCAGCTGCCCGGCGACGACGGGCAGGTCGGGGCCGTACTCGCCCCCGTAGACCACCGGCACGACGAAGCGCCGGGGCGCGGGGCCGGGGCGCGTGTCCTCGGCGAGCCGGCCGCTCTCGTACCGCAGCAGCCGCCGGAGCGTGAGGTGGTCGGTGGTGGCGCAGTCGAACTCGACGAGCAGCGTGTCGTACGTGGGCACGATGCCGTACACCCCACCGGGCTGGGCGGCCGCGACCGCGTCGGCCAGGGCGTGGACGGTCTGCCAGGCCCGATCCGGCGGCATCCCCGAAGCCTTGACCACGACGGCCGAGTCGCCGCAGTCCGCGATGGTGACCTCGCCCGTCATGTCAGGCACTCCCCACGGCTGTGGGCTTGAGGTCCAGGACCTCGGTGAGCGGCGCGATCCGCACGCCCGCGCCGAGCAGTTCACCGCGGATCCGGTGGGCGAGCGCGATGGCGCCGGGGGTGTCGCCGTGCAGCAGGACGGTGTCGCACGCGACCGGGAGGTCACGGCCGCCGACGGAGCGGATCACGCCCTCGGTGACCATCCGGACCGTCCGTTCGGCGATCTCGCCCGCGTCGTGGAGCACGGCGCCGGGTTCGCTCCGGGGCACCAGCGTGCCGTCGTCACGATAGGCCCGGTCGGCGATGCCGACGATGCCGACCCGCAGGTCCAGGGCGCGGGCGGCATCGGCGAGTTCGCCGTCCTGGGCGAGGACGATCAGGGACCGGTCGAAGGACGCCACGGCCCCGGCCACCGCCTCCGCGTAGTCGGGGCGGGTCGCGACCAGGTTGCCGAGCCGGCCGTGCGGCGCGATGTGCCGTACCGGGGTGCCGTGCGCGGTGGCGAAGGCGTGCAGCGCGCCCAGCTGGTACAGCGTGTCGGTGCGGACCTCGTCCGGGGTCAGATCCATCGCGCGGCGGCCGAATCCGACGAGATCGGGAAAGCTGTGATGCGCGCCCACCGCGACACCGATTTCGGCGCAGCGGCGGACGGTCGCGTCCATGATTCTCGGATCGCCCGCGTGGAATCCGCACGCGATATTGGCCGATGTCACCACGTCCAGCAGCGCCTCGTCGTCGCCCATGGTGTAGGCGCCGAATCCCTCGCCGAGATCGGCCACGAGATCGACCGCATGCGTCATGACGTCCTCCGGGAAAAGGAAAGAAAGCGGCGTCGTCACCTCTATGCGGGCGTCGTCGCCTCTATGCGAGAGGGAGCTTCGCGGGGAGAGAAATTCGCGTTCCGGTGAACGTAATCCGAACGCGAGGAGGCGGCAAATACGCGTTGGATGTGACGCGATCGGCTCTGGTTATGACCTGGGCCACATTCCCCGCCGGGCGACGGCCGGCGGGGTGCCTACCATGAGGCCCCCGAGGCTGGAGGGCCACGCATGGACACCAGGCGTCTGTACTCGTTCGTGAAGATCGTCGACGCCGGGAGCATCACGCGTGCCGCCGACATCCTGCACATCGCGCAGCCGGCGCTGAGCCAGCAGCTCTCGATGCTGGAGACCCAGTTCAAGCAGCAGCTGCTGATCCGCAGCAAGCGCGGGGTGGCGCCGACCGAGGCGGGCCGAGCCCTGTACCGGCACGCCCAGCTCATCCTGCGCCAGGTCGAGCTGGCACAGGCCGCGGTCGACGTGTCCGGGCGGGCGCCGGCCGGCAGCGTCTCGGTGGGCCTGGCCCCGTACAGCATGGGCGCGGCGCTCGCGCTGCCACTGCTCACCAGCGTGCGCGAGCGCTACCCCGACATCGTGCTGCACATCAACGAGAACTTCGGCGGGGTGATCAGCGAGGCGATCATGACCGGCCGGATGGACATGGCGTTCATCTACGGGGCGGGGCCGCTGCGGGGCGTGCAGTTCGAGCCGCTGCGCACCGAGGACCTGTTCCTGATCGCGGCGCCGGGCCGGACGACGGAGCCGGGCGGGGGCGCGGATGTCCCGCTGGAGGAGCTGGCGGACGTGGAGCTGCTGCTGCCCAGCCGGATCCACACCATCCGCCAGGTCGTGGACGCCGCGTTCCAGCACGCCTCGCTCCAGCCGCGGGTGATCGGCGAGGTCGAGTCCGTCCTGACGCTGGTCAGCGCGGTCGGCGCGGATCTGGGGGCGACGGTGCTGCCGTGGTCGGCGGCGCGCGCGATCCTCGACGTGCGGAACCTGGTGGTCCGGCGGATCGTCGACCCGGCCATCCCGGTCAAGCTCTCCCTGTGTACGTCCGACAGCCAGCCGCTGTCGGAGCCCGCCCATGCCGTGCACGATCTCTTCCATGAATTGATCGCCGGCTTCGGCGAGACGTGATCGGTCCGGTGGCCGGTCCAGTGATCGGCCCTTGGTGCCGAAGAAGCAGGTATCAAGAAGGCCGATCGGGCCACGCGAAACACGTTTTTGTTGGCGCACCCCGCGCTCATCAACGTCTTTCCGCACGTGGCCAGAAAGGGAATCCATGGACGTCAGCGCTCGTATCGAAGCCGTCTACGCGCAGATCGTGCGGCGTAACTCCGGCGAGGCGGAGTTCCATCAGGCGGCGCGGGAGGTGCTGCAGAACCTGGGGCCGGTGCTCTCCGCGCATCCGGAGTATCTGGAGGCCCGCATCGTGGAGCGGCTGTGCGAACCGGAACGCCAGGTGATCTTCCGGGTGCCCTGGGTCGACGACCACGGCGTCGTCCAGGTCAACCGCGGCTTCCGGGTGGAGTTCAACAGCGCGCTCGGCCCCTACAAGGGCGGCCTGCGCTTCCACCCCAGCGTCAACCTGGGCATCGTGAAGTTCCTCGGCTTCGAGCAGATCTTCAAGAACGCGCTGACGGGGCTCGCGATCGGCGGCGGCAAGGGCGGCGCGGACTTCGACCCCAAGGGCCGCTCCCAGGCCGAGATCATGCGCTTCTGCCAGTCCTTCATGACCGAACTCCACCGCCACCTCGGCGAACACACCGACATCCCGGCCGGGGACATCGGCGTCGGCGGCCGGGAGATCGGCTATCTCTTCGGCCAGTACAAGCGGCTCACCAACCGTTTCGAGGCCGGTGTCCTCACCGGCAAGGGCCTCGGCTGGGGCGGCTCCCACGCCCGTACCGAGGCCACCGGCTACGGCACCGTCCACTTCGCGCAGGAGATGCTGCGCACCCGCGGCCAGGACCTGGCGGACCGCCGGGTCGTGGTGTCCGGCTCGGGCAATGTCGCCGTGTACGCGATCGAGAAGGTCCACGCGCTCGGCGGCCGCGTCGTGGCCTGCTCGGACTCCGGCGGCTATGTCGTGGACGACGACGGCATCGACCTGGAGCTGCTCAAGGAGATCAAGGAGAACCGCCGCGCCCGGCTGTCGGCCTACGCCGAGGTCAGGCCGACCGCCACGCACTCCGTCCGCGGCTCGGTCTTCGACGTCCCGTGCGACATCGCCCTCCCCTGCGCCACCCAGAACGAACTGGACGACCAGCACGCCGTCGCCCTGGTGAAGAACGGCACGCTGGCCGTCGCCGAGGGTGCCAACATGCCGTGCACCCCGGCGGCCGTCGAGATCCTGCGCGAGGCCGGTGTCCTCTTCGGCCCCGGCAAGGCCGCCAACGCGGGCGGCGTCGCCACCTCCGCCCTGGAGATGCGGCAGAACGCCTCCCGTGACAGCTGGCCGTTCGAGCGGACCGCGTCCGCCCTGGCCACCGTCATGTCCGACGTCCACACCCTGTGCCGCACCACCGCCGACCGCTTCGGCGATCCCGACGACTACGCCCTGGGGGCGAACGCCGCCGGGTTCCTGCGGGTCGCGGAGGCCATGGACGCGCACGGGGTGATCTGAACCCTGACCGGCGGTCACACACCCGTGGCGTCGGCGGCGGTCGTGTCGGAGGTCGCGTCGAGCACCCGGTCCGCCCGGTCCGCCCGGTCCGCCCGGTCCGTGGCCGGCTTGCGCAGCAGCAGGAGCGCCGCGTCGTCGTGCAGCCGACCGCCCACGTGCGCCAGCAGTTCGTCGTGCAGCCCGGCGAGGGTCCGGGACGGCTCGTCGCACAGATGCCCCGGCACCCGCTCGGCCAGCGGGAAGTACGCCCGGCCGTGGTCGCGCGCCTCGATGACGCCGTCGGTGTAGAGCAGCATCTGGTCGCCGTCGGCGAACGGCACCACCTGGAGGCTCGGCGCCTCGCCGCCCAGCGAGGCCAGGCCCAGCGGCGGCGCCGGGCGCACCGGCTCGACGGGTACGACGGTCCCGGCCGGGCCGATCAGCAGCGGCGGCGCGTGGCCGCAGTTGACGATCTCCATGCGCCCGCCGGCGGGGCATCCGGCGACGACGGCGGTGACGAAGTCGTCCGGGGCGAGGTTCCGGGCGAGGCTGCGCTCGATGCGGCCGACGACGTCCAGCAGGTCCGGTTCGTCGTACGCGGCCTCCCGGAACACGCCGAGCACCAGCGCGGCGGTGGACACGGCGGGCAGCCCCTTGCCCCGCACATCGCCGACGATCAGCCGGACCCCGTACGGGGTGGACGCCAGCGCGTACAGGTCGCCGCCCACCCGGGCCTCCGCCGCGGCGGCGCTGTAGCGGACCGCCACCTGGAACCGGCCGACCCTGGCGGGCACCGGTCGCAGCAGCGCGTTCTGCGCGGCCTCGGCGACCGAGCGGACCGCGGCCAGCACCCGTTCCCGGCGCCTGCGCAACACGCCGGCCAGGCAGCTCGCCAGCGTCACGGCGCCGAGCGTGGACAGGGCGACCGCCTGGTCGTGGACGGGCGCGTCGAGCCATGCGCCGAGCACCGCGCCCAGCGCGACGGCGAGGAACCCGATCCGCAACACCCCCCACGGCCGGCACGCGGCGGCGGCGAGCGCGGGGCCGACGGCGAGCAGCGGCAGCCAGCTCGACCCGTCGCCGGTGACGAAGGCGATGACCGCCACCGCTGCCAGAATGAGTACGGGCACTCCGGCCGCGAACGGCGCGGGGGGATAGGGCTGGTCCAGATGGGTGCGGGCCTGGATCATGTCCGGGTCTGCTGCTCTCTCTCGCTCACTGGGCTGTCCGTTTCGTCCAGAGAACCAGCGGTTCGCGGTGAGCGACAAGGGCCGGGATTTCAGATAGTGAGCGAAAGGCCCCTGGTCACGCGGTCGGCCGTCGGCAGCAGCCGCTCCCGTATCTCCTCCAGCCGCGCGTCCCGGCCCGTCCGGCCGGCCTGGAACGACACCCCGAGCGAGCCGAGCCGGTCCCCGCTGTAGACGGGCACCGCGAGGCAGACCGTGCCCAGCGCGTACTCCTCCAGGTCGGTCACGGGCGCGTCGGCGGCCGAGGCGTCCAGCCGCCGCAGCAGCTCGGCGGGGCTGGTGACGGTGCGGGGCGTGAGATCGGCGAGCGGATGCCGGGACAGGTACTCGCTGCGGGCCTCGTCGTCCAGCTCGCGCAGCACACACTTGCCGAGCGCGGTGGCGTGCCCGGCGTCCTCGAACCCCACCCACAGATCCACCCGTGGCGCCCGGGGGCTGTCGACGATCTCCGCGACCCGGATCTCGCCGTCCTCGTAGAAGGTCAGATACGTGGCGACCGACAGCTCGTCCCGCAGCCCGGCCAGCGTCGGCCGCACCCGGTTGAGCAGCGCCTGCCCGCGGCTGCCGCCCTGGAGCGTGTGCAGCTTGTCGCCGACGACGAAGCCGCCGTCGGGCAGCCGGTGCACATAGCCGTCGTGAACGAGGGTCCGCAGCAGGTGGTACGCGGTGGCCAGCGGCAGCCCCGCCTCCCGCGCCAGCCGTTTCGCCGGCGCACCGCCCTCATGTGCGCCCACGGCCTCCATCAGGCGGAAGGCTCGCTGCACGGAGGTGATGAGCGTAGGGCCTCCTGGAGTACCCATATGACCAGCTTGCGCCCGGTACGGCGGCCGGGCAAGGGCGTATCGCCCGCGGGCGCGGCTGCCAGGTTCGCCGGATGCCGAGACGCTTATCGGGGATTCTCATCGGTTCCGTCTTCGGAACGGTCTTCGTCCTCGCCAACGCCCACGCCCCGCTGGCCCCTGCGGCCGGGACGGCGCTGCGGGTGCTGGCCCTGGCCGCCCTCACCGGGCTCGTGGCGATCATGGTGCTGGTGGGGCGGCGGGGGGCGCACTTCCTGGTGCTGATGGCGGTCTGGAAGCAGCGCAGCATCGCCGTGCCCGGTGCGGCGCTGACCGTGCTGGGAGCGGCCGGGCTGGCGATGGCGGCGACCCCGGCGGTGGACTGGGTGCCGTTCGTCAGCGGTGTGCTGTCCGGGGCGGTCCTGCTGGGCGGCGGCACGTACGCCGTCACCCGGGAGTACCGGGCGGCGGCGGGGGCGCCGGCTCCGCACGACGAGGGCGCCGACCGACCCGGATAGTCGGCCGGCGCCCTCGGACCGGGGGAAGGCGGTGCGGCGGTCAGCCGGGGCTGATCCGGCCCCGCCAGCCGCCCTCTTCCTGGCCCCGGTGCTCGATGAAGTCCTTGAACCGGTGCAGGTCGCCCTTGATCCGGCGGTCGAGCGTCCCGGTCATGTCGGCGGCCTTCTCCGCCATCCCGGTCGGTTCGAAGACCATGGCCAGCTTGACCTCGGTGTGGTTGTCGTCCAGGGACCGGAAGGTCACCAGGCCCTGCTGCTGCACCTCGCCCGAGGTCGTGCGCCAGGCGATGCGCTCGTCGGGGAGCTGATCGACGATCTCGGTGTCGAACTCACGGTGCACACCGGCGATCGAAGTCGACCAGTGATTGTGCCGGTCGTCCACCTGCGTCACCTGGTCCACGCCTTCCATGAACCGCGGGAACTCGGTGAACTGCGTCCACTGGTTGTAGGCCGTGTGCAGTGGAACCTCAACCTCGACGGTCTCCCGCACGGTGCTCATGGGTGACTCCTTTCGACGCTGTCACCGCACCGGGTAACCGGGACCGCGCCCGTAAAACGTGCCCGCAAGGCGTGCCCGCAGAGCCTCAGCGCAGCGGATGCAGCGCGGCCAGTTCGGCGGGGGCGGTGCCGGTCGCGATGGCGTCGGCCAGCAGCCGTCCGGTGAGGGGGCCGAGGGCCACGCCCCACATGCCGTGGCCGCCGTTCACGTACACCCTCGGCGAGGCGGTCGGGCCGACCAGCGGCAGCCCGTCGGCGGTGCACGGGCGCGACCCGACCCACTCGTCACGGCGGGCGTCCCAGTCGACGTCCCGCAGCAGCGGACGGGCCGCACCGATGATCGCCTGGATGCGGCGCGGATCGACCGGCCGCTCCGGAGGCGCCAGTTCCATCATTCCGGCGACCCGCACCCGGCCGTCGCCCAGCGGGGTGCACACGACCTTCTGGCCGGCCAGATACGTCGGGCGCGCCGGCGCGCCCGCGGCGGGGACGCTGAAGCTGTAGCCGCGCCCGGACTGCACGGGCACCCGCACCCCGAACGGGCGGACCAGCCGGTTCAGCCACGTCCCGGTCGAGACGACGGCGACGTCCGCGCGCAGGTCGCCCTGGGACGTGCCGACCGCGACGCCCGTGCCCAGATCGCGGATCCCCGTCACCTCGGCCCGCTCCACGATCCGCCCGCCGCGCTCCCGGACCGATTCCGCCAGCGCCCGCACGAAGTTCCCGGGGTTCAGCCGCCGCTGCCCGTGCAGCGCGATGCCCGCGCCGACCGCGTCGCTGAGCACCGGCTCCAGGTCACGCGCGCGGTCGCCGTCGATGGTCTCGTACGGAATCTCGTAGCCCGCCGCCCGGGCGTGCTCCAACTCCTCCACCATCGCCGCCCGCTCGGCCGCCGTATTGAAAGCGAGCAGCATCGGGTCGACGGGGACGGTCGGCTCCGCGACACCGCCCGCCGCGAGGTCGTCGTACGCGGCGAGCGCGTGCCGGTTCAGCCCGGCGAACGTCGTGGCCAGCACCCGCCAGCGGCGCGGGGTGCAGTGCCGGGTGAACGACAGCAGGAACCGCGCCAGCCGCGGATCGGCCCGGGGCGGTATGTAGACGGGCGAGGTCGGCGTGACCAGGCTGCGCACCCCGTGCCGCAGCGCGGCGGGCTCGGGCAACGGCATGGCCAGCGCCGGCGTCAGCCACCCCGCGTTCCCCCACGAGGCCCCGGCCGCCGGCCGCCGCCGCTCGGCGACGGTGACCTCGACGCCGTGGCTCTGCAGGGCCCAGGCGGTGGCGAGCCCGACGATCCCGGCCCCGACGACGACGGCGCTGCGTGGTGTGGACACGGTGGCGTTCCCCTTCCCCTGTTTCCCATGGTTCCCCGGTTGCGTACGCATCATGGGCGGACGGGGGCGCCCGACGCACTGTCCGCGGGACCGATTGCGCGGGGCCGGGCGTTGTCGTACGGCACAAGACCGCGGTGGGGTACGGCCTAGGGGAGACGTAGCGCGCGCAGGCGCAGGCGGAGCTGGATCTCGAACTTGGCGGCCGGGTCGGCGAGGTCGAGCCCCGCGATCTCGTGGGCCCGCCGCAGGCGGTAGCGCAGGGTGTTGGGGTGGATGTGCAGCTGCCGGGCGGCCAGCCGGGCGTCCTCACCGACGGCCAGATAGCGGGCCAGGCTGTCGAGCAGGTCCGTGCCGCGCTCGCGGTCGTAGCGCTCCAGGTCGGCGATCGCGCCCAGCGGGTCGTGCCCGGCCTCGTCGGCCAGGTCGACCGTCTGCATGAGCAGCGCGTCCAGGTGGACGTCGCGGATGTGCGCGGCGGCGCCGCCCGTGCCGCCCAGCCGGGTGAGCAGCCGGACGACCAGGTCGGCGTCGGCCCGTGAACGGTCCAGCCCTTCGGGCCCTGGGACGGTACGGCCCACCCCGGCCACCAGCCCGGTCCGGTCGTGAAGTTCCCGGACCACGCGCGCCAGCCGCTGTTCGTCGCGTACCGGCAGCACGGCGTAGCCCGCGCCGTCGATCTCCCCGGTCAGCCCGTCGAGCCCCGCGAGCGCGCGCCGCAGCGGTTCGCCGGACGGGGCCGGGGCCGATGGCCGCAGCGCGACGACGGCCAGCGGGCCGGGCGCCGGCGGCAGTTCGGCGGCGGCCTCCACCGCCGCCGCCCCGCCGCCCAGGAGGGCTCGTACGGCCGCGGCCCGCCGCGCCTCCTCGCCGCGCCGACGGGCGATCCGCCGGGCCAGCACCGGGGCGGCCAGCGCGGCCGACTCCTCCAGCGCCGCCCGCTGCTCCGGGGAGGGCGCGGTCGGCACGATCGCCCAGATCGACCCCACGGACAGGTCGTCCACCCGGATCGGCATGATCGCCCGCGGCAGCACCCCGGACGCGCGGAAGTCCGCGTACAGCGGGGCGGACGAGCCCGCCAGCCGCACATCCAGCCGGTCGTTGCGCAGCAGCGGCCGGTACCGCTCGGGCACCCGGCGGTTGAGGATCATCGCGACGCGGGCGTCGTCCGAGTTCTCCTGGCCGGGCGAGTAGGTGATCAGCTCGGACGCGTCGTCCTCGATGGTGACCGGCGCGCCGACCAGCCCGGCGATGCTGTTGGCCAGGGCGAGGAGGTCGTCCGGGGAGTCGTCGTACATGGCTCCTCCGCTCATGAGCGCGCCGCCGGTTCCGGGGGCGCCTACCCGGGCCGGGCCGTATCGAAGCTCCGTCGAAGCTCCGAGGCGGAGATTATCCATGGCCTGGCGGCCGGTAATCCTCCTCCGCCGTCCTCGCCGTGGCTACCCGATCGCCTGCGGGCGCCGCCGCCCGTACCCGGTGGCCTGCTCGAAGGCGTGGCCGACCTGGAGGACGGCGAAGTCCGCCCGGTGCGGTCCGACGATCTGCACCCCCACCGGCAGCCCGGCGGGGGTGAACCCGGCCGGGACGGACAGGGCGGGGCTGCCCGTCGCCGTGACCAGGTACGCGGAACGCATCCACTCCAGGTAGTCCCGCATCGCCACCCCCGCCACCTCGGTCGGGTACTCGATGCCGATGTCGAACGGCGGCACCTGGCTGACCGGGAGCAGCAGCACGTCGTAGCGCTCGAAGAAGGCGCGGACGCGGTGGAAGAGGGCGGTGTGCAGCACCTCGGCCCGGGCCACCTCGGGCCCGGTGAGGCGGCGCCCCACCTCCGCGTTCTCCCGGATGGTCTGCTTCAGGCCCTCCGGGTGGCGGTCCATGAGCGGGCCGAACGCGACCTCGAACAGCGCGGCCCGTTGCGTACGGAAGACCTCCTCGCCCTCCGACAGGTCCGGGCACGCGCGCTCCACCGCGCACCCGAGGTCCTCGAAGACGCCCGCCGCCGCCTCCACGACCGCCGCCACCTCCGGCTCCACCGGCACCAGCCCGCCCAGGTCCGGCGACCAGGCCACCCGCAGCCCGGTCGGATCCCGGTCCAGCGGCCGGGCGAACCGGGCGCCCGGCTCCTCCAGCGCGATCGGCGACCGGGGGTCGGGGCCCGCCATCGCGGACAGCAGCAGTGCGGTGTCCGCGACCGTACGGGCCATCGGGCCCTTGACCGAGAGCGTGGTCCACGCGTTCGCCGCGGGCCAGGTCGGGACGCGCCCGGGCGACGGGCGCAGCCCCACCACGTTGTTGAACGAGGCCGGATTGCGCAGCGACCCGCCCGTGTCGCTGCCGTCCGCGAGCGGAACCATGCCGGCGGCCAGCGCGGCGGCCGCGCCCCCGCTGCTGCCGCCCGCGCTGCGGTCGGGGGCGTACGGGTTGTGGGTGGCGCCGAAGATCGGGTTGAACGTGTGCGAACCGGCGGCGAACTCGGGCACGTTGGTCTTGCCCAGGGTGATCGCCCCGGCGTCCCGGATCCGCTCGATGATCAGGTCGTCCTGGTCGGGTATGCCGTCGGCGAGGGGCGAACCGTGGCTGGTGCGGATGCCCGCGGTGTTGTGGGTGTCCTTGTGCGCGATGGGCAGCCCGTGCAGCACCCCCACGTCGTCCGGCCCCGCCGCCACGATCTTCTCGTCGGCCGCCGCGGCGGCGTCGAGCGCGCGGTCGGCGACGAGGGTGACGATGGCGTTGACCCCGGGGTTGACGCGCTCGATCCGGTCCAGATGCGCCCGCACCACCTCGCGCGCGGACAGCTCGCGACGCCGGAGCAGGGCGCTCAGCTCCAGGGCGGTCTTGTAGCAGAGGTCGTCGTTGTGGTCCGTCACGGTAGCTCGCTCTCGTAGATTGCCGAATTGTCCCCCACCCCGCCCCTCCCCGAACCAGGGGCCAACCCCTGGACCCCACGGGGCTCCGCCCCAGCGGGCGGGGCCATCGGGCGCCCGCTCCCGGACCGGCCCGACCCGGCGTAGCCGGAGGTCCCGGGGCGCGGTACGGGTGGCCCCACGCGGCGTGGCCGCAGGCGTCGTCGGGCCTCCGCAGCCGGGGCACGGTCGACGCCGCGCGGCAGCGGAAAGCAGGCGGCCGGGGTTGGTCCCCATCCCACCCCTCCGGGCGCCGTCCCGCACCGGCTGCCGCCTCCGGCCCCGCGTCGCGAACGAAGCCATCGGGCACTCCTGCGCCCCGTGCGCGAAACCACCCGCGCAGGGGAGCAGGCGGCCGGGGTTGGTCCCCCACCCGGCCCCTTCCCGAACCAGGGGCAAGCCCCTGGACCCGCGGGGCTGCCGCCCCAGAGTCCGGGAGCGGGCGGCCGTGGCGTGGTTTCCACGGCCCGCAGACGCGGCGCAGCGGCAGGCGGCTGCTGGGGCATGGTGAGGCCCGGCGGGACCACGACCGGCCGCCGCCGGGCCGCCCGCCACCCCGGCGTGAGGGGAACGCCCTGGCACTGCTGCCGCTGCCGATCCAGCGTTCGGGGGTGAGCGTCGCCGTGCGGCGGCGCGGCGGCGCACGGCGCAGCGGCGTCGGCGGGCCGGACGACGGCGCGTTGCAGCGGGGCGGGGTCCAGGGGCGGAGCCCTTGGTTCGGGAAGGGGCGGGGTGGGGAACAACCGCAGCCACAGCGTCGCCGCATCGGCACCGCCGGCAGACCCCACGCGCGAGGTGGCGCGGTGCCGAACGGCGCTTCCGGGCGCCGCCGGGAAGGCCGCCCGCGCGTGTGGCGGGCGGCCTTCCCGGGGCGGGAGAGCGGCATCGGGGCGCGGCGGGCGGTTATCCGCGGGGGGATGCGTCGGGGTTCCGCGGGGCGGTGGCCGCGGCGGCGTGCGGGGCCGAGGCACCGTGGGGCCCGGGGGCCGCGGCACCCGGGGCGGGGGTCTCCGTTCGGGCAGGGGCGGGGTGGGGGAAGAGCAGCCGCACCAGCAGCGCCACCGCCACGTTCACCCCCAGCCCCACGAGCCCGGCGTTCACGTGCCGCACGTCCACCTCGGCCAGCGTCAGCCACGTCACCACGGCCTCGCCCGCCGCCAGCCCCGCCAGGGCGGCCCGGGCCGTGAGCAGGCGGCGGCCGCCGAGGACGGCGAGCAGCCCGGGGACGAGCTGGATGAAGCCGCTCACCGTGAGCAGTTGCAGGTCGGCCAGCAGCCCGGGGCGCAGGATGCCGAGGGTGAGGGCGAGGCCGATGGCCAGGACGACGACGCTGTGGTTGACCCGCATCCGGGCCGACTCCCGGCCCGGGGGCAGCAGGTTCTGGGCGACCAGGGTGGAGATGCCGATGCACATGGCCCCGGCCGGGACCATCGCCGAGGCCGCGGCGGCGACCACGACGAGCCCGGTGGCCCAGTCCGGCAGGGCGCCCTGGGCGAGGGTGAGCAGCACCCCGTCGCCGTCCCCGTCGGCCCGTACGACCACCCCGGTGAGCCCGACCATGATCGGGATCATCAGCGCGACCTGGTACAGCGGCATGAAGATGTTGTTCGTGCGGATCGCCCGCGGCCCGCCCGCGGCCATCAACGGCGGCCAGTGGTGCGGCGTCGCCATCATGCCGCCCGCGATGGCCGAGGCCAGCACGCTGGTGGTCCACCACACCTGGTCCTGCTCCCCGCCGTGCACGGTCAGCATCTGCGGCTGCGCCTCGTGCACCCGCTGGAAGACCTCGCCCACACCGCCGCCGACGTAGTGCAGCGGGATGACGACGGCGAGCACGGCCATGACGCCGACCGTCAGCACGTCCTTGAAGTAGGCGCTGTTCTTCAGCCCGCGGATCCCGGACCACAGCACGAAGGCCGCCGTCAGCGCCGAGGCCAGCACCATGCTCAGCCGCCCCGACGCCGTACTGCCCGTGACCAGCCCGACGACCATGCCGAGCCCGGTGAGCTGGAGCTGGATGTAGGGGAGCAGGAAGATCAGCCCGATGACGGCGACGACCTTGCCGAACAGCGGGCTGCGGTAGCGGTCGGCGAAGTAGTCGGCCTGGGTGAGGTAGCCGTTCTCCTTGCCCAGCCGCCACAGCCTCGGCTGGACGAAGTACAGCCCCAGGAAGGCGAGCGCCAGGTAGACGACGGCGTACGTGGCGGCGTTGCCGCCGGTGAACGCGACCCCAGCGACCCCGAGGAAGCTGAAGGTGGTGAACACCTCGCCCGCCTGGAGGAACCACATGGCGGCGGTGCCGAAGTTGCGCCGTCCGACGGCCCATTCGGCGAGGTCGGCGGAGCGCCCGCGCCGGCCGAGGAAGCCGCAGAGGGCGAGGGCGCACATGCCCAGCAGCGATACGGCGAGGACGACGCTCACTGTCCCTCACCCGCCATCGCCCGCTCACGGTGCCGGAACAGCCCCCACTCGACGGCGGCCAGCGCCGGGGTGAGCGAGAGCACCCAGCCGCCGACCCATACGTACAGCGAGGGCATGCCGAACCACAGCCGCTCGGCGTTGACGAACGGCAGCCACACCGACGCGAGCAGGGCCAGCGCAGGGACCACGGGCAGAAGCAGGAGAAGTTTGCGCCACGACACGGTACCTCCAGGGCGCGAGGGGACTGCGCGGCATTCAACAGACCCGGCGCCGCGCCCGGCTTCGTCACCAGCGGCCAACATGCGACGGCCCCGCCTTGTCCGCGCGGACAAGGCGGGGCACCACATCGTGGTGCGTTACCGGCGCGCGCCCACCGGAAGCCGCGCGGCCGACGTCCCAAGACCCGTCGGCCCGAACAGCTGCCGCGGCGCCCCACCCGCCTCGTGCAGCAGCTCCTCCTCCCGGTACCGGGCGGTCTCCCGGTGCCAGGTCAGGATCCCGGTCATCCAGTCCTGGAGGTCGCGTACGTACCCCTCCAGGTCCGCCCGGCCCTCCGCCGACAGCTCGAAGTCCTCGTACAGGACCGGGAACTCGTGGGCCGCGATGTGCTGGAACTGCCGCATCCGCGAGGCCATCAGGTCATGCACGATGGCCACCCCGCTCGGATAGTCGCAGTCGAAGAAGTTCTGCACGACCAGGACGCCGTTGTGGACCTCGCCCTCGAACTCGATCTCCTTCTGGTACGAGAAGACGTCGTTCAGCAGTGTGGCGTAGTCCATGGCGGCGTTCTCCAGCGAACGGACCGGCCCGCTGCGGTAGATGGCCGGCCGGCGCAGGCTCATGACGAGGTGGGAGCCGAAGGTGTGGCGGCGCATCTCGATGTAGTCGACCGGGTCGGGGATGCGGTGCTGCGCCTGGTTCGCCAGCTCCCACAGCCAGCTGTCCAGCATGTCGTCCACGGTCGTGCGGAACGCGCGGCGCGCGCCCTCCTCCATCGGCCCCGCGGTACGCGCCCACAGGTCGGCGAGGGCGCGCTCAAGGCCACTGGCCGGGACGGGGGTGGGGCCCGCTTCGACCGGCATGAAGGTCTTGAGCCGGTCGTTGCACACCTTGGCCCCGGTGAGGTCCCGCTTCCGGCCGAAGACCCGCGGATAGTAGTCGTCCGCGTACGTCGCCCAGGCGAGCCAGCCCGACGTCAGGTCCAGATCGTCGGGGGACGCGTCCGGCTGTATCCCCGCCGCGCACAGCGGCAGGTCGGCGGCGAGCAGCCGACGCTCGTCCCAGACGTCCGAGTCGGGAACGCCGGGCTGCGGCCCGAGGATGCCCATCCGGTGCGACCACTCGACCAGATTGCGGCGCGCCCGGCCCAGATGCGGGCTGAGCCGGGCGGTGAACGGCATGAAGAAGTCCGGCAGCCGGGACGGCCCGACCCGCTGGTACGGCACATGGCTGAAAGTGCGCGCCCTGGCCCGCTCCGCCCGGCCGGTGGTGAGCCGTACGTCAGCAGCGGATACACCAAGACCACTGCCGCCGAGACCGCTGACGGAGAACGGCGACCAGGCGGGCTCGCTCCCGGCCCCTCCGCCGTTCATGTAGCGGCTGGAACGCATGTGCCACTCATGGCCGCCGGACTGCCAGTCCTGGAGCCCCTTGACGTACGCCATGACGCGCGCGCAGGCCGCCGCGTCCAGGCCGTGCTCGGCGAAGAGCGGGGCCAGCTCGGTGAACGTGGTGTTCTCGAACTGCTGGAGCCGCGAGGTGAGCAGGTCGCCCACGGCATCCGCCGCCTGCTGGGTGGTGCAGCCCAGGAACGTCTCCAGGACCAGCACCCCGTTGCTCAGCTCGCCCTCCTCCTCGATCTCCCGCTGGTACGAGAAGAGGTCGTTGCGCAGATGCACCGCGTCCGAGAACGCGTCCCGCAGCACGCGCAGCGGCCGCGACTCCGCGACCACCGCCGGGACCTCGGCCCCCGCCGCGTGCTCCACGAGCCCCGCCGACCACGGGGCGCCGCCGACCTTGCGGCGCATCTCGATGTACTCCACCGGATTGGGCGTCCGCCCTGCGTTGATGTTGGACAGCTCCCAGAGCGACTCGTTGAGCAGGTTCTCCGTGGACTCCCGGAACCGGGCCCGCCAGTCCGGCGACATCGCGGGCACCGTACGCGCCCACAGGTCCTTCAGGCCCGCCTCGACGGGGTTGACCGCCTCCGGCACGACGGCGTCCGGACCCATCGGCTCCATCGGCATGAACAGCGGCAGCCGGTCCAGGTACGCCTTGCCGCCCGCACGGTCCTGCGAGCGCTTGAACCGCTCCAGGAAGTGGTCGTCGAAGAAGAACACCCACACGTACCAGTCCGTGATCAGCGCCAGCTCGGCGGCGGAGCACTCGGGGTGGGTGTAGGCGCACAGCAGGGCGTAGTCGTGGGCGTCGAGATCCGCCTGCTCCCAGATCCCGGAGCCCTCGAGCATTCCCATCTCGCGGGCCCACCGGGTGGAGTGCTCCCGCGCCTCCTGGACATGGGGATTCAGCCGCGCCGGGTACGGCGTGTAGAAGTCGGGGAGTTGAAAGGGCTGTGTCACTGGTGGGCCGGCACCTCTCCGTGCGACGGTTGCCCGCGGCCGTGAGCAGGGCCTACGGGCTGATCGGCTCGGCCCTACCCAGGGTCCTGACGGCCTATCCGACAGTCCGACGAGTGGCATAAGCGTGCGAGCGTTTCCGGCCCCGCCGCGCGGAGCCGGAAACAGCGGATCGCGCTACGGTCTCGTGGCCTGGGACGGGACGACGGCCGTCTGCGGCGTCGAGGCGGACCGGGACACGACGGCCCCGGCAGCCCCGGAACTCTCCGCCGTCGACCCGCCCGCCGCCGGCCGGAAGGCCCACTCCATCCGCGGCTCCATCGCGAAGCGGAAGATCCGCTGGACGAGCGGGGAGCACAGCGCCGTCACCACCACCGCGGCGATGACCGTGACCAGGATCGCGCCCGCCGGGGTGTGCAGCCAGGACGGGTCGTACCAGCCCGCGGAGTGGGAGCCCTTTATGAGCAGGCCGTGCAGCAGGTACCCGTACAGCGTTCCGGCGCCGAGCGCGGTGAACCACATCGTCCGCCCGGGCACCCAGGCGAAGAAGCACGCGGTGAGCACCATGGAGCAGCCGAAGAGGGCGAACGTCATCACGATGCCGCTCCACCACGGCGCCCCCAGCTCCTGGGCGCTGTCCCGGTGGTAGAACCACCCGGCGTTCATGCGCGGCACCGCCCAGTACGCGAAGACCAGCGCGGCGACCGTCACCGGCACCGCCATCAGCCGCACCGCGCGACGGCGCACCATCCGGAAGTGCTCCGGCCGCATGTGCAGTCCCGCCACGAAGAAGGGCAGGAACTGCAGCACCCGCTGGAGGTCGAGATCGTCGCCGATGTCGGGCGAGCACGAGGCGAGCGCGGCGATCGCGAGCGCGAGCGGCACGGGATGGCGCGCGATCCGCCACACCGGGGTGGTGACCCGCCACACGAAGAGCGCGACCAGGAACCAGGTCAGGTACCAGGGGTCGAGCAGGCTGATCGGGTACGAGGGGTCGTCGCTCGCCCAGCCCTTGAGCAGGCTGTACGCGCTCTCGAAGATCACGTACGGGACGACGACCCCGGTGAGGAGACGCTTCAGCCGATCCGGCCGGAGGTCGAAGTTCCGCGAGAAGTAGCCGGAGATGAGGATGAACGCCGGCATGTGGAAGGCGTACACGAACATGTAGAGGGCGGATGCCGCTCTGCTGCCGTCCCGCAGCGGTTCCCAGGAATGCCCCATCGCGACCAGCACGATGGCCAGGTACTTGGCGTTGTCGAAGAACGCGTCACGCTGCTGGGGGGCGGCGGAGGGCGGGGCCGCCTCGGGAGGCGGCGAGGCGGGCGTGGGAGCGGGGGCGCGTTGCGCGCGACGTAAGGACGAGATGCTCATCACATACGCCACCTCGTGGAACCGACAGCGGCGATCCCGCCTCTTTGTGGGGTTGAGGAGAGGGCTGCGGAGTGGAACATTCCACGCACAGTAGTGGCGGCCAGACGGCCACGGGCGGAATGGCTCAGCTCTTGCGCACGACGGTTCACGCCCCCGCCCTCACTGTCACACTGCGCCCCCGCACCCGCCGCCGAGCCCCGTCGCGGTGAGGCATCGCCCCATTGGCCCGGCTGTGCGCGCGGTCCCCGGCCGCCTCGCCCATGCTGGGCCCAGGAGGGGGCGACCCGGCGACCCAAGGCGTGCGAAGGGCAGGGCCCCGATGAGGCTTGTCGTCGATCTCAACCGCTGTCAGGGATACGCGCAGTGCGCGTTCCTCGCCCCCGACGTCTTCACCCTGCACGGCGAGGAGGCGCTGCTCTACACCCCGCGCGCGGAGGAATCCCAGCGGGAGAACGTGGCGCGCGCGGTGGCGGCCTGCCCGGTCCAGGCCATCCTGGTCGATGAACTGGCCGACGGGCCGGCCGGCGACGAGGACCTGTCCGGTGTCCGCTGACGGCGCGCCGCACCCGCCGCCGCGCGAGGGGCGCATCGTGGTCGTGGGCGCCTCGCTGGCCGGGCTGCGGGCCGCCGAGACGCTGCGCGAGGAGGGGTTCGCCGGGTCGCTCACGATGATCGGCGACGAGCCCCATGAGCCGTACGACCGGCCACCGCTGTCCAAGCAGGTGCTGCTGGGCCGGTCCCCCGCCGACCACACCGCACTGCCCCGCCGCCGCGCGGTGGACGCGACGTGGCGGCTCGGCGTCGCCGCCACCGGGCTGGACATGACGGCCCGGCGGGTGCGGCTGGCCGACGGCGACGAGGTCCCGTACGACCGGCTCCTCATCACCACCGGGGTGCGCGCCCGGCCCTGGCCGCATCCCCTGGAGGCCGAGCTGGACGGCGTGTTCGTGCTCCGTACCCGCGAGGACGCGGCCGCGCTGCACCGCCGGCTGTCGGCGGCGCCGCGCCGGGTGCTGGTCATCGGCGCGGGCTTCACCGGCTCGGAGATCGCCTCCGCGTGCCGCGAGCGGGGGCTGCCGGTCACCGTCGCCGAACGCGGCCCCACCCCCCTGGTCGGCGCGCTCGGCGGCGTACTCGGCGAGGTCGCCGCAGGGCTTCAGCGCGCCCACGGCGTGGACCTGCGCTGCGGTGTCATGGTCACCGGCCTGGAAGGCGACGCCGCCGGGCGGCTGCGGCGGGCCCATCTGTCCGACGGCACCGCCCTCGACGCCGATGTCGCGGTGGTCTCACTCGGCATCACCCCCAACATCGAATGGCTGGCCGGTTCCGGGCTCGCCGCCGGGCCCCGCGGCATCGCCTGCGACGCGGGCTGCCGCGCCTTCGACGTGACGGGCATCGTCACCGACGACGTCTTCGTGGCCGGGGACGTCGCCCGCTCCCCGCATCCGCTCTTCGGCTACCAGTTCCTGTCCCTGGAGCACTGGGGCAACGCGGTCGCCCAGGCCGGGATCGCCGCCCACAACATGATCAGCGCGAGCGCCGACCGCCGGCCGCATCTGTGGGTCCCGGCCTTCTGGTCCTCCCAGTTCGGGGTGAACATCAAGTCGGTGGGGGTGCCGTCGCTGGGCGAGGAGGTCCTGATCGCCCAGGGGTCGCTCGCCGAGCGCCGCTTCACCGCGGTCTACGGATACCAGGGGCGCGTCATCGCCGCCGTCACCTTCGACCAGACCAAGTGGCTGGCGTTCTACCAGCGACTGATCGAGACGGCCGCCCCCTTCCCGCCGCCGTTCACCACCGTCGACCGCCGCGCCGAAGGGCTGCGCCCGGTCCCGGCCGGCTTCCCGGACCCCACGCTGCCCACCCACGGCCCGACCGTCACGCTCAGCGGCTACTCGCCCGCCGACCGGCGGATCGTCTTCACCCCCTCGCGCGTGTGACCACCCGCTCCCCGGCCCTGCTCCGCGGCCCTGATCCCGGAAGGACTCCGCCATGGCCCACGGCCCCCTCCTGCGGAAGATCACCGACTACGCCAACCGCGCCGACCCGTACCCGATCTACGCGGAACTGCGCAAAACACCCGTGGTGCAGGATGAGGACGGCCCGTACATCATCAGCACCTACTGGGAGATCCACGCCCTGCTGCACGACCCGCGCATCAGCTCCGACGCGCGCAACCTCGACCCCCGGGCCGCCGGGGAACCGGCCGACGCCGAGAGCGAGGCCGAGGAGGACGACCCCGGGCTGCCGCCCGCCTTCCTGAAGCTCGACCCTCCCGAGCACGACCGGCTGCGCCGCCTGGCCATGACGCCCTTCGGCCCGCCGCACACCCCCCGGCGGATCCACGCCATGCGCGGCGAGCTGTCCCGCATCGTCACCGAGCTGATCGACGGCTTCGGGGACCGGGAGCGCATCGACCTCGTCGACGACTTCTCGTACCCCTTCCCGGTCACCGTCATCTGCCGGCTGCTGGGCGTGCCGCGCGAGGACGAACCCCGCTTCCACGCCTGGGCCGACACCCTCGCCGCGAGCCTCGACCCGGACCCCGGGCAGGACGCCGCGACGCGGCGCCGCATCACCCAGCAGGCGCGCACCGAACTCGGCCGCTACCTCTCCGAACTGATCGAGGAACGCCGCCGCTCCCCCGGCGACGACATGCTCTCCGCCCTGGTCGCCGGGCACGGCCCGGAGGGCGGCATGAGCCATACGGAGCTGCTGAGCACCGCCGCGCTGCTGCTGGTCGCGGGCCACGAGACCACCGTCAACCTGATCACCAACGGCATGCTCGCCCTGCTCCGCAACCCCGACGTCCTGGCCCGGCTGCGCGCCAAGCCCCATCTGGCCGTTCCCCTGGTCGAGGAGCTGCTGCGCTACGACCCGCCCGTCCAGCTGCTCCCCCAGCGCACCCCGCTCTCGGACATCGACATCGCCGGGGTGACGATCCCCAAGGGCGCCTCCGTCTGGCTCGTCCTGGCCTCCGGCAACCGCGACCCGCAGCGCTTCCTCGACCCCGACCGCTTCGACCCCCGGCGCCGCGACAACCAGCACCTCGGCTTCGGCAGCGGCATCCACAGCTGCTTCGGCGCCCCGCTGGCCCGCCTGGAGGCCCAGCTGGCCCTGACCGCGCTGGCCCGGCGCCTGGAGAACCCCCGCCTGCTCGAAGACCCTCCGCCCTACCGCCGCAACGCCGTCCTCCGCGGCCCCCGCCACCTCCCCCTCACCCTGGACGGCCTGCGCTGAGCGGCGCGGCGAAACCGGGCCCCGCCCCACCTGGCGAGCAGCTGGCCGTGGGCGGTGCGGCCGTTGTTCCCCAGCCCCGCCCCTTCCCGAACCGGGGCTCTGCCCCGGGCCCCGGCCTGGCAGCGTCCCGCCCGCCCAGGCCGGGCCGCGTACGTCGTCCCGGAGCGCGAGCCACCGCAAGCACCGGCAGCCCCAGCACACGATGCGCCCGAACACCCCCGCGCCCGCCCGGTGAGCAGCCGCCAGACGCCCACGCCGAGTCCCCGTAGCCACCCGCCCGCACGGCACCCCGGCCCCGCAATACCCCGTCGGCGCAGTGGCCGATGGCCGCTTCTCGTGCGGCGCGGACCGGGCCCTCCGGGCCCGGGGCAGAGCCCCGGTTTCGGGAAGGGGCGGGCTAGGGGAACAGCAACCACCGGCCGTAGGCAACAGCGCACCCGGCAGCCCGGTCAACGGCACCCAGCCGACTGGGCTGCCTCCGCTCTGGCGGCGATCTTGCGGGCCATGCCGCCGAACACCAGCGCGTGGAACGGCGAGACGCCCCACCAGTAGACGTGCCCTGCCAGCCCGCGCGGGTGGAAGACGGCGCGCTGGCGGAAGACGGTCCGGCCCTCCGCGTCCCGGTCCACCCGCATCTCCAGCCACGCCGGCCCCGGCAGCCGCATCTCGGCCCGCAACCGCAGCAGACGGGGCGGCAGGACCTCCTCGACGCGCCAGAAGTCGAGGCTGTCCCCGACCCGCAGCCGGGCCGCGTCGCGGCGGCCGCGGCGGAGGCCGACGCCGCCCACCAGGGTGTCGATCCAGCCGCGCAGCGCCCAGGCGAGGGGGAAGGCGTACCAGCCGTTCTCGCCGCCGATCCCCTCCACGACCCGCCACACGTCCTCCGGGGAGGCGTTCACGGCGCGGCGGCGGTGGTCGGTGTAGAGGGTGCCGCCCGCCCAGTCGGGGTCGGTGGGCAGCGGGTCGCTGGGCGCGCCGGGGGTCGCGGCGGAGGACCAGCGGGTGGCCACGTCGGCCTCGCGGATCCGCCGCAGGGCCAGCTCCAGGGCCCGGTTCACGCCGAGGGGGCCGCCCGGCGGCTCGGGTACGTAGGCCGTGATGTCGTGCTCGGCGCAGACCACCTCATGCCGCAGGGACTCCACGAGGGGTCGCGCGAGGGTGCCGGGTACGGGGGTGATCAGGCCGACCCAGAGGCTGGAGAGCCTGGGGGTGAGCACCGGCACCGGCAGGATGCCGCGCCGGGGCAGCCCGGCGACGGCCGCGTACCGCCGCATCATGTCCCGGTAGGTGAGGATGTCGGGGCCGCCGATGTCGAAGGCCCGGTTCACCTCGTACGGCAGCGTGGCGCAGCCCACCAGCAGCCGGAGCACGTCGCGGACGGCGATCGGCTGGGTGCGGGTGCGCACCCAGCGGGGGGTGACCATGAGCGGAAGCCGTTCGGTCAGATAGCGCAGCATTTCGAACGACGCCGAGCCGGACCCGATGATCACACCGGCCCGGAGCACCGCGGTCGGCACCCCGGATTCCAGGAGCACGCGGCCCACTTCGGCGCGGGAGCGCAGATGGGGGGAGAGGTCCTCGTCCGGGACCCCGGCCGGGGCCAGCCCGCCGAGGTAGACGATCCGCCGGACCCCGGCGGCCCGCGCCCGCTCGCCGAAGAGGCGGGCGGCGCGCCGGTCGGTCTCCTCGAAGCCGGGTCCGCCGCCCAGCGCGTGCACCAGGTAGTACGCGACGTCCACGCCCTCCATGGCCGCCCCGACGGATTCCTCGTCGGTCACATCGCCGCGTACGATCTCGACCCGCCCCGCCCAGGGGTGACCGCGCAGCTTCCCCGGGGAACGGACCACACAGCGCACCGCGTGCCCCGCGCCCAGCAGCTCGGGCACGAGCCTGCCGCCGATGTACCCGGTGGCACCGGTGACCAGACAGCGCATGCGGCCATGCTCGAACGCACCGGACGCCCCCGCAAGCGGGCAGCGCGAAACCTGCGAGGTGGGCTCCCTTCGCCGGCATTGTCCGGATCAGGTTGTGGAGGTCGCCTTCCGGTCTCCCCGACCTTCCGGCCTCTCAGCCCGGCCATCAACGAGACGTTCCGGAGAACCGCAAGGTCCTCTGTCCTGAACGCCTCTCCGGTCGAGCTCCCTCGCTCGCCCCGCAGGCTGTTTTTCAGGTTACTCCTGACCTCCTTGGGCGACTAGTCCCCTTTCGAGAATTTTTCACCCTTTTGCCAGCGCGTCGCGGAGCCCCGTTCCGGGCACCGGTCCCGGCACTCCCGCGCCTTGGCTGCGCCGGAAGCCGCTTGCCCGGTAGGCTTTCCGTGTGATCTTCAAGCGCATCGGAAACGGTCGGCCCTATCCCGACCACGGCCGGGAAAGCACCCGCCAGTGGGCGGACGTCGCCCCACGCCCGGTACGTCTTGATCAGCTGGTCACGACGAAGCAGCAGCTCGATCTGGAGACGCTGCTCGCGGAGGACTCGACGTTCTACGGGGACCTCTTCGCCCACGTCGTGAAGTGGGACGGCGACCTCTATCTGGAGGACGGGCTGCACCGCGCGGTGCGCGCGGCGCTCCAGCAGCGCCAAGTGCTGCACGCACGCGTCCTGGAGCTCGACTGACGTCACCCCGTAAGGGGTCGCGGGGCCTTCGCGTTGGCCCTTTCGGGTTGGACTGCACACCAACCATTGATCATTTAGTAGGCATCTTCACCAGGCCGCACTACGCTGCGCACATGAGCATGCTGACCCCTCCTGGCATGGGCGGAAAGTACCGCATCACGGGCGACCGCTACCCGCGCATGCGCCGGCCCCGGAGCCGCAGGCGCCTGGCGTTCGCGGCCCTCGGCTCGGTCGTGGCGCTCGGCCTGGCCGGCTGGGGAACGCTTCAGCTCATCGACGTCTTCTCCGGTGGCGGCGGCAAGGGCGGCGACACGGTGCGCGCGGCCCGCGGCAGCACGGACTGCAAGCGCGAGCCCGGCAAGGGCCGCGACCGGGGCTCCGGGTCGTCGTCACGTACGGCGGTGAAGAAGCTGCCGAAGCCCTCCGACATCACCGTCAACGTCTACAACGCGACCAAGCGCTCGGGGCTCGCGAAGGACACCGCCGACGAGCTGAAGAAGCGCGGCTTCAAGATCGGGGACGTGGGGAACGCGCCGAACCCGTACGACAAGAAGGTCAAGGCCCCGGGGATACTCCTGGGCGCACCCGGCTCCACCGACGGGGCCTTCCGGGTGCTCTCGACCCAGCTCGCCGGGACCCAGGCCAAGAACGACGGCCGCCGCGGCAAGGATGTCGATCTGATCATCGGCTCGGGTTTCAAGGACCTGGTCAAGCAGCAGGACGCCGACAAGGCGCTCACCGCGCTGACCAAGCCCTCACCCCGCCCGTCGGGCTCGCCCTGCTGAGCGGGCCCGGGCGCCCGTAACGAGATTCAGCCCGCGGTCCCGTACATCCGGTCGCCCGCGTCGCCGAGCCCCGGCACGATGTACCCGTGCTCGTTGAGCCGCTCGTCGATGGCCGAGGTGACCACCGTGACCGGGGCTCCCGCCAGCTCGCTCTCCATCAGCTCGACGCCCTCGGGCGCCGCCAGCAGGCACAGCGCGGTGACGTCGTCGGCGCCCCGCGCTATCAGCTCGCGGATCGCCGCGATGAGCGTCCCGCCGGTCGCCAGCATCGGGTCCAGCACGTACACCTGACGGCCGGAGAGGTCGTCGGGCATCCGGGTGGCGTACGTGGACGCCTGCAGCGTCTCCTCGTCGCGGATCATGCCGAGGAAGCCCACCTCGGCCGTCGGCAGCAGCCGCACCATGCCGTCGAGCATCCCGAGGCCCGCCCGCAGGATCGGCACCACCAGGGGACGCGGATGCGACAGCCGCACCCCGGTCGTCGCCGTCACCGGGGTCTCGATGTCGACCTGCTCGGTCCGCACATCGCGGGTGGCCTCGTACGCGAGCAGGGTCACCAGCTCGTCGGCGAGCCGCCGGAAAGTGGGGGAGTCGGTGCGCTTGTCGCGCAGCGTGGTGAGTTTGTGCGCCACCAACGGGTGGTCGACGACGTGGATCCGCATGGCAATGACACTAACGGAGCCCTCCGGCCGCAGCTCCCGCCGGTAACCCCCGGCACGCGCCGACAGTCTGTCGCTGTACTGGCATCAAAGCGCTGTTTCGAGGGAAAGTGGGCAGGAGCGCCCGGGCCCCCAGTCCGGGCGGAGACCTCGGCACGAGGGGTGAGGCCATGGCCGACACCGACATGCCCGCCGGCAGGACGATGGGCGAGGGGCCCGCACGCGAGAGCGCCGCGGAGCGCCGCCGCCGTCGCGAACGCTTCCTGCGCGCGCTGAACCAGGCACGGCAGGTGCGCGACGCCGTGCGGCCGCGGCTGACCCGCGCCGCCCGGATGCGCGAGGCGATACTGCTGCGTACATTCCGCTGATGAACCCGTACCCGAACCCGTAACCGACCCCGATGCACCGCCGATGGAGCGATCAGGTCTGTCTGTTTCGTTTCACGTGAGCCACATCTCTTTGGACTGGTGCACGACGCAGCGTGGAAGACCTCTCGCGAAGCGACGGTTTCTGCCACGATTCCGATTGGGGCTGGACATTGTCCCGCCCGCCCCGGCACGCCTATGACCAGTGGGAGAGTCACGGTGTACTTCGCCGCATTGCTCGCGCGCACCGCAGAAGGGTGGGAAGCGAGCGACACAGAGCTCGATGACGTGGAGACTCTGACCGATTTGATCGATCTGGCTCGTGGGGCCGCCAAGGACGACGACACTGTTCTGGCCTTCATCGAGCACGAAGACGCGTGGTTCGGCGTCGTCCGCGTGGACGGCGAGGAGGACCCGCACATCTACGTATCGGACGCGGCCGCGGCCGCCCGCACCTCATACGGCTCGATGCTCACCGACGAGCTGCTCGGCCAGGACCCCGACGACGACCTGGACAGCCTCGTCGACCTGGACGGCACCGAGGACGGCGAGCCCGATGAGGACGACGACGCCGACCCCGACGCCCCGGTCCCGGTGGGCCCGCTCGGGGACGGCGACATCCTGACCGACCTGGGCATGGAGGAGAAGGAGCTGAAGGCCCTCGACGGGGACGCGCTCGAATCGATCGCCGACATGCTGGGCTGCAGCATGGAGAGCCTGGAGGCGGTGCGCTGACCGCCGCCACACTGGTGTCATGACCGATCCGCTGACCGGCATCCTGCCCGGACCCGACCCCGACCCCCTGCGTGACCCCTGGCGCGCCCCGATGCGCCTCGCGCTGGAGGAAGCCGTACGGGCACCGGAGACGGGAGACGTCCCGGTCGGCGCCGTCGTGCTGGGCCCGGACGGCACGGTGCTCGGCCGCGGCCGCAACGAGCGCGAGGCCCACGGCGACCCCACGGCCCACGCCGAGGTCCTCGCCCTCCGCGCCGCGGCCCGCCGCCTCGGCGGCTGGCGGCTGACCGGGTGCACCCTGGTGGTGACCCTGGAGCCGTGCGCCATGTGCGCCGGCGCCATCGTGCTGTCCCGGCTCGACCGCGTCGTCTACGGCGCGATCGACGAGAAGGCGGGCGCCGTCGGCTCCCTCTGGGACATCGTCCGCGACCGCCGCCTCAACCACCGCCCCGAGGTCATCCACGACGTCCTCCCCGACGAGTGCGCGGCCCCCCTCATCGCCTTCTTCCGCACCTCCTGATCCCCCTGCCCGGAACCGATTTTCGATCTCGGCCCTTCGTCCGCTAGGCTCTGCCTCGGTAGCGTGTCCGAGCGGCCGAAGGAGCGCGCCTCGAAAGCGCGTGAGGGGGCAACTCCTCCGTGGGTTCAAATCCCACCGCTACCGCTCTTACACCCCTCTGTCCTGCGGAAACGCAGGGCAGAGGGGTGTTCTGCGTGTGGACACGTCCACCAGTTGCGTGGACACGTCCCGGCACGTGAGTCCCGCATGACCCCAACTGGCCTGCTGAAACGGCCGTCGATGAAGGCGCCTACCGTGGGATCCGACCCATCGGCCCCTCAGCTTCTGGGAACGACGAACAGCCGACGTGCCTGCGAAGCCGACGTCGCCACCCTCATGCAGGCAGATCGACTCGGCGTGGCCGTCAGCGCTGACGGCCGGCTGATCCTGAACCCGCCGATCGAGTCGGCCGTCTACTTCGGCGTCGCTGAGTTGCTGACCAACGCGGTCCGACATGCCCACGCGTCGCGGGTGCTCGTCGGCCTCGCCAGGGACGAGGCCGACCTCGTTGTCGAGGTTGAAGATGACGGCCGGGGCGGGGCCGACGAGCGAGTCGGCAGCGGCCTCGCAGGCCAGCGCCGCCGCCTCGCGGTCTTTGACGGCACCCTGGAGATCACCAGCCCACCGGGCGGCCCGACCCGCGTCAGGATGGCGCTGCCATGCGAATCGTTGTAGCCGAAGACCTCTACCTCCTGCGTGACGGGATGGTCCGCCTGATCGAGGCGTACGAGCACCAGGTGGTGGCGACAGCGACCACCGGACCTGAAACGTTCGACGCGCTGCGGACGTGACGCCCGGATGTGTCCGTCATCGACGTCCGCATGCCACCGGACCAGTCGGACGAGGGCCTGCGGGCAGCCCTCGCCGCCCGCAGCGAGATGCCCGGACTGCCGGTCCTTATCCTCTTCCAGCACGTCGAGCAGTCGTACGCCCGTGAGCTCCTGGCCGACGGCTCCGGCGGCGTCGGCTACCTCCTCAAGGAGAGCGTGTTCGACGCCGACCAGTTCATCGGCGCCTTGGAGCGCGTCGCGGGCGGCGGGACCGCCATGGACCCGGCCGTCATCGCGAAACTGCTGTCCAGCAGTTCCCCGATCCCGGGACTCGAACGGCTCACCGAACGCGAGTACTCCGTGCTGGCCCTCATTGCCGAGGGACTGTCCAACCAGGCCATCGGCCGCCGCCTCTTTCTCAGCGAGAGCGCCATCGGTCGGCTCCGTCCGGCCCGTGGCGTCGTGATGCCGGCCCGGCCGCGGGTCAGGCGGCCGTGCCGAAGCCGGCGGCGGCCAGGTCCTGCTCGCGCCCGCCGAACCGGCTATGACCTTGCCGCCAGCCGTCCGGCGGGTCACCGCGGTGGTGCGGGCGAGGCGGTTGACCATGGGCCGGCCGGAGCCTCCCGTCCCGCCGTTCAGGTCCGGGGTGCGCATGCGCGGTGCCTGCGGATGTCAGGCAGGGAAGCTGTGGGTTCGCGGCATCGAGGCCGGCGCAACGTCGCTGCTCAAAGCAGGTGTCCGTGGTTGGAGCGGGGCCACCACGCGCCGTTCTGTGCTCGAGGTCGACTATCTCTCTGGCCAGCGCACGGAAATCTGCGTCGGCCGGAGTAGACATTGGGTGGTGGTGTGGTTATGGTTTCTCTCGTAGCCGAGATCAAGCAGGGCCCGGCAGAGATGAACTGCCGGGCAGCAGTACACGCAGCTGCAGTTCGTAGGACGGTGCGGTGGTGGAGCTTCGAAGCCAGAGTTGTGCAAGACGGCGACGAGGCTGACGACCGGACCGGGTGGCCCGCAGTGATCAGGGGCCGCCGTGAGCAGTACCGCAGTGGCAGCTCAGCAAGTGCGACAGCACTGCGGTTGTCAGTGGTTCCTCGGCAAAGGCGTCGGCTGCGGGCGCGCGTGCCGGGAGGTTCGGCAGTGGGGTCCCAAGCCAGAGCAGATGCAGGACGGCGACGGGGCTGGCTGCCGAAGAGTGGCGCTGTTCGAGGCCACGAGCAGTATGCGGTTCCCGTTTGGTAAGTAGTTCATCCAGAGGGAAAGAACGGAGGAGTTGAGCGCCATCAGGATCGCCCGGGCGGAAGTCTTGAGCCCGGGTACCGCGGGACATCGATAGTGAGGTGGTCTCCGGTCAAGCAACCGCGATCCCCGCACCCCCGACAGCATTCAGGTCGGGTCTGCGAAAACAGAAGGCCGGCGCAGTACCAGGGTCGGCAGATGGTGTAGCAGTTCCTTCGGGGCCCTGGTGCCATATGGCACCAGGGCCCCTCCACGCGTTCCACAGAGAGGTGCAATGACAGCAGACGACTCGTACAGCCGTCTCGACGACGACGACTACCCTGCCTACACCATGGGCCGGGCCGCCGAGATGCTCGGCACCACCCAGGGCTTCCTCCGCGCCATCGGCGAAGCCCGCCTGATCACCCCGCTCCGCTCCGAGGGCGGCCACCGCCGCTACTCCCGCTACCAACTGCGCATCGCGGCCCGCGCACGTGAACTCGTCGACCAGGGCACTCCCATCGAGGCCGCCTGCCGCATCATCATCCTCGAAGACCAGCTCGAAGAAGCCCAGCGCATCAACGCCGAATACCGCCGCACCGCCGAAGCGTCCGGCCGCCCCCGGCCTGAGACGGTGCGCCCGCCGGCTACCGACGGGCCCCGGCACACACATGTCAGGGCGTGACGCATGGGTCGTTCCCCATGGTGATTTCCCGCAACGCGCGGAAGACCCTGCCCAATGGATCGCGCACACCGCGTCCGGTAGCTGCCGTCGCCCGTGAGAGCCGTGCTTTCAGTGTAGTTGGAGGATCAGACGTTTAGACGCTCGTCCAGGCATCGAGGAAGGCTTTCCGTCCAGCGGGGTCGTCCGACCTGCGGTCGGCGTGCAAGACGCGCCAGGCGGTGAGTTCGAGATCTCGGAGCCACAGTTCTCCGATGACCTGTGTCTTGAGGTCGGGAAGATGGTCGGACTCGGCGAGGGCTTGACCGATCACCTCCCCGGCCGCGAAGCGTTGGGGCGGGGTCATCTCATCGACAGCTGAGAGGATCTGTCGGGCCAGGGCGGTCCCTTCGCCTGCCATGGATTGCAGTACCTCAGCCTTGATGTTGGCGGGTAGCAGGTAGGCGGTGCCGGAGGACCTCCACAGGTCCGACCAGAAGCGTTCGCCTGCCTTGGTGGGGGCAGGTAGCGCGGCCAGCAGTCCGAGGAGATGGCCGAGGGCCGCGTAGCCACCGGAGTGGGCAGCTGCGACGACTGCGATGCCTGCGACGCGCTCCACATCGAGATGGCCGGCTTCGAGGTCTGGAGCCAAGCCCAATTGGTGTTCCAACTGGTCTGTGAGGGGGTCGGATACGTGGGGACGGACCTCAGGAAGCATCGACGATCCTTACGAGTAGGCGAGCGGAGATGCCCGTTCGGAAGCCCTGATCGTTCCCACGACCAGCCGATCTACTCGGCTTCGGGTGGCCCAATTCGCGGTGAGACCAAGGGGCCGGAGTCCACACGGAGGCGAGAGAGCCCAGGGCCAGAAGGACCCCAGGCCGAGAACATCAGCCCTGTCCGACCTTCCCGCCCGCCCTCGGAGGGTACGGCTGCCCCGCGCAGGCCCTACCGTCGCCTGCTCACTCCAACAGCCTCTCTTCCTGAAACGCTGCGCTCCGGGTGGGCCAATATCTATGACCGCGAAGTGAGGGTTAAACGCGCCGTGCGGGGAGCGTTTTTACCGCAACTAACAGAGTGAAAAAAACCGTACACGGGCCACCATTCCATGCTACTGTCGATCTCAGTTGCAGTTGTGGTTCCCAAAGCTTCAAGCGCCTTCGCCGGCATTTTCAGCCATCGGAAGCGTTTTCGTGTTGCCGGTCATTTTCCGGACGGGGCATCATCGCGGCGACCCGGTATCCGTGCACCGCGGGTCCCGGCGTACTGCCCCAAAGGAGATATGACATGGCGTCAGGCACCGTGAAGTGGTTCAACACAGCCAAGGGTTTCGGCTTCATCGAGCAGGACGGTGGCGGCCCTGACGTGTTCGCCCACTTCTCGAACATCGCCGCACAGGGCTTCCGTGAGCTGCTCGAAGGCCAGAGGGTTACCTTCGATATCGCGCCGACCCAGAAGGGTCCGACGGCCGAGAACATAGTTCTCGCCTGACGCGCACTTTGTAGCTGGGGCCGGCACCCCTCGGGGCGCGGGCCCAGCTACGGGCATTCTCCGAGGTTTCACCTGTGGGATGGCGCCGCCCGTGGCCCCCTCTCCGGGGAGCGGGCCTCTTCGGAGCTATACCGGTCGACGTCCTGGATTTCACGTCCACATGACGTCACACATTTCATCGCCTGCGCCCGCACCAGATTCGCTGCAAGCCAGATTCGCTTTCGCATTCTATTCGGCCCGTTCTTGTGATTCCCCGCGCTACTCTTCTGCTGCGGGAATTCCTTGATGCGTGCCGTATCAAGGAAGGTTCTGAATGAACCCCACACGTACGAACGGCCGCATTTCCCGCCCCCGCCGGACCGACAGCCCCGCTTTCGGCTCCAGCACCGGTTCGAGGCGGGGCGCCCGCTTCGGCTCGCCCGCACCTAGCCGTTCCGGCGGTCAGAGCCGCTCGCGCGGCCACGGCCGCCGGCCCGCCACGGTGCAGGGCGAGTTCGCCCTGCCGGAGACGATCACTCCCGCGCTGCCCGCGGTCGAGGCGTTCGCCGACCTCGGCATGCCCAAGCAGCTGCTGGCAGCGTTGACCGCGCAAGGCTTGAGCGTCCCGTTCCCGATCCAGGGCGCGACCCTGCCCAACACCCTCGCGGGCCGCGACGCCCTGGGACGCGGACGCACCGGTTCCGGCAAGACCCTCGCCTTCGGCCTGGCTCTTCTGGCTCGCACCGCCGGACAGCGCGCCGAGCCCCGCCAGCCGCTGGCCCTTGTCCTTGTGCCGACGCGTGAGCTGGCCCAGCAGGTGACCGACGCGCTCACCCCCTACGCCCGCTCGGTGAAGCTGCGCCTGGCCACCGTCGTCGGCGGAATGCCGATCGGCAGGCAGGCCAATGTGCTGCGCGGTGGCGCCGAGGTCGTCGTCGCGACGCCGGGCCGCCTCAAAGACCTCATCGACCGCGGTGAGTGCCGGCTGAACCAGGTCGCGATCACCGTCCTGGACGAGGCCGACCAGATGGCCGACATGGGATTCATGCCCCAGGTCACCGCGCTCCTGGACCAGGTCCGCCCCGAAGGCCAGCGGATGCTTTTCTCCGCCACCCTCGACCGTAACGTCGACCGCTTGGTCCGCCGCTACCTCACCGACCCCGTCGTCCACTCCGTCGACCCGTCCGCAGGCGCGGTCACCACGATGGAGCACCACGTGCTGCACGTCCACGGCGCCGACAAGCACCGGACGACGACGCAGATCGCAGCGCGCGAAGGCCGGGTGATCATGTTCCTGGACACCAAGCACGCCGTCGACCGGCTGACGCAGGACCTGCTGAACAGCGGTGTCCGGGCCGCCGCCCTGCACGGCGGCAAGTCACAGCCGCAGCGCACCCGGACCCTGGCCCAGTTCAAGACCGGGCACGTCACCGTGCTCGTGGCCACGAACGTCGCGGCCCGCGGCATCCACGTCGACGACCTCGATCTCGTCGTCAACGTCGACCCGCCGACCGACCACAAGGACTACCTTCACCGCAGCGGCCGTACCGCGCGGGCCGGGGAGTCCGGCAGCGTCGTCACCCTGGTCACCCCCAACCAGCGCCGCGACATGACCCGCCTTATGGCGGCTGGCGGCATCGTGCCCCAGACCACCCAGGTCCGCTCCGGCGAAGAGGCACTCAGCCGGATCACCGGCGCCCAGACTCCCTCCGGCATCCCCGTGACGATCACCGCGCCGGTGGCCGAGCGGCGTAAGCGCAGCGCGGCCTCACGCGGCCGACGCAGCCCCGCTTCGGCTGCCCGGCGCGCGACCGCGCGGAAGTCCTCGTTCGACGCGGCGGCCTAGAACCTTCGTGATCAGGAAAATGACCCACCCCTACAGGAGGCACATTGTGACGCTGATTCAGATGCAGCCCCGCTCGGCCAATGCCACCCCCGTGCACAGGACGGTGGCCGACGCCATGGACACCGCCGGACCGCAGGTCTGCGATGACATGACCATCGAGGTCGCCCTGTCTGTCATGGCAAGCGCCCGCACCGTGCACCTCCTCGTCAGCGACAACGACGGCCTGTGCACCGGTCTGCTCACCCTGGCCCAGCTCACCGCAGTCCGCGACAGCTCCGCGTACACGGACCGGATCCAGCTGCGCGACGTCCTCGGCGACCGCGGCCCGTTCACCTCTCCCGTGACCACCATGGCCGAAGCCCAGCACGCGATGCGCTACCGCCGCCTCGATGCCCTGCCTGTGGTCGACGAACACGGCAGCGCCTTGGGCGTCCTCGCCCTTGCCCGGTGAACCGTCTCAACCGCAGCAGAACCATCCCCCTTCGTTCTTCTCCCTGTGAGGCATCATGCGCTGTGTCATCGCCCGCTTCCCCTTCGACCTCACCAAAAGCGGCGTCCTGGAATCCATGAAGGGCGTCAAGCCCGAGGAAATCTTCGGCGAGTCCGTGACCATCGGCCGCCACACCTACCCCGTCAAACAGGTCGGCCAGGTCATCACGCGCCAGGACCGCCGCGATTTCAGTGCCGGCGAAGTCCTCCGGGCCATGACCCAGCTCGGCTTCACCTGCCGCGGCCTTCCCCAGGCCGCCGCGCCCACACGCGCTCTCAACCCGCTCCAACAGGCTTCCGCGATGCTCGGCGCCCCCGCGGCCATCTGACCGACGGGCGGGCGCGAGCCGCCATCAAAGCAGCGGTGAGGGTCCGACCGGAATGCGCCGGTCGGACCCTCACCGCGTAACGGGGGATTCTCGGCGCCGCAGTGGGTCAGCGGTCGGAGTAGCTGAAGTCGCCCATGGTCCAGGCACTGACG
Source organism: Streptomyces sp. NPDC021212 (assembly GCF_044332925.1). Classification (NCBI taxonomy): domain Bacteria; kingdom Bacillati; phylum Actinomycetota; class Actinomycetes; order Kitasatosporales; family Streptomycetaceae; genus Streptomyces; species Streptomyces sp. NPDC021212. Next base: position 159,162 of record NZ_JBIRPZ010000004.1, read on the forward strand.
TCCTCGATCGCCACCCGGTACATCCCACCCGTCTCAGGGATCCCCACCGCGCCCTGCAGAATCCGCGCCACATGGAAATGCAGATGCGTGGGCGGTTCCGCCTCGCGCGTCGCAGCGGTGAACACGGCGGAGAAATCGCTCAGGCGGGCCGAGTCCGCCAAAACCTCCGACACCCGCTGCCTCCACACGGCTTCCGGAGCCAGCCGCCCCGTAATGACAGCACCGCCCGCGACCACGGTCAGAGACATCTGATTGCTGTGCCCGGACTCCACCAGGGCGGCGACGTCAACGAGCAGTTCGTCAGGCTTCGACATGAGAGACGATTTTAATCACCGGCCGTCCGGGCAGCTGAAGCAGTGGTGCTACATGAAGATGCAAGACCGAACTGCGCAGACGAGGACCACGCGGGGCGGGGGAACGGCACCCCCGACCGTCGAAGTAAGGGCGAGCGGCTTCGGGCTCAAGCGCTGCCACTACGTCACCGCCGAGGGGTCCGAGTTCCAGCTCATCCCGGACCCCGCCTCCGCCGAGGGGCGCCGCGGGCGCTTCGACCGGTCGCACCCCGCACTGAGCCGCTGGTTCGGTTTCCTCTCGGTGATCGTGCTCGTCATCGGCGTGGTTCTCCTGATCCTTCAGCTTGCCGAACAGGTCACCCGGGATGCGGAGCGGGCGCTGCGGATGCGCCACAACTGGCTGCTCGACGGCACTGCGGGCTGACCTGGCTCCCCCGGCTCAAAGACCGGGCGGTGCGAGGGGACTTGGAACGCGGTGGGCGCGGCGGTAGGCCAGTGGGGACAGGCCGAGGTGGGTGTGGAAGTGCTTGCGCAGCGCGACGGGATCCCCGAAGCCGCAGGCAGTGGCGATCCGCGCGACGGTCAGATCGCTGGACTCCAGCAGGCGGCGCGCCTGGATCAGCCGGCTCTGCACCAGCCACTGGAGCGGGCTGGTGCCCACCTCGGCGCGGAACCGCCGGGTGAACGTGCGCTCGCTCATGTGGGCGTGGCGGGCCATGTCCTGCAGCGTGAGCGGCTCGGCCAGGCGGCTCTGGGCCCACTGGCGGGTGGCCGAGGTGGAACGGTCGGCATCCTTCGGCACCGGGTGCTCGATGAACTGCGCCTGCCCGCCCTCGCGCCAGGGAGCCACCACGCATCGTCGCGCCGCGGAGGTGGCCACGGTCGCGCCGTGGTCCCTGCGGACCAGGTGGACGAACAGGTCGATGCCGGCCGCCCCGCCGGCGGCCGTCAGGATGCGTCCGTTGTCGACGAACAGCACGTCCGGATCGACCTCGACCTCGGGGAACAGCCGGGTGAACTGGCCGCACAGCGCCCAATGGGTGGTGGCCCGCAGCCCGTCCAGCAGACCGGCCGCCGCCAGCAGGAACGACGAGGTGCACAGGCTGACGATGCGGGTCTCGGGCCCGATCCGGTTGATGGCCGCGGCGACCCCGGTGGGCAGCTCGCCGGTGGCCAGCAGGTGTGCGCCGGGCTCCTGGGTGGCGATCACCACGGTGTCCGCACCCTCCAGGAGTGACTCGTCGTCGTCGACGACGATCCGGAAGCCCTCGTTCGTGCGGACCGGCCGGCCGCCGAGCGAGCAGGTCGTCACGGAATACAGCCGTGCCCCGGCCGGATCGAGGGCCTCGTTGAGCACCCGGGACGCGATGCCCAGGTCCATCGGCATGACCCCGTCGAGGGCGAGAACGGCAACACGATGCGGCATGGCCGGAATGGAACGACAGGTGGCCCTCCGGCCACTCACGACGCCTCTGGGCATCGGCGAGGCTGGAAGCACGTGCCCGGGCTCCCGGCCTCGGGCCGAAGAACATGCGATGCGGATACGAGCGAGGAGAGTATGAGCGAGCAGACGATGCGCGCTGTCACCGTCAAGGAGTTCGGTGGACCGGAAGTCCTGACCGCCGACCGGGTCGCGCGCCCCGCGCCGCTGCCGACCGAGGTGCTGGTGCGCGTGCACGCCGCCGGAATCAACCCGGTGGACTGGAAGACCCGCGCGGGCCACGGCATGGCCGGGCTGCAGACGCTGCCGCTGATCCTCGGCTGGGACGTCTCCGGCGTCGTCGAGGAGGCCGGCTTCGGTGTCACCACGCTCGCCCCCGGCGACGAGGTCTACGCCATGCCGTGGTTCCCGCGCCCGGCCGGCGGGTACGCCGAGTTCGTCACGGCACCGTCCCGCCAGTTCGCCCGCAAGCCGGCCTCGCTCTCGCACGTCGAGGCCGCGGCCCTGCCGCTCGCGGCGCTCACCGCCTGGCAGGCCCTGGTCGACACGGCGCACGTCACCCGCGGGCAGCGGGTGCTGGTGCACGCCGCGGCCGGTGGCGTGGGGCACTTGGCGGTGCAGTTCGCCAAGCACCTCGGCGCAGAGGTGATCGCGACCGCCCGCGAGCCCCGGCACACCTGGCTCGGGGAACTGGGCGCGGACGAGACGATCGACTACACCCGGCAGCGGTTCGAGGAGGCCACCGGCGACGTCGATGTCGTCCTCGACCTGATCGGCGCCGCGGATGACACCGACGTGCGATCGGTGTCGGTGACCCGGCCCGGCGGCCTGATCGTCTCCATCCCGGGCGGTGTCTCGGACGGCCTGGCAGCTGCGGCCGGACAGGCGGGGGTGCGCACCAGCCCGCTGCTGGTCGAGCCGGACGCCGCAGCGCTGACGGCCATCGCCGACCTGGTCGAATCCGGCGCGGTCCGGGTCGAGGTCGAACGCAGCTTCGCCCTCGAACAGGCCGCCGAGGCGCACAGGCTGGGCGAGACCAACCGCACCCGCGGCAAGCTCGTGCTGGAGGTGGCGCGGTGACGTCGACAACCGGGCTCGTGGTCGGGGGCACCGGGACCACGAGCGCCCGGGTCGTCCGCGCCCTCGCCGCACGGCCCGGCACCGTCGTACGGGTGGCCGGTCCCTGCCGGGGATCGGCCACGACGTGGCCGCGATGTTCGCCTTCTTCCAGGACCGCGACCTCCTCTCCCGGGACCGTGACCTGCCGACCCTGCGCGCCCTGCACCCCGAACTCGCCGCCTTCGGCGACTGGTTGACCACCACCGGATGGGACGGCACCGCCGCGGGATGACATGGGGCCGGCCCGAGGACGGATTCGGGGGACAGCCCCGATGATCTCGGGCTCGAAGGACGCTGAGATTTCCTCATCACGCTTCACCGAGGAGATCCCCGATGCATCCAGCAACGCCACGCCCGTGGAACCCGTGGAACCCGTGGAACCCGTGGACGAAGACGGGACGACGAGGCATGCTCGCCGCCATGACGGCGGTGCTCACCGCCCTCGTCGTCTCGGCGACAGCCGTGGCACACGAGGCACACGAGGACGCGCGGCAGCCGCGACAGCAGCCGCGCGCCGCCAAAGGGCCGGTGTGGACCGGGGCCTGGGGCACGGCCATGCAGCGGCCGGTCGAGGGCAGCGAGGACTGGGGGCCCAACTGGTCGCGACAGGGCTTCGCCGACCAGTCCGTACGCCAAGTCGTCCGCGTCGCGACCGGCGGTTCCCGGCTGAGGATCAGGCTGTCCCACTCGTACGGCACCACACCACTGCGGATCACCGCCGCGACCGTCGGCCGGTCCGCCGGCGACGCCCAGGTCTGGCCCGGCACGGCGCGCAGGCTGACATTCGGCGACCGCCAGGGCACCACCATCGCTCCCGGGCGTGACGTCGTGAGCGATGCCGCGGCCCTGAGCACCTCTCCGCTGGAAAAGCTGACCGTCACCCTCTACTTCGCCGACCGCACCGGCCCGGCCACGTTCCACCGGTTCACCACCGCCACCTCGTACCGCGCCTCCGGGCGCCATCTCGCCGACTCCGGCGGCGGCGCTTTCAAGGAGTCCACGAACGCCTGGTACCTCCTGAGCGGTGTGGAAGTCTCCGGTGCCGCCTCCCCGCGGCGCGGCACCGTGGTCGCCTTCGGCGACTCGCTCATCGACGGGACGGGGGCCACGCCCGGCGCCGACGACCGTTTCACGGACAAGCTCGCCGAACGCCTCGTCGCCGCGCGCCGCCCGCTGAGCGTGGTCAACGCGGGCATCGGCGGCAACCGCATCCTCAACGGCTCCTCCTGCTACGGGGACAAGGCCACCGACCGCTTCCGGCGCGACGTACTCGACCGCCCCGGCGTGCGCTCGGTGATCATCCACCTGGGCGCCAACGACATCGGCGCCCCCGAGATGGACGATCCCTGCATGGGCGCAGCGCCCCACGTGACCGCGCGCCGGATCATCGACGCCCACAAGGAGCTGATCCGCGCCGCCCACGCCCGCGGCGTCAGGGCCGTCGGCGCAACCATCCTGCCCATGAAGGGCGCGCTCTTCCCCGTCTACAGCGAGCAGGGCGAGAAGGTCCGGACCGCCGTCAACCGCTGGATCCGCACCAGCGGCGCGTACGACGCCGTCCTCGACGTCGACCGTGCCCTCGCGAACCCGGCCGATGCCGCCCTGCCGCGCCCCGGCTACGTTTTCCGGGACGGCCTGCACCCCAACGAAGCCGCGTTCCACGCCATCGCCTCCGCCGTGGACCTGGGCGTCCTCTGAGACCCGCAACGGGAGCGGGCGCCACCTCAGGAACGCGGCCGCCCCACCACGGCGACGGCCGTCCCGATCCCCGCGCACACCAGCCCGATCCCGCCGAAGATCAGCGGCATCAGCCACAGCGAGGCGAAGCCGTCGATCCGCGCGTCCTCGGGGGAATCGGCGTGGTACAGCACCCCGACCCGCTCGCCCCGCTCGTACGACGGCGGATTGGAACCGACCGAGCTACGGAACGTCGTCCGCGTGCCGCCCGTCGGCCTGTACTCGACCACCGGGTAGGCCACGGGCTCGTCGTGCTCCCTCGACCTGCGGGATGTGCCGCTGTCGTCGTTCCGCCACTCCAGCGCCACCACCGTGCCCGGGGCACGGTCCGCATCCTTGAGAAACGAGACCGACGCCCCGGCCATGATCAACCCGACGGCCAGGAACACCGTTCCGAAGGCGATCGCCCCGAAGGTGATCCACCGGCGGGCGCCCCGCCCACGCACCTGAAGTCGCACGAAATCCCTCTCCCCCGTCCGGACTGAGAGGGACGCTATCCCAGGTGCCCGGCCAATGCGTGCCCGCCCCGGGCGGCCTTCGGCGTACCCGCGAGGCGGACGTGGAGGCTCGGCGGCGACGATGGAGGCCCGACCGTCCGATCCGGAGGACCCCACGTGACCTTGGACATCGCCGCGTTCACCACCCCCAGCCCGGAGCGGCCGCCCGCGGCGGTTCCCGTCGACTGGGCGGCGGTCGAGGCGTGGCTGGGGGTGTCGCTGCCGGACGACTACAAGCGGCTGGCCGACGCCCGCGGGCCGTTGGACTTCGGCGAGTACCTGTGGATCCACGTGCCCTGCGCCCAGGGGAACAGCTTCGACTACGGGGACTGGCTGCGCGAAACGCACCGGGAAGCCCGCATCCAGGCCCGCGCGCTGCCCGAGCCGGAACGGCCGGACCTCCATCCCGCCCCCGGCGGACTCCTCGCCTGGGGCAGGACCCGAGGAGGCGACGTGCTGTTCTGGGACACCTCCGTCTCGGAGGACCCCAACCAGTGGACGGTGGTGGTCAGGCATCTGGGCCCCGTCCCCGGCAGCGGGCTCCTCCCCTGGCACCGGTACGACCTCACGCTCACCGGCTACCTGCGGCACATGGTCCGCGAAAGCTGGGAACTCCCCTCCCCGCCCGGCCCCCTGATGCTGCTCCCCGGCACCATTGCCCGCACGGCCTTTCTCCGCGAGGCCGGTCCGTGGACGCCGCCCGAGCCCACCGTCCCCCGCCTCACCGACGCCGAACGCCGCGTCGCCCTGGAAACCGGAACCGGGCTGGACGCCCTGCGCCTGCTCTCCCCGCCGCCCGATGCCCCGTACCTGGGCAGCGGCACCTGGGACGGGCTCTTCGAGGAGCTGGGCACGCGGCTGCCACGCGAGTACGTGACCCTCCTGACGCTGTACGGCGCCGGGTGCTGGAGCGGCTGGCTGCGCTTCCACACCCCGCTGCGCCCGGCAGGCCGGGGCTTCGGCCGGCACGTCGAGTCGACCCTGGACGGCTACGGGCAGCTCAAGGAGAAGTACCCGGAGGACTTTCCCCTCCCGATGTGGCCCGAGCCCGGCGGCTTTCTGCCCTTCGCCAACTCCATCGACGGCGACTACCTGGGCTGGCTCACCGAGGACGACGACCCCGACGCCTGGCCCCTGATCGTCTGGCCCCGCCACGCCCCACAGGGCCGGCCATGGGACCACGGCCTCGTCGACGCACTCCTCGCCTGGCAGCGCGGCACCTTCGTGACCGAGGGGCTGGCAGCGCTGGACGAGGACGACGACCCCGTCGAGCACGCGGGTTTCGAGCCCTGGGACGACCGGGCCTACTGGTGAGACCCGCGGCGCGCTGCGCTCATGGACGCGCGTGCCATGCGGTCTCGGTCTGCGGGTAGCCCGGGTCACCGGGGGACATCGGCATCGCCCCGCTCCCGGAGGACGGTGATCGTGCGTTCGCACCAGTCGCGGTTGCCCTGCTCGAAGGCCAGGCCGCGCAGGCAGGTCAGATAGGGGCCGATACGCTCGCCGTGGCGCAGGAACTCCTCTTCGGTGCGATCGCCCCGCATGCCGCGCAGGATCTTGCCGAACAGTTCGACCTTGGCCTGCGCGAGGGCCGAGCGCTCGGTCAGCCGCGCGATCAGCGTCGGGGTGTCGACGTGATCGGCGGCCTGGACCTTGACGATCAAGTCGTCGCGCAGGAAGGAAGGTTTGGCCGCGGTGGCCGCGAAGCGGTCCAGTTCGGCCAGGCCGGCGTCGGTGACCTGGAACAGGCGCTTGTTGGGCCGGGTGTCCTGGACCACTTCCCGGCCGGTGATCAGTCCGTCCTTCTCCAGTCGCGTCAGCTCTGCGTACACCTGCTGCGGCTGCGCGTGCCAGAAGTTCGCCACCCCGAGATCAAACGCCTTGACCAGCTGGTATCCGCTCAACTCCTCGTCGAGAAGCGCCGCGAGAACCGCGTGTCGCAATGCCATCGGCTCTCCTCCTTCTTGCGCCGCTTCTCCTTGCGTCCGCCCCTGGAACGCCTCATCATACTCATGATTCTGATTAGTCATTTTCATGAGTATGAGGTGGAAGTCATGACCACAGCCGCACGGTTCCGCGCCGCCGTCGACAGCCGCGACCTGGCAGCCCTGGACGAGCTGTTCACCGACGACATCCGCTTCTACAGCCCCGTGAAGTTCACTCCCTTCGAGGGCAAGCCCATGGTGCTGGGCCTCTTCGGGGTCTTGCTGCGTACCTTCGAGGACTTCCGCTACGTCGGCGACCACGACGGCACCGCCGAGACGAGCGCCGACGGCGGCGTCTCCCCCTCGGCGGTCCTGATCTTCCGGGCCACCGTGGGCGGCAAGCAGGTGCACGGCATCGACCTGCTTCACTTCGACGACACCGGCCGGATCAAGGAGTTCACGGTCATGGTCCGGCCGCAGTCCGCCGTCCACGCCCTGGGCGAGGCCGTCCTCGACGGACTGGTCGCCGACGGCCTGCTCCCGGCCCCCGCCCCTCTCGACCGCTGATCAACGGCGGTGCCCCCGGGCCGCGTCGGTCCGCGTCCGGGGGCGCATGATGAGCGCGGCGACGTGGTACGTGCACGGCGCGTCCGAGGGGTTGGCGTAGGCGTGCGGGACCTCGGCGGCGAAGTACACCGAGTCCCCCGCGTCGAGGTCCACCGTCCGGTCCGCCACGGTCAGCCGCAGCGTGCCTGAATCCACGGCGATGAACTCATGGGAGCCGGGGGCGTACGCGGGGAACCGGCCCGCGTCGCAGCCCGGCGGCAGGGTGGTGCGGATCCATTCGAAGTTCACGCCGGGCACCACGGGGGTGAGGATGGTCCGCCGCCACCCTCCGGGCTCGTCGACGGTGTCCTGATCGGCGGCCCGGCGCACGATCATCCGGTGGTCCTCCGGCCGGTCGACCAGTTCGGCGAGCGGGACGCCGAGCCCGTCGGCGATGCGGGCGAGGACGACGACGGTGGGCGCCTTCTGGCCGCGCTCGACCGAGGACAGCATGCTCACGCTCACCTCGGCCGCGTCGGCCAGCTGCTGAAGGGTCAGGTCCCGGTCGCGCCGCAGTCCCTGGATGCATCTGCCCAATGCCACGAGGTCCATTGCTCTATAATAGCGATTAATTTCTCTATAGCGAAACGAGTTCGCGCATGCCCCTCCCCGGAACGGCCATCCGGCCGGCGGGCCACGCCGATCTGAAGGCCGTGGCCGACATCTACACGCACTACGTCCGCCACAGTGTGATCACCTTCGACGAGACGCCCCGCTCCGCCGCCGACTGGGAGCAGTTGCTGCGCGATCTCACCGTCCGGGGACTGCCCTTCCTGGTCGCCGAACTGTCCGGCGCCGTCGCCGGGTTCGCGTACGCCGCTCCGTGGCGCCCCAAGCCCGCCTACCGGTACACGGTGGAGGACACGATCTACCTCGCCCCCGACGCCACCGGCCAGGGGCTGGGCACCGCCCTGCTGGGCCGCCTGATCACCGAGGCCGGGCGGGCCGGGAAGCGGCAGATGATCGCGGTCATCGCGGACACCGGCAGCGACGGCACCGGTGACGCCACCGGCAGCGACGCCTCGACGGCGCTGCACCGGCGCTTCGGCTTCACCGACACCGGCCGACTGACCGCCGTCGGCCACAAGCACGGCCGCTGGGTCGACACAGTGCTGCTGCAGCGGCCCTTGTCGGCGCAGTAGCCCCACCCTGTCAACGGGCAGCGATGTGAGCGGCATGCGCCCGGGGGGGGCGGGTACCCGGCCGGAACGCCTCACAGAGGAGTGCTTCGTCATGATCTTCGCCATCGTCGGCGTCTGCGTCGTTCTGGCCGTGCTGGCCTTCCTCGTCCCGCGCCTGTCCCGTCACCCCGAACGGGGCACCCAGCGCACCCTGGGAGCCGGATCGCGCGCCGGGAGCAAGGCCCCCGGGATGCTGGGCCGGATCCTCAGCAAGCCCTTCCGCAGCAGTTCCAAGGCAGTTGCCCGCAGCGGCTCCGCCGGCCGGCGCGCCCGGGGCCACATGCCGTTCTAGCGAAGGCTGCGGACGACGCCATACCTGGAGCCGCGGTACGCGAACTCCGGGCGATGCACCTGGCGATCACCGCCTGAGGCCGCCGTTCAGGAGGACGGAGGCGGGGACGGAGGCGTGCTCGCGGCGCCGTCCAGCTCCTCCAGCGTCCCCTGGAGCCAGCCACGGGCCGCGCCCGCGTTCAGCGCGAAGCGCGCATGGGAGAGGGGGCGGGTCAGCGGGTTCCGGCGGTGGGCCCGCGCCGCCTTCTCCGCGGCCCTGATGGCCTTGACCGCGAAGGAGAGCCGCCGCTGCAGATTGTCAGGCTGCGTGACGTCGACCAGCTCCGCGGCGCAGGAGACGAGCTTCTCGGCGACGCCCGGCAGCTCGTCGGCGGCACGGCGGATGCTGGAGGGGTCGTCGAAGCTCGCGATCAGGTCGTGGACCTCGCGTAAGGCGGCTATGGATTCGGAAGACATGCGCACAGCATGCCGTAACCGGAACGTCGGACCTTGCGCGCACGCCGTCCCTGCGCCCGGGAGACCGGGCGCAGGGACGGCTTCTTCGTGCGCGGCCCCGAGGGTTACTGCGGGGGCTGCGGCGGAGGTTGCTGCTGGGGCGGCGGCTGCTGCGGCGGGGGCTGCTGCTGGGGCGGCGGCGGGGGCGGGGGCTGCTGCTGGTTCTGCTGGTTCGGGTCCGGCTGCGGTGGAGGCTGCTGCTGGGGCTGCTGGCCCGGGTCGGACGGCGGCTGAGACGGCGGCGGCTGGTTGGGCGGCGGCTGCTGGCCCGGGTCGGACGACGGCGGGGGCGGGGGCTGCTGCTGCCCGGGATCCGAGGGTTGCTGGCCCGGGTCCGACGGCTGCTGCCCCGGGTCCGTGGGCTGCTGGGACTGATCCGGCTCCAGGGACGGGTCCGCTGACGGGTTCTCGGACGGAGGGATGGTCTCCAGGCCCAGGGGCGAGTGACGCTTCATCGTCTTCGGCGCCTCCGCCAGGTTCGGGGCGTTCTGCTCGCCCGGCATCGCCAGGTACTTGGGGTAGTGGGCGGGGGACAGCACCTTGTCCCGTGCCTTCTTGCCCTTGGCTTCACCTATCACCCGCCGGAACAGCTCCGACTTGCCGACCGTCACCACGGTGATCCGCTTGACCGCGTCAGGGGCCGGGCGGATGACGGTGACCGCGTTCCGGGAGAAGCCGGACCACTCGGGACCGGTGAACGTCGGCTCGGCGCCCTTCGGCGGCTTCGCCGCCCTGATGGGGTTGCCGGAGGCGCACTTCACGACCGGCATGCCCTTCCTGTCGACGAACACCGCGGTGCCCGCCTGGAGAACGGTGGCCGCGGGTTTCACCCGGCCCTGGTAGCCGTACGTCCTGGCATAGGTGTCCGACCGCAGGACGACGCCGGAGAGCCGGTGGGCGTAGGCCCGTATGCGCTCCGGCCGGATGTGCTGGACCCGGCTCCAGGCGGCGGCCTTCTTCGGGGTCGCGTTGAGGTCGCGGATCAGCTCCTGCCGGTCGCAGGCCCGGCGGCCCGGAACCCCGGCGTAGAGGCCGGGGGTATCGCCCTGGAAGGCCCGGCCCCCGTTGGAGGGCGAGGCCAGATGCCTGCGGTCGTGACCGACGGCAGAGGTGAACGCCGGGACAGAGGTCTTCCCGACCGGTTCGCGGCGGTATTCCGCCGCCGCGGCACGCCCGGAGGGGGTGACCGTCCCCAGGACCGCCACGGCGGACACGACGGCGACGGATCCGGCGGCAAGTCCTGATCGGCGCGAGGTGAGATGCCATGAGATCGAGCGCATGTCCGTTTCCCTTCCCTCGCCCCCATCCTGCGCGCGCCCCCCACACGGCCGCGTCCCCCGAACCCCCGACATCCGCCCCCACCTTCGGGGGACGTGCCCGGCGCCCCCATCCGCGGAACGCGGCCCGCAGAACGCGACGCACGCGAAACCCGGCATACGCAGAACCGCCCCCGGTCCGGTGGCCCGGACCGGGGGCGGCCGCTGCCCCTCGCGGTTCTGTGGAGGGATCCCCGAACGTCCCCGAACATCGCGGATATTTCCCTCGTATCTAGACTAAACGCAAAACCCTGTCCGCGCTCCGGGAGGGAGAAGGCGATGACCGCCCCTGTCGCCCCCGTCGCCCCCGTCGCGCCTGTCGTCGCGGGCGTCGACGGCTCAGAACGCAGCCTGGTGGCCGCGGAGTGGGCCGCGCGGGAGGCGCTGCGCCGCGGGGCCGGGCTGCTGCTGGCGCACGCGTGCCCGCCGCTGCCGCCCAGGGTGTCCCCGGTGCCCGGGGTGGACGCCTGGCAGCATGTGGGCGAGCAGATGCTGCGGCGGACGGCCGACGAGTTCATGGGCCGCCACCCCGGCCTCGACGTCGTGGGGGTGCACCGCGACACCGAACCCGAGCAGGCGCTGCTCGCGGCCGCGGCGGACGCCGGACTGCTGGTCGTCGGGGCGCGCGGCTGGGGCGGCTTCGACGGCCTCGCGGTCGGGTCGGTGGCGCTGCATGTGGCGGCCACCGCGGACTGCACCGTCGTGACCGTGCCCGACCCGGCGGTGCGGCCGCCGGACGCGGACGAGGTGGTGGCCGGTTTCACCGCGCACGCCCCGGCGGACGAGACGCTCGGCTTCGCCTTCCGCGCCGCCCGGAAGCGGGACGCCCTGCTGCGGGTCGTGCACGCCTGGGCGCTGCCCCCGGCGTCGCCCTCCGCCTGGATGCTGACCGTACTGGAGGAGGACCGCGGCCTGTGGGAGGACCAGGAGAGCCAGGTGGTCTCCGACGCCCTGCGGGCGTGGCGGGAGAAGTGCCCGCAGGTCGCGGTGGTGCCGGACGTGGTGCTGCTGGGCGCGGCACAGGCGCTGGTGCGGGCGTCGGAGCGGGCCCGGCTGCTGGTCGTCGGGCGCCGTACCAGCCCTCGGGTGGCCGAACGCCGCCTGGGCCCGGTCACCCACGCGGTGCTGCACCACGCGCACTGCCCGGTGGCCGTCGTACCGCACCCCGCCTGACCACGGACGTACGCCTCACCCCCGTCAGTCCATGTCAGCCCCGCCCCCTCCCCCTCAGTTCCGTCCCCCGTATCCCCTCATCTCCCCTCAGCCGAAGAACACGCCGAACTCCGCGTACAGCGCGGGGTCGACGGTCCTGATCCCGGCCGCGGCCTCCGCGAGCGGTACGCGCACGATGTCCGTACCGCGCAGCGCGACCATGACGCCGAACTGCCGCTCCACCACCGCGTCGACCGCGCGCAGCCCGAAGCGGGTGGCGAGCCAGCGGTCGAAGGCGCTCGGCGTGCCGCCGCGCTGTATGTGCCCGAGCACGGTGGTGCGGGCCTCCTTGCCGGTGCGGTCGGCTATCTCCCGGGCCAGCCACTCCCCGACGCCGGACAGCCGCACATGGCCGAACTCGTCCAGCGCCGAGTCCTTCACCACCATCTGCCCCTCCTTGGGCACGGCCCCCTCCGCCACCACCACGATCGGCGCGTACCTGATCTTGAAGCGGTCCTCCACCCACCCGCAGACCTGGTCGACGTCGAAGGGCTGCTCGGGTATGAGGATGACGTTGGCGCCGCCCGCGATGCCCGAGTACAGGGCGATCCAGCCCGCGTGGCGGCCCATCACCTCGACGACCAGGGTGCGGGTGTGGGACTCGGCGGTGGTGTGCAGCCGGTCGATGGCCTCGGTGGCGATGTTGACCGCGGTGTCGAAGCCGAAGGTGCTGTCGGTGCCCGCCACGTCGTTGTCGATGGTCTTGGGCACGCCGACCACGTCGATCCCCTCGTCCGCGAGGCCCGCGGCCACCCCGAGCGTGTCCTCGCCGCCGATGGCGATCAGCGCGTCCACGTCGTGGTCGGCGAGCGTCTCCCGGACCCGGCGCACCCCGTCCTCACTGGCGAGCGGGTTGGTGCGGGAGGAGCCGAGGATGGTCCCGCCGCGGGGCAGGATGCCGCGCACGGCCTGCACGTCCAGCGGCACGATCCCGCCGTCGAGGGCGCCGCGCCAGCCGTCCCGCACCCCGACGAAGTCGAGGCCGTGCACCTCGACGCCCTTGCGGACGATGCCGCGGATCGCCGCGTTCAGCCCCGGGCAGTCGCCGCCACCGGTCAGCACACCGACACGCATCTCCGCCTCCCTCCATGGCCTTCACGGCCCGCCCCTTCCAGAGTCCACCCATCGTCGCCTGCGCGCCCACTCCACGAAGCCCGCACCTGTGGATCACCTATCTGATGATCGGACTGGTAAGACTGATGTTTCTGCGGTGTGGATAGACTCCGCCGCGATTGCCCCAGGGAACACGGTGGGAGAGGCAGTACGAAGATGGCCCAGGCGAAAAAAATCGCGCTCTACATGCTGATCGTCTTCGTGCTGTACACGATCATCAATTCCCCGGCACGAGCGGCCGACCTCGTCCAGGTGGGGTTCGAGGGCATATCGGACGCCGCGAAGAGCGTCGGTGAGTTCATGAGCGAACTGGTCAATTGACCGGGCGCCCGGGGTCAGCACCCGGGTGATCACCCGCTCCGCCTTCCGAGTACCGACGGAACCACCTGCCCCGCTACGGGGCAATTTCGCCACCAACACGTAGTAAAGCGGTGCTTGCGCACAGTGCACATGTCTTGTGATGCTATGACCGCTTTGCCGGGTGAGTACATCGTGAAGGGGTGGCGTGACCGTGTCGGCCCGTACCGCGCCCAGAACCCCGCCCAAAGGCGATGGCGGCAGAGGTGACGGCGGCAGCGAGAGCGGCAGAAGCCGCGGGGCTGACGCCAGAGCCCTCACCCAGGTGCTCTTCGCCGAACTGTCCGGCCTCACCCCCGGCACCCCCGAGCACACCCGGGTGCGCGATGCGCTGATCGAGGCCAACCTGCCACTGGTCCGCTACGCCGCCGCCCGCTTCCGCAGCCGCAACGAGCCCATGGAGGACGTGATCCAGGTCGGCACGATCGGCCTGATCAACGCGATCGACCGGTTCGACCCGGAGCGCGGCGTCCAGTTCCCGACCTTCGCGATGCCGACCGTGGTCGGCGAGATCAAGCGCTACTTCCGCGACAACGTCCGCACCGTGCACGTACCGCGCCGGCTGCACGAGCTGTGGGTGCAGGTCAACGGCGCGACCGAGGACCTGACCGTGCTGCACGGCCGCTCGCCCACCACCGCCGAGATCGCCGAGCGGCTGGGACTGGGCGAGGACGAGGTGCTGGCCTGCATCGAGGCCGGACGCTCGTACCACGCCACCTCGCTGGAGGCCGCCCAGGAGGGCGACGGACTGCCGGGGCTGGTCGACCGGCTCGGCTACGAGGACCCGGCGCTCGCCGGAGTCGAGCACCGCGACTTGGTGCGCCACCTCCTCGTACAGTTGCCCGAGCGCGAGCAGCGTATCCTTTTGCTCCGTTACTACAGCAATCTGACTCAATCTCAGATCAGCGCCGAACTAGGTGTCTCGCAGATGCATGTGTCCCGGCTGCTCTCCCGCAGCTTCGCCCGGCTGAGATCCGCAAATCGGATCGAACCGTCATCGTGACGGGGGACCCCACCCCGGACCTTCGGCGCTGTAATGTCGACATGGCGCTACAGCGTGTTGCCGACATGTGACATTCTGCTGGAGTCGCGTTTGCGGCGGCCCGACCTCCGGTATTCAGGGGAAGGCTGCGTTGAACGCTTCAGAGCGCAACTGGGATCCGTCCGCGACCTCAAGGGGGTGGCATGTCCGTAGAACTGGGCAGCTCGAAGGTGCTCACCAACGACGCACCGCACGTGCTTGACGACTGCGACGCCATCGACACCCGCACCCTCTCCCGCTCCCTGTTCCTGCGGCTTGCCGCACTCGACCGGGACAGCGAGGAAGCCGGCTATGTACGTGACACCCTCATCGAGCTGAACCTTCCGCTGGTGCGCTACGCGGCGGCCCGGTTCCGCAGCCGCAACGAGCCGATGGAGGACATCGTCCAGGTCGGCACGATCGGCCTGATCAAGGCGATCGACCGTTTCGACTGCGAACGGGGCGTGGAGTTCCCGACCTTCGCGATGCCGACCGTCGTGGGCGAGATCAAGCGCTTCTTCCGCGACACCAGCTGGTCGGTGCGCGTGCCGCGGCGGCTCCAGGAGCTGCGGCTGGCGCTGACGAAGGCCAGCGACGAGCTGGCCCAGAGCCTCGACCGCTCCCCGACCGTCACCGAGCTGGCCACGGCGCTCGGCGTCTCCGAGGAGGACGTGGTCGACGGGCTCGCGGTGGGCAACGCCTACACCGCGTCCTCGCTGGACTCCCCCTCCCCGGAGGACGAGGGCGGCGAGGGCTCCCTGGCCGACCGGCTCGGGTACGAGGACAGCGCCCTGGAGGGCGTGGAGTACCGCGAGTCGCTCAAGCCGCTCCTCGCCAAACTGCCCCCGCGCGAGCGCCAGATCATCATGCTCCGCTTCTTCGCCAACATGACGCAGTCCCAGATCGGCGAGGAGGTCGGCATCTCCCAGATGCACGTCTCCCGGCTGCTCACCCGGACCCTGGCCCAGCTGCGCGAGGGACTCATCGCGGACTGAACTGGCCCTGTACTCCTGACGGGCCGTCAGCCACACTGGCCCGATGCGACCCGCAGGGAGCCGGACAACGGGCCGCCGAGGCACGGCGGTCGCCTCCTCGGCGGCCGCGCTGTGCCTGGGCGCACTGCTCAGCGGCTGCGCCGGAGGCGGCGCGGGCCATGTCGCGACCGGGGCGGCCGGCCCAGGCGACGGACGGGCCCCGACGAAGGCCGTCCCCCCGGAGGGCGGCATGGACCTGGTACCGCTGGACCAGGACGGCGACTCCGGCGAGCACGGCCGGGCGGACGGGAAGAGCGGGCCGCGCGGGGCACCCGGGAGGGTCGGCACGGACGAAACGAGCGGCGCACCCCCCACCGCCGGATCCGGCAGCGATTCCCGTTCACGCGCGCCCGCGCCACCGGCGTCGCCGCAGCCCCCGGGCACCGGCTCACCGGGCGGCGACGGCGATACGGACCCCGGCGACGGACGTACCAGTACGAACGACGATCCCGCCCCCTCGCCCCCGCCCGGCACCACATCCCCCTCGCCCTCCGCACCCGGCGGGCCGGCCGCCCTGAAGGTCGGCGACCCCGAGCGCACGGCGACCGACGAGCGCTGGTGCGAGAAGGTGACGGTCGAGTTCCGCAACACCGGTGGGCTGCCCGTCGCATCGGGGACGGTGACGCTGTCGACGCATGTCATCGACGCGCTCGGCCTCGACTGGGCGACGCTCACGTCGAAGAGGAAGCTGCCCGCGCCGATCGGCGCGGGTCAGAAGCGCACGCGGAGCTGGAAAGTGTGCGTGGACGCCTGGCGGGTACCCCTGGGGATGCACATCGAGACCCGGGACGTCTCGGCCGACTGGAAGCCGTGGAAGCCCCCGAAGCCCCGGAAGTCCGGGACACCCGAGGTGTCGTGAAGTCCTGACAGGTCCCGAGGACCCGAGGGATCAGCCCAGCGCCAGCCAGGCCACCACAGCGACGATGACGATCGCGGCGACCACACCGACGATCACGCCGACGCGCGAGCCGCCGCTCGCCGGGGCGGCCGTCTGCGGCTGCCGTCCGTCGCCGTCGTCGACGAACGCGCGGAACATCTGGGTGGAACCGGCCGGATCGTGGTTGCCGCTGGGGCTCTGGGGGTTGTTCGCCATGGGCCCAGACCCTAGCGAACGAGCGGATTCCCGCCCACCCCTGGGTCACTCCAGGCACCTCACATCTCAGCAGCCTCATTTGACCGATAAGAGGACAAGTCTTTAAGGGGAATTTACCTCCTCAAACCACCCCGTCATTTGCCTGTAGCAACTAACTTCTTCTATGGTTGCCTAAAGCAACCTAAAGTCAGGGAGGTGCGATGGCAGCGCAGAGTCAGTACGAAGAGCTGGCCCGTCAGCTCAGCGCCATCGGCACCGTCAAGCGCGGTCTGGGTCGCTCCCTGCCGTCCGACTGCCCGGCCGGTTCGGCCGTCGTCCTCATGCTCCTCGAGCGTTACGGCGAGATGCGCATGAGCAAACTCGCCGAGTTGCTCGGCATCGACATGTCGGTCACCAGCCGCCATGTGGCCCATGTCGCCGAGCGCGGATGGGTGGACCGCAAGCCCGATCCGCTCGACCGGCGCTCACGGCTGCTGAGCATCAACGCGAGCGGATTGAAGCTGCTCGGCCAGGTGTCCGAGCGCTACACACAGGCGCTCGCGAGCTGTCTGAGCGACTGGTCGGACGACGACGTCGGCCGCCTCAATGAACTTCTCGCCCGGCTGCGGACGAGCTTCGGTGACACCCGACACCGGCCCCCGCCGCACCAGGTCGAAAGCACCACCCGTACACCTTCGCAAAGTTAAGGACATTCATGGCAACGACCACACCGGACGGCGGTGTGCGGGGACCCGCGGGGCACCCCGCCCACGCCAAGCGCGCCGGAGGAGGGCACCACGGCCACGGCGCCGACGGCGCGGCACCGATGACCCATCGGCAGATCATGGAGGCGCTGTCCGGGCTGCTGCTCGGCATGTTCGTCGCGATCCTGTCGTCGACCATCGTCTCCGCCGCACTACCCAAGATCATCGCCGATCTCCACGGCAGCCAGTCCTCCTACACCTGGGTGGTCACCGCGACGCTGCTGGCCATGACGGCCACCACCCCGCTGTGGGGCAAGCTCGCCGACCTCTTCAGCAAGAAGCTGCTGGTCCAGATAGCCCTGGTGATCTACGTAGCGGGCTCGGTGGTCGCCGGTCTGTCGCAGAACCCCGGCATGCTGATCGCCTGCCGTGTCGTTCAGGGCGTCGGCGTCGGCGGTCTGTCCGCCCTCGCCCAGATCGTCATGGCCGCGATGATCTCCCCGCGCGAGCGCGGCCGCTACAGCGGCTACCTCGGCGCGACCTTCGCCGTCGCGACCGTCGGCGGTCCGCTGCTGGGCGGCGTGATCACCGACACCGACTGGCTGGGCTGGCGCTGGTGCTTCTACGTGGGCGTCCCGTTCGCGCTCATCGCACTGATCGTGCTGCAGAAGACCCTGAAGCTCCCGGTCGTGAAGCGGGACGTCAAGGTCGACTGGGGCGGCGCCTTCTTCATCAGCGCCGCGGTCTCGCTGCTGCTGATCTGGGTGACCTTCGCCGGTGACAAGTACGACTGGCTCTCCTGGCAGACCTACGCGATGGTCGGCGGCTCGATCGTGCTCGGCCTGCTCTTCGTCCTGATCGAGTCCAAGGCGAGCGAACCGATCATTCCGCTGCGGCTGTTCCGCAACAAGACGATCACCCTCGCCTCGCTGGCCTCCCTCTTCGTCGGTATCGCGATGTTCGCCGGCACCGTCTTCTTCAGCCAGTACTTCCAGCTGGCACGTGGCAAGACGCCGACGATGTCCGGTCTCATGACCATCCCGATGATCGGTGGACTGTTCATCTCGTCGACCATCTCCGGTCAGATCATCACCAAGACCGGTCGCTGGAAGGCGTGGCTGGTCACGGGAGGTGCGCTGGTGACGGCGGGCCTCGGGCTGCTGGGCACCATCCGGTACGACACCCCGTACTGGCACCTGTCGATCTACATGGCGCTCATGGGCCTCGGCATCGGCATGATGATGCAGAACCTGGTCCTCGCCACGCAGAACCAGGTGGCTCCGCAGGACCTCGGCGCGGCCAGCTCCGTCGTCACCTTCTTCCGCTCCCTGGGCGGTGCGGTCGGCGTCTCGGCGCTCGGCGCCGTGCTCGCCAACCGGGTCACCCGGTACGTCAAGGACGGTCTCGCCGAACTCGGCCCCAAGGGTCGGGCGATGGGTCATGGCGGCACCGGCGGCGGGGGCATCCCCGACGTGAAGGCGCTGCCGCAGCCCATGCGCACGATCATGGAGAGCGCCTACGGGCACGGCATCGGCGATGTCTTCCTGTTCGCCGCGCCGGCCGCGCTGCTCGCCTTCCTGCTGACCCTGTTCATCAAGGAGGTCGCACTGCGTACCAACGCCAGCTCCGTGCCCGGCCCCCAGCAGCCCGCCGAGGCCACCGCGGAGACCGGCCCCGGCCGGACCGAGGAGCGGGAGCCCGCCCTGGTGGGCGCCCCGTCCGCCGATCTGTCCACGTCGGACGCGGGCCGCGCCCCGGCCGCCGCGGTCGCCCCGCAGCGCCTGGCGGCGTACGCCTCGGCCGGTGACGGCGGGTCCGGACACCAGCCCCGGCAGGGCGTGCACGGCTTCGTGCGCAACGCGGACGGCGGCGCCGTCCCGCGCGCCGCGGTGACGCTGATCTCGCTCGCCGGCCGGCAGCTCGGCCGTTCGGTCGCGCACACCGACGGCTCGTACGCCCTGGACGCCCCGGGCTCCGGCTCGTACGTGCTGATCGCGGCCGCCGACGGCCACCAGCCGCAGGCCTCCACGGTCGTCGTCGGCGACGAGCCGCTCGACTTCGACATCGTGCTGTCGGCCACCAGTGGGCTCGTGGGTACCGTGCGCGGCGCCGCCGACGGGCAGCCGGTGGATGCGGCGATGGTCGTGGTCACCGATGTCCGCGGCGAGGTGCTGGCCAGCGGCAAGACCGGTGAGCAGGGCGAGTTCAGCTTCGAGGAGCTGGTCGCCGGGACCTTCACGGTCGCGGTCAACGCGCCCGGCCACCGGCCCGCCGCGCTGCCCGTCGAGGTCGGCTCGCAGGGCCTGACCCGGCTGGACATAGCGCTCCAGGCCGGCGCCCGGGTGCAGGGCACCGTACGGGCCGGGGCGAACCGCCGTCCGCTTCCGGACGCGCGGGTCACGCTGGTCGACGCGGCCGGGAACGTGGTCGCCACCGCCACCACCGGGGAGGACGGCGCGTACGCCTTCACCGACCTGGACGCGGGCGACTACACGGTCATCGCGAGCGGCTACCCGCCGGTCGCGGGCAACCTGACGGTCGCCGGGCACGGGATCGACGGACACGACGTCGAACTCGCCCACCCCGGCGACTGAGAACCCCGGGGCCGGGACGTGCGCAGAGCGGAGACGCGCCCCGGCCCCGGCCCGGGCGGCGCGCATTCCGCCGGACCCGGAACCCGGAGCCGGGCAGCGGTGTACATCAGGCAGGGGACGGCCTCACACCGCTGCCCGGTCCGGGCGCGAGGACCACAGCACCACGGGAGCAGGAGACAGCAGACGGCATGACGACCACTGGGGCAGGAGCAGGCGGGGGAGCGGGGCTGCGCGCCCGGATCCTCACCCGCGACGGATGGGCGGTGCAGCACGCGGTGCTGACGGTCACCGATATGACGGGCGGGCAGGTGCTGCGCGCCCAGGCCGCCGAGGACGGTTCGGTGCGCAGCGAGGAGCCGCTGCCGCCCGGTCCGTACACGATCATCGCCACCGCGGTGGGGTACGCACCGGTGGCGTCGACGGCGATCGTCACCGCGGCCGGGCGCGCCGACGTGGGCACGCTGGTGCTGGCCCGGCAGGGCGGGGTGGAGCTGCCGCCGCCCGGGGCGTGGACGCTGGATCCCGCGCATTCGACGGTGGGCGCCGTCGCGCAGCATCTGGGGATCTCCAGTGTCCACGGGCGGTTCACGGACTTCGGCGGGCGTATCGAGATCGCCGAGGACGTCGAGAAGTCGCGGGTCGAGGCCGTGATCCAGGCGGCCAGCATCGACACCGGGAACGGAATGCGGGACGGCCATCTGAAATCGCCCGACTTCCTGAATGTGGAGCAGTTCCCGGTCCTCACCTACCAGAGCACGCATCTGAGCGCGTCCGGTCCTGACCGGTGGACGGTGCACGGCGAGCTGTCCATGCACGGTGTCGTGCGGGACGTGGACCTGGACCTGACCTATCTGGGCACGGGCCCCGACCCCTGGGGCGGGGTGCGGGCGGCCTTCCGGGCGACCGCGGAGCTGCGCCGCGAGGACTTCGCGATGAACTACAACCAGGTGGTCGCGGCGGGCATCGCGGCGATCGGCACCACCCTGCGGGTGGAGCTGGACATACAGGCCGTGCAAGGCGAGGAGCTTCCGGCGGCGGCATGACCGCCACGCCGCCCGGCACGGGGCTAGGGGGCGTCCCGCAGGGCCTCGATACCGGCGATCGCGAAGTCCAGCGCGATGGTGAACTCCCGCTCGCGTATCTCCTCGACGGTCTGTCCGCGGCTCGCTTCCATGGTCCTGCGCGACTCGTCGAACTCCGGGCGGCCCTCGACCGAGCTCATCACCTCGTCGAGCAGCTCGTCCTGGGTGACCCCGGCCGCCCGGCACAGGGCGGAGAAGCGGCCCTCGATGGTGCCGAAGCCGTAGACGAACTGGTAGACGAGGGAGAGCGCGGGGGTGATCTTCTCGTCCGGCAGTCCGCTGTTGCGCATCACCCGCTGCGCGGCGTTGGAGAAGGCCATCGAGTTCGGGCCGATGTTGAAGTACTCCCCCAGCAGCGGGGACAGCCAGGGGTGGCGGACCAGCACCTGGCGGTATTCGAAGGTGAGTTGGCGCAGCTGCTCGCGCCAGTCCCGGTCCCCGGTGGCCAGGTGCGCCGGCCCTTCGCCGGGCCGGCCGGCCTCCGGAGGGAGCACGATCTCTCCCATGGCGGCGTCGAGGGCGAGTTCGAGCAGATGGTCCTTGGTCTCCACGTACCAGTAGACCGACATGGCGGTGACCCCCAGATCCGCCGCCAGCCGGCGCATGGAGAAGCCCGCGAGCCCCTCGGCGTCCAGCAGCCGGACGGTCGCCGCGATGATCTTCACGTGGTCGAGACCGACCGGCTGCTGATCGCCCTTGCGTTTGGGGGCCTTGCGCTCGGAGAGCCAGACGCTGGACCGTGGGCGGGTGACACGGCTGCCGGTTGCCATGGCGGCTCTCCTTCTGCGCTGCGCTGCTGCCGCGTATCAGGCGGACACGATGCGCGACGGGTCATACATGTCCGATGCTATGCCGCCGGAGCCATCCGTGAAGATCGCTCGGCCCGGCGGAGCAGCAGCGCGGCCAGCACCCCACCGGCGAGCACGGCCGCCGCGCCGACCAGCTGGCTGGTCTCCACCCCGGAAGCGAAGGCGTCCAGGACGGCCGCCCGGTCCCCGGGAGTGCGGGCCGCGCCAAGGGCGGCCGGGAGCGAGCCGGCCCCGGCGGCGGCCGCGGGCAGAGCTGAGCCGAAGCGGGAGTTCAGCACCGCGCCCAGGACCGCGACGCCGAGCCCGTTGCCGCATTCGGTGAGGGTGCCGTTGACGCCCGCGCCCACCCCGGCCTTCTCCGGCGGGATCGCCGACATGATGGCGTTCGCCATCGCGGGCATGGCGAACGCGATACCGGACCCCATCACCACCAGCCCCAGCAGCATCCCGCCGTAGCCGTCCTTGCCGAGGACCGCGATCAGCGCGAGACCGAGCGCGAGCAGCCCCATGCCGGTGACGATCGTCAGCGGTGTGCCGAGCTTCGGCAGCAGCCGGGCCCCGACACCGGTGAGATTGAGCGCCACGATCACCAGGGCGAGCGGCGCGGTGCGCAGTCCCGCGTCCAGGGCGTCGTAGCCGAGCACGAACTGCAGATGCTGGGTGAGCAGGAAGAGCGAGCCGCCCATGCCGAAGGCGACGAGGATGCCGCCCGCGACGGCACCCA
Organism: Streptomyces sp. NPDC021212; assembly: GCF_044332925.1. Lineage (NCBI taxonomy): Bacteria > Bacillati > Actinomycetota > Actinomycetes > Kitasatosporales > Streptomycetaceae > Streptomyces > Streptomyces sp. NPDC021212. The sequence continues at coordinate 181,785 of NZ_JBIRPZ010000004.1, forward strand.
CGAAGGAGCGGTTGCGGAAGAAGTGCATGTCCAGCATCGGATAGGGGATATGACGCTCCCACAGCGCGAAACCGGCCAGCACGGCGACGCCGACGAAGGCGGACAGCAGCACCCGGTCCGAGGTCCAGCCGTGCTCGGGTCCGGCGATGATCGCGTAGACGATCCCGGTCATGCCGACCGTGGAGAGCAGCGCGCCGAGCAGATCGGGCCGGTCGCCGGTCGGGTTCTTGGACTCGGGGACGAGCCAGACCACGGCGGCGAGACCGAGCAGGGCGACCGGGATGTTGATCAGGAAGATCGACCCCCACCAGAAGTGCTCCAGCAGGCCGCCGCCGATGAGCGGCCCCGCGGCGAAGCCGAGCGAGCTGACCGCGCCCCACACGCCGATCGCCTTGGTCCGCTCGGTGTCGTCGAAGATCTGCACCACGACGGCGAGCGTCGTGGTCATGAGCAGCGCGCCGCCGATCCCCATCCCGGCGCGGGCGGCGATGAGCTGGCCCGCCCCCTGCGCCAGGGACGCGATCAGCGAGCCCACCCCGAACAGGGCGAGGCCCGCGACCAGCATCTTCTTGCGCCCATAGCGGTCGGCGGCGCTGCCCGCGCTGAGCAGCAGCCCGGACTGGACCAGCGAATAGGCGTTGATCATCCACTGGATGTCGGCGGTGGTCGCGTCCATCTCCCGGGCGAGGGAGGGGACCGCCACGTTGAGGATCGTGTTGTCCAGCAACACGGTGAGCTGGGCGAGGCAGATCACGGCGAGGATCAGCCAGCGTTGCGGATGGCCACCGGAGGCGGTGCCGGGCGGGGCGGCGGGTCCGGTATCGGCGGTCGGGGCCGTCATGGGGACTCCAGGGAGACGTTTGTACGGTGTATGGCTACGCGTTCGCCGTACACCGTACAAATGCCGCTGTACGCCGTACAGCGAATTTCCGCGCCCGTACGCCCACACGAGTACGGGCCGGTGGCTACGGGGGGAACCCGGCCACCGGCCCGTTCGGACGGGACTGAAGGCGTCAGCTGGAGGACTTCTTCTGCGTCAGGTCGTAGAGCGTGGTGCTGCCCACGGTGACCTTCTTGTAGTGCGCCTCGACCCAGGTGGTGATCTTGGAGGAGGTGCCGTTGCCGCCACCGCCCGGACCGCCGCCCATGCCGTTGCCCGAGGAGAGGAAGTAGTGGATCTTCCCCTGCTTCACATACTCCTTGAACTGGGCGAGGGTCGGCGACGGGTCGCTGCCGTTGAAGCCGCCGATGGCCATCACCGGGTCCTGGGTGGCGAGCTGGTAGCTCGCGGCGTTCTGCGAACCGATGGCCGCCGCGACCCAGGTGTAGTCGTCGGCGTTCTTCTCCAGCTTCGCCTTCACCTTGGCGTTGACCTGCCGGCCGTTGAGCAGCCCGCCCATACCGCGCCGGCCGCCTTCGCCCATGCCGCCGGGCATCATGCCGGGCTGACCGTTCCGGCCCTGGGCGTTGCCGTTGGCATTGCCGTTCTGCTGCGGCTGGTTGCCGCCGGGGAAGTTACCACCGGGGCCGCCGCCCGGCATGCCCTGCTGCCCCTGGCCCTGCTGGCCGCCCGGCATCCCCGGCGGGCCGCCCATGCGGCCGCCGCCGGGACGACCGCCGCCGCCGGGACCGCCCATGCCGCCCGACACCGTGGGACCGGCCGTGATGATCGAGCCGCTCTTCGGCGTCTCCACCGTGTTGAGCGTGTACGCCACCGGCCCGGCCAGCGCCGCCGCGAGACCGAGCGCGGCCACGCCCAGCGCGAGCGTCCGCCCCAGCCACGCCGCGAACAGCAGCCCGACCGCGGCCGCCGACCCGGCGAACAGCACCGCCCAGCGCAGCCACGGGTGCCAGTCGGCGGACCGGCCCAGCAGCACGTACGACCAGGAGGCCGTGACCGCGACCGCGACCGCGAGCACCACCGAGACCGCGGCGCCGACGCGGCCCTCGGCCTGCCGCCGCTCCCACAGCATCGTCGCGCCCATGCCCACGATCGCGGCGATGTACGGCGCGAGGGCGATGTTGTAGTACTGGTGGAAGATCCCGGACATGAAGCTGAACGTCGCGAACGTCATCAGCAACGACCCGCCCCAGACCAGGAACGCCGCGCGCTGCGTATCCGTCCGCTTGGCCCGCCAGGTCAACCAGACCCCCGCCACCAGCAGGATGAAGGCCGCGGGCAGCAGCCAGGCGATCTGGCCCCCCATGTCGGAGCCGAAGAGCCGGTCGATACCGGTCTCGCCCCACATCCCGCCGCCACCGCCACGCGCACCGCCGCCGCCGACACTGCCGGTCTCGTTGCCGTTGATCCGGCCCAGGCCGTTGTAGCCGAAGGTCAGCTCCAGGAAGCTGTTGTTCTGCGAGCCGCCGATGTACGGCCGGGACGACGCGGGCCACAGCTCGACGATCGCGACCCACCAGCCGCCGGAGATCACCATCGCGAGCCCCGCGAGCAGCAGTTGCCCGATCCGCCGGCCGAGCTTCGCCGGGGCGCACACCGCGTACACCACCGCGAGCGGCGGCAGGATCAGCCACGCCTGGAGCGTCTTGGTGAGGAAGCCGAGGCCGAAGCAGACTCCCGCCAGCACCAGCCACTTCGTCCGGGCGTCCTCCAGCGCGCGCAGCACGCAGTGGACGGCCACGACCATGAGCAGACACAGCAGCGCGTCGGGGTTGTTGAAGCGGAACATCAGCGCCGCGACCGGGGTCACCGCGAGCGCGCCGCCCGCGATAAGCCCGGCGGCCGCGCTGAACCGGCGGCGTACCGCCGCGTAGAGCACACCGACCGTCGCGACGCCCATCAGCGCCTCGGGGACGAGGATCGCCCAGGAGGAGAGACCGAAGACGCGCACCGAGAGGGCCATCGGCCACAGCGCGGCCGGGGGCTTGTCGACGGTGATGGAGTTCGCGGCGTCCGAGGAGCCGAAGAAGAACGCCTTCCAGCTCTCGCTGCCCGCCTGCACGGCGGCCGAGTAGAACTGGTTCGCGTAAGCAGAGGCGCCCAGGCTCCACAGGTAGAGCACGGTGGTCACGGCGAGCAGGGCCCACAGCGCGGGCCGCGCCCAGCGGGGGTCCTCCGGGCGGCCCCGCCACGCCCGCGCCGGGCGCGAGCCATCAGGAACCTGAGGAGAGGAGGCGGGCAGGGGCGGCGGACCGGCTTCCCGGGTGCCGTAGTCGTACGTCGTCATCGGTCGGTCCTCGGGTCGTGGTCGGTGGTGGCCCCGCTGTCCGACGGGAAGACCCAGGCCCGGAAGAGCAGGAAGCGCAGAACGGTCGCGGCGAGGTTGGCCGCGATGAGCACGGCCAGTTCGGTGCCGTGCGAGGGGGATCCGGGGGCGGTGTCGAGGGCGGCCAGCGAGCCGCTGGTCAGCACGAGGCCGATGCCGAAGACGACCAGCCCCTGCGCCTGGTGGCGGATCGCCCGGTCCCGCCCGCGGACGCCGAAGGTGAGCCTCCGGTTGGCCGCGGTGTTGCCGAGCGCGGACAGCAGCAGCGCCGACGCGTTGGCCACCTGTGGTCCCGTACCGAGCCGGAAGAGGGTGTAGAGCGCCAGATAGACGAACGTGGACAGCCCGCCCACCACACAGAACCCGACGAGCTGGCGGGCCAGTCCGCCCGGCACGCCGCTCAGTTCCCGGTCGCGCGGATCGTCACCGAACGGGCGGCGCAGCCGGTCCAGCGGCAGCCCGCCGGTGGCCAGCGCGCGCCCCACCCGCCAGACGCCCTTGAGGTCGTCCGTGGCCGTCCTCACGATGTGCACGGTGCTGTTCGGGTCGTCGACCCAGTCCACCGGCACCTCGTGGATGCGCAGCCCCGCCCGCTCCGCGAGCACCAGCATCTCGGTGTCGAAGAACCACCCGGTGTCCTCGACCATCGGCAGCAGCCGCTCCGCGACGTCCTTGCGGATCGCCTTGAAGCCGCACTGGGCGTCGGAGAAACGGGCCGCCAGGCTGCCGCGCAGGATCAGGTTGTACGCGCGCGAGATGAACTCCCGCTTGGTGCCGCGTACGACGCGCGAGCTGCGCGCCAGCCGCGACCCGATCGCCAGGTCCGAGTGGCCGGAGATCAGCGGGGCGACCAGCGGCAGCAGCGCGTTGAGGTCGGTGGACAGATCGACGTCCATGTAGGCGAGCACCGGCGCCTCGGACAGCGACCAGACGGTGCGCAGCGCCCGCCCGCGGCCCTTCTGCTCCAGCCGGACCGCCGTCACCTCCTCCACGGTGTCGTCCAGGTAGGCCGCCACATGGGGCGTGCGGTCCGTACTGGCGTTGTCCGCGACGGTGATCCGGAATCGGTAGGGGAAGGTGCGCGTCAGATGGTCGTGCAGCCGCCGCACACACCGCTCGAGGTCCGCCTCCTCGTTGTAGACGGGGATCACGACGTCGAGCACTGGGCGGCTGCGGTCGACCACGATGTGCCGGCGCGCGGGCAAGGTCTGCAGGGGTGTCTCGGGCGGCGCCTCAAGAGGGGTGTCGGTTCGCATGGAACGACATTCGCGAGCGGCGCTGTCACGGCTGTGTGGTCAGCCTGTGGCCTGGCTGTGAGTGCGTTACGCCCTGGTGAACAGGCAGATGGACGCCGAAGACGGTACGCCCCGGCACGCTGTCCACCGTCACCTGACCGTCGTGCGCTGCGACCACCGCGTGCACGATGGCCAGCCCGAGACCGGTGCTGCCCGCGGTGCGCGAGCGCGAGGCGTCACCCCGCGCGAAGCGCTCGAAGACGTGCGGCAGCAGATCGGGCGGGATGCCGGGGCCGTCGTCCTCGATCTGGAGGGAAAGGTACGAGGGCGGCTGCGGCGGCCCGAAGGTGCCGGGGTGCGCGGCCGTCTGCGCCATGGCGTACGGGGATCCGTACGGCGCCGCGTAGCGCGAGCAGGACCCGCCGCCGGACGGCACGCCGTCGCCGGAACCCGTGCCGTGCTCCGTGCCGTGGCCGAAGGCGTACGGCGAGCCGGGCCCGAAGCCGCCTGCGTTCCCCGGGTTGTTCTGAGACTCGTACGACGGTCCGTGCACCATCCCGTACGGCGCCAGGTACGGCGACGGGCGCGGCGAGCTGTGCGGGCCGCCCCCCAGCACGCGCGCGGTGACGGTCGTACCGGCCGGGGTGTGGTTACGGGCGTTGCCCAGCAGGTTGACCAGGACCTGGTGCAGCCGCGCCGAGTCGCCGTGGACGAGCGCGGGTTCGTCGGGCAGCTCCAGCCGCCACCGGTGGTCGGATCCGAGCGCCCGCGCGTCGCTGACCGCGTCCACCACCAGCGGGGACAGATCCACCTCGGCGCACTCCAAGGGCCGCCCGGCGTCCAGCCGGGCCAGCAGCAGCAGATCCTCCACCAGCCCGGTCATCCGCCCGGCCTCGGACTCCACCCGGCCCAGCGCATGCCGGGTGTCGGGCCCGATCTCCTCGCGGCCGCGCCTGGTCAGCTCGGCGTAGCCGCGGATCGAGGCGAGCGGGGTCCGCAGCTCATGGCTGGCGTCGGCGACGAACTGCCGCACCCGCGTCTCGCTCTCCTGGCGGGCCGCCAACGCCGACTCGATGTGCCCGAGCATGCGGTTGAGCGCCGCCCCGACCTGGCCGACCTCGGTCCGCGGATCGGCCTCGGAGGCCGGGACCCGCTCCCGCAGCGCCACCTCGCCGCTGTGCAGCGGCAGCTCGGAGACCCGGGTCGCGGTCGCGGCCACCCGGCGCAGCGGGCGCAGCGAGATGCCGACCATGGTGACCCCGGCGAGCCCGGCCGCGACGAGCCCGGAGGCGGCGACGCAGACCTCGACCAGGATGAGGGTGTTGACGGTGTCCTGGGTCTGGTTGAGCGGGAAGGCGAGGATGACCCCGCCACGGACGTTGTCCCACCTGGTCACGACGCGATAGCTGCCGAGCCCGGGCAGGTCGAGGGTGTGAACGTCATCGTCCAGCGGAACGGAGCGGAGGGCCTTGAGCTGCCCGCTGGTCAGGGCGTCCACCCGGTCCGAGGGTTTCTCGTCGCCCGTCATGGGCTGGTCGTTGCTCTTGCCGGACTGGACGATGTCGCCGCGCGGGTCGACGCGCGCGCCGACCGTGCCGATGGCCTGGCCCGGCAACGCGACGAAGAACACGTCGTTCCGCTCCTCCATGGGGGTCCCCGGCTTGCCCAGGACACGCCCGAGGGACGAGCGCAGGTCCTTGTCGACCTGGCCCTCCAGGTACGAGTTCAGGGCGATCGTCGTGACCGTGCCGATCACGGCGCAGACCACGGCGATCAGCGACACCGCCGAGACGACCAGGCGGGTGCGCAGCGACCAGGGCCGCCGGACGGCGGCCCTGGTCTTCTTCCTGGCGCGCGGGGGCCGGGAAGGGGGCTCGGGCCGGGACGGCGGGGTCGGGTGCACCACGGTGTCTACTCCCCGGGCTTGATCAGATACCCGGCGCCGCGCCGGGTGTGGATCATCGGGCTGCGGCCGGCGTCTATCTTGCGCCGCAGATACGAGATGTACAGCTCGACGACGTTGGCCTGGCCGCCGAAGTCGTAGCTCCACACCCGGTCCAGGATCTGCGCCTTGCTGAGCACCCGGCGCGGGTTGCGCATCAGATAGCGCAGCAGCTCGAACTCGGTCGCGGTGAGGTGGATCTCCTGGCCCGCCCGGGACACCTCGTGGCTGTCCTCGTCCAGCACCAGATCGCCGACCGCCAGCACCGATTCGCTGCGCGCGGCCGCCGCCCCCGACCTGCGCAGCAACCCGCGCAGCCGGGCGACGACCTCCTCCAGGCTGAACGGCTTGGTGACGTAGTCGTCGCCGCCCGCCGTCAGCCCGGCGATCCGGTCCTCGACCGCGTCCCGCGCGGTCAGGAACAGCACCGGCACCTCGGGCAGCTCGCGGCGCAACCGGCCCAGGACGGTGAGCCCGTCCATGTCGGGCAGCATGACGTCGAGGACGACCGCGTCGGGGCGCAGCTCACGGGTCGTACGGATCGCCTCGGCGCCGTCGCCCGCCGTCCGCACCTCCCAGCCTTCGTAGCGCAGCGCCATCGACAGCAGGTCGGCGAGGGCCGCCTCGTCGTCCACAACCAGCACCCGGACGGGGCTCCCGTCGGGTCGCAGCAGCTCGGTACGCCCATGGGGCGAGGTCGCCATCATGAACGTCAGCTTCCGGCGACGGTCTGAGAGCTTCCTTTCGGCCGGCTGTGAATGACCTGAGAATCCTATGAGGCCGGAAAGAGCCCCGAACTGGCCTCCGGATGCCCCCGGATGACCCCCGAATGGCTTCATTCCCCGGCCCCCGGGAATAGGCGGAATCACCCTCCGGGTTCGCGAGGACATGGCTACTCAACCCGCCCTCGGCAAGATCGGCATCTGGACCGCGGCCCTGCGGGTCACGGACTCCCTTTCGGCGCAGCAGGTCGGCGAGGCGGCGGCCGAGCTGGAGGCGCTCGGCTACGGCACCATCTGGTTCGGCGGCAGCCCCAGCGCGGACCAGGTCGTGCCCCTCCTCGACGCCACCGACCGGATCACCGTCGCGACCGGCATCCTCAGCATCTGGGACCACGAGGCCGCCCACGTGGCCGATCGGTACGCCGCCATCGACGCGGCCCACGGCGGGCGCTTCGTCCTGGGCCTCGGCGTCAGCCACAGCGCACTCGCCGGTGAGCGGTACAAGCGCCCGTACTCGGCGATGCGCGAGTACCTGACGGCCCTGGACTCCGCCCCGATCCCGGTCCCCGCCTCCCGGCGCATCCTGGCCGCCCTCGGGCCGAAGATGCTGGAGCTGTCCCGCGACCGCGCCGCGGGCGCCCATCCGTACCTGGTCACCCCGGAGTTCACGGCCGAGGCGCGGGAGATCCTGGGTGACGGCGCCCTGCTCGCCCCGGAACTCAAGGTCGTCCTCGAACCCGACCTCGACCGCGCCCGCACCATCGCCCGCGACTATCTGTCCATGTACCTGAAGCTGCCCAACTACACCAACAACCTGTTGCGGCTGGGCTTCGAGGAGCAGGACTTCGCGGACGGCGGCAGCGAGCGCCTGCTGGCGTCCGTCTTCGCCCTGGGCGACGTGGAAGCGATCCGGCGTCGCGTCGACACGTTCCTGGAGGCGGGCGCGGACCATCTGGCGGTCCAGGTGGTGACCGAGAACCCGTTCACCTCCCTCCCCCGCGAGGAGTGGCGCACCCTGGCCGAGGCCCTCCCCCTCGGCGACAGCTGACGCACCGCTGCGGGGGGGTATTTCGGGCCACGGGTCACAGGCCGAACAACCGCGCCGCGTTCCCGTAACACACCCCCCGCAGCCAGTCGTCGTCCTGATCCAGCCGGGTCAGCGCCTCCAGGGCGTGCCCGTACCCGTACGGGATGTTGGGGAAGTCACTCCCGAACAGCACCCGGTCGCCCAGCGCACCGAGCCGCCCCCGCTCCTCCGGCGGGAACGGCCAGTGGCTCTCGGCGAAGTCGGTGAAGGCCATCGTCGTATCCAGGTGCACCCCCTCGTACCGCTCCGCGAGCCCCAGGAAGTCCGCGTACTCCGGCAGCCCCATGTGCGCGACGACCAGCCGCAGCCGGGGGTGTCGCGCCAGCAGCCGGGCCACCGGTTCGGGGCCGGTGTGCTTGCCGGGCGCCGGGCCCGAACCGCAGTGGACGACGATGGGCGTACCGGCCTCGGCGAGCATCCCCCACACCGGGTCGAGCAGCGCGTCCCCCGGGTCGTACGCCCCCACCTGCACATGGGCCTTGAACACCCGCGCCCCGCCGTCGAGCGCCGCGCGCACGTAACTCCCGACGCCCGGCTCCGGGAAGAACGTCGCCGTGTGCAGACAGTCGGGCGTACGGGCGGCGAATCCGGCCGCCCACTCGTTCAGCCACACCGCCATGCCGGGCTTGTGCGGGTAGACCATCGAGGTGAAGGCCCGCACCCCGAACTGCCGTATGAGCGCGAGCCGTTCGTCCTCGTCCGCCCGGTAGGTGATGGGCCACTCGATGCCGACCAGCGGCTCGACGGCGTCGAAGTACGCCCAGACCTTGTCCAGGACGTTCTTCGGCATGAAGTGCGTGTGCACGTCGATGACGCCGGGCAGTCCGAGCCCTTGCCAGAAACGACGGACCGGAACGGCGGCGGGATCAGTCATATGGATCACGGTACGACGCAGACCCTTGTACGGCTCCGCACGCACGAGGGCCCGGCACCATTTCTGGTACCGGGCCCTCGATCTCAAGTAGCGGGGACAGGATTTGAACCTGCGACCTCTGGGTTATGAGCCCAGCGAGCTACCGAGCTGCTCCACCCCGCGTCGGTGAATGCAACACTACGTCATTCGCTCCGCTGAGGGAAATCGGTTCCGCGGTAAGCACCTCCAGGCCCCCACACTCCTGCCTACGCACCGGCCCCGGACGTGACGGCCGTGACGGTGAACTCGTCCCCGCACACCCGCAGCCCCGAGGAGACCCGCGCGGTCATGGCCTCCTTCGACCCGGGCGGGTAAGCCTGCACCAGAGAGGCGCTCTTCCAGCACGGCTTGTCCGAGAGGCCGTCGTTGATCGTGTGCAGCACGGCGTGTGCGCTGCCCCCGGCGGCCACCGTGACGGGCTTCCCCGTGGCGCCCTCCCGCTCGGCGGGCTTGCCGATCGTCTGGCCGTCCCTGGCCATCAGCGACACCCCGGGGAAGCCGTTGAGCGTGCAGGCGCTCTTCCCCTTGTTGGTGAACACCAGCGAGTAGCGGATGTTGCCCGCCCCGACGTCGGCCCTCCCCACGCGCAGGCCCATCGACGAGGACTCACACCGCCCGTCGCCGGCGCTGCCGGCCTTCGACCCGATCTCCTCACCGGCCGCCGACGAACCCGTCGCCGCGTCGCCGCCCTTCGCCTCCTTCCCTTCTTCCTGCGAGACGGAGGCCGCGGCGTCCTTCCCCGCAGGCTTGGGCTCGGTGCCCTGACAGGCCGTGATCCCCATGGCCGCCACCGCCGCCATCGTGGCGACGACGACCTTGCCCCGGCTGGTGAGCGTGATGTGCGACATGGATCCCCCTGGATCGATGGGTGCGAATCTCGCACCAACAACCCTGACAATCCGCGCTAGTGCCCTGTTAACACGCCAGTGGCACACCACTAACGCATCGCTAACGCACCGGCCCTGGCCTGGTCTCAAGGCCGTCCGAAACAATCACCCCATGACGGATCCCGTGCCGCCCTTACAAGCCCTCCCCGTCGTCGACGTCCAGTCGGCCTTCGTCACGGGCCCCGACGCCGTCCCGGACGCACCCCGGCTCCTCGACCGGACCACCGACCTGATCGCCAGGGCACGCGCCGGCGGCTCGCTCCTCGTCCACCTCCAGAACGACGGCCCCACGGGCGCATCCGACGAGCCGAAGACACCCGGCTGGGAGCTGCACCTGCCGGTCCGCGAAAGTCATCGCGAGGTCGTGATCCGCAAGACCGATGACGACGGCTTCCACGAGACGTCACTGGGCGACCTGCTCACCGGCCATGGCGTACGGGCCCTGGCCGTGTGCGGGGTGATGTCCGAGATGTGCGTCAGCGCGACAGCCCGCACGGCCCTGGAACTGGGCTACCGGGTGGTCATGCCCCACGACGCCCACGCGACGTACGACATCCCCGCGGCGGCGGGCATCAGCGACGCCGTACCGGCGGCGATGGTGTCGCGAGTCGCCGAATGGGCGCTGGGCGACGAGATCGAGATCATCGCCCACTCCGCCGACGTCGCCTTCACGCCCCCGGACGCGGCTAGGCCCGGTACACCAGCAGATACCGCCAGAACAGCAGACGCCGCAGCGTCGACCCGGGCAGCAGGCGCGCGGATTCGGCGCGCGTCCGCGCGTACGTCAGCGGCGGCGGCCAGACGATCGGGACCTGAACGGAGGGAGCAGAGCGGCCCCTGCTCAGCAGCCCGTCGACCCTGAGGAGGGACAGCGCCGGGAGGGCCCACACGAAGTCGGTCACCGTCTTGACGGATAGAGCCCCAGCACCACCAGAACCCCACCCGGGGCAAGGGCCCGCCGCAACATCAGCACCGTCTCGAACGGCATGGGGTGGAGGCTGGCGACGCACGAGATGAAGTCGTAGTGGCCATCCGCCAGTCGCGCCTCGCGCACATCGACCTGCCGGTACCGAGGGCCGCCCCCGGCCGCTCGCGCCGCCGCGATGACGCCCGCGTCGGCGTCCACTCCCTCGACCTCCAGCCCCCGCCGAGCGAGCAGCCGCGCGAACCGCCCTGCCCCGCACCCGACCTCCAGCGCCGTCCGCGCCCCGTCCGGCACCTGCTTCAGCAGCAGCGGATGGTAGTGATCGTTGAAGTTCACCCCCATGCGCCCGGACCCTACCCAGGCCCCACCACCAGCACCAGGCCTGAGCGGGCGACCGGACATACGGCGTTAGCTCATCGGCAGCGACCGCTGGTCCGCCGCGATGACGGCCTGGACCAGGCCCGGGAACCGACGGTCCAAGTCCTCCTTGCGCAGGCGCATATACAGCCCGTTCCCGGCATCGCGCTGATACACCAAGCCTGCCTCGCGCAGTACGCGCCAGTGACGAGTGCGACTGGACTTGCCCACCGGCAGATCGAAGGAGGCACACAGCCGCTCTTCATCCGGCCGTGCGGCCAGTTCAGCCACGACCCGACGCCGGTTCGCGTCAGCCAGCGCCAGAAGAACGGCCCCTACGTCCAACTCCTCAACACGAGGGTGCGCCAACTCGCCCGCCGCCATCACTCCACCCCTCGACAAGGTACGCCTACTTGCGTACCTTTCAGAGGTACGCACTCACGCGTACCTTACCGCTGCTGGGGAGCCATGTCTGCACCTGCATCGCCACATCACCGCATCCTGCCCCGCATCCGGTCGTTGCTGCGGCAACTCCTGCTGGCCGAGCACTCGCACTTCCTGACCCTCTGACCGCACACATCCCGATACGGTCGCTGTTGCCGTCATCGCATACGCCAGAGGCCCCTTCCGATGTTCGGAAGGGGCCTCTGGCGTATGCGCGCTCGGCAGGATTCGAACCTGCAACCTCTTGATCCGTAGGTTCGGGCAGGCGGCTGGTGCAGACCTCGACGGCGGTCTGACGTGGTGTTCGGCGTGAGCGGTTGACGGGGAACGTGTGCCCTTGTTGCCGTCACAGTTGCCGTCACGCCAACAGCAAGCGCCTTGACAGAGGGCAGGGACGCCGTCGTTCCCGGTGTGGCCGACGCTCCAAAGCTCTAGGCAGTCACCATCGACGAGCCTGATGTTGCCCGAGTCACGCACAGCTTCCGGGCCGCTCATGAAGGCTGATCTTTTGGCGCCATGCATATACCCGATCACACAATGGATGCAGAACGAAAACAGGGAGGAGGTGACCAATCGGCATCGCCGAAGAAACCTTGCTTGACAAGCCAGTATAGCCGCTGCAAGCATTTCCGAACGGAATCATTGCAGCAACACGGTCTGACATATGAGTCATTCAAAGGACACACAATACCAATTCCAGTCTGCAGTTGCTGCCTCAAAGCTTCATAGAACAGAATGCTCGCATGTTCGGTGCGACGGACTTTCCCTGAATTGGCATACAACATGTTCACTTCGACTCCATCCCAAAGCGCCCCAACATTTCGCGGACTAGCAACGAGGAGATGCGCCTCCTCTTTCCCTAGAATATCTCCAGTTAGAAAGCTTTGAGTAATGAACTCTGCGGCAGCCCGCCCTGCTGGAATACTTTCTTCGTCAAAGAAAACCGAAGGTCTACTCAACGTCCAGAGATTCCGCACGAATTCAACAAACGGATAGTGGAGCGGCAAATCCTGTACCGAGCCGACGGACACACTCAGCGAGGTCTCCCAGTCTCGTCGAAGGTCTCTCATCATAGTGCGCAGCCGAGTGATTACTTCTTCGGTATTTTCAGTCTGGTCAACGACGTCAAGCAATACGGCGAGACTCGCCATAGATTCAACGACGTAATCAGCAACCTCGCCAACGTATTTAACCGGCTGCATAAAGGGAAACGCGAGGGATCGAAGCGCCCCTGCCTCTTCAGTGCCACCAAACATCATATGCACCAACCTGGAAATACCAGGATAGTACTTAATGAATTCACCCGGATACCCTTGCTCTTCCATCTCCAGCGCTTCGAGCTCTAGGGCCATGGACTCATCACGCATGGATTGCAACGGTGCACCTGAAGCAACAGCCCGCCGCGCTATGTCGAATGTCAATGCGGTGGCGAGCAACTCTTCACTTGAGCCGATCCCCTCTAGTATGCGCTGCAGATGCGAATGCCCTGACCAGAACGATCTAACAACCTGCTCTACTTCTGAATCATCGAGAGGAAGAAGCAGAGCGTTCTCAATAGACGCATAAACGGCTGCCAGGTATAGCCTGGCTTGCTCCTTGGCAGGCGTATGTTCGAGTCTGCCATAATGGGCGAATTCATGAAGGAGATTTATAGAGTCTCGAAACCTTTCATGCTCCCCCACCCCCACCCCCTTAGCCAAGGTGAATCTTTTCAGTGGCGAATATACCATTCGAACCAGAGGCTGACTTCGCATGTATTGAAGCTTCGCCTCATCAACCAGTTGGGGCCAAGGATTGTAAAAATTATCTGCAACCCCCCGGACAGCACAGTGCTCATTTGCGCACCCAAAACAAAAACTCGCCCTATTTCGAGGATTACTCACGGGGCTTTCCTTCTATGAGGCGGGTAGCGGCAGCGCGAAGCCTCCGCGCCACATCGATAAGTCGATTACAACCCAACTCCTCGGGGGGACTTTTCGGGGTACTCGACTTGGTTGGTGAGCCAAAAACGAATCCTCGCCCGCGCAACGCCTCACGCTCAGCCCGCCGGACATCGCGCTTCTGCTCGCGTATCAACTTCCCCTTCCCTGTCGATTCAGTCAAATGGACGATTACATAAACCGTGACAGGCAATAGAATTGAGAGCGCGACTGGAAGGGGGAGTATGAAGAAAATAAGCAAGTAGAATGCACAGGAAAAGGCGACAAGGAGTAGCAGGAAGCACCGGGCGAGGTAGACGCAGACTGCACTACGCAGCTTCATATCGGTCAGCAATATGTCCCGGCTCTGAGCAGTTTCTATCAGCATTCGGAAAAAGCTTTGGGAGTCACGTTTTAGTGAGCTATTGTCCATTTGCATGAAACCTTAGCGAGAGACGTCGATGAATCGTTCTGAGGTCCCAGTACAGAATGATAGCGATGGCGACTAGCAATGAGATCGCGAAAAAAGCTTTCCCGAGACGGACATCCCATTCGGCTTCGGCATATTGTTTAATTGATCCAAACGCTATGTCGAAGAGCCAGAGGAGAGTGAACCAAGCTCCCACAAGCGCTAGATCAAGCAAGATATTGACCAGAATCGTCACTCGGTCCAGCGCACTGTCGGCGATCTGTTTACGGATACGCTCCTCAGCCACCTCGTACCTCTCCCAGCTCAGACCGGTCTGGTAGTTCCATCGTGGCGCAGGTGCGGGGTCCGCGCATGTTGCAGAGATCCAATGCTGCGGTACCTGCGACCTCGCAGGGCTCACCGTGGCGCTGGGGGCCACGGGGTGCATGCAGAGCCGCTAAGAAGGGCATAGCCGGACTAGGTACGTATCAGAACGGACGAACGAACATGGTCAACGGCGGCGACACGGCGTCCGGCCGTGATGTCTGCCAACCACCATCCTGGCAGGTCAGCGACCAATTCTCCGGTTAAGAAGCGACCATTCGCGCCAAAGAACCTGCTCTCGCTGCTCAAACGCTGCGCTCGATGACTGGACGAGGGCCAAGAATTCCTGTCGGTGAAGATCTGCTTCTGCCACTACCGCTGCTGAACCGACTCACGGGCTTGGAGTAGTCCCCCGACGATGGGGCCAGAGAGCGTTCCAGCTGCGGCAATGAGAGCGTGTACGCGTCCACTGCATCCCCCGAGTCCAATGCTCAAGCCTAGGTTCGTTGGAGCCGCGCACAAGCGGTCAGCGCGATCATCAACCCAGATACGGACGCTCGCGGTGTTCAAGGAAGTGGTTCAGCCGGAGTTGCTGTGTGTGGTGCATGGGCAGCTCGTCCAGCTCTTCTTGCGACACGAAACGGAGTTCCGTGGACTCGTCCGAGATAGCGAGTTGGCCGCCAACCACCCGAGCCGTGAAGCAGACGTTGAACTGTCGGCGCACCTCGCCGTCCGTGTACGCGATGACGTGCCGAGGGTCGGTGTACGTGCCGACGAGACCCGTGATCTCGACGTCCAACCCGGTCTCCTCCTTGACCTCGCGGACCGCCGTCCCCGGCAGGGAGTCGGTCATCTCCATGCCGCCGCCGGGGAGTGCCCACAGGTCGTTGTCCCGGCGGCGCTGGAGCAGGATGCGGCCTTCCTCGTCGGTGACGACTGCGGACGCGGCGACCACCAAACTGTTCGGCTCGGGTGCGTTCGGGTCGTCGTAGTACTCGGTGCGTGACACAGTCAGGCTTCCTCTACGGGTGTCGCTGTCGCCCACACCGCATCGAAGCTGGCGGCGTAGGTGTCGAACATGCCACCTACCCCACTTCGCCGCAGATGCCACACGGGGGCAGCAAAGGCATTCACACCCCAGACATGGGCGTTCACCATCACTTGGTCGTCGGCGCGGTAGATCGAGTTGTAGAGCGTCGTGCCATGGGTCCGCACCTCGATGCCCGGTGTCCCGATCAGTGAGCGGTAGTGCATGAGCGCAAGTCGGCAGCGGGATTCGATCCCGTGACCGAACTTCTCCTCCTCGCCGCGCAGTCGGACGTTCTCGCTGTCGGGGTCACCGATGGCGATACGGACCGCGCAGCCTTCGGCTGCTCGCTCCTGCAAGAGGTCGTTGAGCCGGGGGTACGCCTCATGCAGAAAGACGGCGGCGTACACCAGGACGTCAATGCGCTCGCGGGCCTGGGCCAACATGTCCACGAACGCAGAGACAGGGATGTCCGCCCGCTGGTCGTAGAGCGCGACAAGTTCGGGGCTCACCGAGCGGGCGGGGCGCGACTGCCGGAGCGATGGCCATAGTGCGTGCACGTCTTCTCCCAGGGTTTCAGCCGCCTTCATAGCTGTGGCGCGGCGCGGCGTACGCCCGAGGTTCACCCATCGCTCAACGGACTTGGGGTCCACTTCGACCTTCTCCGCGAGGTTGGCATACGTCCAGCAGCCAGCCGCCATGGCGGCGCGTAGCCTTTCGTTCGGCATCCGAGTCTCTCTCTGCATCCGGGGACGGCACTAGGGACGTTTTACCCGACGCGGGACGTCCCCAAGTGGGATTTGGCGGTGGTTCCTGCGTCCTGGCGAATGGCCAGAGGATGCGTCTCATGGGCACCGACAAGACTCTTCGAGCAGACGTGGACGTCGACGTAATCAAGGCGGCGATCGTCCGCGCCCTGGTGAAGCGGACGGCACTGCCTCCGTACGAGGAACTGCGTGATCTGTACAACGCACTGGTGGAGCACGTCCAGACACTAATGCCGCTGGCAGAGAAGCAAATCGCCCGTCTGAACCGGGGCACCGTGGCCTGGTACGAGAGGCAGAGCAGGCTCAAGACCATCCCGCACGAGCTGGCTCAGGGCCTCGGCTCCGGCTTGCAGTCCGCTGACTGGCACGTGCGGAGCCTGGGCTACACGTTGCAGTTCCTGCTCGACAACGCCGGGCTCGTGCAGGAGCGCGACCGGTGACCTGAAGACCGGGCGGGGGCTGCTGCCCATGGGAAGGACCCGCAGCTCCCGTCCCAACCCCGGCGTGTGGTGACTGTGGGGCGGACATCGCCCCGTTCGCCATTCCTCAGATGGCATCCATCACGCCCGGGGGCGGCGGACACTGCACCGTCCGCTGTCAGCGGTCCGGCTCCCTTGCTCGCTCCAACCCGTTCCGCGGGAGGGGAGCCGGGCCGCGCACAACAACCGCAGACGGAAAACCGGACCACCCCTCAAAACCCTGGCAGGCCAAGGGGTGGTCCGGTCGGAAGTCCCTGATCAGGACCCCGGTGCCGATGGTACCGGGGTGGTTGTCGTGCTCGCTTTGGCATTGCCTTGCCCCGGATGAGTCCAGGTGAAGAAAGGGATCGTGACAAGTGCGAGGCATGCACGACGAGGTGGGTTCGACGGTGGAGATGCGCGATGCGTTGACGACACGCTGTTCAGCCACGGCGATACGGGCACCGACGCGGAGCGACCACGACGGGCTCAACCACCGCGCGGCAGCAGCTGCTCCCCGCCCGCCACATCCGGCGCGGCACGTCTGCTCACGCGGCCGCATCCGTGACGGTGGCAGTACGGCGGCCGGCCACATGGAGCCGGGGACGACGACCGACCTGCCTCATGCCCGGGCTCCCCTCCCTCGCTGCTGGCCGTTCCTACGCGCACAACAGCGAGGGCCGCAGTCGGCGGACGGCTGGCCATGTAAGCCGCTCTGCGTAGCCGCCCTTCGATGGCTGGCCGGTTGGGCGCGCGGTCCTGGTCGTGCCGCTGCTTCTGCGTGTCCGCTGCGATCGGCGGGGCGTACGGGGTCGGCTGTTTCCGGTGCTGGCTGTGTCTTGTGGGTCGCTGAGTCGGGGTGGCGCGCTGAGTGGCCCGGGGGCGCCGCTGAGCGGGGCGGCAGACAGGAGCGGGCGGCGGCCACGGGCCGCCAGCGCGCGCGGCCCGCGCAAGCGGGCCGCCTTGATCCAGTAAAGAAACTCTGAACAGCTCGGGCAAGGAAGGCCAGGAAGGATCGCAATGCGGGGTGCGCGCAGCCAACGCGCAGCAAATAAGGGGGAACTGGTGCTGACCGAGCAGGAGCGGGCGCTGCTGGCGGAGATCGCGGCGATGGCTGAGCGCCTGCGCGGGGAGCTGGAAGACGTAAGCGCCGAGGTGGCGGACCTCCAGCGGGGACCGGCCAGATTCTGCCCGAAACCATAAGCGGATCGCTGCGCTGGGGAGTAGCGGCCCAGCAATCCGATACCGCCCAGGGGTTGTTCCCACTGCCATCTGTCAGACCCTCCCACTACCGTGCTCGCACACGCACGAAGGAGCCCCGGGCCGTGATCCGGGGCGGGTGATTCAGGAAGGCCAGCGTGAAAGATCCGCGAACCACCATCGCCGTTCTCAACATCGATCTCGAAGATGACTTGCTCGGCTCCTACTGGATCGGGTACCGGAAGGGATACCTGCTCTCCGTGGAAGGTCCTGCCGAACTTGATGGCTACGACGAGACCGCGAGTGATCTGGAACGGCTGGAAGATCTCCTGGTGCTCCTCCAGGCCCGAGAGACGCCCCGTAAGCGGCGAGACCTAAAGGATCGCGAGAAGCGAATTCAACAGTTAAGTGAAGATATGGCGGCACACCAGGCAAAATTGAAGAATTTTGACCCAGAAGCATATGTTTACGACAAGTCCCTCAAAGCCAGTGACGCCTGGTTGAAGAGTCGCCGGTATCCCGCTTCTCAGCCATTCACCCCCCAAGCTGCCTACGCCGCAGGGCTGGTCAATGGCTGGGTCAGGGCCGAGTACGAGCAGACCCCCGAGATCCTCGGCCAGCTGACCACGCAGCAGAAGAGAACAGCAGCCACCCAGACACGCGAACTCCAAAAACAAGGCCGCGTCCCCCGGCCCAGGCCCACCCGAGGCAGCAGCGTCCCGAAGGAACGACGCACCTTTGTGTATCTCATGGCCTGCGAAGGTGTAGAGCCCGTCAAGATCGGCGTAGCGCTGTCCCCGCGCCAGCGGGCACTGGCCTTGCAAACCGGGAGCCCGGGGAAAATCGCCGTTGTCTGGCAGCAGGAAGGTACTCGGGCACTGGAGAACGCTATACATCGCGAGCTGGACGAGTACCGGGTCCGTGGCGAATGGTTCGACTTGACTTCGCTTGGCGACCCCGTAGAGGTGGTCAGGAAGACCGCAAAGCGGCTGGAAGCCCAGTTCCGAAAGGCTGGCCATCTGTCCCAGTACTTCTACGAGGACGACGAATAGACGCGAGCTGGGTCACGACGCGGGGCACAGGGCAATCCCCTGCCAGGGCACAACAGGCGGGTCCAGCGATCGACACTGAGCTCTGTCCGGCCATGATCCGCCGGGCAAATCCTATGCCTTCTGCCGCGACTTGAGTTCGGCGACTTCCTGCTTGAGGGTCTGGACCTCCGCGTTCAAGGTACGGAGCTGCTCCCGGACCTCTAGGAGTGCTTGCGCGAGGGTCCCGGCGGCTTCCTCGCTGGCCGGGTCCGTCTCCGCCTCGGAGGCCGCTCGGGGCCTCTCGATTCGCTTGGGCTCGATCAGTTCGCCTTCGGGGCCGATCACGTCGGCGACGTAACTGCCGCGCCCCTGCACGGTGTAGATCAAGCCCTCTTCGCGGAGCACGCGCAGTGCGCTGCGGGCGGTCATGTTGGCGATGCCGAACCGCTCTTGCAGCTCACGGTGCGAGGGGAGCTGTTCCCCCGGCTTGATCTTGCCCGCCTTGATATCGCTCCGGATGGCCTCGGCTGCCTGCTGGTACGGCGGGCGGGCGTCGTGCGTCGGCGGCGTCATGGCCCCAGGGTAGCCGTGTTAGCCCACCTAACACACCCAGACCTTTGAACTCAGATACCTAGCTCACTTGACCTAGCTAGCCTAGCTACCTCATAGTTGGTGGCCCGGCCGCACAAGCGGCTGGCAACGAAAGGGAGCAAAAGGCATGGCTATGACCCGTATCCGCGTGGGGCTGCTGCCCTCGACGCAGTTCATCGCTGGCACCGCCCCGGTACCGAAGATCAAGGACCCGGAGTCCGGGACCCTCGCCACCGACCGCGACACCGGGGAGTTCCTGCACACGCTGACCGTGTTCCTCATGGAGGAGGGCCGGGCGGAGCAGATGAAGCTCACCGTGCCGGAGAGCGGTCTGCCGGACGGTCTCCAGCCGGGCACCCCGGTGCGGGTGACGGACCTGTTCGCCACCCCGTGGGCGCGCATCTTCAACGGCCAACTGTCCGAGGGCGTGGCCTACCGGGCGGCGAAGCTGGAGCTTGCGGCGGTGGCCAAGTGACGCCCACTCCCGAACGGTCCTACCCAGTCGCCCCAGAGAGCGGGGATACCGATTCGCGCTTCACCAACGGCCTGGCGCTGGACGTGGCCGAGGTGATCGAAGCGCACGGCTACCCGACGTTCACCTCCGGCCGTGACCTGCTGGAACTCCGTATTTCCCTCTACCGATTCCTCTACAAGGACGCACTGTGACGATTCAGGAAGTCATTGGGTCTGCCCCGGCTCTGGCCGGGGCGGCCCTGGCCCCGGCCCTCGTATGGGCCCTGTGGTGGCTGGTGCGCTACATACGCGCCGACGCGATGACGCGGGCCAGCATCCGGCAGGCGATACGTGTCCGCCGTGGCTGGCGTCGGCTGGCTCCGATGGCCGGGCTGTCGGTGACCGACAAGACCCCTCCGGCCGTGATCGTGGCACCGGACGGGAAGGTGCCCAAGCCCAAGATCCTCATCCCCAAGATCAAGGTCACCGCAGACCGCTACGGGGTCCTGGTGCGCGCGGTGTGCCTGCCGAAGGTCAGCCTGGCGGAGTTCCAGCGGGCAGCCCCGTACCTGGCCGACGCCTGGCGCTGCGCTCGGGTCTCCGTCCTCCCGGACCAGCCAGGGCAGCTCGTGATCCGTGGGGTGCGGGTTGATCCGCTGGTCGTGCCGACCGAGCACACCCCCACCGGTGAGGTGCCCGAGGAACTGGCCCTGTGGCGCCTGGGCTTGGACGAGTACGCGCAGCCGGTGGACGTGAGCCTGTCGGACGTGCCCGGGGTCACCGTGGCCGGGCTGCCCGGCTTCGGTAAGACGTCCCTGGTGAACCGCTTCCTGTGCGACACCGCGCCCTCGGCGGCGATTCAGTACGCGGTGGCCGACGGCAAGGTGACCTCATCCCATGAGGGCGACTACGCCGACCTGGCGCAGCGGGCGTTCGCGTTCGTCGGCGATGACCTCACGGAGGCGAACGCGTTGTTCAAGCGGTTGGTGAAGCTGCGGCGGGGCCGCTCGGCGTCCGTCCGTGCCCTGCTGGGCGTCAAGAACATGTGGCACGTTGGGCCCTCCGCCTCTTGGCCGTTAACCGTGCTCATCGTGGATGAGGCGCACACCTACTTCCGTGACTACAAGGGGTCGAACCCGCAGACCAAGAAGCTCGCCGCGTTGGCAGCCGAGAACGCGCGGCTGGTTGAGGACCTGGTGAAGAAGGGCCGGAGCGTCGGCATTCTGGTGATCATCGCGACGCAGAAGGCGACCGGGGATGCCATCCCCACCTTCATCCGGGACGTGTGCCCGGTCGGCATGTCTTTCGCGCAGAAGACCGCTGAGGCGGCCGTGGTCGCGCTGGGGGAGGACATCCGCAACTGGCCGGACCGCAACCCGACCGCTCTCCAGGACCCGGCCTACGTCGGCGTTGCCTCCATGGCTCACCAGGGGCGTCCCGGGTTCACCCGGATTCGCACGCCGTACGTGGCCGACGCGGACGCGGCTCGCATCGCCGCCGACACCGCCCACCTGACCCGCGACCCCGCCGAACTCCTCGAAGAACTGTCGGCCTCCGTCCTGTGGACCGAGAGCCCGATCCCAAAGTGGGAAGCGGCCTGACTCGTCCTCGCTCGATCATCCCGACACCCGGAAGGAGGTGAATCCCCCATGTCTGAGGACCGGATCACTCAGCGCACCGTGACCGTGGTCATGGGCATCATCGCGGCCCTGGCGTTCGTCTTCTCCTTCGGCAACGTCTGGGCCCTGGCCCTGCGCCTCGGCGTCCCCGCCCCGATCGCGCCGCTGATCGCGCCGATGGTGGACCTGTCCGTGGTCGGCCTCCTGGTGGCCCTGCGCTACCTGTCCCTGCGCGGCGTCCCCGCCGAGCAGATCAAAGCCGCTACCCGGCTCATGCATCTGTCCGGGCTGCTGACCCTGGCCCTCAACATCGCCGAACCCATCGTCGCCGAGCACTATGGCCGCGCCGCCGTGGACGCGGTCGCTCCGCTCCTCCTGCTGGGCTGGGGAGCAGTTGGTCCGCAGCTCCTGCGCCACTTCCACGCCGTGGCTCGCACCGCCACTCAGGCGGCCCCAGAGCCAGAGGGAGACCCAGCGCCGGTGGTCGAGAGTGCGCCTGCCCCGGCCCCCGAACCGGTGGCACCGCCGGTCACGCCCAAGCCGGAGACCTCCCCGGCGGTCACCGTGCCCGCGCCACTGCTGAAAGCGGCCCGCACCATCGCCGACACCTACCAGGCCGAACACGGCGAACCCATCAGCGCAACCCAGCTCCGGGCCCGCCTCGGCGTCGCGCTGCCCCTGGCCACCGCCGCCCACGCCCAGCTCTCCGCCTGATCCCCCCGCCGGCCGTTCCGGCACCCAGACCCTCAGCCCCCACCGGGCTCGGTCCGTCATGCCCCGAGCAGCACTCATCCCCTGGCCTGGTGCTGCTTGGGGCCCTCTCCCCCGAAAGGACGCGTCACCCGTGAAAGCCCCCCTGGACCTGCGCCACGTGGCGAGCCTGGCCCTGCGGGACCTCATCCACCTCGCCCACCACCCCAACTTCGACCGCATCCACGACCAGATCAACCAAATCCGCGGCTGCACCCGACCCGTCCAGCTCATCGGCTCCACCGAGACCCGGGACGCGGCGACGGACACCGTGCTCCGCTCCTACAGCACCGCCGACGAACCCACCGGACGCCTGCTGACCGCCTGCGGCAACCGCCGCTCCTCCCGCTGCCCCTCCTGCTCCCGCCTCTACGCAGCCGACACCTACCACCTGATCCGAGCCGGACTCTCCGGCGGCAAGAACGTCCCGGAAACCGTCCGCACCCACCCGCGCCTGTTCGTCACCCTCACCGCGCCGTCCTTCGGGCCAGTCCACAACCGGCTCACCACGGACGCGGGCGAGACCCTGACCTGCCGCTGCGGCGAACGCCACCCCGCCGACGACCCCGCGTTGGGCACGCCGCTGTTCCCGGCCACTTACGACTACGCCGGAGCCGTGCTGTGGAACGCCCACGCCGGAGCCCTGTGGGCCCGCTTCACCACCTACCTGCGCCGCGAACTGGCCGCCCACCTCGGCATCACCCAGAAGGCGCTGAAAGCAGCCGTGCGCGTCTCCTTCGCCAAGGTCGCCGAGTACCAGCAGCGCGGCCAGGTCCACTTCCACACCGTGATCCGCCTCGACGGCCCCGAAGGCAGCAACCAGCCTCCACCCCAGTGGGCCACCGCTGACGCGCTCACCCACGCGGTCAAGGAAGCGCGTGAACGCGCCGTGCTCACCGTGGCCTCCGGCGCCATCGGCGAACGCGAAATCACCTGGGGCGATCAGATCGACATCCGCGAAATCGCGGCCCTGGGGGACAGCGAACTGACCGATCAGAAGGTAGCGGCCTACGTCGCCAAGTACGCCACCAAGAGCGCTGAGGACTCCGGCACGGTAGATCGCTCCCTGCGCTGTACCCACTGCACCGGACGCGGGTACCAGCGCGGTCCGGACGGCTTCCGGGACCTGTGCGGCCAGTGCGACGGCACCGGACAGTCCGAGCCCATCGCGGACCTGCGCGTGCACAGCCACATCCGCCAGATGATCCGCACCGCATGGCACCTCGGCCACCTGCCGGAATTCGCCGACCTCAAGCTCTGGAAATGGGCCCACATGCTCGGCTTCCGGGGCCACTTCTCCAGCAAATCCCGCCGCTACTCCACCACCCTCGGCGCGCTCCGCGACGTCCGCCGTACCTGGCGTACCGAGCAAGCCCGCGCCGCCGACGACGACCGGCCCGAGCTGGACGACGAGACCACCCTCGTGGTCTCCCACTGGCAATACCTGGCCTCCGGATACAGCCCCGGCGAAGAACTCCTCGCCGCCCAGGTACGCCACGACCTCACCCAAGCACGCGATGAAGCCGAACGCCGCAAGACAGAAGGAGACCCGTGGCTGTGACTCCGGGGCTGCTCAACGTGGACCAGGTCGCCGCCCGGCTCCAGGTGAGCCGCTGGACGGTCTACAACCTCATCCGTTCCCGCGATCTGGCCTCCCTGACCATCGGCCGCTGCCGACGCATCACCGAAACCGCACTGCACGACTACATCGCACGCCAGACCGAACGAGAGGCCGCCTGATGGGCAAGAGGAACGTCAACGGAGAGGGCACGATCGTCCAGCGCAAGGACGGCCGTTGGCACGGAGCCGCGTACGTCCTCACGCCCGACGGCACGTACAAACGGCGCTTCGTCTACGGCAAGAGCTGGGACGACGTGCACGACAAGCTGACCCGGCTCAAGGCGGATTCGCAGAGCGGGATTCCGATCGTCACGAGCAAGCTGAGCCTGGGCGAATACCTCACGTACTGGCTGGCCAACGTCGCGCGCATCAAGGTTCGTCCGGCCACGTACGCGGCCTATGACTCCCTCGTACGGAACTACCTCGCTCCGGGCCTGGGGAAGAAGAAGCTGGCGCGGCTCACCGCGCGAGACATCCGGACCTTCCTCGCCACGACGGCCCGTACCTGCCAGTGCTGCGCTCAGAGGAAGGACAAGGCGCGCCCTGAGCGGAAACAACGCTGCTGCGCGCTGGGCCAGTGCTGCAAGTCGTACCCATCCGACCGGACCGTGCGGTTCCTCCTGGTGCTGCTGCGGGCCGCGCTGCAACACGCAGTACGCGAGGACGAGCTGCCCCGCAATGTGGCCAAGAACGTGGAGCTGAGCATGGGCACCAAGCGAGAGATAGAGCCGCTGACCGTGAAGGAAGGTCGTCAGTTCCTGGCGGCGGCACGTGGCAACCGGCTCTGGGCGGCGTACGAGCTGGCCGTACGGATCGGCCTGCGTCGCGGGGAAGTCCTCGGCCTCCGCTGGAAGGACGTGGACCTGACGGACGGGACGATCACCATCCGGCAGACCCTCCAGCGCGTTGGCGGGGAACTGCTGATAGCCGCCCCGAAGACTCAGCGGTCGGCCCGCCGGGTCGCACTGCCCGCTGAGTGTGTGACGGCGCTCCGGGCTCGCCGTGCCCAGCAGCACGGGGATCGGCTTGCGGCCGGGGACAGGTGGAAGGACAACGGCAGCGATCTCGTCTTCACCACGAAGAACGGAACACCCATCGAACCGCGCAACCTCAACCGGTCCTTCACTCTCCTGTGCGACAAGGCGGGTGTCCGGCGCGTCCGCTTCCATGACCTCCGGCACACCTGCGCATCCCTCCTCCACGAGCAGGGAGCCGACGCACGGATGATCATGGAAGTGCTCGGGCACAGTTCGATCCGCGTGACGATGGACATCTACACCTTCGTCCGGCTGGACTCTCAGCGCTCGGCCTTCGACCGCGTCGGCGATGCCCTGCGTGACATCAGCGGCGGCGATGACGATGACGGCCCGAGCGGCGTCCCCGTTCCAGCCTGATCCCGCCCGCCCGGCGGCTGATGTCAGTTTGGATGTCAACGCACATGCAAGAGGCCCCTTCCAACGAGTGGAAGGGGCCTCTGAGCTGCTGCGCGCTCGGCAGGATTCGAACCTGCAACCTCTTGATCCGTAGTCAAGTGCTCTATCCGTTAAGCTACGAGCGCTTGGCTTCCCGGCGGTTTTTCTTGCCGGTCGGCGTTGCGGGGACAACATTACATGACCTGCGCCGTCACGCGAAATCCGTTTCCCTCACCCACTCTGACCTGCGCAAATACCTGTTTTGAGGTCGGCGAGACCCGCCACCGCAGCGGGGGAGGAGGCCCGGCCGGCGACGGCTCGGGAGCACTTCGGCGGGGTGACGCTGCGGAGGGGGTTCGTCACTCGGAGGGCGTACGCGCGAGAGCCCCGGTCGCGATCGACCGGGGCTCTCGAGAAGCGGAGGCTGAGGGATTTGAACCCTCGATGGGCTTTAGGGCCCAAACCGCATTAGCAGTGCGGCGCCATAGACCAGACTAGGCGAAGCCTCCAGCACACCGTGTCGCGCGAGCGCGATGTGGTGTGTGCAGATGATGTCACAGCCCAGCGGGATGTCACCAATCGCGGCCTACGGTACTCGGCAGGCGGGCGGGACCGCAAAGCTCTTTGGGGGCGTAATGCCCGGATGGCGGCGCAACGCCCGCGGCGGAGGCGCGTTAGCAGGGGCAGGGGCAGCGTGCCCCGGTCCGATCACACCAGGAGTACTGACATGCCCCTGCTGCATCGCCTCGCCGTCACCACCGCCGCCGCCGTCGCCGCCACCGTGGCCGCGCTGAGCCCCGCGGGGGCCACGCCGCTGCCGCTGCCGGTGTCGTACGACGGGGAGAGCTCCGACCGTCTCGTCATCAGGGTGAGCGAGACGGGCCGGTACTTCGACGCCGTGCGGTACGTACTGGCGTGCCATCCCACCGGCGGTACGCACCCCCGGGCCCGGGCCGCCTGCCGGCAGCTGGAGGAGCAGACCGTGTGGGGGCGGGATCCGTTCGCGCCGGTGCCGCCCGGGGCGATGTGCACGGGGCAGTACGGCGGGGAGGCCACGGCGACGGTGCGGGGGCACTGGGCGGGTCGTCCCGTCAATGCTCGCTTCACGCGAACGAACGGATGTGAAATCGCCCGATGGAATCGTTTCTCGATCGTTTTGCGTCTGCCTGGGAGCTGACCTGGGGATTGGGCCGGGAGTGTGCGGCACAGGGGCCCGCGAGGTTTGTCCGGGCGTGCGCCGAGACGTGCAGGTCGTGCTGCGACCTCCCTCTCATCTACCGCCGCGCCCGCCCTTGGTGCCCGTAGACTCCCCTGAGACACTCCACGGACGGGCGGCACAATGACCGCGGGTGTCAGCAAGGTGCGGTAAGTCAGGGAGGAAGCGTCGTCGTGAGCAGCAGGCCATCCCGAGGCGCTGCTCGCCTCGCAGCGATACTCGACGCACTTCCCGACGCGCTGGTGTTGGTCAACTGCAACGGCACGATCGTCAACGCCAACCACATCGCGCTGGAGTTCTTCGAGGCGCCGGGCACCGCGCTCGTGGGCCGTGGTCTGCTCGATCTTCTCCCCTCCTTCGATCCCAATCGGATCCCCGGGTCCATGCGCAGGCCCGAGGACGCGGAACGGGCCACCGGCACCAAGCCGACCCGGATGATCGCGCGGCGCACCGACGGGGCCCAGATCCCCGTGGAGGTGACCAGCGCGAACGTGGAGGACGGGCGGACTCCGTACGCGGATCAGTACAGCTATACGGGCGATGAGCTGCTGATGCTCATCGTGAGGGACCTGACCGGGACGCTCGACACCGAGGCCGAACTCGCCCGCCAGCAGCGCCAGACCGAGATGATTCTGCGCGCGGCCGCGGAGGGCGTGGTCGGCGTGGACACCGAGGGCAAGGTGGTCCTCGTCAACCCGTCCGCGGCACAGATCCTCGGCTTCCGGGCCAGTGACCTGGGCGGTCAGGAGCTTCACTCTCTTGTACACCACTCGCGCCCGGATGGTTCCCCCTTCCCGTACGAGGAGTCCCCGCTCGCCGACACCCTGCGCTCCGGCCGCAAGCACCGCGTGCGCGGCCAGGTGCTGTGGGCCAAGGACGGGAGCCCGGTACCGGTCGACCTGACGACCGCGCCCGTACGGGACGGCGAGCAACTCGTCGGCGCCGTCATGACCTTCACCGACCGGCGCGCCGAGGAAGCCCTCGCCTCGACGCACGCCGAGGAGGTGGAGAGCCTCACGGCGCAGCACGGCAAGGAGCTGGAGGAGCTTCGCGACGAGCACGCGAAGGCGCTGGAGGAGCTACAGGCACAGCTCGACCGGGAGCGGCAGACGTACGCGGAGCGGCTGGACGCCCTCGCCGCCCGCAACGGCCAGCTGCTCGCGGTGCTCGACCAGTCGCTGCGCGGTCCGCTCCTGGAGCTGCGCCGCGAACTCGGCGTCCTGGCCGACGACCCGGCCGGGCAGCTGTGGCCCGAGGCCAACCAGATCCTGCACCACCTGGCCGCCGGGTACACCCGGATGACCACGCTCGTCGACAACGTCCTGAGCTATCAGCGGCTCGACGCGGACGGCGAGGAGCTGGTCCGGCGCGCGGTCTCGATGGAGGAGGTCGTGGCGGCCGGTGTGGAGGGCGCGGTCGAGCTGATCGGCCCGGGGCGTGCGCAGTTCGCCGTGCACGCCCCGCCGATCGAGGCCGAAGTGGACGCGCAGCGGGTGGCCCAGGCGCTCGCCCATCTGATCGCGGACGTGGCGGGGGTCGACTCGACCGGCAAGGCGGCCTCGGGCGGGGGCGGCGCGTCCGGGGACTCGACGATCGTGGTCGCGGCGGCGCAGCGCGGCAACGTCGTACGGTTCGAGGTTCGCGGGCCGTACGCGGGCGGCGACCCGGTGCACGAGCCGATCGTGCGCGGGATCGTGCGCCGGCACGGTGGTGTGCTGCAGACGCATGAGATGCCGGGCATGGGCGGGCACGCCTATGTCCTGGAGGTGCCGATCTCGGCGGCGGCCGCGGACGCCGCGGACCAGGAGCGCGCGAAGGCCGACGCCAAGGCGGCGTCCGGGGGCGCGGACGGTACGCACGGTACGCAGGGACAGGGCACCCCCGGCGGCGGAACCGGCGCGGACGCGGGCACCTCGGGCGGCGGCGCGGACGGCGATACGCAGGACGATCCGCAGGTCGCTTCGGGGGCGGACACGAGCGGTGCGCAGAACCGTTCCGCACCCCCCGCACTCCCCGCGGCGGCCGGTACCGATCAGCAGCAGGACCAGCCGCGGCCGACCGGGCGGCGCCGGGGGCGCCCGCGCCCCGACGAGGACCCGTCGGCGGCGGCCACCGACGGTACGGACGGCCAGGGCGCCGGTGCCGGTGCGCACGGTGCGCAGCCGGTCGGCCCCGCGGCGATGGGCGTCGTACCGCCGCAGGGCATGGCCCCTCAGCCCCAGCCCCCGGCCGCGGGTGGTCGGCGGCGCGGCTCCCCGGCCCAGGAGGCCGGCGGTCCGTACCCGCCCCAGCAGGGCGCCCAGGGCGGAGGCGGCCGTTCCCCCTTCGCGCTGCCTCCGGCGGCGGCGGACGCGAACGGTCCCGCCGGGGGCGGTCCGGGCTCGGCCGGTCCGGGCGAGTCCGCCATGCCCGCGCTCCCCGCGGTCCGTACCCCGGAACAGCAGCAGCCCGCCTGGGGCGACGCCGCCCAGGACTCCGCCGAGGGCGATCAGGCGGGCCAGCCCAGCGGCCGCCGCCGCGCCCGGCGGCCCCTGACCGAGACGCCGAACCGGTCGGTGCCCGAGCAGCCCCAGGCACAGCCTCAGGCCCAGACGCAACGCCAGGCACAGCCGCAATCGCAGCCCGCGGGGGAAGCCGGCGCCGCGCGGTCTCCGTTCGCGCTGCCGCCCGCGGCGGCCGACCGGGCCCAGCCCGGTGCGCTGCCGCCCGAGCTGGGCCCGGCGGGGCCCGCTGGGCTGGTCCCCGCGCAGCACGGCGGCCGGGACCCGCGCGTCGGCGCCGCTCCGCAGGCGCAGGCCCAGCCGCAGGGCGGTGGCCTGGCCGTACGGGGCGAGCCCGTGCCCCCGGGCGGCACCGCGCGCAACGGAAGCTGGCCGTCAGGTCCCGCTCAGGCTCCGCAGCAGGCCCCGCAGGCACCGGCCCAGCAGGGCCGGCCCCAAGGGCAGGGTGGGCCGCAGGCCCCGCGTCCGGGCACGGCCGGACCAGGTGCCGGGCCAGGCGCAGGGCCGGGCGCCGGAGCGGGTGAGTCCGCCATGCCCGCGCTCCCCGCGGCCCGCGCCCCCGAACAGCAGCAGCCCGCCTGGGGCGAGGCGCCGCAGGACTCCCTCGGCGGCCAGCAGGCGGCCCAGCCCACCGGGCGGCGCCGCGCCCGGCGTCCCCTCTCCGAGGAGCAGCCGGAGTCCGCGCCCGGGGCGCAGCCCCCTGCGCAGCAGCTGCCTCCCGAGGTCCCGCGCAACGCGCCGCCCCAGGGCCCACCTCAGAACGCGCGCCAGAACCCGCATCAGAACGCCCCCCAGACGCCCCAGGCTCCCCAAAACGCGCCCCAAAGCCCCCCGCAGGACGCCCCGCACGGAGCCCCGCACGGCGCGGACACCACCCAGGGGCGCGCGTTCAGCGTGCGCACGCTGGGCCAAGGGGTGCCGTTCGCGCAGCAGGTCAGCGAACACCAACGCACTCCCCAGCCACAGCAGCCCCAGACGCCCTCCGGCGGTACGGCCACCTCCGGGTCCGGCAGGCGGCGCAAGCTGGCCGCCCGGCCCGACATGGCGGAGCAGAACACCTCGGCGGAGCTGGAACCCGCGGCCGGCCGCGCCCACCCCCAGTCCCCGGCGCAGGCCCCTGGCCAGGCCGGGCCTCCGCCCGGAGCACAGCCGCGCACCCAGCCCGGCCCGGGGCCGCAGCCGCCCCGCCCGGCGTCGCCGCAGAGTTCGGGGCGCGCCTTCGCGATCGGCGCGCCGGACGAGGGAGCGGAGGGGCCGGAGCCGCTGGACGGGCCCAATGGGGCCATCGAGATCGTCGACGACCGCACCCCGCCGCCCGACGACGAACTGCCCCCGGAGCCGCTGGACAACCCGCGCCGCCTCCTGGTGTGGCCCGCGCCGGACATGTCCACGCAGCAGGCGCTGAGCGACCGCGGCTACCGCCCGGTGATCGTGAACTCCCGTGACGAGGTGGACGCGCAGATCGCCGCGTACCCGGCTGCGCTGTTCGTCGACCCGCTGACCGGGCCGATCACCCGGACGGCGCTGCAGTCGCTGCGGATGGCAGCGGTCGCCGCCGAGGTGCCGGTGCTGGTGACAGCGGGGCTCGGCCAAGCGACGCGGGAGGCGGCGTACGGGGCCGACCCGGCCGTCCTGCTCAAGGCGCTCGCCCCGCGCGACAGCGAACAGCATCCGCCGCGCGTCCTGCTGATCGAGGAACACGAGCCGATCGCGGGGGCGCTGACGGCGGCCCTGGAGCGGCGCGGCATGCAGGTCGCACGGGCCGCGACGGACGCGGACGCGGTGGCGCTCGCGGGACGTATGCGGCCGAACCTGGTGGTGATGGACCTGATGCAGGTACGCCGCCGCCGGGCCGGGATCGTCGACTGGCTGCGCGGCAACGGGCTGCTCAACCGCACCCCGCTGGTCGTCTACACCTCCGCGGACATCGACCCGGCGAACCTGTCGCGGCTCAGTTCGGGTGAGACGGTGCTGTTCCTCGCGGAGCGCTCGACGAGCGCGGAGGTGCAGGCCCGGATCGTCGACCTGCTGGCGAAGATCGGCAACAACTGAGGGCCCGGCCCCGAGGGGAATCGGCGCCGACCGAGGCGAATCGGCGCCGGCCCAGGGCAACGGCCCTCAGTCGAGCGTGGTCACGTCCAGCTCCCCGTCCGCGTACCGCTTCCGGATGACCTTCTTGTCGAACTTCCCCACGCTCGTCTTCGGCACCTCCGGGATCAGGGCCCAGCGCTCCGGCAGCTGCCAGCGCGCGACCCGCTCGGCGAGGAACTCCCGCAGCCCCGCGTAGTCCACGGTGGCGCCCTCCTTCAGCACCACCGTGGCGAGCGGGCGCTCGTCCCACTTCTCGTCGGGCACCGCCACCACCGCCGCCTCGGCGACCTCCGGATGGCCCATCAGGTGGTTCTCCAGCTCGACCGACGAGATCCATTCGCCGCCCGACTTGATGACGTCCTTCGCCCGGTCGGTCAGGGTCAGATAGCCGTCCGGGGAAATCGTGCCGACGTCGCCGGTCTTGAGCCAGCCGTCCTCGGTGAACTTGTCCTCCGGCCGCATGGGCTCGCCCGCCGCCCCTCCGTAGTACGCGTAGGCGATCCACGGTCCGCGCACCTCCAGTTCGCCGACTGCGACCCCGTCCGCGGGCAAGACCGCACCGTCGGGCGCGATCAGCCGGTACTCCACGGAGGCCGGGAACCGGCCCTGCGTCACCCGGTACGGCCACTCCTCCTCCGCCGTGAGACCGGCGGGCGGGTGGGCCATGGACCCGAGCGGTGACAGCTCCGTCATGCCCCACGCGTGCACGACCCGGATGCCATGCCGCTCCTCGAACGCCTTGATCAGGGACGGTGGACAGGCCGACCCACCGATGTAGACGTGGGCAAGGCTCGATACGTCCCGTGGCGTGGTGTCGAGTTCGGCGAGCAGTCCCTGCCAGATGGTGGGGACGGCGGCGGCGAGGGTGGGCCGGGCGGCCTCGATCATGTCGGCGAGCGGCGCGGGCTGCAGGAAGCGGTCGGGCATCACCATCGAGGCGCCCACCATGAAGGCGGCGTGCGGGGTGCCCCACGCGTTCGCGTGGAACATCGGCACTACGGGCAGCAGGGTGTCCTTCGCGGACATGCCGAATGACTCGGCGCTGTTGACCTGCATCGAGTGCAGATAGATGGAGCGATGGCTGTAGGCCACGCCCTTGGGGTCTCCGGTCGTTCCGGAGGTGTAGCACAGGGCCGCGGCCTGGCGCTCGTCGGTCACCGGCCAGGGAAAGCGCTCGGGGCGGCCCTCGATCAGTTCCTCGTACTCGTGGACACTGGCCCGGCAGCCGTCCAGCACGGAACGGTCGCCCGGCCCGGCGACGACGATGTGCTCCACGGAACCCAGCTCGGGCAGCAGCGGGGCGAGGAGCGGCAGCAGCGAACCATTCACCACGATCACGCGGTCGGCGGCGTGGTTGACGATCCAGGTCAGCTGCCCGGTGGGCATCCGGAGATTGAGCGTGTGCAGCACGGCGCCCATGGAGGGGACCGCGAGATACGCCTCCAGGTGCTCGCAGTTGTTCCAAAGGAGCGTACCCACGGTCTGCCCCTGTTCGACGCCCAGCTCGTCGCGCAGCGCGTTCGCCAGCCGGGTGGCGCGCAGGCCCACATCGTGGAAGCTACGGCGCTGCGGCTCACCCCCACCGGTCCAGGTGACCACCTGAGCCGTGCCGTGGGCCAGCGCTCCGTGCTCGAGGATCCGGGTCACGGTCAGCGGTACGTCCTGCATCGTGCTGAGCACCGTGGCCTCCAGGGTTTTACGGTTACGCGCGGGTAGTCCGCCGATTGTGCAAGCGACCGGCCGGTATGTCACTACCCAGCTTGGTCCCGGGGACCCCCCTTCGCCCTGGAACGCCTCGCCCCGGAGCCCTTTCCCTCTCGGACCGCTCGCCGTCAGGCCGCAGCCGCGCGGCACAGCTCCGGGTCCTCGCGGAGCTTGACGAGGGCGCGTGAGACGGCGCTCTTGACCGTGCCGATGGACACCCCGAGGACCTCCGCCGTCTGAGCCTCGCTCAGGTCCTCGTAATACCTGAGGACGACCATGGCCCGCTGACGGCCCGGCAGCCGCAGCACCGCGCGCCACATCATGTCGCGCAGGACCTGCTGCTCGGCAGGGTCGGGGGCGGGAACCGGGTCCGGCTCGGGCAGCTCCTCGCAGACGAACTCGTCGACCTTGCGCTTGCGCCACTGGGAGGTCCGCGTGTTGACCAGCGCCCGGCGCACATAGCCGTCCAGCGCCTTGTGGTCCTCGATCCGCTCCCACGCGATGTATGTCTTGGCCAGCGCGGTCTGCAGCAGATCCTCGGCGTCACAGACGTTGGGCGTCAGCGAGCGGGCGGTGCGCAGCAGCATCGGCTCCCGCGCCCGTACGTACGAGGTGAACGACGGGAACGCGGCGGGGGAAGCCCCTGGGCACACGGTCGTGGTCATGCCCCCAACGCTAGGGAGCGAGCGCTCACCGCGGATCGGCCACAAGTGCCGAAGCCGAATCAACCTGAGGTTGTAGGGGTAGGGCTGCCAACACCTCCTGGGGATGGAGAGGAGAGGACTTCCGTCAGGGTTGTGCCGGAGAGGGTCCCCCCCTGCGACGGCCTACGACGGCCGACGGCTCAGCTGATGATCGCGACCGGCGCGTCCACCTTGTTGCGGTCGATCCGCATCGTCCGGCCGCCGTGCTTCTCGTTCACATTGCCCACGTACTGATGGATGCGGCGGTGCGGTTGCCAGGCCCTGGTGGCCAGGACCGGCTCACCGGCCAGCATCGCCTTCCCGTTCCAGCGCGCGAACCACATCACGGAGGGAAGATCACGGAACCCCGCCTTCCGGGAGCTCTCCAGATGGCGCACCCCGGACTCGGCGCTGCTGTAGAAACCGGGGAAGAAGCCGTGCGACCGCACCTCGCGGTTCCAGCCCCGGATGAAGGAGAGCGTGGTGGCCGCGCAGCTCGCCTTCCCCTGGTCGTACGCCTCCATGTCCAGGTAGAGCGCGCTGCGCTTCTTCATCGCCAGCGCCTTCGCGCGGGCCACCGCCTCCTTCCCCTCCTCGCGCCCCTGGGCCCAGGGCGTGCTGCCGATGGCGACATGCCTCTTGTTCTTGTTGCGGACGCAGGGGGACTGGGACCCCACGAAGATGGGCAGCACACGCCACCCCATGCTCTTCACGCCGCGCATCCAGGAGACGCTGAGGTTGGGCTGGCTGGGGCAGGCCCGGCCGCGACCCGCGTAGTAGACGCCGACGGCGCGGTACCGGGAGACGTTCCACGCACGCAGGGCGGCGAGCGAGGGGGCGTGGCAGGTGTCGAAGCCCCAGCCCTGGAAGACCTTGGCGCCCAGGGGCCGCGGGTCGGGGAGGACTTCCGCCGAGGCGGAGGCGGGGCCGGTGATCGCTGTGACCAGCACCGCGACCAGACTGGCAGCCCAGCCCATGAACATCCATCTGCTCTTCTTTCCTCGGTTCATATGAGGAGTCAATGTGGACAGCGGAGGGTCGGTGCCGCAGACACGCGCGTGGTTCAGCCGTCTGCGCCGAGGAGGAGCCCGGATGTCGGTACTCCGGTGCCTGCGGTGACCAGCGCACGGGCGGCGTGCGGCACCTGGTTGACGGCGGTGCCGCGTATCTGGCGGACGGCCTCCGCTATCCCGTTCATCCCGTGCAGATAGGCCTCGCCGAGCTGACCGCCGTGGGTGTTGAGCGGCAGGGCGCCCTCGGCGACGAAGCCGGCCGCCTCTCCCCGCTCGCAGAAGCCGAACTCCTCCAGCTGCATCAGCACGAAGGGCGTGAAGTGGTCATAGAGGATGGCCACATCGACGTCGGCGGGGCTCAGCCCGCTGCCGCCCCACAACTGCCGCGCTACCACGCCCATCTCCGGTAGCCCCGAGAGATCGTCCCGGTAGAAGCTCGTCATCTGCTCCTGCGCCCGGCCCGAGCCCTGCGCCGCCGTCGTGATCACGACGGGCGGGCGCGGGAGGTCACGGGCCCGCTCGACGCTGGTGACCACGATCGCCTGGCCGCCGTCCGTCTCCTGACAGCAGTCGAGCAGCCGCAGCGGCTCCACGATCCAGCGGGAGGCGGCATGATCGGCCAGGGTGATCGGCTTGCCGTGGAAATACGCGGCCGGGTTGGTGGCGGCATGGCGGCGGTCGACGACGGCCACCTGACCGAAGACCTCGGGCGTCAGACCGTAGGTGTGCAGATAGCGCTGCGCGGCCATGGCGACCCAGGAGGCGGGGGTCAGCAGACCGAAGGGCAGCGACCAGCCGAGCGCCGCCCCCTCGGCCGACGGCTCGCGGTGCTGCACCCCGGATCCGAAGCGGCGGCCGGAGCGCTCGTTGAACGCGCGGTAGCAGACGACGACCTCCGCGACCCCGGTGGCGACGGCGAGCGCGGCCTGCTGCACGGTGGCGCAGGCGGCACCCCCGCCGTAGTGCACCCGTGAGAAGAACGTCAGCTCACCGATGCCGCACGCCTGGGCCACGGTGATCTCGGGGCTGGTGTCCATGGTGAACGTGACCAGCCCGTCGACCTCGGCCGGGGCGATCCCCGCATCGTCCAGCGCCGCCCGGACGGCCTCGGCCGCGAGCTTCAGCTCGCTGCGACCGGAGTCCTTGGAGAACTCGGTGGCGCCTATGCCCACGATGGCCGCCCGCCCCCCGAGCCGGTCCGGCCGGCGGGCGCTCATCGGGCCGCTCCGGTCGGGGAGCCGGTGCTTGTGCCTGTGCCCGTGCCTGTGGGCAGCTCCACCGTGACCGTGCCGGTCACATGGCGGCCTATGGCGTTCGTCCCGGTCACCGCGACCTCCGCCGTGCCGTCGGCCACCGAGCTGATCTCTCCGGTCAACACCATCTCGTCCCCGGGGTAGTTGGGGGCACCGAGCCGGATGGCGACCTTCCGAAGACGGGCCCGCGGCCCGAAGTGATCGGTGATATACCGCCCGACCAGGCCATTGGTGGTCAGGATGTTCATGAAGATGTCCGGAGAGCCCTTCTCCCGGGCCGCCTCGGCATCGTGGTGCACATCCTGGTAGTCCCGCGAGGCGAGGGCGCCGGAGACGATGAGCGTCCGGGTGATCGGGATACGCAGCGGGGGCAGCGCCTCGCCTGCACGGATCGTGACCGTCATGCGGCCGCCTCCTCGGTGAGCAGGGTGCCCAGCTCGGCCAGCAGGGCGAGGGCGGGGCCCAGATACGCGTCCAACTGCCGCCCCCACAGGAAGTGCCGGTGCACCGGATGCTCCACATCGGCGCCGATGCCGCCATGCAGATGCTGCCCCGCATGGACGACCCGTCTGCCCGCCTCACAGGCCCACCAGGCGGTGGTGAGCGCATGGGTGGCCGCCGACAGCCGCTGGTCGAAGCGCCAAGCCGCCTCATAGGCGGTCACCCGGATCGCCTCGGTGTCCATATGGGCATCCGCGGTGCGCAGCAGCACGCCCTGTTGGGCGGAGAGCGGGCGCCCGAACTGCTCGCGGACGGAGGTGTGGTGGACCACCCGCGCCACCGAACCCTGGCAGACGCCCGCCTGCACCCCGGCGAAGGCGGTACGGGCCCTACCGAGCACATCGGCCCAGGCGCCGTCGCCCCCGAGCGGCTCGGCTGGTGCGCCGTGGAGCGTCAGCCTTCCCGCCGCCCAGGGCGCGGTGGTCTCGACGGGTTCGGTCCGGACGGGCGCACCGGAGGCATGCGTGGCACCAGTAGCGGTCGGGGCAGGGGTGGCTGGGGCAGAGGTGGACGGGGCCTCGATCAGGAAGCAGCGTGTGTGCCCCTCCTCCGTGAGCGCCGGGACCAGCACATGAGTCGCGGCCCGCAGCCAGGGGACCACCGGGAACGTGCCGGTCAGCACCCATCCGGCGGCGGTACGGCGGGCCGAGGCCGCCGGGCGGGAGCCAGACCGGTATGCGGCCGTCGCCACCGCCGTACCGTCCCGGAGGGCGGGCAGCAGCCGCGCGCACTGCTCCGCCGTGCCGTGGACGGCCACCGGCAGCAGGCCATACGCGCAGCTCGCCGCGAGCGGCACCTGGGCGGTCACCCGGCCCTGCTCCTCCAGCAGCAGCACCAGACCGACCAGGCCGATCTCCTCCACGGCGGCGGGCAGCCCTGCCGCGCAGAGCGCCTTCCACAGCTCGCCGTCGATACCGGTGCCGAGAGCCGACAGCCGCTCGTGGGTGGACAGATCGCCGAAGATCTCCGCCGCCAGATCCCGGGCGGCCTGCTGCTCGGGGGTGGGCGTGAAGTCCATCAGGCCACCGCCCCTCGGAAGACGGGCAGCTCCAGCTCGTCGTCGGCCCGCAGGAACTCCAGCTCGACCGGCATCCCGATGCGCACCTTGTCGTACGGAACCCCCGTGATATTGCTGACGATGCGGACGCCCTCGGCCAACTCGATCAGGCCCACGGCATACGGCGGATCGAAGGCCGGGAAGGGTGGATGGTGCATGACCACATAGCTGAACACCGTGCCCGCACCGGAGGCCGCGACCGTGTCCCACTCCGGCGAACCGCAGCCGCCGCACCCCGGCAGCCAGGGGAAGCGGAGGGTGCCGCACCCGGTGCAGCGCTGGATGAGCAGCTGGTGGGCGGCGACTCCCTCCCAGAACCCCGCGTTGTCCCGGTTGATGACGGGACGCGGACGCTTCGCCCTCGGCTCCTGCGCCTGCGCCTGCTCCGGATTCCGCTCCGGCTCCTGCGCCTGCGCCTGCTTCTGCCTCGGCGTCTGCCGCACCGGCGCGTACTTGAGAATGCGGAAGCGATGCGTCCCGACCAGCTCACCGCCCGCCCGGATGTCCATCCGCGTGGTGACGAAGTGTCCCGTGCCCAGCTTGGTCGTCTTGCGCGGTGACACCGACTCGATCATCGCGTCGAAGGTGATCCGGTCCCCCGGGCGCAGCGGCCGCGCATACTCCTGCTCGCAGTCCGTGGCGACGACCGAGGTGCAGCCCGCCTCGTCGAGCAGCGCCAGCAGCTCGTCGTACGCCTCCGACCGGGCCGAGCCGCCGGGGTGCCCGCCGAGCCCGCCCATCGTCCACGCCTGGAGCATCGTCGGCGGTGCGATGCCCGGATAGGCGGGGTTGGTGTCGCCCATCGCCTCGCACCAGTGCCTGATCATGGGCTCGTTGACCGGGTCCCTGCCCTCGCCGCCGCTCGCCGCCACTCGGCCCTCGTACGCCCTCAGCCTCTCGTACAGCTCCTCCGGCTCGGCGCTCATCGCCGCCTCAGCGGTCATCGCCGCCCCCGCCGCATGCCGAGCCGCATCGTCGCCACAATCTCCCTCTGCACCTCACTCGCCCCGCCCCCAAAGGTGTTGATCTGCGCGGCCCTGTTCATCCGCTCCAGCTCGCCGTCCCCGAACGCCCCCGGCGACCCCGACCGGATCAGCCCCGCCTCTCCCGCGATTTCCTGACATAGGGAGTACACCGCCACCGCGCTTTCGGTTCCCGCGAACTTGACGCCACTCGCGTCGCCCGGGCTCAGCGTCCCCGCCCCCACGTCCCCGACCAGCCGCCAGTTGAGCAGCCGGGTCGCCGCCAGCCGGGCGTGCGCCTCCGCCAGCCGGGCCCGTACCCAGTCCTGGTCGGCGAGCCGGGCCCCGGTGTCCGGATCGGGGGTACGGGCGTGGGCGAGGACGGCGTCGTAGAAGTCCTCGGCCTGCATGCCGATGGCGGCGAGCGCGACCCGCTCGTGGTTGAGCTGAGTCGTGATCAGCCCCCAGCCGCCGTTCTCCTCGCCCACGAGGTGGGAGGCCGGGACGCGGACCGCGTCGTAGTGGGTCGCGGTCGTGGTCAGGCCCGCGACCGTCTCGATCGGCGTCCAGGAGAAGCCGTGGGCGTCGGTCGGCACCAGGATGATCGAGATGCCCTTGTGCTTGGGCGCCGCCGGGTCGGTGCGGCAGGCGAGCCAGATCCAGTCGGCGTTCTGCGCGTTGCTGGTGAAGGTCTTGGCGCCGTCGATCCGCCACGATTCGGTGCCCGCGCCATCAGGATCGGCACTGGTGCCGAACCCGGTCCGGCACCCCTCTTTCGCCCCGTTCACCTCGCGCACGGCCTTCGTGCGCAGCGAGGCGAGGTCGGTGCCGGCCTCCGGTTCCGAGTAGCCGATGGCGAAGACGATCTCACCGCTGAGGATGCGCGGCAGGAAGAACCGCTTCTGCGCCTCGGTGCCGTACCGCATCAGGGTCGGGCCGACCGTGTTGAGCGTGACCATGGAGACCGGTGCGCCCGCCCGGTACGCCTCGTCGAAGAAGACGAACTGCTCGTCGGGGCCGCGCCCTTGGCCGCCGTACTCGACAGGCCAGCCGAGTCCGAGCAGCCCATCGGCGCCGATCCGCCGCAAGAGGCGCCGCTGCCCTGCTGGGTCGCCCGGCAGGGACGCACGGGTCTCAGGAGTGATCAGCTCGCGAAAGTAGGCGCGGAGTTCCTCGCGCAGCTGCCGCTGGCGGGGCGTGGGGGCGAGGTGCATGAGCAGCGGACTCCCCTGGGCTCGACGGTGTCGTACGACCGCACGGGAAAGCTTTCTGACTATCCGTCAGATAAATTGATGCTGTCAAGAACTGACCAAACACTGCCCGAACACGACCGCGCGGCGGCACCGAAGCGCCGCCGCGTGACCGTAAACGACCTCACCCGTCCCGTTTCCCTCAATGAATCACCACTACTCACTCGTGCCGGTCATGCGCGAACACTTGCCATGACGGAAGTTGCCCACCACACGGCAGACGAACCGCACCGAACGACGTATTACCACGCAAGCATGATGAACTCCGTTCAAACCTTCGACGCACCCGCACACCCCCGAGCACCCCGACGCGCCGCCGCGAGCGCCGACCCGACGGGCAGGCCCCCTTCCTCTTATCGGACACTTGTCCGAAAATGGAAGACATGGCGAACACTCCACTCGCCCATGCCCTTGCCGCCGCGGCCCATGGCTTCCGCGTGATCCCGCTGACCCGCGCGAAGCTGCCCGCCGTACGCTCCCCTCACCACCACGACCCCGTGCCCCTGCCCTGCCGCGGCGCCTGCGGGCGGCTCGGCCACGGGGTCCACGACGCGTCCGCCGACCCGGAGGCGATCCGGGCGCTGTTCGCCGCCGCCCCCTGGGCCACCGGCTACGGCATCGCCTGCGGCCGCGCCCCGCACCATCTCGTCGGCCTCGATCTCGACCTCAAGCACGAACCGCGCGTCGACGGCGCCGCCGCACTCGCGCGGCTGGCCCGCCGGCACGCCTTCACGGTCCCCCGTACCGTCACCGTGCTCACCCCCGGCGGCGGGCGCCACCTGTGGCTGTGCGGGCCGCCCGGGCTCACCGTCCCCAACTCCGCAGGCCGGATCGCCCCCGGCATCGACATCCGCGGGACGGGCGGCTATCTCGTCGGCCCCGGCTCGGCCACGTCACGCGGCCGCTACCGCCTGGCGCCCGGCTCCCCCGCCTGGCGCCCCGCGCCCGCACCACCCGCGCTCCTCGGCCTGCTGCAACCCTCGGTGCGTACGCCGCCGGCCCACCCGAGCGGCGGCGGAACGGCCGGGCGCGACGCCGCCCTCGTACGGTTCGTCCGCGAATCCCAGGAAGGGCGGCGCAACGACCGGCTGTTCTGGGCCGCCTGCCGGGCGTACGAGACGGGCGCGGGGCCCGAACTGGCCCCGGCCCTCGTCGAAGCCGCGCTCCATACCGGCCTGACCCGGCGCGAGGCGGAGGCCACGGTCGCCTCGGCGGCCCGCAGCGCCACCGGCACCACCGGCACCACCGGCCGCACCATGCCGCCGGTCGCATGACCGCCGGGCGGGGACGCGAAGGCCCGGTTGTGCCGCTAGGTCCTGCCCGCGGTCGCGTCCTTGAGCTGGTGGAAGGAGTCCTGGACGATGTCAGCCAGCATCCGCCCGCCCGGCTCGCCGATCCAGCGCTCGTACGCGACCTTGAAGACCGCGACCCCGGCCTCGGCGATCAGGCTCGCGGTCGGCTCCGCGACACCACGTCGGCGTAGCGCGTCGGCCATGGCCGAGGCGAGCAAGGCGAGCTTCAGCAGCTCGCGCTCCTGAAGCCCGGCGTTCGCGGCGATCACGGTCTGACGCTGCCGGGAGAGTTCGCGACGCTCTTGCAAGCGGACGGAGAGAGTCCGGAGGGCCTCGGCCACCGCGTCGAGGGGAGCTGCGGCTTCTGGCGCAGCGGCGATGGCGTTCGCGCAGGCTTCCAGCACTTCGACCTGACCCGCGAACAGCACCTCGCGCTTGTCGGCGAAATGGCGGAAGAACGTCCGCTCGGTGAGGCCCGCCCGGTTGGTGATCTCCGCGACCGTCGTCTGCTCGAATCCCCGCTCGACATAGAGCTCCAATGCCGCCCGTTCAAGTCGCTCACGCGCGCCCGGCTCCCATCGACCCATGACCACGATCCTACG
This sequence comes from Streptomyces sp. NPDC021212, assembly GCF_044332925.1. Lineage (NCBI taxonomy): Bacteria > Bacillati > Actinomycetota > Actinomycetes > Kitasatosporales > Streptomycetaceae > Streptomyces > Streptomyces sp. NPDC021212. The sequence goes on from NZ_JBIRPZ010000004.1 coordinate 223,229, forward strand.
CGATGACAGTGACTGACATCGTGGTGGTACGCTCTCGATGACAGCGACTGACATCACCTCGTCCGGACGCGCCCCTGCGCGTCGAGGACAGACCACACCTGGAGATCTCACCGATGCGTGTATTCGTCACCGGCGCGTCCGGCTTCATCGGCTCCGCCGTCGTTCCCGAACTCCTCCGCGCGGGCCACCAGGTCCTCGGCCTCGCGCGCTCCAACGCCTCGGCCGAGGCCATCGCCGCAGCGGGCGCCGAGGTGCACCGCGGCGCCCTCGACGACCCCGACAGCCTGCACGCGGGCGCCTCCGCGGCCGACGGGGTCGTGCACCTGGCGTTCATCCACGACTTCTCGGACTACGAGGGCGCCGTCAAGACCGACCTGCGCGCCATCGAGACCTTCGGCGCCGCGCTCGAGGGCACCGATCGCCCCCTCGTCGTCGCCTCCGGCCTGCTCGGAGTCGCCCCGGGACGGGTGGCGACCGAGCGGGACCAGCCGGGCCCCGCCTCGGCCGGCCCCCGGGAGGCCGGCGCGCGGGCGACGCTGGGCCTCGCCGAACGCGGCGTCCGTTCGTCCCTCGTGCGTCTCGCGGCATCGGTCCACGACGAGGGCGACCATGGCTTCGTCCCGAGACTGATCGACATCGCCCGTGAGAAGGGCGTCTCCGGCTACATCGGCGAGGGCTCCAACCGCTGGCCCGCGGTCCACCGCCTCGATGCCGCGCGGCTGTTCCGACTGGCCGTGGAGAAGGCACCGGCCGGATCGGTGCTGCACGGCACCGCCGAAGAGGGCGTACCGATCCGCACCATCGCTGAGGTGATCGGCCGTCACCTCGACCTGCCGGTGGTCTCCATCCCCGCCGAGCAGGCGGACGAGCACTTCGGCTGGCTGGGACGCTTCCTCGGCGCCGACGTCTCAGCGTCCAACACGCTGACCCGCGAGCTGCTGGACTGGCACCCGACCGGCCCCGGTCTCATCGACGACCTCGCCCGCGGCCACTACTTCGGCGCCCGGGCCGCCTGACCCGGCGCCTGCGCCACGGAGCCGGTGGGTGGGGCTTCCCGGGCTCTGTAGCCCTGCCCACCCGGCATGGAGATCGGCACGCCGGGCGGCCCGGGAACGATCCGCTCGTGCTGTGAGGAGCACCGGCAGCACTCACGCGAGCCGTGAGCGCCTGTCAAGCGACCGCCGCTAGCAATGGGTCAGGAGGCGGTCGGCGTCTCCTCCGGATCGTGTCCGAGCAGGAGGCAACGATGCGTCGTATTGGGCTTGTGGCGGCGTCGGCATTGGGGACAGTGGCCCTCGCCCTGTCGTCAGCGGGGTCGGCCGCGGCGGCCGAGGGCACCCTGACCGTCGGCCTGATCACTCACACCAACCCAAGTGGCTGTTACACGACGAACATCTGGCCGATGTTCGTGTCGAACAACACCAACCAGGTCGCCACCGCCTTCGCACTTCCGAACTGTCAGGGGCCACGGATCGGTCAGATCGCGCCGAACGCCTCCAAGGTGTTCGAGTTCGGCAGCAGCGTCTCCATCCCCTGACGCCCGGAGTACGGGAGCAGACCGGCCCCCACGGCACGGGGTGAGACGGCGGACAGGCGGAAGGGGTGTCCCTCCAGCAGGGGCGCCCTCTTCCGAGCGGCTACCGCGCAGATCCTCCGGTGTTCCGGCTTCGGACGTCGCGGACCATCGCCTCAATCGTCGTTGTCATGTTGCGGCGGAGCTGGTCAAGCCGTCCTCGCAGGAGCGCCGCGGCGTTCTCGGGGTCGGCCCGCACCGCCGCGCGGGCTCCGCTGTCGCCCGGCCCGTGGGTGAACGACTGACGGACCACCGTCTGATCCGGTCGCTCGGCGGGCCGTAGATCGTAGTGCCAGGTGGCGAAATGCTCCTCGGTCTCCGGGGAGCCCCCGAACACCTGCCAGCCGAATGAGGACGGCCGCTCCGCCGCGACGACCACGCATACGACCTGCGTGACAAGCCCGTTGGGGAAACGGTTGCGGGCTTCGAAGCGCGCGCCGACCGTCGGCTCGCTCCAGCCGTCCAGCCAACCCGCGTACGTGCACTCCGGGCTCCAGTCGCCGATGCGTGAGAGGTCCGTGATCGCCTCCCAGAACTGGTCGATCGGTACGTCGACGGATAGTTCGACCTCTGCCCGGGCGCCGGTGACGCCGAAATCTTGATCCATACGAGCGTAGACCGAGCAGACGACGAAGACTCATCGCAGCCCCCTCGGGCGCACAGCGCGTCCTCATCGTCACCGTGCCCGCTACCTGCCCCAGGGGCGAGGTCGTGCCCGCTGAGCCAGGAATCCACCGCTTGCCGAAGTGCCCCAGTGCTGTCAGTGCCCGTTGATAACGTGCTTCGTCCAGTCGTGGAGTTCATGAGGGGACCGGGGAACATGCGGAATGTGCCATGCCACCAGGTCGGCGAGCAGCGGTTGGCCGAGGCGCTCGACGACATCGACGGGCGGGCCTACACGCGGTGGCACTCGCTGCGGTACGGCAGCATCTCGCCGACGCTGATCCGGGCCATGGCGGACGAACTGCTCGACCATGTCGCCGCGCGAGCGGTGACGGAGCCGGGGCTCGATGCTGCGGCCGGCACGGTCGCCGTCACCGCCGCGGAGTGTGCGCACGGAGTGCTGAGCATCATGTGCTTCCCGAACGGGGACCAGGAACTCCGGTTCCCCCTCATCGGGGAGCGGATCAGCACGGACCCGGACGACGACGAGTTCGGGGACGGGCCCATCACCTTCCGGGACGTCGTCAAGGAGGCGCCCACCGCGCGGACCTGGCTCGACATGTTCGAGATGTGTGTCGTCAGCGGGCATGTGTGGGACTGGGAGCGGGTCACCGGGCTGCTGCTGCGCGGCGACTACGCGCCCGCCATCCGTGACGGCGTGCCCTACAACCGGTACACCTCCGTCTCCGACCCCGCCGACCTCGCCGCCATGGACGCCCTGTGCCCCTATCTCACCGAGGAAGCCGGGCATCTGCCCCGCGACTGGCCTACGGTTCCGCTGCGCAAGCCGGACGCCGGGGAGCGCACGGAGGCCGCCCGGCGGCTCGACGAGGTCGGCGACGCGCTCAGCGCGGACCAGCGGCTGCTCCGCGTACTCCTCGACGACGACCAGCACGCCTTCGAGGACGCCCTCGTCGCCCGGCTGGTCGCGTACCGGGAGAGCGTCGAGGCCGATGCCGGTGATCCCGCGCCCCGGTCCCTCCTCCCCCTCGGCACCCTCGCCCTGGCCTGCCTCGCCGTCCAGGTCCATGGGTGGGAACTCGGTGTCCGGTCCGGGTACCTGCCGTACGGACTGCTGGGATCGCCGGACGCGCCGCGCCGGGCGGCGGAGGAGAACCGGAACAACTTGGGCCGCTGGGCGGCCAAGTAGGCCACCAGGGTCGCGAAAGTGGGAGTGGCCCGACATCCAGGACATCGTGGTGGAGACGGACTCGTCCCCACCGAGGCAGCGCGTACGTCTGCGCGACAGCCAATGACGAAAGACCCCCCTGCCCACGTCGGCGAACGCCATCTGCCGGATCTCCACGCCCTGCGACCCGGTAGCCCCGACGGCGCCGAGCCTCAGTCCGTGTCTTTCGCGATGTTCCGAAAGACACGGCCTAGTCAGTGCGGTGCATATCGGAACAGGTGATCCCCCGCACTGCGGCGGCCCTGCCAGCGGCAGGAGCGGACAGCAAGATCACCGGCCCATGTCCCCAAAATGGTCAGCACCCGGGGCAGCAGCAGCCCAGCCCGATGCCACCAGCCCGACTGCCGGGTTTCCGTAGCCTCATGGTGCGACTCGGCATCGCCGAGGGCGAGTTGTGCGTCCGGACGTCGTACGAGTTCCTGGCCGACGCCAGGCCCGTGCAGCTGTCGACGAGTTGGGAGCCGTACGACCTCACCGCCGGCACGCTCGTCGTCCTCCCCGAGGGAGGGCCGCACGCCGGGGCGGGCGTCGTGAATCGCATGGCCGCAATCGGAATCACCGTCAGCCATGCCGTGGAGCAGCCGGAGCCCAGGCAAGCGACCGCTGAGGAGGCATCGCTTCTCGGCATCCAGAAGGCCGCGCTCGTCACGCACATCCGGCGGACGTACTACAGCGACCAGGGACGGCCCGTGGAGACAGCGGACATCGTCGTACCCGCCGCTCACTGCGAGATCGTGTACGAGATTCCGATCAATCGGTAGTCGACGGGGCCCTCCCAGCCGGTGTCCGGCCGTGCCCCTTCCGTGCCCGATCGGTCGGGGAATCGTGGGGAACGGCGGTGTCCTGCGGGTGGCGCGCATGACGACGGCCCCCGACCGTCTTGCCTGGTCAGGGGCCGTCGAACTGCGGAGGCTGTGGGATTTGAACCCACGGTGACATCGCTGCCACGACGGTTTTCAAGACCGTTCCCTTAGGCCGCTCGGGCAAGCCTCCCCGCGCCACCTCAGGTGGCGCGGGGATCAGCCTAGCGTGTCAGCTGTCTCCCTTGCGCTGCCCCAGGGTGACGTCGACCGTCGAGGTCTTGCCGTCGCGCTTGTACGTGAGGGTGACCTTGTCGCCGGGCTTGTGGGTCCAGATCTCGCTGATCAGGGTCGGGCCGCTGTCGATCACGGTGTCGTCGAGCTTGGTGATCACGTCGCCGGACTTGAGGCCCGCCTTGGCGGCCGGGCCGCCGGGGACGACGGCGGGGCTGCCGCCGGCGCCGTTGGCGGCGATGGTGGCGCCGCCGCCAGAGTCCTTCATGCTGACCGTGGCCTCGATCACCGGGTAGACCGGCTGGCCGGTCTTGATCAGCTGCTGGGCGACGGTCTTCGCCGTGTTGATCGGGATGGCGAAGCCGAGGCCGATGCTGCCGGACTGCTGGGACTCGCCGAGGCCGCTGCCGCTGCCCGCGGACTGGATGGCCGAGTTGATGCCGATGACGCCGCCGTCCGCGTTGAGCAGCGGGCCGCCGGAGTTGCCCGGGTTGATGGAGGCGTCGGTCTGCAGGGCGCTCATGTAGGAGGAACTGCCACCGCCGCCGTCGCTGGAGGCGACCGGCCGGTTCTTGGCGCTCACGATGCCGGTGGTGACGGTGCCGGAGAGGCCGAAGGGGGCGCCGATGGCGACCGTGGCGTCGCCGACGACGACCTTGTCGGAGTTGCCCAGCGGCAGCGGGTCGAGCTTGGCGCCGGAGGCGTTCTTGAGCTTGATGACGGCGACGTCGTAGCCCTGGGCCTTGCCCACGACCTCGGCGGTGTACCGCTTGCCGTTGGAGAAGGTGGCGATGAGCTTGCCGTTGTCGGCGGCGGAGGCCACGACGTGGTTGTTGGTGAGGATGTGGCCCTGCTTGTCGTAGACGAAGCCGGTGCCGGTGCCGCCTTCACCGTTGTTGCCCTGCGCCTCGATGGTGACGACGCTGGGCAGGGTCTTGCCCGCGATGTTGGACACGGAGCCGGGAGCGCGGCTTTCCGCCTTCGGGTTGCCGACGGCGGAGACGGTGGTGGTGTCACCGCTGTTGTTCTCCCGGTCGGCGGCCCAGAAGCCGACGCCGCCGCCGATGCCGCCCGCGACCAGGACGGCGGCCAGGACGGCGGCCACGAGCCCGCGGGGCTTGCGCTCCGGCGTCCCCGGTGGAGGCGGTACGGGGGCGGTTCCCCACGGGTCGCCCGGGCCGCCCTGGCCACCGGAACCGGGGTCGCAAGGACCGCCCGGCCGGCCGTCGGAGGGCCACGGTCCGGCTCCGGAGCCCGGAGCGCCGAAGCCCGGGGCACCGCCGGGGTCGCCCGCACCGGTCGACGCGAACGCCGCCGGGGGCTGGGTGGGGGCCGGGGGCTGGGCCGGAGGGGTGGGGGACGGCGCCGGGTCGCCCGCCTTCGCCATCGGATCCGGGGCCGGGCCTTCCGGAGCCGCGCCTATCGGCGCGGCCGGGGCGTCCGGCGCGTCCGGCTTCGCGCCCGCAGTGGGCTCGAAGTCCGGGGCGGGCGGCACCGCAGGGTTCGGGTGCGGCGCCGGAGGGGCCGGTTGCGGCCCGGCCGCAGGCGGTACGGCAGCGCCCTCGTTCTCGGTGCTCACAGCTGTCTCCTCAGGTGCACGACAGTTTTTCATGACGGCCCACGCGTACGTATCACCGTTGTCAGCTTTTCCCACAGCGCGTCAGACCGCCGTAAGGAGCGGCGGCCGTGTGGACTACCACCCTTTATCCCGGACAATTCGCCCTACCGCCATTCCGGGCAACGGCAGGAAGAGGAACCTTCCACCGAGTGACACCGGGCGGTGGCACCATAACGCGGTGACCTATGCGCGTTCTGACCGGGACATCCGCCCCGGTCCGCACACCGTGTCCGTCGTGGCCCACCGCGGGGCCTCCGAGGACGCGCCGGAGCACACCCTGGCCGCATACCGCAGGGCGATCGAGGACGGCGCCGACGCCCTCGAATGCGATGTCCGGCTGACCGCCGACGGGCACCTCGTCTGCGTCCACGACCGGCGCATCGACCGCACGTCCAACGGCCGCGGCGCGGTCTCCGGGCTGGAGCTGGCCGATCTCGCGGCCCTTGACTTCGGCTCCTGGAAGGGTCAGGCCACCGACAAGGAGGCGCCGGACCGCAAGAGCCGCGACAGTACGTCCGTCCTCACCCTCGAACGGCTGCTGGGGCTGATCGCCGACGCCGGACGCCATGTCGAACTGGCTATCGAGACCAAGCATCCCACCCGGTGGGCGGGCCAGGTCGAGGACCGGCTGATCCAGCTGCTGCGCCGGTACGGGCTCGACACGCCGCCGCCCGGCGAACCGCCGCCCGTGCGCGTCATGAGCTTCTCTGCGCGCTCGCTGCACCGGGTGCGCAGCGCGGCGCCCGCCATCCCCACCGTTTATCTGATGCAGTTCATCCTGCCGCGCCATCGGGACGGACAGCTTCCGCCGGGGGTGCACATCGCGGGGCCCAGCATCCGGATCGTGCGCAACCACCCGACGTATGTGGCGCGGCTGCAGCGCGCGGGGCACGGAGTGCACGTGTGGACCGTCGACGACCCGGCCGATGTCGAGCTGTGCGTGCAACTGGGGGTCGACGCGCTGATCACGAATCGCCCCAAACGGGTACTGTCCCAACTCGGGCGTTCATAGTGGGCATTACAAGGCGTGCACCGGCGCGTTCGTTACGTATTCGATCGTGACGAGTGCGTCACACGATGCCACTTGGCCGGTTTCCGCTCCAGCCCGTCGGGGCATTCATCCCCTGGCGTGGGGCTAAGGAGGTCTCGGGGGTGGCGTTGGTGGTGGCACAGAAGGTGCCGACGTCGTCGACCATGGCCGTACCCCATGGTCCTGCGGGCGTCCGCGCGGCAAGACACTGGATGCGCGGCGATTTGAGCAGGACTGGGGTATCGGATTCGGTCATAGACGACGCAGTGTTGATCCTTTCGGAACTGCTCAGCAATGCGTGGCGACATGGCAGCGCATGGCGCTCCGCCCCTGGCGGCGGGACGGTTCGCGCGGCATGGAGCGTCGACGAAGACGATCGGGTGAGGGTCGAAGTCACGGATGGCGGTGGCCCCACAAGGCCACTTCCGGCCAAACCTTCCGTTACGGCCCGCGGGGGCCGCGGGCTGAACATCATCAGGTCCCTGGCCGACGACTGGGGCGTGCGCGACGGCACGGGCGAGGTCACCGTATGGGCCCTCCTCCCGGCCGACACCGGCTTCTCCGGCCGGGTCATGCTGTCGGCCGACCTCGGCGCGGAGCCCGGCCTCCGCACGAACGGCAGCACCAACGGCAGAGCCAACGGCAGCACGAACATCGACACGAACATCGATCCCGATTTCGACCGCGAGCTGGGCTTCGCCGATCTGGACGAGCTGGCATGAGCGACGCGGCGCATCTGGCCGACGAGCTTCGGCCGAAGGGCTAGGCTCCCGCCCGTACGCGTAGCCGTACGACGACGTACGCGCCGATACGAGCCCGTAGCCGATCCGAGCGCATACGAGCCGTGTACGAGCCGTGCGGACAAGCCCTGAGCCGCCACGATCGGGAGACAGCCACACCATGGCCAAGAAGCGCCGCCCCCAGACGAAGGCCGCAGGACCACGGGGCGCCACGGGCGACATCCCCGTGGTGGGTGCGCGGGAGCCCTGCCCGTGCGGTTCGGGCCGCCGCTACAAGGGCTGCCACGGCCGGGAGGCCGCCCACGCCGTCACCGAGCTGGTGCAGCGCCCCTTCGAGGGACTCCCCGGCGAATGCGACTGGGTGGCGCTGCGCGAGCTGGTGCCCGCCGCGACCGTCCGGCTGCCCCTCGCCGAGGGGCTGCCCGAGGGTGTGCCGTCGGTCACCCTGGCGACCGTGCTGCCGATGGCCTGGCCCGCGCTGCGCCGGGACAGCGGCGCCGTACTGGTCGGCCTGCAGAACGACACGGCCTCCGGCGACCTCAGCCGCGACCTGGCCGACACGCTGCGGCGCGCGCTGACCGCCGAGCCCGGCACGCCGGTGTCTGCCCAGCGGGCGCCCGGCGACGGTCCGCGCCTCCAGGATCTGCTCGACCCGAACGGCGCTTTCACGCCGACCCTGCACGAGGGGTTCGAGTTCTGGCTGGAGGACGCAGCGAACGCGACCGGGGAGGTCGCCGCGTCGCTGGAACGGGCCAACGCCGCCGCGATCCCGACCGCCCGGCTCACCGGCGTGGAGGCCGCCTACTGGTGCGAGACACCGGAGAAGAACCACCTGCGCTGGGTGATGGCCCACCCGGAGGAGAAGCTGCTCGACGCGCTCGCGCGGCTGCACGCGGCGGGGGCGTCCTCCCTGGGCGAGGGCACCCGCCTGGTGGGCTCCTTCCGGGCCCACGGGCTCACCGTGCCGGTGTGGGACCTGCCACGCGGCATGGGCGCGGAGGAGACCGAGAAGCCGGCCGCGGAGCTGGCGGAGCGGCTGGGCGAGGCGCTCGCCTCGGACGAGCCGCTCACCGCCGAACAGCGGCGCGCCCGGGGCGGTCTCACCAACCGTCAGGTCACGCTCAGCTGAGCGTTACCGACGGTTCGGCCGAGCGGCGTGACGCTGCTCACAACTTACGGTTACGGCCTGGAATTACACGTCCGGAAATCCGCGATCGAATTTGCTTGGGGCCGATCTCTTGTTACGGTTCTAAAAGCCCGGTCGCTGGTGCATCCCCCGTCGCCAGCGACCGGGCGCTTGCATGTCCGGTACCGGAACGCAACGGTCCGGTACGAACCAATCGGCCGCGGCGGCGCGGGAGTTGCCCCCGCCACAGGCCGACGCGCAGGCCAACCCACCAGTCGGCGCCCGGCCGCGGAAGATCACCCCGAACGCACCACACGCGGCGAGGCCGTGGGCCGCGCCGCGTGTGATGTCGACAGGTTCTGTTGAGTGTCGCGTCCCGGGGTCCCGGGTCAGTAGGCGAGCCGGCTGCCCCCGTCGGGCGCGCTGCTGCTCGCCTCGACGAGCGCGTCCACCACGGTGGCCACCTCCGGCAGCCAGGGCCGCCCGCGACGGCGCTGCGGCGTCCGCTCCCAGCGCACCCGGCCAAGACCCGTCTGCGACGGCGGCAGCACCAAATAGCCGCCCTCGCCGTGGAACCGCAGCGAGCTGGGCACCCAGTCCTGGCGGTTGAGCAGCTCGCCCAGCTCCTCGAGGGAGTACGGGGCGACCAGCAGCGACCAGCGGGTGGGCGTGGCGACCACCGGGCCGAGCCGGACGCCCGCCCGGTCGAAGGCGGCCAGCGCCCGGGCCCCGGCGACCGCGGGCAGACTGAGCGCGCACGGGGCGGTGCCGCCGGTGGCCAGGAGGAGCGGCGCGCCGGGGCGGTTGGTCCACCACCAGCGCACCATGCGCGGATCCGTGGTGGCCGCGAGGAGAGCGGGGTCGAAGGGGTGGCCGCCCGGCACCGCGCATTCCGGGTCGGGACAGCCGCACACCCGCAGGCGTCCGCCGCCGGTCTGGAGGCCGATGCCCGGCAGGACGGGCCACTGCCACTCGGTGGCGCAGGTGAGCGCCGCGCGGAGCTGCGGCGAGCGTGCGCCGCGCCGCAGCGAGAACTTGCGTCGCCTTCCGAGGATCTCGCGCATGAGCGCTCGTTCCTTTCCGTTAACGCCGAGGGCTGTATCCGTTCGCACTACATGGCACTACGTGGCGCTGCCGGGCGTCGTTCGGCCACTCACAGCACGTGGATCACAAGTCACTGCGCGTACAAGGCAGCGCATCACGCCGCGGGCCGAGCGTGGAACGTGGCGAGGGGTGGCGCGCGCATGGCGCTTACCGTCCTGGGTGGTGCGTTTCCTCGCCATTCGAAGAGGGGCGCGGCCGTTGTGGTCTATGACGCCTGGACCGGCCACGGGGTTCCGGGGCGGTCCGAACTGCCCCAGTCCCTCTCCGAATGTGTACCCGCCGCGATGGAGACGACGCGCTGTCGAATGACGTCAGTCGACCTCAAATTGACAGCGTAACGACTTTTTTTCGGCCAAGTTCAATTCCCCACAGACACTAACAAGACCACCGGGACAATGCTGGACATCGCCTCTCCCGTGCGTGTACATCTGGAGACAGTAGCGGCACAGTAGCGGCGCAGCATGACAGGGGGTTTGCGATGCTATTGAGCAAGCTGGGCGCAGCGGGTGAAGGCAGCGGTCCATGAACTCGCCCCATCCGCCGAAAGTGGCTGGAATCGATTCTTCCCTACCCGGACCCACGCAAACTGCCGATCCCATCAGCGCGCCCCTCCCCGGGCCGGACCCCGGCGTTCAGGACCGGCTGGCCGGGTGGGTATCGGACCTCACCACGCTCCACGAACTCACCGAGCGGCTGGTCCACACCAGTACCCTCGACGACGCGCTGAGGGAGCTGCTGCGCGCGGGCGCCGCGCTCGTGGGCGCGCAGCGCGGGCTGGTCGCGCTCGAACCGGCGGACGGGCAGGGCCCGGTGACCAGCGTCGGCCTCGGCCTCGGCCACGCCGACCTCGGCCAGATGGAGACGATCCCGGGCCCCTCCGTGCCCGGCGGCCATCTCCTCGACGGGCTGCCCGAGCCGGGCGGCAAGCGGCGCGCCGATGTCACCCACTCCGACATCGCGGGCGAGGCCGGTCTCCACCCACGCCATCGCGAGGTCGCCGCCCGCCTCGGCTTCGCCGCCAGCTACGCCGTCCCGCTGGACCCCTTCCCCGGCCCCGGGTCCGGTCCCGGATTCGGCATCGTCCCCGCCCCCGCCCCGGCCGAGGACGCGTCCCCGGGAGCGGGCGACCGTACGGCGCCGGGCCCGGGGCAGGGCGCCGCGCAGGCTTCCGCCCCCGGCGGTGCCCCCGGCATGGCGGGCGTGCCCGCCGGGCGGCTGGGCGCGGTCGCCTGGCTCTACGACGAACCGGCCGAGCCCGAGGAGCACCAGCGCCATCTGGTGGCGCTGTACTGCCGTTACGCCGCCGCCCACATCACCCGGCTGATCGAGCTGGCCCGCGCCCGCGCCACCGTGGCGACCGTCCGGGAGGAGCTGCTGCCCACCCGGCTGCCGCGGCTTCCCGGGGTGCGCCTGGCCGTGCGCCACCGTCCCGGCCCGCGGGGCGGCGGAGGCTGGTACGACGCGCTGGCGCTGCCGGACGGCGCCCTCGGCCTCTCGGTCGGCGCGGTCACCGGTTCCGGGCCGAGCACCATCGTCGCCATGGGACGGCTGCGGGCCTCGCTCCGCGCGTACGCCGTGATGGAGGGCGAGGATCCGGTCGCCGTGCTCTCCGATCTGGAGCTGCTGCTGCGGCTGACCGAGCCGGCCCGCTCCGCGACCGCCCTGTTCGCCTACTGCGAGCCCGGGGTGCGCCGGGTGCTGCTGGCCGGGGCGGGGCACTGTCCGCCGCTGATCACCGGGGAGCGGCGCACGGAGTTCGTGGAGACCACGCTGTCCGCGCCGCTGGGCATGCTTTCCTGCTGGGAGGCGCCGAGCGTGGAGATCGAGCCCGCCTGCGGGGAAACGCTTTTGTTCTACGGCGACGGGCTGCTCCACCGCACCGGCGAGCCGATGGACCGCGCCTTCGCGCGGCTGCACGCGGCCGCGGCCGGCGCCCCCAGGTCGGTGCGCGCCGATCCGGACGCCCTCGGGGACCATGTGCTGCAGGCGATGCTGCCCGGTGACACGGAGGACACCGGGGAGACCCATGACGACGACGCGGGGGACGGCGCGGAGGACATCGTCCTGCTCGTCGCCCGCTTCGATTGAGCCCGCCTCGACTGAGCCCGCCTCGATTGAATCGGCGGCTGATCAGCAGCGTCCACGACGTCTCCCGGGGCCGTACCCCCGGACCTACCATGGGAGAGGTCCAGTTCGAGGAGGATGACGTGACCGAGGAGCCCACTCCTGACGCTCTGGAGACCCCGGAGGCCGAGGAGCAGCCCATCAAGCAACGGAAGAACGGTCTCTACCCGGGCGTTTCCGATGAGCTTGCCGAGAACATGAAGTCCGGCTGGGCGGACACCGAGCTGCACGACCTGAGCCCCATCGAACAGGCCTCGAACACCGCCCGCCGCCGCGCCGCGCTCTCCGCGCGCTTCCCCGGCGAGCGCCTGGTCGTCCCCGCGGGCAACCTCCGCACGCGCTCCAACGACACGGAGTACAGCTTCCGCGCCGCGACCGAGTACGCGTACCTCACCGGCGACCAGACGGAGAACGGCGTCCTGGTACTGGAGCCGGAAGCGGCCGGGGGCCACAAGGCGACGGTGTACCTCCTGCCGCGCTCCAACCGGGAGAACGGCGAGTTCTGGCTGGACGGACAGGGCGAGCTGTGGGTCGGGCGGCGGCACAGCCTCGGCGAGGCCGAGCGGCGCTTGCGCCTGCCCGCGAAGGACGTACGCGAGCTGGCCGACCAGCTCCGCGCAGCGACCGGCCCGGTGCGCGTCGTACGGGGCCATGACGCGGGGATCGAGGCGGCGCTGACCGACAAGGTCACCGCCGAGCGCGACGAGGAGCTGCGGGTCTTCCTCAGCGAGCAGCGCCTGGTCAAGGACGAGTTCGAGATCGCCCAGCTGCAGTCGGCCGTCGACTCGACCGTGCGGGGCTTCGAGGACGTCGTGAAGGTCCTCGACAAGGCGGAGGCGACCTCCGAGCGGTACATCGAGGGCACGTTCTTCCTGCGCGCCCGCGTCGAGGGCAACGACGTCGGCTACGGCTCGATCTGCGCCGCCGGTCCGCACGCCACCACCCTCCACTGGGTGCGCAACGACGGCCCGGTCCGCTCCGGCGACCTGCTGCTCCTCGACGCCGGGGTCGAGACCACCACCCTCTACACCGCGGACGTCACCCGCACCCTGCCGGTCAGCGGCAGCTACACCCCGCTCCAGCGGAAGATCTACGACGCGGTGTACGAGGCGCAGGAGGCGGGCATCGCGGCGGTCAAGCCGGGCGCGAAGTACCGCGACTTCCACGACGCCGCCCAGCGCGTCCTGGCCACCAAGCTGGTCGAATGGGGCCTGGTCGAGGGCCCGGTCGAGCGTGTGCTGGAGCTGGGTCTGCAGCGCCGCTGGACGCTGCACGGCACGGGCCACATGCTCGGCCTGGACGTGCACGACTGCGCCGTGGCCCGTACCGAGACCTATGTCGCGGGCACGCTGGAGCCCGGCATGTGCCTCACCGTCGAGCCCGGCCTCTACTTCCAGGCGGACGACCTGACGGTGCCCGAGGAGTACCGGGGCATCGGCGTCCGGATCGAGGACGACATCCTGGTGACGGAGGACGGCAACCGCAATCTGTCGGCGGGGCTGCCGCGGTCCGCCGATGACGTCGAGGCGTGGATGGCCCGGATCGTCGCGCAGCGGAGCTGAGGCCGAAGCGAAGCGGGACGCTGGTGGGGGGAGCGGCCGGCGCCGCTCCCCCACCCGTCAGTGACCGCCTATAGGGTGCGTGCCCATGGCGGAATCGTGGGTCAATTCGGCGGAGGCCCTGGGCAGTGACCTGCATCTGGAGCTGGCCGGGGCGGGCGGCCGCCGGGCCGCACTGACGCGCGCGCTGCGCGACGCCGTACGGGACGGACGGCTCGCCCCCGGCACCCGGCTGCCGCCCTACCGCTCGCTCGCCGCCGACCTCGGCATCGCCCGCAACACGGTCGCCGACGCGTACGCGGAGCTGGTCGCCGAGGGCTGGCTCACCGCCCGCCAGGGTTCGGGGACGCGCGTGGCGCCCCGGGCCGACCCGCTCGCGGCCCGGCGTACCGACCCGCCCGCCGCCGCACGGCCCGGTGGCGGACGGACCACCAGCGGCGGCCGGGGGAACGCCGCGCGCCCCGTCCACAACCTGCTCCAGGGGCAGCCGGACGCCGCCGCCTTCCCGCGCACCGCCTGGCTGGCCTCGGCCCGCCGCGCGCTGACCGCCGCGCCCGGCGAGGCGTTCGGCCCCGGCGATCCGCACGGCCGACCGGAGCTGCGCCGCGCCCTGGCCGACTACCTCGCGCGGGCCCGCGGCGTACGCACCGACCCGGACCGGATCGTGATCTGCTCGGGCTTCGCGCACGCCCTGTGGCTGCTGAGCGGCACCCGCGCCCTGCGCCACACCGCGGCGGTCGAGGCGTACGGCCTGGACTTCCACCGCTCGCTGCTGGCCGCCGCCGGAATCCGGACCGTGCCGCTCCCGCTGGACGAGGACGGCGCCCGCACCGAGGAGCTGGCCATCCGCCGCGACCTGCGGGGCGTGCGGACCGTGCTGCTCACCCCCGCCCATCAGTTCCCGACCGGTGGCCCGCTGCACCCGGAGCGGCGCGCCACGGCCGTCGGCTGGGCGCGGGCGAGTGGCGGGCTGATCGTGGAGGACGACTACGACGGGGAGTTCCGCTACGACCGGCGGCCGGTCGGCGCCGTCCAGGGCCTCGACCCCGACCGTGTGCTGTACGTCGGCTCGGTCAGCAAGAGCCTTTCGCCCGCCCTGCGGCTGGGCTGGATGGTCCTGCCGGACGCGCTGGTGGACGAGGCGCTGGCCGCCAAGGGGGAGCGCGAGGCGTGGGTTAGCGCCCTCGATCAGCTGACGCTCGCGGACTTCCTGGAGTCCGGGGGCTACGACCGCCATGTGCGCCGGATGCGTCAGCGCTACCGGCGGCGCCGCGACCAGCTGGTGGCCGCTCTCGCCGAGCGCGCCCCGCACATCCGGGTCTCCGGCATCGCCGCCGGGCTGCACGCGGTCCTCGCGCTGCCGCCCGGAACCGAGCGCTCCGCCGTGCGGGCCGCCATCGCGCAGGGGCTCGCCCTCGACGGGCTGGCCGACTACCGCCACCCCGATGCCACCGGACCGGCCCACGACGGCCTGGTGGTGGGCTATGCGGCCCCGCGCGACCACGCGTTCGCGGCGGCGCTGGACGCGCTGTGCCGGGCGCTGCCGCCCGGTGAGACCTCCGGAGGCGCGACTAGGACGCCCTGAGCAG
Organism: Streptomyces sp. NPDC021212; assembly: GCF_044332925.1. Taxonomy (NCBI): domain Bacteria; kingdom Bacillati; phylum Actinomycetota; class Actinomycetes; order Kitasatosporales; family Streptomycetaceae; genus Streptomyces; species Streptomyces sp. NPDC021212. The sequence goes on from NZ_JBIRPZ010000004.1 coordinate 238,578, forward strand.
GGAGTCCTCGCGCCACTTGAGGATCTTGTCGAAGCTCACCACCACCCCGCCGCGGCCCGGTCGGTCGCGATAGCGGACGTGGTCGGTGAGTGCCTCGATGAGAAAGAGCCCCCGCCCGTGCTCCGCGTGTGCGGGAGCCGGACTCTGCGGGTGCTGCGGCCTCGGCGCCGATGCCGGACGCCGCTCGCTCCGGGTGCGCGACTCACGGCGTACGGTGCCGCGGCGGGCGAAGCCGGGGCCCGAGTCGGTGACCTCGATACGGCAGGTGTCGCCGTCGATGAAGGCCGTGACGCGGTAATCCCCGCCCATACCGTCGCTGCCGCCGTGCTCCACCGCGTTCGCGCATGCCTCGGAAAGGGCGACCGACAGGTCGTAGGAGATCTCCGGATCGACTCCGGCCGTCTCCATGGTGCCGAGGAGCAGTCGTCGTGCGAGCGGAACGCTCGCCGCCTCGCGGGGCAAATGGAGTGACCACCAGATGCTCATGCTCCAGCCTCCCGGCCGCGGCTCGACATACCGTTACGTATTGCCTGGGTCCATGGTCCGTAAGCGTCCGATTGACGTGACTCCGCTCATTCGGCGGACGCGCGCGGTAGGCGCATCGGTGTATAGACCTGTCCCGGTGTGCGCCGGTACGCCCTACCCGCCGTAGGGAACGCGTTTGCCCGGTGGGATGATGGCGCGGCCATGGCTTCCCCTGTCGCCCGTGCGGGTGCCGATCTACGCATGTTGCGGGCCGCGGTGTTCACCGCGGTCTGTGTCGTGCTGTCCGCGGCGGGGCACGTGCTGGCGTCCTGTGCGACCGTGCCGCTGTGGACGCTCGGCGTGGGCGCCGCGGCGATGTTCGCGGTGGCCCTGCCGCTGGCCGGGCGGGAGCGGTCGCTGCCCGGGATCGCTTCGCTGCTGGCCCTGGGGCAGCTCGCGCTGCACTCCCTCTTCGGCTACGGGCAGCAGCAGGCGGCCGCCGCCGCGGAGGCCGCCCACCGCGCGGACGCCGCCGACGGCCGCGTCATCGGCATGGCGGCGAAGCTGCTGTGCACCACGCTTCCCGGCCGCCTCGACGCGGCCACGGCGCACCGGATCGTCGCCCGGTCGGGCATCGACCCCTCGTCGCTGCACTCCGCTCCGTCCACCGCGATGCCCGATCCCGGGCACCACAGGGGATGGACGGCCCTGCTGCCGTCGCTGCCGATGACCCTGGGCCATCTGCTGGCCGCGCTCGCCGTCGGCTGGCTGCTGCGGCGCGGCGAGAGGGCCGTGTGGCGGGCGGTACGGCTGTCGCTGGACGGTGCGCGCGGGGTCGCGGAAGCCGCGCTCGTACGGTCGCTGCGCGCCGCGCTGGGCCTCGTACGGACGCTGCTCGCCGGGCTTGCGGACGCCGCGTCCGGCACCGCGCCGCCCCGCCCTCGTAACGACGGGGCGGACGAGGGCGGGACGACGGCCGTCGTCCTCCAGCACAGCGTGATCCGGCGGGGACCGCCGGCTTGCGAGTTGGCGGCCTGACACGACACTCCTCCAGCGGGACCGGAGGGTGGCCGTGCCGGCGCCGCACGCACGCCATCCCACCGATCACTCCTCATCTGGAGCGTTTGACATGAACGCCATGCGTCTTCGCCGTCTGCCGGTTCTCGGCGGCCTCACCGCGGGCGCCCTGGTGCTGCTCGCCGCGGGCCCCGCCTTCGCGCACGTCAGCGTGCAGCCGGGGCAGGCCGAGAAGGGCGGCTACAGCACCGTCGACTTCAAGGTGCCCAACGAGCGGGACGACTCCTCGACCGTCAAGCTCGAGGTCAACCTGCCCACCGACCACCCGCTCGCGTCCGTGATGCCCCAGCCGGTGCCCGGCTGGGACGTGAAGGTCACCAAGTCCAAGCTGGCCAAGCCCATCGAGACCGACGACGGCAAGGTGACCGAGGCGGTCAGCAAGATCACCTGGACCGGCGGCAAGATCGAGCCGGGCATGTTCCAGCAGTTCCCGGTCTCGGTCGGCCCGCTGCCGAAGGACGCCGACCAGCTCGCCTTCAAGGCCCTCCAGACGTACGACGACAAGCAGGTCGTGCGCTGGATCGAGGAGCCCGAGGAGGGCGCGCCGGAGCCCGAGAACCCGGCGCCGGTCCTCAAGCTCACCGACGCGGCCGAGGGCTCGGACGGGCACGGCTCCGCAAACGCAGGCGACGCCAAGGGGACGAAGGCCACGGCGTCCGGTGACGCGGCGAAGACCGCCTCTGCGTCGGACGACGACGGCACCGACACCACCGCACGGGTGCTGGGCATCGCGGGCATCGTCATCGGCGCCGCCGGAGTCACGTTCGGCGTGCTCGCGGGCCGTCGCCGCTCCGCCTGACCCAGCCGGACCCCGCGTGACGGCACGGCGTGACCGCGCGTCCTGACCCGGCGCCGCGGTACGCCGGGCGGCGGGCCCCGGGCCCGCCGCCCTCACGCACCACCGATCCAACGATCTCTTTGGAGAACAGCTCCATGCGCACCAAGATCCTGGGCTCCGCCCTCGTCGTCGCCGCAGCGCTCACCCTCACCGCCTGCGGGGGCTCCGGCGACGGCGGGGACAAGGGAGACAGCGCCGCCAGCGTCTCGGGCGGCCGGAAGACGGGACAGGCGATCGTCCTGAACGGCGACGCCAAGACCAAGCCCGACCTCGTCCTCACCGACACCGAGGGCAAGAAGTACGACCTACTCAAGGAGACCAAGGGGCACCCGACCCTGCTCTTCTTCGGCTACACCCACTGCCCGGACGTCTGCCCGCTGACCATGAGCAACCTCGGCATCGCCGTGTCCAAGCTGTCCAAGGCCGAGCGGGAGAAGCTGCGGGTCGTGATGGTCACCACCGACCCGGAGCGCGACACCCCGCAGCGGATGCGGAAGTGGCTGGACGCCCAGGGCGGTAAGGACTTCATCGGGCTGACCGGCGACTTCGACACCATCCAGGCCGGGGCCAAGCCGCTCGGCATCTTCATCGAGAAGCCGAAGAAGGAGAAGGACGGCAGCGTCATCGTCAACCACGGCGCCCAGGTGATGGGCTTCTCGCCGAAGGACGACAAGGGGCACTGGATCTACACCACGTCGACCTCACCCCAGCAGTACACCAAGGACCTCCCGAAGATCATCAAGGGGGAGAACCCGTGACCGTCCGGCACCGGGCCGCCGCCGCGGCCGCCCTCGCCCTCGGACTGACCGGCGCGCTCACCGCCTGCGGCGGCGACGACGGCGGCAGCGGGGACCGCCCCGAGCTGTCCGTCAGCGGCGCGTACATCCCGCGGCCCGCGATGGCCGACATGGCGGCCGGCTTCCTGACCGTGACGAACAAGGGGGGCGGCGCGGACAAGCTGACGTCCATCACCACCCCGCTCGCCCGCGAGGTCACCCTGCACACCACCAAGGGCACCCAGATGCGGCAGGTCAGCTCGCTCGACGTGCCCGGAGGCGGCCGACTCCGGCTGTCCAGCGGGGGCGATCATCTGATGCTGACAAAACTGACCCACAAGCCGAAGGTCGGTGAGAAGGTCGCATTCACCCTGCACTTCGCCACGTCCGACGCCGTCAAGATCAAAGTCCCGGTCGAGCCGATGACATACCGTCCCAAGGACTGACAGCCGATGCCCTCGCTGACCTCCCCGACCGCCCGGCCCCGGACCGGTGCCGGGACCTCCGTCACCGCCCGGCGGGTGCTGTCGGTCCTCGGTGCGCTGTTCGCCGCGCTGCTGTGCGCGCTGAGCTTCGGCGCCGGGCCCGCTTCCGCGCACGCGGCGCTCACCTCCACCCGCCCCGGCGAGGGCGCGGTGGTGAAGTCCGCGCCGTCCGACGTCGCGCTCACCTTCACGGAGGGCGTGCTGCTCGGCAGGGACGCGGTGCGCGTCCTCGACCCCAAGGGCAAGCGCGTGGACACCGGGAAGACGGCACACGTGGACGGCAAGTCGTCGACCGCGTCGGTCGACCTGCGCTCCGGGCTGCCCGACGGCACGTACACGGTCGCGTGGAAGGCGGTCTCGGAGGACAGCCACCCGGTGAGCGGCGCGTTCACCTTCTCCATCGGCGCCCCGTCCAAGACCTCGGTCGAGGCGCCGACGGGCGAGAGCGGCGACAGCACGGTCACGACGCTGTACGGCATCGGGCGGTACGCGGCCTACGGCGGATTCGCGGCGCTGGTCGGCGCTTGTGTGTTCGCCGGGGTGTGCCGCTCCTCCCGCCCGGTCCGGAAGATCGCCGTCGGCGGCTGGGCGACGCTCTTCGGGGCCACCGTGATGCTGTTGCTGCTGCGCGGCCCCTACGCCGACTCCGAGGGGCTCGGCAAGGTCTTCGACCTCGGCGGGCTCGGCGACGCCCTCGACACCAAGCCGGGCGCGGCGCTGCTGTCGCGGCTGCTGCTGCTCGGCGTGGCGGCGGTCTTCCTGGCCGTGCTCTTCGGCTCGTACACCCGCCACACCGAGGCGGCGGAGGAGGACGCCCGGCGCCGCCAGGACCTCGCCTTCGGGCTCGGCTTCGGCGGTGTCGTCGTCACGGTGGGCCTCGCCGCGACCTGGGCGATGGCCGAGCACGCCTCGGTCGGCATCCAGCGGCAGCTGGCCATGCCGGTCGACGTGATCCACCTGATCGCGGTCGGGGTGTGGCTGGGCGGGCTCGCCTCGCTCGCGGTGACGCTCCGCGCGGGCGTGCCGATCGAGCGGGCGGCCGTGCTCCGCTTCTCCCGGCTCGCCTTCGGCTCCGTCATCGCCCTGGTCCTCACCGGGCTGTACCAGTCGTGGCGGCAGGTCGGCTCGTGGAAGGCGCTGACCGGCACCGAATACGGGCGCTGGCTGCTGATCAAGCTGGCCTTGGTGGCGGTGCTCGTCGGCATCGCCGCCGTCTCGCGCCGCTGGACCGCGCGCCTTGACGACGCCACGGCCGAGGTCTCCGCCGGGGCGGAAGGCGGGGCCGAGGCCGGGAGCGCGGAGAAGGCGCAGGTGGCGGCGGAGGCGGAGGCCCGGACCGACGCGAAGGCGGTGGTGAAGGCCGGGCAGCCGGTCCGTACCGGCGCCGCCGGACCCGACCCCGACCCCGATTCCGGCTCCGACTCCGGCTCCGGCTCCGGCTCCGGTGAGGACTCCGCAGCGGGCTCCGGGGCCGACGACGACCCCGTACGCACCGCCCAGCTCGCCCGTCAGCGAGCGGCCAAGGACAAGACCGCCGCCCGGCGGGAGCGCGACGCCGACCCGCAGCGCAGCGGGCTGCGCCGCTCCGTGATCGCCGAGACCGTCGTGGCCGCCGTGCTGCTCGCGGTGACCACCGTGCTGAGCGGCACCCAGCCGGGCCGGGCGGACACCGGGAGGCCCCCCGCGGCCGCGGCCGCGGACCCCGGTGCGCTGAACGTCGATCCGGTGAGCGTGGAGATCCCGTACAACACCGGCCCCAAGAGCGGCCGCGGCAAGGCCATTGTCATGATGGACCCGGCGCTGCCCGGCGACAACACCCTCAACGTCTTCATCAGCGACTTCGCCGACCGCCCGATCGACGTGCCCGAGGTGAAGGTCTCCCTGACCCTCAAGGAGAAGGGCCTGGGCCCGCTGACGATCCCCCTCGAGCACCGCTCCACCGGGCACTGGAACGCCCAGGGCGTGCAACTCCCCATGGCCGGGAAGTGGCTGCTCTCCCTGACCGTACGTACCTCCGACATCGACCAGGTGACGGAGACCAGGAACGTGAAGATCGCACAATGAGCACTCAGCAGGCCCCGAAAGCCCCCGAAACCCCGCAGGACCAGCACACCGACCCGGCCGGGGTGTCCCGGCGCCGACTGCTGGGCTCGGCCGGCGCCGCGGGCGCGGCCGGGCTCGTCGCCGGCGGGGCGGCCGGCGCGTACGCCGCGGAGGCGACGCGGAACACGCCCCGACCGCTCAGCTCCGTCGGCCGGGCGGCCGTCCCCTTCAACGGCAAGCACCAGGCGGGGATCACCACCCCGCTCCAGGCCCACGGCCATCTCATCGCCTTCGACCTGGCGCCCGGCGCGAACCGCAAGAAGACCGCGGCGCTGCTGCGCCGGTGGTCGAGGACGGCGCGCGAGCTGACCGAGGGCAGGACGCCGCCGGACGACACGGGCATCGCGCTCGACGCCGGGCCGTCGTCCCTCACGGTCACCTTCGGCTTCGGCCGCTCCTTCTTCGGCAGGGCCGGGCTGAAGGACCAGCTCCCGGAGGCGCTCGCTCCGCTGCCCGACTTCGCCTCGGACGCGCTCGACGCGAAGCGCAGCAACGGCGACCTGTGGATCCAGATCGGCGCGAACGACGGGCTCGTCGCCTTCCACGCGCTGCGCGCGCTGCAGCGGGAGGCCGGGGAGGTGGCCCGGCTGCGCTGGCAGATGAACGGCTTCAACCGCACCCCCGGAGCCACCGGCCGGCGCATGACCATGCGCAATCTGATGGGCCAGGTCGACGGCACGAACAACCCCAAGCCGGAGGAGCCGGACTTCGACCGGCGGATCTTCGTACCGGACAAGGGGGACCCGGCGTGGATGGCGGGCGGTTCGTACGCCGTGGTGCGCCGGATCCGGATGCTGCTCGACTCCTGGGACAACCTCTCCACGGAGCGGCAGGAGAAGGTCGTCGGCCGCCGCAAGTCGGACGGGGCACCGCTGTCCGGCGGCACCGAGACGACGCCGGTGCGGCTCGACAAGATGGGCGCGGACGGCGGGCTGGCCATCGGGGGCGCCGCCCACGTACGGGTCGCGGCCCCCGAGTCGAACCAGGGCGCGGCGATGCTGCGCCGCCCGTTCTCGTACCACGACGGCTTCCGCGACGACGGGGCGCCGGACGCGGGGCTGCTGTTCATCGCGTGGCAGGCGGATCCGATGAAGGGGTTCGTGCCGGTGCAGCGGAAGCTGGACCTCGGGGACGATCTGTCCCGGTTCCTGCGGCACGAGGCGAGCGCGCTCTTCGCGGTGCCGGGCGGCTGCGCGCCGGACGAGTACGTGGGTCAGGCACTCTTGGAAGGGTGAGCGGGGGATGAACCGCCTCGGCCCCTGTCACCGCTGGGTATCGTGGCGACTCTCATACGATCACAGGGAGCCAGCGTGATGTCGGCCAGTCACTATGCCTACCTCGGCCCCGAGGGCACCTTCACCGAGGCCGCGCTGCGGTCCTTGCCGGAGGCCGCCACGCGGGAGCTGGTCCCGATGGTGTCGGTGCCGGCGGCGCTGGACGCCGTGCGCAGCGGCGCGGCGGCGGCCGCCTTGGTGCCCATCGAGAACTCGGTCGAGGGCGGGGTCACCGCGACCCTCGACGAGCTGGCCACCGGCGAACCGCTGACGATCTACCGCGAGGTGCTGCTGCCGATCAGCTTCGCGCTGCTGGCGCGGCCGGGCACCACGCTCGCGGACGTCAAGACGGTGACCGGGCATCCGGTGTCCCAGCCGCAGGTCCGCAATTGGCTCGCGGCGAACCTGCCGGAGGCTCTGTGGGAGTCGGCGGCCTCGAACGCTGACGGCGCGCGGCTGGTGCAGGAGGGGCGGTACGACGCGGCGTTCGCGGGCGCGTTCGCGGGGCCGAAGTACGGTCTGGAGCCTCTGGTCACCGACATCCACGACGCGCAGAACGCGATGACCCGCTTCGTGCTGGCCGGCCGCCCGGCCCGGCCCGCCGCCCGGACCGGCGCGGACAAGACGTCCGTGGTGATCTGGCTCGGCGACGACCACCCGGGCGCGCTGCTGGAGCTGCTCCAGGAGTTCTCGGCGCGCGGCGTCAACATGATGCGGATCGAGTCGCGCCCGACCGGCGAGGGCATCGGCCGCTACTGCTTCTCGGTGGACTGCGAGGGGCACATCGCGGACCGGCGGGTGGGGTCGGCCCTGATGGGGCTGAAGCGGATCTGCCCGAAGGTGCGCTTCCTGGGCTCGTACCCGCGCGCGGGGGTGGAGGCGGCGGACCTGGCCCCGCTGCGCCACGGCACCTCGGACGAGGCGTTCGCGGAGGCGACGGAGTGGCTGGCCCGCTGCCAGGACGGGCGGGGCTGAGCGGCCCGTCAATCGCGGGCCGGGGCACCGCTCCGGAAAAGTTATCCACAGGCTTGGGGCTGCGGCTGGGGACAAGTCGACAACACCAACCCGGCAATGTCGACACATCACCACAGTCACCTCATCAGCTCACAACACCGGACATTGCGCATTCGTCACCCCAATTCTCTTGATCCGCTCTTTGGAGTGAGGGATTCCTCTCTCGAAGAGTGTGTGAACGCGATTCGATAGGGGAATCCATCGCCGAGCACTCGGCGGACTAAACGATCACCGCGACATCCACAGACCTCACACACAGGCTGTGGATAACTCATGGGTATCCCAACAGCCCTGTGGACAACGGACGGCCAACTCGCCCCACGCACAAGGGAAGCCGGTCATCTCTTTGCCCCTTTTCGGGGAATGCGCACATATTCCTTGACGTCGATCCCCACAGGAATTCCCAGGTTTTCCCACAGCCCTAAACAGGGACAAAAAGGGGCACACCGGAATATCGCGTCGAGTCCCCGAGGTCACACCGGTAACCTGGGGGGGTGATTGACCTTCGCCTGCTCCGTGAGGACCCCGACCGTGTGCGCGCCTCCCAGCGCGCCCGTGGAGAAGACGTCGCCATCGTCGACGCGCTCCTGGCCGCCGACGAACGGCGCAGGTCCTCCAGTGTCCGCTTCGACGAGCTGCGCTCCGAACAGAAGGGGCTCGGCAAGCTCATCCCCAAGGCGTCCGGGGACGAGAAGGCCGAGCTGCTGAAGAAGGCGGGCGAGCTGTCCGCCGCCGTCAAGGCGGCCGACGCCGAGCAGGACGCGGCGGCCGAGGAGACCCAGACCCTGCTGCGCCAACTGGGCAACCTGGTCCACCCGGACGTCCCCACGGGCGGCGAGGACGACTTCACCGTCCTGGAGACGGTCGGCACCCCGCGCGACTTCGCGGCCGAGGGCATCACCCCCAAGGACCACCTCGAGCTGGGCGAGCTGCTCGGCGCGATCGACACCGAGCGCGGCGCCAAGGTCTCCGGCTCGCGCTTCTACTACCTCACCGGCGTCGGCGCGCTGCTGGAGCTCGCGCTGGTGAACGCGGCGATGGCACAGGCCACCGCGGCGGGCTTCACCCCGGTGCTCACCCCGGCGCTGGTCAAGCCGAAGGCCATGGAGGGCACCGGCTTCCTGGGCCAGGCCGCGGAGGACGTCTACCACCTGGACAAGGACGACCTCTACCTGGTCGGCACCTCCGAGGTCCCGCTGGCCGCGTACCACATGGACGAGATCCTGGAAGCGGAGCAGCTGCCGCGGCGTTACGCGGGCTTCTCCTCCTGCTTCCGCCGTGAGGCCGGGTCGCACGGCAAGGACACCCGGGGCATCTTCCGGGTGCACCAGTTCGACAAGGTCGAGATGTTCGTCTACACGACGCCGGAGGAGGCCGAGGCCGAGCACCAGCGGCTGCTGGAGTGGGAGAAGCAGTGGCTGACCTCGCTGGAGCTGCCGTTCCGGGTGGTCGACCTGGCCTCGGGTGACCTGGGCTCGTCCGCGACGCGGAAGTTCGACTGCGAGGCGTGGATCCCGACCCAGGGGAAGTACCGCGAGCTGACCTCGACGTCCAACACCACCGAGTTCCAGTCGCGGCGGCTGTCGATCCGGATGCGCGAGGGCAAGAAGGTCCGTCCGCTGGCGACGCTGAACGGCACGCTGTGCGCGGTCACCCGGACCATCGTCGCGATCCTGGAGAACCACCAGCAGGCCGACGGCTCGGTGCGGGTGCCCGAGGTGCTGCGGCCGTTCCTGGGCGGGCGCGAGGTCCTGGCACCGGTCGCCCGGTGAGCGCCGGCACCCTGCCGTACCGCCTGGTCGCGACGGATCTCGACGGGACCCTGCTGCGCTCCGACCACACCGTCTCGGCCCGTACCCGCGCCGCGCTCGCCGCGGTCACCGCGGCCGGCGCCGCCCACATCATCGTCACCGGGCGCACCGTGCCGGTGGCCCGGCGCATACTGGACGACCTCGGCTACGAGGGGCTCGCGGTGTGCGGTCAGGGCGCGCAGCTCTACCACGCGGGCGAGCACCGGCTGCTGACCTCCGTCACGCTGGACCGCCGGGTGGCCCTGCTGGCACTGGAGAAGATCGAGGCGGAGACCGGTCCGCTGCTGCTGGCCGCGGCCCGCGACGGGCTCGACGGCAAGGTGCTGTTCGGCCCGGGGTACCGGGTGGGGCACGGGGAGATGCCGGTCACCTCCTTCAGCGACCCGGACGAGGTGTGGTCCGCGCCCATCAGCAAGCTCTACATCCAGCACGCCGAGCTGGGCGACGACGCGCTCGCGGAGGCCGCGCGGGCGGCCGCCGGGGGTCTGGTCGGGGTGACGATGGCGGGCGCGGGGCTGGTGGAGCTGCTGCCGCTGGGGCTGACCAAGGCCACGGGCCTCTCGCTGGCCGCCCGCAGGCTGAAGGTGACGGCCACGGACACCATCGCGTTCGGCGACATGCCCAACGACATCCCGATGTTCGGCTGGGCGAAGCACGGGGTCGCGATGGCGGGCGCGCACGACGAACTGAAGGCCGTCGCCGACGAGATCACCGCCTCCAACGAGGACGACGGCATCGCCGTGGTGCTGGAGCGGCTCCTCGGCTGAGCCCTCGGCGGATGTGCGCGTACGGCGGGCGGCCCCTCGCGGGCCGCCCGCCGTCGTCGTGCGGGGTCCGGCTCAGCCCAGGTTCTTCACGGCCTGGTAGTAGGTCCACGCGGTGCCGTCGCAGGAGGACTTCTTCGATCCGGTGTAGGCGGCGCACACCCGCTTGAGGTCCTCGTAGAAGGCGCTGTCGAGACGGGCCTTGTTGGCGTCGAAGATGCCGAGCGCCTTGTGATTGCGGTAGCCGAAGTCGTGGCGGGCGCAGGAGGTCTGGAAGGGGAAGCCGAAAGGGTTGTCGGGCGAGCTGCTGCAGTAGTCGGTGGACCAGTCGAACGCGTACGCGGCCCACGCGCCCTGGTTGTTGCGGGCCGCGAGCCAGGTGTTGTAGCTGGCGACGCTGGTCTGGGTCCAGTTCGCGAGCACCTGGGCCTTGTCGGCGGGGACGGCCTGGGCGGGTGCGGCAAGGGCGACGGTGGCGGCCGCGGTGACGGCGGTGGCGGCAAGACTCGTGGCGAGACGACGCATTTCGGGTTCCCTCCGTTGGCTGCTGACGGCAGCTCAAACCGCTCGTATGAGGCACGAGTTACGGAGCGGTGTGAGGTGACGCACATCCAAAGTCCGGCAGGTTCCTGACAAGCGTCAAGATCTAGACAGGCGTATGGATGAACAGAGTTCAACCAGCGGAGGTTCGGAGGTTCCTCCAAGTGGGTGACACGGACGGCCAGTTCACGGCCGGTTCAGCGGTGCCGGGGGCAACGGCCCCGGCCCCTTGACCCGGCGGAGGATCGGGGAGGTCTCCATGTGCCGTACGGCGGGCAGCGCGGCGATCCGCGTCGTCAGATAGGTGTACAGCGCGGAGACGCCCTCGCACACCACGGTCGCCATCAGATTGTTGGGCCCGGTGGTCGCGCATGCGAACGCGACCTCGGGGTGGTCGGCGAGCGCCTGCCCCGTGGCGGCCAGGTCGGAGGGCGGCACCGACAGCCAGAGCACGGTCGTGATGTCGTTCCCGAAAATGCGCCGACGCTGATCGACGTCGAAGTACAGCGTGCCGTCGGCGCGCAGGGCGGCGAGCCGACGGCGTACCGTCGACTGCGACCAGCCGGTGGCGGCGGCGAGTTCGGCCAGCGGCGCCCGCCCGTCGTGCGCGAGGACCGCCAGCAGCTTCCGGTCATCGGCGGTCAGCGGCCCGGGGGAACCCGCGGGGCGGTCCGCCTCGGGCGCGGCGAGCCGTGCCGCCTGATCGGGGTCGAGCACACCGGACTTGTTCACCAGACCCAGCGCACCGCCGAAGAACTGATGCAGGACACAGTGCGCGGTCACGCCCACCACCCGGGGCGTATGGGGCAGTTTGCGCAGCAGCAGCGCATCGCTGTCCTGGCCGGACGCCGCCCGTGTCGTCGCGGCGACCTCGGTGCCGTCGGACAGCACATGCACCCAGGAGGTGTCGGCGCGGCGGGCCAGCGCCTCGGCGACCGGCAGCGCGGCGTCCGGCAGGCACTGCACCCGCACCAGCCACGACACCTCGCCGACCGACGCCGGGTCGGTCAGGCCCAGCACCCGGATCGCCCCCGTCGTCCGCAGCCGGGTGTAGCGGCGCGCCACGGTCTGGTCGGAGACGCCCAGCACCTCGGCGATGCGGCTGAAGGGGGCCCGGCCGTCGAGTTGGAGGGCGTGCACCAGCGCCCGGTCCAGGTCGTCGTACGCGTCGTTCGCGCCGCGCGCGTCGGATTTCACCGCTCAAAGCTAGCCGGTGTCGGATAACGCCACCAGGCCGGGCCCCGGCTGGAGGTGAGACCGGTGCGGTGGCGACCGTATGGGCCACGGGACCGCGGCGTCGGGCCGGGCCCCCTGTCACCTCTCGGAGACTTCCCATGCGCAGCACATGGTGGCCGCTGGCCGCCATCACACTCGGCAACTTCATGCTGCTGATAGACGTGACCATCGTGAACACCGCGCTGCCGCAGGTGGCGCACGGACTGGACGCGTCCTTCACCTCCCTCCAGTGGGTGATGGACATCTACGCGCTGGCGCTCGCCGCGCTGCTCATGGTGGCCGGTTCGGCGGCGGACCTCTTCGGACGGCGGCGGCTGTACCTGCTCGGCCTCGCCGTCTTCGCGCTCTCCTCGCTGGCCTGCGGGCTCGCCCCCGACGCCGGGGTGCTGATCGCCGCCCGCGCGGTCCAGGGCGCCGGGGCGGCGGCCATGTTCGCCACCAACACACCGCTGCTGATGGCCACCTACTCCGGACGCGCCCGCGGGGTCGCCTTCGGGGTGTGGGGCGGTACGAGCGGGGCGGCCGCGGCGGTCGGCCCGGTGCTGGGCGGGGTGCTCACCGAGTACGTCGACTGGCGGGCCATCTTCCTGGTCAACCTGCCGCTGACGGCCATCGCGGTCTGGGTCACGCTCCGCACGGTCGGCGAATCGCGCGGCGCGCCCGGAGCGCGCATCGACTGGCCGGGCGCCGTCTTCTTCACCGCGTGCGCCGGTGGGTTGACGTACGGGCTGATGCGGGGCGGCGAGGAGGGCTGGTCCGACACCGGAGCGGTCGTCGCCCTGACCGGTGCCGCGCTCGCACTGATCGTCTTCACCGCGGTGGAGCGCCGGGCCCGGCAGCCCCTGCTCGACCTGCGGCTGCTGCGCCGCCCGTCCTTCGCGGTGCTGATGGCGGCGGCCTTGCTGCTCCAGGCGGCGGCCTTCCCGTACCTCACCTACGCCGGGCTGTGGCTGCAGTCCGTACTCGGCATGAGCCCGGTACGGGCGGGGCTCGCGGTGACACCGATGGCGGCGGTCTCGCTGATCGTCGGCGCGGTGGGCGGGCGCCTGCTGGAGAAGGTCGCGCCGGGGCGCACGCTCGGCGGCGGGCTGCTGCTGGTGGGCGCGGGCGCGCTCGTCAACGCCACGCTCGTGGACGCCTCTTCGGACTGGACGGCCTTCGCCCCGGGCCTGGCGCTGGCGGGTCTCGGCATCGGCCTCGCCATGCCCGTCCTGGTGCAGGCGGCCCTCGGCGCCGCCCCGCCGGAGCGGGCGGGCATGGCCAGCGGCGCGGTGAACACCTTCCGCCAGCTGGGATACGCGCTCGGCATCGCGGTCCTGGGCACGGTCTTCTCCTCCCGGGTACGGGACGTGGTCACCGACAGCGGCACCGTCCCGCCCCGGGCCTCCGGCCAGGCGGCCGACGCGATCACCGGCGGCCACGCCGACGCCGTCATCGCCGCCGCCCCACCGGACCACGCGACCGCGGCCCGCACCCTGGTGCACGAGTCGTTCGCCTCCGGCCTCGACCGGATCTGCGTGATCTCCGGCATCACGGCCCTGGCCGCGGGCCTCCTCGTCCTCGCCGTCGTCCGCGGCCGCCCGAAGCCCCCGGCGCGGGGACCGCAGCCCGAACCGTCCCCGACGGAGCCGGTCGCGGCGTGAGCGTCAACCCGGCGGAGTCGCGTAACCCTCCGACAGTCGGATCGTTGTTCTAGCTACGCGTTATGCGCGGAGGCAACGCGAGTTCGAGCTTCGGACGGGCGACGGATCGCCGGATGGCACGGCGGTTGGGTCCGAAAGAGGTATGGCAGCCTCCGCTCCTGGTCCCTGGATACGGGCGGCCATTGGTCCCTGGCTAGTGGGGCTCAACATCACCCGTATCCACACCGGAAGGCACAGCCATGCCACCCGAGACCGCACTGCTGGAGTCGCGCGCCCTGCGCGACAGCGTGATCGAACGGACCGACGTCCTCGACAAGGTCAAGATCCTCGCCATGCTCCCCGACGGGGTCCACGTCACCACACGAATCGTCGCGGCTTACTTCGAGGTTGGGGAAGAAGCTATCAAGAGCCTGGCCAAGCGACACCGGGAGGAGTTCCACAGCAACGGGATGCACACACTCCGGGGCTCTGACCTGCAAGTCTTTGAAAGGTCCAACTTGGACCTTTCAGATTCGAGTTATCCACAGGGCCGCGCTCACCTCGCCCTCTACCCCCGTCGCGCGGTGCTCAACATCGCCATGCTGCTGCGCGACAGCGATATCGCCAGGCGGGTACGGATGTATCTGCTCGACGTCGAGGAGCACGCCCGGGCGGGGCAGGAATCCGGCGCCGGGCGGGTTCCGCTCGAACAGATCCTGACCGAGCGCCTGCTGGAGGGGCCGATCGGTACCCGGCTCGACGCCGTCGAATCGCGGCTGTCCGACGTCGGCTCCGCGCTACGGGAGCTGACCCCGTGGCTGGCCCGGATGTCGGCCCGGCTGGACGGCATGGATCAGCGGCTCGACGCGCACGGGCGGGTGATCTGCGCCATGAGCGAGCGGCTCTGCGACCTCGGCGAGGACATGAAGGAAGTCCGCCGGGACGTCGCCCGGCTCAAGGCCGCGGCGGAGCCGGGGCGTGCGGTCCGGGGCAAGGGACGGCGCCGACGGTAGCCACCGCCTGCTCGGTGGGTCGGCGTCCGTCCGGCCCACCGAGCAATTTAGGTGGCATAGGCATCTAGGTTGTAGGATGACTGGGCAACCGGTTGAATCGAGGGAGTCACAGGCCATGGCCTTGCGTGCCGCCGGGCGGCAGTCGCTCGTCGACACCGTCGTGGAGCAGCTGCGCGCGCAGCTCACCGGGGGCGAGTGGCGGGTCGGCGATCGCGTGCCGACCGAGCACGCGCTCGCCGAGCAGCTCCAGGTCGGCCGGAACACGGTCCGTGAGGCGGTTCGGGTCCTCGTGCACGCCGGGATGCTGCAGTCCAGGCAGGGCGAGGGCACCTTCGTGGTCTCCACCACCGACCCGGCCGAGGTCATGCGGGACGTGCGGCGCGCCGGGATCCGGGACGTGCTGGAGCTGCGCATCGCGCTGGAGGCCGAGGGCGCCCGGCTCGCCGCGCTCCGGCATCACCCCGCTGATCTGGAGCGGATGCGCGCGGCGCTGGCCTCGCAGGCGGCCTTCGAGGACGCCGAGGGGCAGCCGGAGTCCGGCAGCCATGAGCTGTACGCGACGCATGACGTCGCGTTCCACACCGCCGTGGTCGATGCCGCGCACAACGCAGCGCTGAGCGCCACGTACGGCTGGTTCAGCAGCTCGGTGCGCGAGGCGCTGGTGGCGTCGCTGGGCGACCGCGAGATGCCGCGCATCGCGCCCGGCGACCACCACGCGCTCATCGACGCCATCGCGTCGGGCGACCCGACGGCGGCCGAGAACGCGGCCCGGGCCCTGCTGGAGACGCCGAAGCTCGCCGTCGAGACGTTGCTCGCGGCCAACTGAGCCACCCCCACCCCCCACCCCACCACCACGGAACGGAGCTGTCCCTTGTCACGCCCGCACACCCCCGCCCCCGAGGCCGAGGCCGGGCCGCCGCTCGTCGACGCCGAGACGGATCTGCGGCCGACCCCGGAGGTGACCGCCGCCCGGCGGACGCCGCGCGCCCACCCGGCGCTCGTCCTGGTCGGCATCGTGCTGGCGTCGCTCAACATGCGCGCCTCGCTCGCCGGGGTCTCCCCGCTGCTCGGCGAGATCAGCGGCGACTTCGGGCTGAGCGCGACCACGGGCAGTCTGGTGACCACGATCCCGCTGGTCTTCATGGGGCTGGCCTCGCCGCTCGCGCCACGGCTGGCCCGGCGCTGGGGCACCGAGACGGTGCTGCTGGCGGCGCTGGTGCTGCTGGGCGGCGGGGTCCTGCTGCGCGTCGCGCCGCCGCTGGTCGCGCTGTTCGCCGGGTGCGCCCTGGTCGGCAGCGGGATCGCGCTGCTCAACGTGCTGATGCCGGGCCTGATCAAGCGGGACTTCCCGGACCGGGCGGCGCCGATGACCGCCCTCTACACGACCTCGATGATCGCCGGAGCGACCGCTTCCGCCGCGGCCGCCGTCCCGCTGGAGGACGCGCTCGGCGGCTGGCGCGGCTCGCTCGCCTCCTGGTCGCTGCTGGCCGCGGTCGCGGCGCTGCTGTGGCTCCCGCAGGCGGTGCTCGCCCGGCGCGGTACGCACCACGGCCGGGCCGCGGCGACGCCAGCCCCCAACAGGGACGGCAAGGGGGACGGCCGGGCGCTGTCCCGTTCGCCGCTGGCCTG
Source organism: Streptomyces sp. NPDC021212 (assembly GCF_044332925.1). Taxonomy (NCBI): domain Bacteria; kingdom Bacillati; phylum Actinomycetota; class Actinomycetes; order Kitasatosporales; family Streptomycetaceae; genus Streptomyces; species Streptomyces sp. NPDC021212. The sequence continues at coordinate 255,225 of NZ_JBIRPZ010000004.1, forward strand.
GCAGGTGACGCTGTTCATGGGGCTGCAGTCGCTGATCGCGTACGTCACCATCGCCTGGATGCCGACGATCCTCACCGACCACGGCATGGACAAGGCCACCGCCGGTCTGGTCTTCGCCTTCAGCACGCTGGTGCAGATGGCCGGTTCGTTCGTGGTGCCGCTGCTGGCCGGGCGGATGCGCGCGCAGCGGCTGCTGGCGGTCGTGGTGGCCGGGCTGATGGCGTCCGGGATCGCCGGGCTGCTGGTGGCCCCGGTGACCGGGGCCTGGGCGTGGGCGGCACTGATCGGCGTGGGGCAGGGCGGCACGGTGGGGCTCGCGCTGACCATGATGGTGCTGCGGACCGGGGATGCCCACACCTCGGCGCGGCTGTCGGGGATGGCACAGACCTGGGGTTATCTGCTGGCCGCCGCGGGCCCGCTGGCGCTCGGCGCGGTGCACCAGGCCACCGGCGGCTGGACGCTGCCGATCACGCTGATGCTCGCGGTGTGCGCGGCGCTGGCGCTGCTGGGGCTGGGTGCGGGGCGCGACTGCAAGATCGCGTCCTGAAAGCATGAGGGCCTGAATACCTGAAGGCGCACCCCGCCCCTTCCGCGCGTTCACAGCTCATCCGCAGGCGGCGGAGGGGAAACCGACAACTCCGGCCGCCACGCTCACTGTCAGTGGCGGCGGATGCTGCGGGCGCCGTGGATCGTCACTATGGCCTCCGCCCTCGACCGGGCCAACGCCGCCCCCGGACACACGGTGGCGGCGGTCGTCACGACGACCGCCGCCACGGGGGGGGAGACCGGCCGCTTCGTCAACCGCTGGCGGCCGTAGGAGCCTTGATGACGCTCACTCCTCGCCCGCGAGGGTCAGGGAGCGCATCTTCTGCCCCGCGTACCAGGTGGCGGCGCCGGTCACCGCGATCAGCAGGATGACGCCGGTCGTGAGGCCCACGTCCGAGGTGACCGCCTCGTCCGTGACCTTCTGGGCGATCGCCAGCGACCACTGCTGGACGCTGAGGGTCTTGGCGCCCGCCACCAGGCTGCCGAAGAAGGCCTCCCAGACCAGGGCGTAGACCAGGCCGAACACGACCGCGTGCCGGGTGATGGTGCCCAGCAGCAGGAAGATGGCGCTGTAGGCGACGGACGCCACGGCCGCGGCCACGGCGTAGCCGACCGCCATGTTGTGCCCGTTGCCGTTGAGGATGAAGCCCGCCATCAGCGTGGGCACGGCCGAGAAGACGACCGTGACGCCGATCGCGACGATCAGCTTGGTGACGATGATCGTGGGCCGCTTCACCGGCTTGGCCAGCAGATAGATGACCGAGCCGTCGTCGATCTCCGGGCCGATCGCCCCGGTCCCGGCGATCACGCCGATCAGCGGGACCATGGTGGCGATCGCGAAACCGCCCAGGAGCGAGTTGGCGGTGGAGTCGTCGACGCCGGTCAGCATGCGGACGGCGAGCGAGATGACCACCAGCAGCGCGGGCAGCAGGAAGAGGATCATCGCGCGGCGGCGGCCGAGCAGGGCTCGGTAGGTGAGCCGGGCGACGGTGGGATGGTAGAGCGCGGGCATCGCAGGGGCTCCTTTCAGGCCGCGACGAGGTAGGAGAACACGCTCTCCAGGGACTCGTCGGAGGGCGAGACCGTGAGGAGCCGGATGCCCTGTTCACGGGCGACGCGGGGCAGCAGTTCGGTGAAGCGGGTGAAGTCGACGGCCTGGATGTGCAGTCCGCCGTCGGCGCCGTCGCTCGCGTCCACCTGGATCCCGGTGGTCGACGGGTCGGCGATGAGGGCGGCGGCGAGCGCGCGGTCGTCGCTGGACCGTACGAGATAGCGGTGCGGACGGTCCGTCATCAGCCGGCGGATCTTGCGGAAGTCGCCGGAGGCGGCGTGGCGTCCCGCGACGATCACCTCGATGTGCGCGGCCAGTTGCTCGACCTCCTCCAGGATGTGCGAGGAGAACAGCACGGTGCGGCCCTCCGCGCCCATCCGCCGCAGCAGCTCCATCAGCTGCATCCGCTGGCGCGGGTCCATGCCGTTGAACGGCTCGTCGAGGAGCAGCACCGACGGCTCGTGGACCAGGGCGGAGGCCATCTTCACGCGCTGGCGCATGCCCTTGCTGTACGTGGAGATCTTGCGCGCCCCGGCGTAGTCCATCTCGACGGTGTCGAGGGCCTTGCGGGCGGCGGCGCGGGGGTCGGGCAGCCCGTGCAGTTCGGCGTTGGCGATGACGAACTCGCGGCCGGTGAGGAAGTCGTACATCCCCTCGCGCTCGGGCACGATGCCGATGTGGCGGTATGCCTGCTCGTTGCGCCAGATCGCGGCGCCGTCGAGGGTGACGCTCCCGGTGGAGGGGGCCAGGAAGCCGCCCATCATGTTGATGAGGGTGGACTTCCCCGCGCCGTTGGGACCGAGGAGCCCGGTGACCCCGGGGCCGATGGTCATGGTCACGTCGTTGACGGCCACGACGTTCCCGAACCAGCGCGAGACGTTGTCGATGGCGATCGTGGTCACAGCCCGACCTTTCGGTAGCGGCGCAGCAGCAGCCCGAACGAGCCGGCGATCAGGCCGAGGAGGACGAGGACGTAGACGGCGCCGGGCCCGGCACCCGGGCCGAAGCCGCCGGGGAACGAGGAACTGGCGCCGAGGAACGCCGTCTGCACCCCGTCGATGATCGTGATCGGCGAGAACAGCCCGAGCCAGCGCACCGCGCCGGTGGCGTCCTGGGCGAACGCGATGGCCTGGACGGTGGACACCGCGCCGTAGGAGATGGTCAGGACGGCGATGACGGCGGCGACGCCGAAGCCGCGCCGAGGGGTGGCCGCGGCGATGACCAGGCTGATGCCGGCGAAGAGGAGCGAGAGCAGACCCACGGAGACCAGTCCTTGCGCGAAGCCCTTCGTCTGGTCGGCGAAGTCGAGCTTGGCGAGCAGGGCCCCGGCGTACAGGATCGCCAGGGGCGAGGCGGTGAGCAGAAAGAGGGCGGAGGCCATCGCGCCGAACTTGGCCACCACGTAGTCCGCCGTCTCGATGGGGCGCGAGAAGTAGAGCGGAATCGTCTTGAAGCGCAGATCGCGGGAGACGGCCTGGGGCGCCTGGGCGGCGATGTAGAGGCCGATGACCGCCTGGAGCATGACCGCGTAACGGGTGTACTCGACCGGGAGCTTCTTGAGGTCGGTGGCGATGGCCACCGAGACGATGATCGCGGCGGGCACGCACATCACGGCGAACAGCAGCATCGGCGCGACCTTGGACTTCGCGGAGCGGCCGAGGCCGTAGGCGCCGCGCAGGCTCTGCGCGAAGAGCGAGCGGCGGGCGTAGGCGCGGCCGAGCCGGGGGCCCTCGTAGTGGCGGTAGCCGATGTTGTGAATGACGTCGGCGCGCTGCTGGGGCACGGCCTCAGACGGCATCGACGGCACCTCCGTTTCCTGTGCCGGCACCGTTGTCGGCGCCGTCGTCTTCGCTGTCGGAGCTGTCGGAGCTGAAGATCTCCGCGATGCGGTGACGGCGCTGTTCCATGCGCACCAGGCCGAGACCGAGGCCGGCGATGGCGTCCCGGACCGTGTCGTACGTCTCCTCGCCCGCGACGTCCACGAGCAGCAGGTGGTCGGAGGCGGGCACCCCGTCCGCGCCGCGCCGCGCGGGCGAGGCGGTGAGCCCGGCCCGGCCGAGGGCGGCGCGCAGCGCGGCGGTGCCGTCCGGGTGCTCGTCGGTGTCGGTGACCTCGACCGCGAGGGAGGCCGTCACCTGGGTGAAGTCGCTGGTGGAGCTGGAGCGCAGCAGCTTGCCGCCGTCGATGACCACCACGTGGTCGCAGGTGCGCTCCAGTTCACCGAGCAGATGCGAGGTGACCAGGACCGAGATGCCGAAGTCGGTGTGGATGCGGCGGATCAGGCCGAGCATGTCGTCGCGGCCGACCGGGTCGAGGCCGTTCGTCGGCTCGTCCAGCAGGACCAGCTTCGGGTCGTGCACCAGCGCCTGGGCGAGCTTGACGCGCTGCTTCATACCGGTCGAGTAGCCGCCGATGGGGCGATATCGCTCCTCGTACAGCCCGACATGGCGCAGCGTGTCGGCGGTGCGCTCGCGGGCGGCGGACGGCGGCAGCCCCGACATGCGCGCCATGTGGACGACGAACTCCGTGGCCGACACATCGGGCGGCAGGCAGTCGTGCTCGGGCATGTAGCCCACGTTCTCGCGGATGGCGCTGCCCTCGGTGGCCACGTCGAGGCCGAGGACGGCGGCCCGGCCCTCGCTGGCGGGGGACAGCCCGAGCAGGATCTTGATCAGGGTCGACTTGCCGGCACCGTTGGCACCCACCAGGCCGGTGACGCCCGGTGTGATGTCGACGGACAGCCGGTCGAGCGCGGTGACCCTGGGGAACCGCTTGCTCAGGCTTTCGGTGGCGATCACAGTCACGTGTTCGACGGTAGTGGGGTGAGCCACAGTCCACGTCACCCTTGACGGCTGGATTTCCCTACTCCTCGGGTCTGACACGCCCGTAGGGGGAGGGGGCCTCCGGGAGGGGGTCGCCCCGGCCTGCACGAAAAAGCCCGTGCCGTGGGCCCGCTGCCGGAGTCACCCTGGAGTGATGAACGAGAAACGAGCCGTGAGGATCTCCAAGTACCTCGCGAGACACCTCCGGCATGACCCCCGGCGGATCGGGATCACCCTCGACCCGCAGGGCTGGGTGGAGACCGACGCCCTCCTCGCGGCTGCCGCCGCACACGGCTTCCCCTTCACCCGCGCCGAGTTGGAGCACGTCGTCGCCGCCAACGACAAGCGGCGCTACACCATCGAGGGCACCCGCGTCCGGGCCAACCAGGGCCACACCGTCGAGGTGGACCTCGGCCTGGCGGCCGCCGAGCCGCCCGCGTACCTCTTCCACGGCACCGTGAGCCGCAGCGTCGCCGCGATCCGGGCCGAGGGGCTGCGGCCCATGGCCCGCCATGCGGTGCACCTGTCGCCGGACCGGGAGACGGCGGTCCGGGTGGGGGCGCGGCGCGGGAAGCCGGTCGTGCTGACGGTCGACGCGGGGGCCATGTCCCGCGCGGGCCATGTCTTCCGGGTCAGTGACAACGGGGTATGGCTCGTCGGCCGGGTCCCGCCCGGGTTTCTGCGCTTTCCCGGCGATGTTTCACGTGAAACCGCGTGAAACCGCGCATGCGGACCAGCTGAGCGCGGGCGTCAGGTGTGCAGCCCGGGCGCGCCCCATACCGGGAACCAGCGGCTCAGGTCCTGCTCGATCCGCAGATCGTCCCCGAGCAGCGCCCGCACCTGGAGTTCCAGCGCGTTGTCCCGCTTCTCGGCGGCGCCCGGGAGCGGTGCGAAGGGGTAGAACGTACCGCGCTTGTACAGATAGACGAGCGCGAGCGAACGCCCCGCCGCCTCGTGGAACCCGAGCAGCGAACACAACAGCTGCGGGCCGAACCCCCCGTCCTGGAGCAGCGTGTTGACCGCGTGCAGGTCGTTCACCAGGGACGCCACATCGTCCGGCGGCTGCCGGGCCAGCAGCCACGTGTAGCCGAATCCGTCCTGGCTGAACTCCACGGGCACTCCGCCCCGGTCGGTGTCCGCGTCCAGCAGTTCCGTGACGTCCCGCTGGAGCCGGCCGAAGGCGCCGCCCTCGACGCTGGCGAAGCAGACCGACCCGAGCCCCGTCGGGGTGAACCCGGCCCCCGCCTCCAGGGTGACCGCGGCCGACGGCAGCCCGAAGAGCTGGTCGAGGTCGGGCCGTACGGGCTTGCTGCGGCCGAGGATGATGTCGAGGAGTCCCATCCGCCCTCAGCTCCTCCCCGGCCGGCCCAGCTGGGCGGCGATGCGCCCGAGCTGCCCGAGCCGCTGCTCCAGCGTCGGGTGCGAGGACAGCAGCCGGCTGAGGCTCTCCCCGGAGAGCGCCGGGGCGAAGAAGAAGGCGTTGAACGGCTCGGCCTTGCGCAGATCGCGGGTCGGGATGCGGGCCATCTGCCCGGTCACCTTGGTGAGGGCGGCGGCGAGCGCCGAGGGACGGCCGGTCAGGAGGGCACCGGCCCGGTCGGCGGACAGCTCGCGGTAGCGGGACAGCAGCCGGGTCAGCAGAAAGCTGATCGTGTAGACCACGGCGCTGACCAGCGGGATCAGCAGGACCGCGATGCCCACGTTGTTGTTGCGGCTGCTGCGGGACAGCCCGCCCCACAGGGCGGCCCGGGTCATGATGCCCGCCAGCACGCCGAGGAACGAGGCGATGGTCATCACCGCCACATCGCGGTGCGCGACATGGGACAGCTCATGGGCGAGGACGCCTTCCAGCTCGTCCGGCTCCAGCCGCCGCAGCAGCCCTGTCGTCGCGCACACCAGCGCGTTCTTCTGGCTGCGGCCGGTCGCGAACGCGTTCGGCACGTCGGTGTCGGCGATCGCCACCCGCGGCTTCGGCATGTCGGCCAGCGCGCACAGCCGGTCCACCGCGCCGTGCAGCTCGGGCGCCTGCTGCGGGGTGACCTCCCGGGCGCCCATGCTGAAGGCCGCGATGCGGTCGCTGAACCAGAACTGCGCGATGAACAGGCCGCCCGCGATGAGCAGGATCAGCGGCCAGGCACCGCGCAGCAGCGCGATCAGCACACCGACGAAGACCACGTAGAGCAGGCCGATGAAGAACATGGTGATGACCATGCGGGTGGTCAGCCCACGGTCGGGGGCATAGCGGGTATGCGGCATGGGGTGCCTCCACAGTCACTGCGGCAGCGGGAGCCTCTCTACCCGATTCTGCTCCTTATCCGGGTTTTCGCGGCATAAAGGATTCAGAACGCGGCGACCCGCTCCGCGCCCTCCGTGGCGATCTTCTCGAAGACCCCGGGGTCGGCGGCGAAGACCGAGTCGGCGATCGGCCAGTGCAGCACGATCTCGTCGATGCCCAGCCGCGCGTGCTCGCCCGCGAAGTCGACGAAGGCGTCGACCGAGCTGAGCGGACGGGTCCCGTCCGGGGTGAAGCCGGTGAGCAGGATCCTGTCCGGCCCGTCCGCGTCCCGCCCGGCGTCGGCGCAGGCCTTGCCCAGCCGCTCGATCTGGCGGCCGATGGCGGCCAGCGAATCCGCGGGCGTCCCCGTCTCGAAGAGCTTCGGATCGCCCGTGGTCACCCACGCCTGCCCGTGCCGCGCGGCGAGCCGCATCCCGCGCGGGCCGGTGGCCGCGACGGCGAACGGCAGCCGGGGGCGCTGCGCACAGCCGGGGATGTTGCGCACCTCGCGCGCGCTGTAGTGCTCGCCCTCGTAACTGACCACGTCGTGCGTCAGCAGCCGGTCGAGCAGCTCGACGAACTCGCCGAACCGGTCCGCCCGCTCCCGCGCCGTCCACGCCTCCTCCGCGCCGCGCAGCAGCGCCGTCGCGTCGAAGCCGGAGCCGCCCGCGCCGATGCCGAGCGTGACCCGCCCGCCGGAGATGTCGTCCAGCGAGATCAGCTCCTTCGCGAGCGTCACCGGGTGCCGGAAATTGGGCGAGGTGACCAGGGTGCCCAGCCGCAGCCGGGAGGTCGCCGCGGCGGCCGCCGTCAGCGTCGGCACCGCCCCGAACCAGGGCCCGTCGCGAAAGCTGCGCCAGGACAGGTGGTCGTAGGTGTACGCCGCGTGGAAACCCAGCTCCTCGGCGCGCTGCCATAGCTCCCTGCCGCCGTCGGCCCAGCGGTGGACGGGCAGGATCACGGTGCTCACTCGCATGCCGTCGAGCCTAAGCGGTGCCTGTGACAGTGGCGCACGGCCCGGCCGCCGGACAGGGCCTGAGGGTACGGGCGCCGGCCGAGCGCCCCGCACCGGTGAGCGGCCCATGCGGGAGGATGGTTGCCGTGACTCCAGCGATCGAGCAGCCCGAGAACCCGGCCCCTGGCCGTTCCGCCTCCGCCACGCCCCGCCCCCGGCTGATCGCCACCGACCTCGACGGCACTCTGCTGCGGGACGACAAAACGGTCTCGGCCCGCACGGTCGCGGCCCTGGCGGCGGCCGAGCGGGCGGGCATCGAGGTGTTCTTCGTCACCGGCCGCCCGTCCCGCTGGATGGACGTGGTCAGCGCCCATGTGCACGGACACGGCCTGGCGATCTGCGCGAACGGCGCCGCCGTGGTCGACCTCCACCAGGGCGGGCTGCTGGTCGAGGTCCGCCCGCTGGCCGCCGACCGGGCGCTGGCCGTCGTGGAGGCGCTGCGCCGGGCCGCTCCCGGCACGTCCTTCGCGGTCGAGCGCAGCGGCGGCATCTTCTACGAGCCGGAGTACCCGCCCTTCCACCTCGACCCGGGCGCGGTCATCGCCCCCGCCGAGAAGCTGCTCGACGACGGCTTCCCGCACGCCGACACCCCGGTTCTCAAGCTGCTCGCGCATCACAAGGAGCTGGCGCCCGACGGCTTCCTCCGGCTGGCCCGCACGGTCGCGGGCGAGCACGGCGACTTCACCCGCTCCAGCCCGTCCGCCCTGCTGGAGGTCAGCGGTCTCGGGGTCAGCAAGGCGTCCACCCTGGCCTGGTGCTGCGCCGAGCGCGGCATCGCCGCGGAGGAGGTCGTGGCGTTCGGGGACATGCCCAACGACCTGGAGATGCTGACCTGGGCGGGCTCCTCGTACGCGATGGCCAACGCCCACCCGGACGTGCTGGCCGCGACCACCCACCGCACGGGCGCCAACACCGAGGACGGCGTCGCCGCCGTCATCGAGCGGATCCTGGCGCGGTGAGAGACGGGCCGTGAGAAACGGGACCGCCCCGGCCACGGAGGCCGGGGGCGGTCGTGTCCGGCAGGGGTCGGTCTACCAGAAGATGACGGCGTACCCGTTGCCGCCCGCGGTGCCGTCGCCGCCCCTGGCCCCCGGGGCGCTGCCACCGCTGGCAAGGCCGCCCGTGCCGCCGTTGCCGCCCGCGCTGGTGTTCGTCAGGGGAAGCCCCACGATGCCGTCGACCGCGTCGCCGCCCGCGGCGCCCTCGTCGCCGTCCTCGCCGCTCTCACCGGTCCGGTTGACCGTGTAGATGCTGTTGCAGGCGCCGGTGCCGCCGGCGCCCCCGGTGCCCGGCGTGCCCGCGGTCGTGCCGGTCGCTCCACCGCCGGCGGTGCCACCGAGACCGCCGCCGGCGACGAGCTGGGTGGCGCTGATGGAGGCCAGGGTCGTCGAGCCGCCGTTGCCACCGCCCGTACCCGTGCTGCCGGTCGTGGTGCCACCGGAACCACCGGGGCCGGCGATGCCGCCCGTACCCAGGTCAACGGTGTAGGTGGCGAACGGCACCACAGGAATGACACACCAGGTGAAGCCGCCGGCCCCGCCGCCACCGCCGGTCCCACCCGCGGCGGCGCTGCTGGCGCCGCCACCGCCGCCACCGCCACCACCCGCGCCCCAGGCCTGGACGTTCACCGAGGTGACGCCCGGGGGCGGCGTGAAGGTGCCGTCCTCGGTGAACTCCTGCACCCCGTGGAGGATGGTCGGCGGGTGCGGCGGCTTGAGGTAGCCCCCGCCGGTCATCGGGCCGTCGTTCGCCTGGGCGGGCGCAAGGGTCAGCAGCTGGCTGGAAAGGGCCGCCGCGGTCGCGACGGAGGCGAAGAGGACCCGGCGGCGCGTCCGGGAACGGTGAGGAATGGGTCTCTGGCTGTTCACGTCATGACTTCCTTCCCCGCAAGAGACTGTCGCGGAGTGTGAAGGGATACGAAGGACCGAGCGGTCCGCACGGCTCATCCCTCCCACGGGTTCGGCGCAGCGCGGTCTGACAAGCTGATAGTTCGCCCGCGTAGGTGAGGAGTTGGAGCCGCCCGGTCGATCTACGCCCTACAACGGCACCTGCCACACCACCGTGGTACCGCCCCCATCCGGCCCGAGCCCCGGCCCATAAGTGCTCGACCCGCCCAGCGCCTCCGCCCGCCGGGCCAGGTTCGCGAGCCCGCTGCGCCGCCCGCCCGCCGGAACGCCCACCCCGTCGTCCGCGACCGTCAGCCGCACCGCCGGGCGCCCGTCGGCGAGCCGCGCCGTCACGTCCACGACCACCTCGATACGCGCCGCCCGGGCGTGCCGGAAGGCGTTGGACAACGCCTCGCGCAGCGCCGCGATGAGGCCGGCTCCGGCCGCTTCGCCGACCCTCGTGTCGACCGGGCCGATGAAGCTGAGCGACGGCTGGAAACCGAGCGGCACCGCGGCCGCCCCGACCTCCCGCAGCACCCGGGTACGCAGCCCGGACGGCGCCGCCTCCGGGCCCTGCTGCAACGCGAAGATCGTCGTCCGTATCTCCCGGATGGTGGCGCCCAGTTCACCGACGGCCCGCTCGACCTGTTCCCCCGCCTCCGGCGTCTCCGCGTGGCGCCGCACGCTCTCCAGCAGCATCCCCGTCGCGAACAGCCGCTGGATCACCAGGTCGTGCAGATCCCGGGCGATCCGGTCCCGCTCCTCCAGCACCGCCAGCCGCTCCCGGTCGCGCTGCGCCTCGGCGAGCACCAGCGCGACCGCGGCCTGCGCCGCGAACTGGAGGGCGAGCCTGCGCTCGGTGGCGGTGAACGGCCGGGCGCCGGGGCCGCGCGGGGTGGCCAGCACCCCCAGCACCCGGTCGCCGCCGCTCAGCGGCAGCATCATGCTCGGCCCGTAACGGCCCAGAACCCCGGCGGCCGGCCGGGGTTCGGCGCCCGGATCGTCGCTGAAGACCGGCTCCCCGGCCAGCAGCCGCGACACGGCCGGGCAACGGGCCGGGACGACCGTGCCGAGCAGCGCGGCCCCCTCCGGAGGGTTCGCGGCGTCCACCGCCACGATCTCCAACCCGCCGCCCTCCTCCGGCACCAGCACGAGGCCCGCCGCCGAACCGGCCAGCTGACGGGCCTTCTCCGCCACGACCACCAGGGCGTCCTCGGCGTCGCCGGACAGCAGGGAGTGGGTGACGGCCACCGACCCGTCGATCCACCGCTCGCGCTGCCGGGTCGCCTCATGGAGACGGGCGTTGCCGATGGCGATCCCGGCCTCCGTCGCCAGCACCTTGACCATGTGCAGATCGGGCACGCTGAACTCCCCGCCGTCCCGCTTCTCGGCGAGGCACAGATGACCGAAGACCTCGTCCCCGACCCGGATCGGCACCCCGAGGAAGGACCGCGGCAGCGGCTCGGCCGACAGCAGTCCCGCCCCGGCGGACCGGCCGCCGAGCAGCGAGCCGCACCGCTTCCGGTCCGCCTCGGTCACCCCGTACGTGACGACGTCGGCGAGCCCCTGCCCCGCCGCGTCGTTCACGCCGATCGCCGCGCACCCGGCCCCCGCCAGCTCGGCCGCGGTCTCGGCGATGCGATCGAGGACGACGCGCAGCTCCAGGCCGGTGCCGATGGAGCGCATCGCCTCCAGCAGCCGCGGAACGCGCGCGGTCAGCTCGGTGGACAGCCCCTGGAGCCCACGGGTCGCCTCCGCGGCGACGTCCAGGGGGTCCGGTGAGGGTACCGAGGCCGCCATGATCTGAGCGTAATGAATACCTTTTGCCCGGGAAAGCGTTAGTTTTTATCGCCGGGAGGCGCCCCCATCCGGTCAGGCGGGGGCACCGGAGCGCAGCGGGGCCGCCTCGGTGAGGCGCCGCGTCCCGGCCTCCGCGGCCTCGCGCTCCAGCATCCGGCGGAACGGCCCGTCCGCCGCGGCCAGTTCCCCGTACGTGCCGCGCTGGGCGCCCCGGCCGCCGTCCAGCACGATCACCTCGTCGACCGCCTCCAGGCCCGCGAGCCGGTGGGTGATCAGGACGGTCGTACGGCCCCGCGTCGCCGTGAGCAGGTCGGCGGTCAGCGCGTCGGCCGTCGACAGGTCCAGGTGCTCGGCGGGCTCGTCCAGCACCAGCACCGGGAAGTCCGCCAGCAGCGCGCGGGCCAGCGCGAGCCGCTGCCGCTGGCCGCCGGAGATCCGGGCGCCCTGCTCCCCGACGTGGGTGTCGAGACCGTCCGGCAGCCCGTCCACCCACTCCAGCAGCCGGGCGGCGGACAACGCCGCGCGCAGCTCGTCGTCGCCCGCGTCGGTGCGCGCGAGCCGCAGGTTCTCCCGCAGCGAGCTGTCGAAGATGTGCGCGTCCTGGGCGCACAGCCCGACCAGCCGCCGCACCGCGTCCCCGTCCACGTCCGCCGCGTCCCGGCCCGCCAGGGTGTACGTACCGTCCTCGGCGTCCAGGAAGCGCAGCAGCACCTGGGCCAGGGTGGTCTTGCCGGAGCCGGAGGGGCCGACGACCGCGACCCGGCGGCCCTGGCTCAGCTCCAGGTCGAACCCGTCCAGCGCGCGGGCGCGCTGCCCGGCGTGGCGCGCCGACAGCCCGCGCACCACCAGCGGGAAGGCCGACCGGGGCGGCTCCTCGGTGCCGCCGTCCCGTACCGGAAGCGGCGCGTCGATCACCTCGTACACCCGCTCGGCGGCCCGCCGCACCCGCTGCCGGTGCTGCACCGCGAGCGGCAGCCCGGCGACCGCCTCGAAGGCGGCCAGCGGCGTCAGCACCACGACGGCCAGCCACACCCCGTCGATCCGCCCGTCGGCCACCGCCCCGACCCCGGCCCAGGCCGCGACGGCCACGGTCAGGCCGCAGACGAGGGCGGACAGCCCGGCTCCCGCGCCGGTGGCGGCGGCGCCCCGCCGGGCGATCCGGGTGAGCACCCCGTCGGCCCGGCGCACCGCGTCCAGCCGGCGCGGCAGCGCCCCCGCCACGGTCAGCTCGGCGGTTCCGGCCAGCAGATCCACCACCTGCGCCGACAGCGCCCCGCGTGCGGGCGACAGCCGGCGCTCCGCGCGCCGGGCGAGCGCGCCCGAGACGGCGGGCACCCCGGCCCCGGCCACCAGCAGACCGGCCGCCAGCACGGCCCCGGCCTCGGGTAGCACCCAGGCGGTGAACCCGACCGAGGCGGCGCTCACGACCAGCGCCGCGCCGACCGGCAGCAGCCAGCGCAGGAAGTAGTCCTGGACGGCGTCCACATCGGCCACCAGCCGGGAGAGCAGATCCCCGCGCCGGGTCTCCTTCAGCCCCGCGGGCGCCAGCCGCTCCAGCCGCCGGTAGACGGCGACCCGCAGCTCGGCCAGCACCCGGAGCACCGCGTCGTGCGAGACGATCCGCTCGGCGTAGCGGAAGACGGCCCGGCCGATCCCGAACGCCCGGGTCGCGGTGACCGCCACCATCAGGTACAGCACCGGCGGCTGCTGGGACGCCCGTGAGATCAGCCATCCGGACACGGCCATCAGCCCGACGGCGCTCATGAGCGCGAGGCTCCCGAGCAGCAGCGCCGACCCGAACCGCCCCCTCGCCCCCCGCGCGGCGCCCCGCACCCGCCGCAGCGCACCGCCCGCGGCGGCACGGCCCATACGCGCCCGCCCGACCGGGACACCCGAGCCGTCCGTCGACCACTCCGGCTCCGCAACGGGCCCGCCGAAGCCCTCGCCCGGACCCACGTCCTGCCGGGCCGCACCCGCGCCGGGACGTTCCGTCGCGGCCTCCGGGCAGCCCACCGACGGCTGGGACCGCGCCGTGTACGCGCCATCCGGGGCCGCGCCGGGGACGGCCGAGGGCCCGGCGCCCGCTGCCACCACGTCGTCCGGTCCCGTCAGGCGCGCCTCGGCACGCGCAGGCGCGGCCCGCCACGCAGCGGAAACGGCCGCCGCCCCTTCGGCGGACACCGCACCCCCGCCATCGGCGCGCCGCCCGGGCGGGCCCCCGGCAGCCGCGTCGCCCGCCTCCGCGGCACGCGCCACGTCACCGGACGCGCCCGCGGGTCCCGGCAGGGCGATGACGCGGTCCGCCAGCGGAAGCAGGGCCGGGCGGTGGACGACCAGGAGGACCGTACGGCCCTCGGCCAGCCGCCGCACCGCGTCGACGACCGCCGCCTCCGTCGCGCCGTCGAGGTTCGCGGTGGGCTCGTCGAGCAGCAGCACCGGGCGGTCGGCCAGGAAGGCGCGGGCCAGGGCGATCCGCTGGCGCTGGCCCGCGGACAGGCCCGCGCCCATCTCGCCGAGCCGGGTCCCGGCCCCCTCCGGCAGCGCGGAGACGAAGCCGAGGGCGTCCGCCTGCCGCAGGGCGTCGCGCACCGCCGCGTCGTCGGCGTCGGGCCGCGCCAGCCGTACGTTGTCCGCGATGGTGCCCGCGAACAGGTAGGGGCGCTGCGGCACCCAGGCGATCCGGCTGCGCCAGTTCTCGGGGTCGAGCGACGCCAGGTCGCGGCCGCCGACCAGCACCCGGCCCCCGGACGGCTCCGCGAAGCCGAGCACGGCGTTCAGCAAGGTCGTCTTGCCCGCGCCGCTGGGGCCGGTGATCGCCACCGTCTCGCCGGGGCGGACCTCGAACGAGACCGGGGCCAGGGAGGGCGCGGTGCGCCCGGGGTGACGCACGGTCAGTCCGTCGACCGTGAGCGCCGCGTCCCGGGCGTCGGGAGCGGGCGACGCCCCGGCCGCGACCGGTTCCCGCTCCAGCACGGCGAACGCCTCGTCCGCCGCCGCGAGCCCCTCCGCCGCCGCGTGGTACTGCGCGCCCACCTGCCGCAGCGGCAGATACGCCTCGGGCGCGAGGACGAGCACCATCAGCCCGGTGGAGAGGTCCAGTTCGCCGTGGACGAGCCGCATGCCGATGCCGACGGCGACCAGGGCGACCGACAGCGTGGACAGCAACTCCAGGGCGAAGGAGGACAGGAAGGCCAGCCGCAGCGTCTTCAGCGTGACCCGCCGGTAGTCGGCGGTGATGGTCCGGATCGCGGCGGCCTGGGCCTTGGCCCGGCCGAAGACCTTGAGCGTCGGCAGCCCGGCGACGACGTCGAGAAAGTGGCCGGACAGCCGGGACAGCAGCCGCCACTGGCGGTCCATCCGGGACTGGGTGGCCCAGCCGATGAGCACCATGAACAGCGGGATCAGCGGCAGGGTGGCGACGATGACGACCGCCGAGACCCAGTCGGCGGTGACGATCCGGGCGAGCACCGCCGCCGGAACCACCACCGCGAGACCGAGCTGGGGCAGATAGCGGGCGAAGTAGTCGTCCAGCGCGTCGATGCCACGGGTGGCGAGGGTGGTGAGTTCTCCGGTGCGCTGGGTGTCCAGCCAGCCGGGACCCAGCCGTACGGCCCGGTCCAGCAGCCGCAGCCGCAGCTCCGATTTGACCGCCGCGCTCGCCCGGTGCGCCGCCAGCTCGGTCAGCCAGGAGACGGCGGCCCGGCCCCCGGCGACCAGCGCCAGCCAGATCAGCGGCGCGGTCAGGGCGCCGGTGCCCTCGCCCCGCTGAAACGCGCCCACCACGATCTCGGCGATCAGCATGGCCTGCGCGATGACGAGCCCGGCTCCGGCGAGCCCCAGCGCCACGGAGGCCGCCAGGAAGAACCGGGTCGCCCGCGCGTACCGGAGCAGCCGGGGGTCGATTGGTTTCACGTGAAACACACCACCTGAGCCATCGTGCGCGTCAGTGGGCGGCGGGGATGTGCCGGGTGCCGATGCGCTTGCGGAAGACCCAGTACGTCCACGCCTGGTAGGCCATGATCAGCGGCATCATGATGGCCCCGACCCACGTCATGATCTTCAGCGGGTAGGCGCCGGCGGCCGCGTTCGCCGCCGTCAGGCTCCACCTCGGGTCCAGCGAGGACGGCATGACGTCCGGGAAGAGCGCCAGGAAGAGCATCGCGACCGACGCCGCGATGGCCACCCCGGACAGGCCGAACGCCCAGCCCTCACGCCCCCGCGCGTTCATCACCAGGGCCGCGGCCAGCGCCACCACCACGAGGACCACGGCCACCAGGCTGCGCCCGTTGCCACTGTCGGCCTGCGTCCAGCCGAGGAACGGCACCGCGGCCACGGCCGCCAGCGGGCCGAGCCAGGCCGCGTACCGGCGTGACCGCGCCCGGATGTCCCCGGCCGTCTTGAGCGCGGCGAAGACCGCGCCGTGGAAGGTGAACAGCACCAGCGTGACGACGCCGCCGAGCAGGGCGTACGGAGTGATCAGGTCACCCAAACCGCCGCTGTAGTTCTTGTCCGGGCCGATCGGCACCCCGTGCACCAGGTTGGCGAAGATCGCGCCCCACAGGAACGCGGGCAGCAGCGAGCACCAGAAGATCGTGTGCTCCCAGTTGCGCTGCCAGCGGTCCTCGGCGCGCTTGTGCCGGTACTCGAAGGCCACACCGCGCAGGATCAGGCAGACCAGGATGGCCAGCAGCGGCAGGTAGAAGCCGCTGAAGAGGGTCGCGTACCAGTCGGGGAAGGCGGCGAAGGTGGCACCGGCGGCCGTGATCAGCCAGACCTCGTTGCCGTCCCACACCGGCCCGATGGTGTTGATCAGCACGCGGCGCTCGGTGCGGTCCCGGGCGAGCAGCTTGGTCAGCACGCCGATGCCGAAGTCGAAGCCTTCGAGGAAGAAGTAGCCGGTCCACAGGAAGGCGATCAGCAGGAACCAGAAGTCGTGAAGGTGCATGAGTCTCTCCGGCCGTCAGTGCGCGTCAGTACGCGAAGGTCAGCGGCTTGTCGGCGTCGTCCTCCGCGGCGGACCCGCCGCCCGGGCCGCCCGAGGGCAGCCGCAACCTGGGGTCCTCGGCGGGCGGCTTCTCGTCGGTGTCGGGACCGGCCTTGGCGTACTTGGCCAGCAGCCGCACCTCGATCACGGCGAGCACGCCGTACAGCAGCGTGAAGACGCCGAGGGAGATGAGGACCTCGGTCTGGCTCACGCCGGGGGAGACCGCGTCGGAGGTCTTCATCAGCCCGTACACCGCCCAGGGCTGGCGGCCCATCTCGGTGAAGATCCAGCCGAAGGAGTTGGCGATCAGCGGGAAGCCCATGGTGAGGATGCCGATGCGCCAGGACCACTTGGTGAGCAGCGGGCTCATCTCGCGCGTCCTGGTGAGCATGAGCCGGGGGACCTCGTCCTCGGCGGTGCGGAAGGCGGGGTCGAGCCAGCGCTTCTTCCGGGTCGTCCACAGCCCGATGACGCCGGCGGCGAACGAGGTCATGCCGAAGCCGATCATCAGCCGGAAGCCCCAGAAGGTCATGAAGATGCTGGGGATGTAGTCCTCGGGCTGACCGCCGTAGGCGGCGGCCTCCTGCTGGGCGACGTCGTTGATGCCGGGGACGGCGTCGGTAAAGTTGCTGTGCGCGAGGAAGGACAGCGCCGCGGGGACCTCCAGCTCGACGCTGTTGTGCCCCTTGCTGACGTCACCCACCGCGAAGACGGAGAACGGCGCGGGCGCCTGGGTGTCCCACAGCGCCTCCGCCGAGGCCATCTTCATCGGCTGCTGCTCGAACATCACCTTGCCGAGCGAGTCACCGCTGAGCGCCGTGCCCAGTCCGGCGATGATGGCCACGACCAGACCGACCCGCAGGCTGGCCCGCATCGCCCCGATCTGCTTCTTCTGCTTCGCGGCAAGCTCCTCGCCGCGGAGCTGCTTGCGCTTGGCCCGCCACAGGTGCAGGGAGGCGATGCCGACGACGAAGGCGCCGCCGGTGAGGAAGGCGGCGGTGAGGGTGTGGAAGACCACGACCAGGGTGGTGTCCTGGGTCAGCACCGCCCAGATGTCGGTCAGCCGGGCCTTTCCGGTGGCCTTGTCGATGGCGTAACCGGTCGGGTGCTGCATCCAGGAGTTGGCGGCGAGGATGAAGTACGACGACAGCACGGTGCCGAGCGAGACGATCCAGATGCAGGCGCAGTGGATCTTCTTCGGCAGCTTGTCCCAGCCGAATATCCACAGGCCGATGAAGGTGGACTCGAAGAAGAAGGCGAGCAGCGCCTCCATCGCGAGCGGGGCGCCGAAGACGTCACCGACGAAGCGCGAGTAGTCGGACCAGTTCATGCCGAACTGGAACTCCTGGACGATGCCGGTGACGACGCCCATCGCGATGTTGATCAGGAAAAGCTTGCCCCAGAACTTGGTGGCGTGGAAGTACTTCTCCTTGCCCGTGCGCACCCAGGCGGTTTCCAGCCCGGCGGTGATCGCCGCAAGAGAGATCGTCAGGGGCACGAAGAGGAAGTGGTAGACAGTCGTGATCCCGAACTGCCATCGCGCCAGGGTCTCCGGCGCCAGAGCCAGCTCCACGAGAATCTCTCCTTACGGTCTTGCCGTGCTCCCCCGGAGGTGAGCTTGTGAACGTATTCACATTCACAAGCAATGATACGCACACGCCTTCGGCCCCTTCCACCTGGGGTGGGAGGGGCCGAACGGGACAGTCTTGGGTATCCTTCGCGGTTCAGGGAGGGCCCGGCCGGCCCCTTGACAGCACAGGGCCGAGAGCGCCGGGCGCCACGGGCGCCGGCCTCACAGCTCCTTGCGGAACTCCTCGGCGGCCCCGAGGAAGAGGTCGTTCGCCTCCCGCTCGCCGATCGTCACGCGCGTCCCCTCGCCCGGGAAGGGCCGCACGACCACGCCCGCCGCCTCGCACGCCGCCGCGAAGTCGGCCGTACGCTCCCCCAGCCGCAGCCAGACGAAGTTCGCGTGCGAGTCCGGCACCGTCCAGCCCTGACCGGTCAGCGCCCCGGCCACCCGCGCCCGCTCGGCGACCAGCGCCTCCACCCGCTCGCGCAGCGCGTCCTCGCTGTGCAGCGAGGCGACCGCGGCGTCCTGGGCCAGCTGGCTGACGCCGAAGGGGACCGCCGTCTTGCGCAGCGCCGCGGCGACCGGCTCGTGGGCGATGGCGAAGCCGACCCGCAGCCCGGCCAGGCCGTACGCCTTGGAGAAGGTGCGCAGGACGCAGACGTTCGGCCGCTCGCGGTAGAGCTCGATGCCGTTGGGGACCTGATCGTCCCGGATGAACTCGATGTACGCCTCGTCCAGCACCACCAGCACATCGGACGGCACCCGGTCCAGGAACCGCTCCAGCTCCGCCCGGCGCACCACGGTGCTGGTCGGATTGTTGGGGTTACAGACGAAAATCAGCCGGGTGCGGTCGGTGATCGCGTCCGCCATCGCGTCCAGGTCGTGGACCTCCGCGTCGGTCAGCGGGACCGGCACCGAGGTCGCGCCCGCGATCTGAGTGATGATCGGGTATGCCTCGAAGGAGCGCCAGGCGTAGATCACCTCATCGCCCGGCCCGGCCGTCGACTGGACGATCTGCTGAGCCAGGCCGACCGAACCGGTCCCGGTGGCCAGGTGCTCCAGCGGTACGTCGAAGCGGCTCGCCAGCTCGGCGATGAGCGCGGTGCAGGCGAGATCGGGGTAGCGGTTGAAGGACGCGGCGGAGTTCGCGACGGTCTCCAGCACCCCGGCCAGCGGCGGATACGGATTCTCGTTGGAGGACAGCTTGAAGGACCGGGGGCCGTCCCCGGCGGCCGGCTTACCGGGCTTGTACGTCGGAATCCCGTCCAGCGCGGCGCGCAGCTTGGGGCTCTTCTCACTCACCGGCAGTCCTCCTCGGCCCTTCCCTCCGGCTCCGTGCGCAGGCTTCGCACACGGCAATAGTGCACACCTTATGAGGATCGCCCCGCCCCGCGTACCCGCCGGGGACGCCCGCGTACCCACCGGGGGAGCGCCCCGCTCATGTGCGCGCGCCGGTGGCGAGCTCCGTGGCGCGCGTCCCTCGTACAGGTGAGTTGAGACCTCTTCGAGACATCGAACAATCGCCAGGCGTGGATATGCCAGGGGCGACCAGACCCCTCCCCGGCACCCCAACTGGCTTACTTTCCAAGGGAATTGGGCAGAGCGCTCATGCAGAAACGTGCCTTCCGAATACCGATGGCGGAATCGCGCAGACCGGGCACTCGGGCCCTACTATCGGCTGGCCATGACAGCAGCAGGGAAGCACCAGGTGAGCCGGTCGGCCGGCCGCCGGTTAGGCAGGGCGGGCATCCGGGACGTGGCCGCCGCCGCCGGGGTCTCGATCACGACCGTCTCCGACGCGCTCAACGGCAAGGGACGGCTCCCGGATGCCACCCGCCGCCACGTCCGCGAGGTCGCCGAGCGGCTGGGCTATCGCCCGTCCGCCGCGGCCCGTACCCTCCGTACCGGCAAGTCAGGCCTCATCGGCCTGACCGTGACCACGTACGGGGATGAACCTTTCACCTTCACCGAGTTCGCCTACTTCGCCGAGATGGCGCGGGCCGCGACCTCCGCCGCGCTGGCCCGCGGCTACGCCCTGGTCATCCTCCCGGCCACCTCCCGCCACGATGTGTGGTCCAACGTCGCGCTCGACGGCACCATCGTGATCGACCCGTCCGACCACGACCCGGTGGTCGCCGAGCTGCTCCGCCAGGGGCTCCCGGTCGTCAGCGACGGCCGCCCGGCCGGCACCCTCCCGGTGACCGCCTGGGTCGACAACGACCACGAGGCGGCCGTGCTCGGCCTCCTGGACCACCTCGCCGAGGCCGGCGCCCGCCGCATCGGGCTGCTCACCGGCACCACCACCGACACCTACACCCGGCTCTCGACCGAGGCGTACCTGCACTGGTGCGAGCGGGTGGGCCAGGACCCGGTCTACGAGGCGTACCCGGCCCACGACCCCCGTGCCGGGGCCGTCGCCGCCGACCGGCTGCTCGCCCGCCCGGACCGCCCCGACGCGGTCTACGGGCTCTTCGACCCCAACGGCACGGATCTGCTCGCCGCCGCCCGCCGCTACGGGCTGCGCGTCCCCGAGGACCTGCTGCTGGTGTGCTGCAGCGAGTCCACGGTCTACCGCACCACCGAACCGCCCATCACGACGCTCTCGCTCAAGCCGCGCCGGATCGGCACCGCCGTGGTGCAGTTGCTCATCGACGCCATCGAGGGGTTCGACAGCGACCGCCCCGTCGAGCAGGTGATACCCACCGAACTGATCGTGCGGACGTCGTCCCAGCGCCGTCCGCCCCGTACGACCGTCAGCCCGCCACGCAGCCGCGCTGGAGGATGATCTGAGAGCGACTCAAGAATGACCCGAGGAGGACCTGGGGCCGCTGGGCTTCCCCTACCGGGCCAATCCGGGATAAAAGACCGTCCAGGCGTGACCGAGTACCGATTGACGGCACCCTGGTGCGTCACAAGCCCTCACGGTCATTCCTATGATGGGCGGACGACACCGCGGACCGCCATCGACCAGGCAAGGTCCACAAGGTGGCACGGCGGCGCGATGGTGGAGGGGTCGATGACTCAGGGGGCCGGTCTGGAAGCCACGGCAGGGGCCACGGCGGCGGTGCCGCACGTGCCCGCGTACGGGGCGTCCACGCCGCCCGGATCGGTGCCTCCCGCACCGGCGCCCGAACCCATGCCCGACGGGTACACCCCGACCGAGAAGCTGCCGGTCGTGGGCCCGGGGCACACCATCGCGGACACTCGGCTGGTGCCCCCGGAGGACCGCCCGACGGTCGCCCTTACCTCGGTGACCGATCCCGAAGCCGACCCGCTCGCCGACGGCGAAGGGCCCGGCCCGCTGTACGTCGTGGGCGACGTCCACGGCTACCACGACGAGCTGCGTGAGGCGCTCGCCGAACAGGGCCTGATCGACGACAAGGGCAGCTGGGCGGCCGGGAACGCCCGGCTGTGGTTCCTCGGCGACTTCACCGACCGCGGCCCGGACGGCATCGGCGTCATCGACCTGGTGATGCAGCTCTCCGCCGAGGCCGCGGCCGCGGGCGGCTACTGCAAGGCGCTGATGGGCAATCACGAACTGCTCCTCATCGGCGCCAAGCGGTTCGGCGACACCCCTGTCAACTCCGGGGCCGGCACCGCCTCCTTCCAGGCCGCCTGGCTGCTCAACGGCGGCCAGCGCACCGACATGGAGCGGCTGGAGGACCATCACCTCCAGTGGATGTCACGGCTGGACGCGATGGCCGAGGAGGACGGGCATCTGCTCGTGCACTCCGACACCACCGCCTATCTGGAGTACGGCGACTCGATCGAGGCCGTCAACGACGCCGTCACCGAGGCGCTGCAGCGCAGTGACGCGGACGAGTGCTGGGACCTGTTCCGCAAATTCACCAAGCGCTTCGCCTTCCGCGACGAGGACGCCGGACCGGTGGCCGTCCGCGAATTGCTCGACGCCTTCGGCGGGGAGCGCATCGTCCACGGGCACAGCCCGATCCCGTATCTGCTGGGCGAAGTCGGCTCGGAGGACGGCGAGGACGACGGCCCGCCCGCGGTCGAGGGCCCGCACGTCTACGCGGACAATCTCGCGGTCGCGATGGACGGCGGCGTCACGATGGCCGGGAAACTGCTGGTCGTACAACTGCCGCTCGGCGCCTGAGGGGGATACGGACGCGTAAGGGAAGGGCCGGAGGGCGCCACCGGGGCTGAGCAAATCACGAAACTTGGTGTCACCTCTCGCCGGATCGGCTCTACCATCGGTTTATCCGTCGCAGGCTCTCCTCCGTTTCCGCCCGACTGCCGGCGAATGCCGGCACCAAGGCCCTACGGAGTATCGGGGGATGCACCATGAAAAGCGCTCCGCACCTGTTCGCCGAGGATCGCCCGGAGTTCGAGCGAGTTCTCGACGAGGTGCTGCGTACCGCGGACCGCCAACCGGATCTGAAGGGCATAGGACAGCGGCTCACCGCCGAGCAGCTGCGCAGCATGGCGCTCAGCGCCTCGGCCGCCATCACCGCGTGCGCGGCCGCCGAATACCAGGATTACGTCGTCGCCCGCGCCAGGCTGCGCGAGCCGGCCCCGCCCCTGCCGATCCCCGGGGCGCCGGAGGACGACGGCGAACACCCGCACTCCGCCGGGTTCACCGGCGCCGTCCTGGACGCCTCCGGAGCGGGGCTGGTCCCCATGCTCGCCGTGCTGGCCCCGGTGCTGGCCGGGACCGCCGCGATCATCTTCCTGCTCGTCGGCTATGTGCTGCACGTCCTGGACCCCGCCCCGTCCATCGCCCAGCCGATGATCACCGCGGGCTGGTTCTTCGCCGCACTCACCGCCGCGGGCATCCTGCTCGCCGGCGTCGGCCTCCTCATCACCGCGCTGCGCAACGGCTCCAGCGCGATCCGCGGCGAGGCCCTGGCCGAGCAGCTGGAGGAGGTGGACCGGGCCAGAGAGGCATGGCGGCAGGCCCTGCTGGAGCGGGGCGTGCTGCCCTTTCTCCGCGAGGCCCTGACCAATCCGTCGGCCCCCGCGCCGTGGACCGCCTCCTCGGCCTACGTCCCCGGGCACTCCGAAGCGGCGGGCCGCACCCCCCACCTCGGCTACAGCCGCCCGGGCTTCAGCACCGACGACGAGGGCCCCAGGGCCCGCCCCCGCTACAGCAGCCCGGACTACACCAGCCCCGAATACGGCGGCCCGGAGAACCAGCCGGACTGACGGAGAGGGGGCGTGCGTCTTGCGGCGAGCGCCCCTTCCCTCCGGAATGCCCCAGTCCCCACCCATCGAGCGAACTTCCGCTTATCCGCAGCAATGTGCGGACAACCGCTGCCTATCGTCCGTGGCGGAGGTGATGCGCATATGCGCGAACGCAACATGCCGCCGGGCCGATCCCGACGGCGCGATGCCTTGGACATCAACGACTTCGTGTACGCGGCCACGGGGGTCCGGCTGCGCCGACTGACCATGCCCGATGGCGAACACTGGTTCCCGGCAGTCGACCTGTGCTCGGAGCTGGGTCATAGCAACGCACGTAAAGCGCTGGCGGACCATGTCCATGCTGGCGGAAAGTCTTCGCTCGAGACTGTAACCTCACGTTACGGTCTCAGCATTCCCGCAGGCAGGGAGTGGCGCCGAGACTTGCAGATGGTGAATCTGCAAGGCCTGATCCAGTTGGTGAACGCCTGCACGAAGCCGGAGGCCGCCCTCTTCAAGGAGTGGGTGTCGAGAGTGATCTTCACCGTCCAGCGGGACGGCTCGTACGCGCTGGAGGTGTCCGAACTCTCCCGCGCCGAGCCGACGACACCACCCGATCCCGAGTCCGTGGTGGCCTCCCACGAGATCATCGACGCGGTCACCCGGCTGGAGGTCCAGCACGAACGGTTCCAGGCCGAGGTCATGGCTTCGCTGCGCCGTTCCGAGCACGCCTGGACACAGATCCTCGACGCCCTGGGGCGCCGACCGGCCGAAGAGCCCGAAGTCGACAAGCGTGAGCTGCGGCTCAGGACGGAAGACCTGTTCGCGCAGTGGCAGTCCCGGCTGAGCATCACCGAGGATGTCTGGGCCGTGGCCATCTACATCCTGCCCACGCTGGCGGCGGCCGGGCAGGTCGGCCACTCGCTGGAGACTCTCGCGAACCGGACGGGGCTGACCCGACAGCGGGTGCACGCCTGTCTTCGCTTCCTCCAGAAGCACCGCTGCATCCGCCAGAGCGGGCTGACGGACGACGGCAACCCGCTCTACGTGGCTGAGCTGCCGCCCAAGTAACTGACTCCGCCAGGAGGGCCCGAAGCCGCAAAACGAAGTTGCGGCTTCGGGCCCGGGCCGTAGCCTACCGGCTCGTTCAGTCCGCGATCGGCAGATACACGCGATTACCCGCGGCCGCGAACTCCCGGGACTTCTCCGCCATTCCGGCCTCCGCCTCCGCTTCGTCCATCGCGTCGCCGTGCTCGCGCCGGATGTCATGGCTGATCTTCATCGAACTGAGCATTACTAGACCCCTGATATGCGCTACGGTCGTCCCAACTGCCTGCCACGGAGCGAGGGGGAACAGCTGTGGGCAAACGCGAAGATGTCATCAGCAGACTGCGAGGGGTGCCGGAGGGAGTGCCCTCCGTCGAGCAAGTCCGGGCCATGGTGGCCGCGGACCCGAGCCTCAAGTGCGTCGTCTGCTACGCGCGGATCTCGTTCGACGGCCGGGTGAAGGACGCCCACGGCATCGAGGACCAGCACCGCGATATGACCGGCGACGCCAGCAAGCTGGGGTGGCTTGTCGTCTACCGCTACACGGACAACGACAAGAGCGCCAGCAAAGAGAGCGTGGTCCGCGACGACTTCGAACAACTGGTCAACGACCTGGCCGCCGGGACCACCCCCGAGGGCTACCCCATCCACGGCGTCATGGCCGTGAACGATGACCGCCTCTACCGACGCCCGAGCGACTGGGAGCGCTACCTCAAGGCGTTCACGTCACACGAGGGGCGTGTCTACCACGACTCGAACGGCGTGCAGGACCTGTACGCGGAGGGGTTCGAGATCAAAGGGCTAGTGGGCGTCGCCATGTCGCTCAGCGAGACGAGGAAGAAGCAGCGACGCACCAAGAACAGCCACCGCAGCCGTGCACTTCGTGGCCAGTCCGTCGCAGCATGGCGCCCCTTCGGGTGGGAAGACGACAAGATCACGCTCCGGCCGGATGAGGCGAAGGCGATCCTCCAGGCCGTAGAGGACGTGATCGCCGGGGCCTCCATTTCGGAGATCACCAGGAGGTGGAAGGAAGCAGGGTTCATCACCAGTCGTGGGAACCCCTTCCAGTACCAGACCGTCAAGCAGGTGCTCGTGAACCCACGGCTCTGCGGCTACCGGCAGATCAAGGGTGAGTTGGTCCGCGACGGTGATGATCAACCGATCGTGGGCGAGTGGGACGCCATCATCACTCCGAAGCAGTGGTTCGCCGTCACGGCCAAGATCAGGACGAGGGGCCACGACGCTGGGGTGCCACGCGGCGGACTGGTCCACAAGTACCTGTTGACCGGCATTCTCCGCTGCGGAAACGTGCTGGATGACGGCACGACCTGCAACAACAAGATGGTCGGTATCAAGGCGAATGACTGGCTGAAGTACCAGCACGCTTACATGTGCAAGAAGACCGTGGACGGTGGCTGCAACAAGACGTACAAGCGTGGCGACAAGACCGACGACGCCGTTGAGAAGCTGGTGATCGCCAAGCTGGAGAAGGACGCGGCAAGCAAGGCCAGGGACGTGCCCGACTGGGACAAGTCCGAGACGCTGGAACGGGCCGTGAAGAGCCGCAACGAGCTGGAGCGTCGTTGGCACGACGACGAGGACACGGACATTGACGACGAGGCGTTCTTCCGCAACCTCCCCGTGCTTGAGCGACGGATCAAGGATCTTCGCGCCGATCAGGCCAAGCACGAGGCGTTGAGGGCGGAGGCGGAAGCCGCCCAGGAGGACATCGCGAAGTCGTGGGACTCGAAGACCCTGACGCAGAAGCGCGAGGCCATCAAGAAGGTGCTGAACGCGGTCGTCGCCCTGCCGGGAGGCAAGGGCAACAAGACCTTTGACCCGGAACTCCTCAAGCCCGTGTGGCGGACTTCCGAGTGAGCCGAAGTCCGAGGATCTCCCCCAGTCTCCGCACCTGATCATCGGAGAGTGGGGGAGATTCACGCAGGTGCCGTTCGATCCACGCATTGACGGCCACGGCCTCACGGTCCGCCTTGGCATCTTTCGTCTCGTGTCCACTCAGACGACATCACCGCCCCGGCGGTCAAGCTCTTCCGCTGCCAACTCGCGGTTCTGAGCGAGGTCATCGGCTATGCCCGCAGCGATGAGCGCAGCCCCGGCAGAGTGCCCGGAGCCGACGTAGCGCCAGTGGGCTACCGTCACGGTGCCCGGCGTGCCGCCCTCTCCCGTGTGCTGAGCACGGGCAGCACGCAGAGCTGCGTAGGTGGTGGAGTAGACGCGTGACTTGGTGAGGATGTGGCCCCGATAGCCGAGCGTGTGAGCCCAAGCCCGTAGGCGGAGCGGTTCCAGCTCGGCGAGGCCGCCGAGGCGCCAGCAGGTGCGCATGAGGGCGCGGACGTGTGCGGGCAAGGGGGCCGCGGTGATGTCCGCTGGGCTGGTCACTCGGTGATCGAGTCCGGCCCCGGTGTCGGTGGCTCCCTTGGTGACGTACTTGCCGACATACGCGGCCACGGCGTCGTCGGCCAGGCCCTCACCGCCGCCGAAGGCACGGAGCGGCCGGGCGTCGAGTTCGGAGCCCCAGCGCAGTTGGTGTTCTCCCAGAGCCGCGCTGTAGGGGGTGGTGAGGCGTACGGCCGCAGCGGCAGTGCGCACCACAGTCCGCAGGAGGTCAGCCGTTGCCCAGGCCGGGGGCGGATCGTCCGGCCCGTGTGCGCCGTCGAGACGCACCACAGCATGGACGTGGACGGCCGCTCGCTTCTGGTACTCGGCGACCTTGGCGTAGGAGATGCGCAGGCTGTGGCGTAGTCCGGTGCGGGTGCGGCCGGCGCGGGCAGCGAGGTGGTTGTAGAGGTTGTCCGTGAACGCCTTCCACAGCCGCCCAGCGTGCGCATGCCACAGGACATGCCCGGGGTAGTCATAGCAGTCGGGGCACAGGGGTTGTCCGGTACGCGGGTCCGACACGTCGTGGATGGCCGGGCAGCCGAGGGAACGGCCGTGTTCGCACAGCTGGGCGTCGCGGCGCGGTCGGCAGCGTGCGCTATCGGTGGTGACGCGGTGGACGGGGCCGAAGCTGGGCGCGGTGAGCGTGAGGAAGAGTCGGGGCCGCTCCCGTACATCGGCGGGGACGGTCTTGCCGCCGACGAGTCCGGCGCGCACCAGGTGGAAGGTGTCGCCCGCGTGGAGGCGGGAGCAGGGGGCACAGACGGTTGCACGGCGGTTGCGGCAGCGGATCAGGAGCCGTTCACCGGGTTCGTTGCGGGTGTCGTAGTGGTGGAGCACTTCGCCGGTTGCCGCGTCTCGGGTGGTGGTGGAGCCGGTCAGGTGGATCGGATGAGCGCAGCCGCCGGTAGCGGTGATCTGCTCCAGCCAGCGGCCGAAGCCGGGGTCTTGGACGAGGCGGATCAGGTCTTGGTCAACTTCGGAGAGCTGACGCAGGCGCGCCGCACGGTCGAGCACGGCGCGCCTGTCAGCCGAGGTGATCTCGGCGGTGATGGTGGGGACCTCCCAGGGTGGGCCGCCGCAGCGGCACGGATGACAGTTGGGGTTGGATGGGTGTCGTCCATGGCGATCACTCCCTTGGTTCGGGGTATGGATCGGTTGGGTCAGCGGATGGTTCCGGCGCCCCGGCAGCAACGGCAGCGCCGCCGGTGGCCGGTACGGGTCTTACGGAAGCGCTCCCCTTTGCAGATGGGGCAGCGGACACGGCGCATGGTCACCTGGTGGGCCTCCCGAGGGTGGTCTAGCTGTTGTGTGCGAAGCCGGAGAGGAACCAGTTCACGAGGCCGTCTGCGGTGAAGATGACGGGTGTCTGGCCCAGATACATGCCGAACAGGCCGATCAACACCGCTTCCCACCAGCGCACCGCGCGGGAACGGACCAGGAGCACGGTGGCGAGCCCGAAGAGCAGCGCCAGCGGGAGAGCCGCTTGCTCACTCATACGTCCTCACCTCCGTTCAGGTCTTCCAGGGCGCGGACGATCCCGCGCAGGCGGGGTGCGAGCCCCGCGTATTCGGCCGCCGTCAACTGGGCTTCCGTGGGGGTGGTCAGGTGGGACCGCCCGCGCATCCAGCCACCCAGCTCCCCGGTGGTGACCGCGACACCTTGTTCGGCCTCTCCGATGGACTGCGCGACCGCTACCGCGTCCTTGTTCAGATCGCCCAGAACCATCTCTGCGGTGCCGGGGTCGTTGACGCGGTGGCAGACACGGCCGCTCAACTGGGCCCGCAGCGCCGTCACACCCGGCCCGAGATCGGAGCCGACCCGCTGCCCTGCCACCACCAGGTGCATCCCCAGCGCCGCACCGAGCTGCGCCAGGCGCAGGAGGTAGGTGGAGCACTGTTCGGCCTCTGCCCGCTGTTCCTTGCCCCCGCTGGTCAGGTACAGCTCGGCTATCTCGTCGACGATCACCACCACGGGCATCGGCCGCTGTTCCTCCGGCAGTTCCCAAATCGAACGGGCCCCGGCCGCCCGGCAGATGCGCATGCGGTCCTGCATGTCGACCACCAAGGCCCCGAGCACGGCGATGGCCTCACTGCGGCAGGTGGCCAGGGCCGAGAGCCGCCGTTCGAACAGGCCCAGTTCCATGCCGCCCTTGCAGTCGACGCCGACCAGGGCAACAGGTTGCGGAGCGAGTTCGGTGATGAGCCGGGCGATCAGCGTGGACTTGCCCGACCGTGTGGCACCGACGATCAGCCAGTGCGGCACTCGCCGGAAATCCATCACCCACGCGTGGCCTGTCTCCAGCGTGCCGACCGCCGCCGACAGCAACGAGGCCGACACCTCACCTGTAGGCCGGTGAGGATGCTCCAGCGGATCACTGGCTGACGCGGTGATCAGCACGACGCCACGTTCGGGGGAGACGATCCGCACCGCGTGCACCCGCCATGCGTGCGCCAGCGCGTCAGCCGCAGCCAGGAACGGCTCCGGAGTCTGCCCAGGGTGCAGTCGCACCAGCACCGACAGCCCATTCGGCGTCGGTTGAGGAAAAGACAAGCGCGGCACGCGGGTGCGCAGAGGCTCGCCCTTGACCGCCAGATCCCCCAGCAGGCGCCGATTGGGCTTGTGGGAAACGGTGAGGTCATTGAGGTGAGCGACCTTGCGCCAGGTGACCACCACCCGCAGCGCGGTACGCGGGAAGCCGGTCAGGTACCAGTGCCAGTCCGGCCGCTGGTCTCGCAGATGGGGCCCGATGACTGCCATCCAGGCCACCACCAGCAGCGCGACGATGAACAGGAACGAACCCATCACGCACCACCGCCCTTGCCCGCCGACGCAGCCGGTGCCGGGGCCGGTACGGGGGTGATGGCCGCTGCGCGGAAGCTGACGCCGTGGCGGTCGCCCATGGTCCAGGCGAACGCCTCCAGGCCCGTCACCCGCACCTCCGAGCCCTCCGCAACGCCCTTGGGCTCACCGGGTACGGCGATCTCGATCACCGACACGCGCCGCCCGTCCTGCCGCACCGTCACGGCGACGGTGTAGATCGTGTTGCCGTCCCGGTCCTTCTTGACCTCCTTGCTTTCGAAATCCGTGATCTTCGGTTCGGGCCCGACCGCGCACCGCAGTACGCCCAGTCGGGATGTGTCCACAGGGATGGACTGCATGGGTTGTGGGCCTCCTTGGCCAGTCGAGACGCCACACGTCATGTGACGTCACTCGTGCTTACGAGTCGCCAACTATGCACGCCTTGACGGCCGGAGGCAAGTACTTATGCTTACGAGTGACATCAGCTCACGTCAGAACCACCGACGACAGGTGACGAGGAGAGCCCGGCATGGGAGAGATCCAGCGCCCCGGAGCGCTGTACCAGCAGGTTGCCGCCGAGATCCGCAGCGGCATCGCGGCAGGCGAGTACAAGCCCGGGGCCCCGCTCCCCTCAGAGGCCCAGCTCATCGAGCGCTACAAAGTCAGCCGCCCCACCGTCCGCAAGGCCATCGCCGCACTCCGCGCCGAAGGACTCATCGAGGTCATCCACGGCAAGGGCAGCTACGTCCGCGCACTCCCCGCACCCGCCGTCACCATCGAGCGGACCATCACCCGCACCGGCAAGACGTTCCACACCGGACACCATGCGTGGGAACAGGTCGAGGAACCGACCGTCTACCGCACCACGACCACGGCAACCACGGCCCCGCTACTCGGACTCGACGAGGGGGAAGCGCTCTTCGGCGTCGACCGGCTGCTAGCCGACCCAGACACCGGCGCCCGCGCTCTCCACCGCGTACTGATCCCGTTCGCCACCGCCGACCAGGCCGAGCAGCTAGCCGAGGCCCCGGACACCGAGCCGGAACAGATCTACGCCATCCTCACCGCAGCCGGACACACGCTCACCTGGCACGAAACCGTCAGCGCCCGCATGCCCCTACCCGACGAGCGCAGCACGCTGGACACCCCCGACGCGACCCCGATCCTCCACACCGCCCGCGTCACCTACGGCACCGACGACCGCCCGCTACTCCTCGAAGAACTCCGCGCCAGCGCCGACCGCGCCCAACTTGCCTACCGCATCACCGCCGACAGCCCCCGCAAGCTGCGTGCCGTTCCCGCCAACTGAGACTGCCATGTCATAGTCGTTCGGTGGCCGATGCATCAGCGATCTACGCCCTCATCAGCGGACTGGGCGGTGCAGCGATAGGGGCCGGATCTACGGTCTACGTCTCGACGCGGCAGTTCCGTCGTGAGATATCCGAACGGGACAAAGAACGAGGCAGGTTGCAAGCTCAAGAGGAGATTGTCCGACTGACATCGATGCGCTTTGCGGGACGAGCATGGCTAGACGTTGTGCTCCGAGCAAAGCAGAACCTAGAAGCCGGAGTGGCTGTCGATCTCGACAAGTTCGACCAAGAGGTCAAGGAAGCCGGAGGAACGGCAGCCCAGGAAGGTTACCGGGCGAGGTCCCCTGACCCCTCCGTAGATCAACTGGCGGCAGAGATCTTCGATGACATTAACCATCTCTCCTGGCAGTTGCGGCGCGAAATCGTCAGTAGGGCCACAGGCGCGGAACGTCGGACACCCGATCACCTGGATGATGTGCTTCAGCGTGTGATCGAGCGGCGAGCAGCCCTCAACGCAAAGATCATCGAAAGGATCGAGGAGCTGGCACGCGATGCCAGTGCCAGCAGTCACCCAGCCAGCCCCGAGGCGTGAACGAGGCGATCGCTGCTGGCTGTCCCTTCTAGATTGTCGTTCTCCTCCCACGTTGCGTCTGGCGCTGTAGTCAGTGAGTCGACTGTCGAAACCTGTCTTCACTTACTCAAGGGCGCGCCTTGCGGCGCGCCGGGCGGTCTGGCCGCCCCGCCGGGCTGCGGCGTGGCCGCCGGTCCCGGCGGACGCCCACCGCCCGCACTTCCGAGCGCGCCACGATCGCTCACGAGGAGCCGACCGCCCTTCGGGCTGGTGCGTTGTGACTGGTGGCCGACGGCCTACGCGGCTTTTAGGCAGCCACCACGGGGCGAGCCTCTAAGAACAGGGGGCCGATCGGTCGCAAACGCGGGCAGGATCACAGACCCGCCCGATTCGCCGGGCCAGCGTAAGGCCCCCTGTTCTCTCACCCCGTGGCAGCTCCCGCCCAAAAGCCGCTACGGCCGGCGGCGTGCCCACAGCGCACCACCCAGGCACCGCACGCCCGCCACCGGCCGCCCCGATCAGCTCGCCCTGCCCAGCCGGGCCGCCGCCACCCGTGCCAGCATCGCCACCTCACGCGCGCCCGCTGCCGACAGCTCCAGCCGAACGACCCCGGAGCCGTCCGCGCCCGAAGCAGCACGCATGCGCATCTCTGCCGCCTCCACACCGACCAGCCTCAGCGCGTCGTCCAGCTCGGCCGTCGCTTCCCGCGCGTCTCGCCAGCCGCTCACGTAGTCCACTCCGCGTACCCATATCCCCGCGTCCAGGTCTGCCGCTTCGCCGTCGAACCCGTCGTCCCCCAGGCCGCACATTCGGTCAAGTCCCCTTCTCTGCAAGCCGTCTGACCATCAACATGCGGGGACGCCGTACGAGAACACGACGACGCCCCCGGTACCATCGGCACCGGGGTTCGTGATCGATCCCCAGCCGGACCACCCCGTGAGCTGTCCAGGCAAGGGGGGTGGTCCGGTGCTGCTTCTTCGGTTGTTTGCGAACGAGCCGACCTCAGTACTGCTGTCGCCCGCCCGGGTAACGGACCGGCTTTCGGCACTCCGGAGCGTTCGCAGGGGCAGGCTCATCGCCGAGCGCGTAGCACAGGGCGGCGTGCAACTGCTCTGCCTCCACCACCGTCAGCACCAGCGAAGCCACGGACGCGCGACCAGGGCGAAGGACGTGGAGCGGCAGTTCAAGGAGACCGTCATTCCCACGGCGCAGGCCACGCCCCGGTACGGGACCGACTTGCCAGCCTTCCGACTTATCGCTCATCCGCCCGCCTCATTCGCTTGTTCCGGCCCGTCGTCCCCGTCCTCTTCGGACAGGCCGAGGCGCCTGCCGCGACTTTCAGCGATCCGGAGCGCATCACGCAGCGCCTCGATCATGCGGTTCGAGAGAAAGCGCAGCTCTTCCACTTCCGCCTTGGGGTTACCGAGCAGTTCGAGGGCATGACCCACGAGTTCAGTGGCCATGTGGAGCTGGAACGCTTCCATCTCGTCCGCGAGCTTCGACACGTGCCCGGTGCCTTCTTCGTCGGTCACGAGATAGGCAGGTTGACCGTTCGTGCCGCTCCAGGGCAGCAGCCGCGGTTGCGCACTCACCGGACCACCACCATCCCGTGCGGCGGGCACACCAGCGCCACGCGAGGGGAGCCCTCACCGCCACGTTCCTGCCGCCGCTCATGCGCCACGACGTACGGCCGGACGAGGCCGACCTCTTCCCCGCGCAACGTCGGCCGAGTCGGCACCTGGCGCACACGAGGAATGCGCAACGTCGAGGCATCCCCGCAGGCCATCGGCGGGCTTGCCTTCACCGTGCGATGACGCCCCTGGCCGGGTTGCAGCACTCTCCTCAACGGTTCGAAGATCCTGCCGATACAGTTCCGCATGTCGACCTGCTTCCTCAGGTTGGCCACGCCCCGGGGCGCATGCCCGCGTCGCCGGGGTCCTGTGGCGGGTGTAAACCGGCTGAGTATTCATGCTGGTGACATGCGAAGCCCCCAACTTTCACACTTGAGTGAAAGCCGGGGGCTACTGCGGTGAAAGTGTCAGAGGCCCACCCAGGCGGCCAGGTGATCCAGGGTGTCCGGGGTGCGCCGGGACAGGTGGATCAGGCTCCTGATGGTCTCTCGTGCACCTGAGTGATACCGCGTCTGCTGCGGAGCCAGCTTGCGCGCGGTGACGATGGACTTCAAGGCCGCTTCGTTACGGCCCGCCTCCATCTGAGCCCGTGCTTGATCCACGTAGAAATGAGCGGCGCGGGATGCAGGCCAGTCCTTTGGTATCCGCACCTTCGCGGCCTCTCGCAGAGCCTCGCCGTAGTGACGCATCTCGACATGGGCGGATACGGCGTGCAGACTGACGTTCGTGGGACCAAAGGACAGCCAGTGCACGTCCGTGGCCTCACCCACCCGATCCGCGTAGGACTTGGCCTCTGCGAGGTGGGTCGTCACCGCGCCTTCGTCCTCGGCGCGGGCAGCGATGATGCTTGCCCCGAGGTGAAGCTGTCCGGCGACGGCCTGACTCTCTCGCGTCTGCGGAGCTTGCCCCAACAGCCCCTGGCCGGAAGCCACGAGCCGCTGACCAATGGTGTACTCGCCCTCTCGGAAGTAGACCAGCGCACGCATGTACTGGCGCACTGCGGACAGCAACGGATCGGAAGCCCGTGACGCGGCCCAGTCCATACGGTCCAGAGCCACGGTGGACAAGTCGTAATAGCCCAGCTTCACGGCCAAGTCATGCGCGGTGCGGTAGGTACTCGACAGAGCGGCCCACAACTCGGACGACGGCGCCTGATACGCGGCTGTGGTGATCTCCGCCATCGTCCCGGGGAGATCAAGAGCAGCGTCATGGAGCTTCGTCGCCCGGACCTGCTGACACAAAGCTTGAGCAGCGGCGATGAGCTGAGGAGTGGGACGCGGCTTGATCGCCGGATCGGCCCCCAGGTCGTAAAGGTCGAGGGCTTCACGGATCGGGCGGACCAGCGAGGCCAAGCGGTCCTGTTGTAGCTCGGTGACGTAGGGCTGGCCGGTCAGCGCGGTCACGTCGATGCACAGCGCTTTCGCCACAGCGGCCACCAGGTCGGGGCTGGCTGGCTTGTGCCCGGATTCGACTTGGGTGAGGAGGCTGTAGGAGTAGGGGATCTTCTGAGCCAACCCACGCTGAGTCAGCCCAGCCCGTTTCCGGTGATGTGCGATCCGAGCGCCCGGGTGCTCGTCGTCGGGGAACGGCATACAGCCTCCCTTTCGTGACTCACTCAACGGAGACGCTACCCGCTCGGCCACGGCAGAAGACCGTGAACAACGATCTCAACGCCGAGGCGGGCGAAGTTTGCGGATGGGGCGTGCCACACGGTGGACTGCCCGCATGACCGCGAACCCTGTCCTCTACCTGTTCGGCAGCGCCGCCCCGCCTGTCCTGCACATCGCTGGCGTCATCGAACGAGCGCAGGCGGCCGACTGGGATGTCTGCCTCGGATTGACCCCCACGGCCGCACGCTGGCTTGACGACGAACTGCCAGCCTTGGAGGAGCTGACCGGGCACCCGGTACGCAGCCAGTACAAGCTGCCCCGAGAGCCCGACGCATGGCCCCCCGCCGATGTCGCGGTCCTGGCGCCAGCCACCTTCAACACGATCAACCAGTGGGCCCTAGGGATCACCGAGAAGTTCATCGTCGGATTCGTGGCCGAGGCCATCGGCAAGGGCATCCCCACCGTGACCATGCCATGCGTCAACGCCGCCTACGTCCAGCACACCCAGTTCGACACCAGCCTTGCCACACTCCGCGCGATGGGGGTGCGCGTGCTGTACGGGGAAGGCGGATTCGTACCCAACGAGCCGGGCAAAGGTCGGCCGGACAGCTACCCGTGGCACTTGGCCCTGGACGCGGCCGCATCAGCGCTCGACCAGCAGGATGCTGATCGACGGTGAGCCAGCCACTGCTGAGACAATCCGTGCCATGAGTATCGGAGGCACGGCCGTAATTGCTGCTGGAGCAGCGGTAGTTGCCGCTGCGCTCGGAGCGTTGGGAGCTGTTCGTGCAGCCAGGCACACCAGCGGAACGCAGCGCAGCAGTCAACATGAACACTGGCGGCGGCAGGGTCGAAAAGAGGCTTACGCGACATTCATCAGCGTTGCCACTGACTACAACTCGCTCGCTGCCCGCGCCCACAAACTCGCCTCGCCAGACGAGGGGCGAAGTTCAGAACTTCAGAGGTGCAGGTCGAGGGCCCAACAGATGTGGCAGAAGCAGCAGCCACGCTTACTCGACACCTCCAACTGTGGATCTTGGACACAAGACGCTGCCATGAACCCCGCCCTGAACGACGCCAGGGGACCCCCCCACCTCCGGCCTCCCCGGCCTCAAGGACGCCGAGGGCACACACCGCCCGTCAGCGTCTGTATGAGTGAGTTCCGCACCCTCGCGCGACGCGCTCTCGACGACCCCAGTGCGGCCCTCGGCTAAGGCACCTCCGGCCATGTAGCAGTGAGCGATGGAAGCACGTTAAGAAGCCTCCATCGCTCACTCGCATGGGCAGCAGATCAGTCCGCGAGCGGCAGATAGACGCGGTTACCCGCCTCGGCGAACTCCCTGGACTTCTGGAGCATCCCCGCCTCGATCTCCTCGGGCGTCGCATCGGCGTCGCCGCCGAACTGCTCTGTGATGCTTCTGCTAATTTTCATCGAGCAGAACTTGGGCCCGCACATGGAGCAGAAGTGCGCCGTCTTGGCGGGCTCCGCCGGAAGCGTCTCGTCGTGGAACGAGCGCGCCGTGTCCGGGTCGAGGGCCAGGTTGAACTGGTCCTCCCAGCGGAACTCGAAGCGCGCGTCGGAGAGCGCGTCGTCCCATGCCTGGGCATCGGGGTGGCCCTTGGCCAGATCGGCGGCGTGGGCGGCGATCTTGTAGGTGATCACGCCGGTCTTCACGTCGTCGCGGTCCGGCAGACCCAGGTGCTCCTTGGGGGTGACGTAGCAGAGCATCGCCGTGCCCCACCAGGCGATCATCGCGGCGCCGATGCCCGAGGTGATGTGGTCGTAGGCGGGCGCGACGTCCGTGGTGAGGGGGCCCAGGGTGTAGAAGGGGGCCTCCTCGCAGATCTCCTGCTGGAGGTCGACGTTCTCCTTGATCTTGTGCATCGGGACGTGTCCCGGGCCCTCGATCATCGTCTGGACGCCGTGCTCCTTGGCGATCCGGTTGAGTTCGCCGAGCGTGCGCAGCTCCGCGAACTGGGCCTCGTCGTTGGCGTCGGCGATGGATCCGGGGCGCAGCCCGTCACCCAGCGAGTAGGTGACGTCGTACGCCGCGAGGATGTCGCACAGCTCCTCGAAGTGGGTGTAGAGGAACGACTCCTGATGGTGGGCCAGGCACCAGGCGGCCATGATCGAGCCGCCGCGGGAGACGATGCCGGTCTTGCGGCGGGCGGTCAGGGGGACGTACGGCAGCCGTACGCCCGCGTGCACCGTCATGTAGTCGACGCCCTGCTCGGCCTGTTCGATGACGGTGTCCTTGTAGACCTCCCAGGTCAGCTCCTCGGCCTTGCCGTCGACCTTTTCCAGCGCCTGGTAGAGCGGCACGGTGCCGATCGGCACCGGGGAGTTGCGCAGCACCCACTCCCGGGTGGTGTGGATGTTGCGGCCGGTCGAGAGGTCCATGACCGTGTCGGCGCCCCAGCGGGACGCCCAGGTCATCTTCTCGACCTCCTCCTCGATGGACGAGGTGACGGCGGAGTTGCCGATGTTGGCGTTGACCTTCACCAGGAATCGCTTGCCGATGATCATCGGCTCGATCTCCGGGTGGTTGACGTTGGCGGGCAGGACGGCCCGGCCCGCCGCGATCTCCTCGCGGACCACCTCGGGGGAGACGTTCTCGCGGAGCGCCACGTACTCCATCTCCGCCGTCACCTCCCCCCGGCGGGCGTAGGCGAGTTGGGTGACGGCCTCCCCGTCGCGGGCCCGGCGGGGCTGGCGCGGCCGTCCGGGGAAGACCGCGTCGAGGTTGCGCAGGCCACCGCGGGGGGCGGTGTGCTTGATCCCGTCGTCCTCGGGCCGGGCCGGACGGCCGGAGTACTCCTCGGTATCGCCTCGGGCGATGATCCAGTTCTGCCGCAGTGGCGCGAGGCCACGGCGGACGTCGGTGTCGATGTGGGGGTCGGTGTACGGGCCGGACGTGTCGTACAGCGTCACGTCCTGGCCATTGGTGAGGTGGACGCGGCGAACCGGGACCTGGATGTCCGGGCGGGAACCCGTGACATATCCCTTGTGCCAGCCGAAATCGGCAGCATTTTCGCGCATGTGTGCATCCTGCTGAGTCATGAGACCCACTCCCTACGCCGGCATTACCCGGTACCAGGTTCAGCGGTCGGCGCAGCTGTCGCGTCAGCGCCCTCTCAGCCCGGTGCTCCGAGCTCCCGCGATTGCAAAGGCGTCCCCACGCTAACTGTTTACCCGCATACCTGAACAGGGGGCCTCGCGCTCTTGCGATGATGCGACGGTGACCGCGACACAGCATGACCATCCGCCCGAGCAGCCCCACCCGTCCGGCCAGGCCCCCGGCCATGGCCACGCGCACGGCCACAGCCACGCCCACTCGCACGGCCCGGCCACCCCCGTCTCCACCCGCCTCCGCAAGATCATCGCGGTGGTGCTCATCCCCTTCACCGTCGCCGTGGTCGCCGGGCTGGTCGCGCTGTGGCCGGACGGCCCCGAGCACACCACCCACGGCCGCAGCGGGCTCGGATTCGACCAGGAGACGGTCGCCGGGCGGGTGGTGAAGGTGGCGGAGGTCGACTGCGCCGACGTCAACGCGCAGCCGCAGGCGCCCACCGAACCGGGTCAGCAGGGCGCCGCCCCGGCGCCCGGCGGCGGCACGGGCGGGGCGAGCGGGGCCGCGGGGGGCGGGAGCGGCGGTGGGAAGAGCGTCTGCGAGAGGGCCACCATCGAGGTCACCTCGGGCAAGGACAAAGGCCGCACGTTCCCTGAAATCGTCCAGCCGAACGCCTCACGGAAGTTCAGCGCCGGGCAGGAGCTGAAGCTGGCCTACGCGCCCAAGGCGCCGAAGAACCTCCAGTATTCGGTCTCGGACATCAACCGCTCGTTCCCGATGGCCCTGCTCGCCGGGGTGTTCGCGCTCGTGGTCGTGGCCGTCGGCCGGCTGCGCGGCGTCTTCGCGCTGGTGGCGCTGGCCATCAGCTTCGGGGTGCTGACGCTGTTCATCCTCCCGGCGATACTCCAGGGCTCGAATCCGCTGGTGGTCGCGGTCGTCGGGGGCAGCGCGATCATGCTGCTCGCGCTCTACATGTGCCATGGGCTGAGCGCCCGGACCTCGGTCGCGGTGCTCGGCACCCTGGTCTCGCTGCTGCTGATCGGGGTGCTCGGCTCGCTGTTCATCGGCTGGGCGTCGCTGACCGGCAACACCGACGACCAGACCGGGCTGGTGCACGGCCTCTACCCCAACATCGAGATCAAGGGCCTGCTGCTGGCCGGGGTGATCATCGGTTCGCTGGGCGTGCTGGACGATGTGACAGTCACCCAGACCTCGGCGGTGTGGGAGTTGCGGGAAGCCGACCCCACGGCGAGCCGGCGCAAGCTCTACGCGGCCGCGATGCGCATCGGGCGGGACCACATCGCGTCCGTCGTGAACACCCTGGTGCTGGCGTACGCGGGCGCCTCGCTTCCGTTGCTGCTCCTCTTCTCGATCGCGGACAGCGGGGTGGGAACGGTGGCGACGAGCGAGATCGTCGCGCAGGAGATCGTCCGCACGCTGGTGGGCAGCATCGGGCTGGTCGCCTCGGTGCCGGTGACCACGGCGCTGGCCGTCCTGGTCGTCTCCGCGGACCACACGCCGGACGACGGCGGGGCAAGCGGTGGCGGGACGAGCGGCAGCGGGGCGAGCGGTGGCGGTCGGGGGCGCGGGCGGCGCCGCCGGGCGCGCGCACGCTGACGCGCGTACCGGCGCGCATCGGCGCTACGCGTATCGGTCCTCGGCCAGGATGCGGTCCAGTTCGGCGTCGAGATCGCCGACCGGATCGCAGGCCGCGGGCTCCTCACCGAACGGGACGAGCCGGTCCGTACGGTCCAGGAAGGCCACCAGCGGCGCCGCCCCGGCCCGGAACAGGGCCCTCTCGGACCCCACCTGCAGTCTGATGAACACGTCCGAGAGCCCTTCGGGCGAGGCCGGTGCGATCCGCACATCGCCCTCGCCGGAGGGTTTGCTCAGCCCGTCCAGCAGCAGCTCACGGGCGAAGGCCCAGCTCACCGGCGCGTCGCCGGGCAGGTGGAAGGTGATCTCGACCGCGTAGGGATCGCCGCTGTCGTACGACAGCTCGACCGGGATCCGGAAGGACAGTTCCTGCGAGACCAGAAAGGTCATCGTCACTTCCGCCTGGACTGTGTCACGCATGTCACGCATCGTTCGCCGCCCCGGGTAGTTCAGACTTGGCCGACTCTGGAGCGTAGCGACTCGACTGCGGGGCGGAGTCGCTTTGCCTCATGTGAGGGAACGGAAATGGCCAGTGTTGCCGTGGTGGAAGTGGTGGAACCCACGGGGCCGGGCGACGCCGGCCCGGTGCGCGGGCGATCAGGGCCGGTTCAGCGGCCGTGTCGATGTTCGCTGTCGTCAACAGGCACCCCCGGGGTGTTGTTGCGAGGCAGACGCCGAGATGGGGAACGTCGCGGACTCGCACTCTAACCACAGTGGTGCCGTGGGGCCGATGTTTGGCTCCGCGGTATCCCTCGCGCGGCGTACCCGCCGCGCGGGGCCGCGGGGTCACCGGCCGCGGGTCACCGGGCGCCGCGTGTCAGGCGCCGCGCGTCACCAGTCGTCGCGGGACGAGGAGGAGGTGAACTTCCGTACGACGTAGATCAGACCACCGATCAGCGCCACCAGCAGCAGCACCTTGAAGAGCAGGCCGATGACGAAGCCGACCACGCTCGTGATCAGCCCGCCGAAGACGGCGAGGACGAGAACCGGCACCGCGATCCATGTCACCCACCACGGCAAGCCCTGGAATATGCCCTTCGCGGCCACGTTGTGCTCCTTGCTCTCTCCTGGCTGGCGGGGCCGGTCATGACACCCGGCCCCCTGCCCTCGATGCTAGGGCGGGCAGGAAGCGGACGAAGGGCTTCCATCCCCCGTCCATCCCTGACCGTACCCGTAGGGGACCGGAGCGCTCCCGTCAGCTCTCCGGCGGAGAGAAGACCACCATGACCCGCAGATCCTCGGTGATGTGGTGGAACTTGTGCGCCACACCCGC
The DNA here is from genome assembly GCF_044332925.1 of Streptomyces sp. NPDC021212. NCBI lineage: Bacteria > Bacillati > Actinomycetota > Actinomycetes > Kitasatosporales > Streptomycetaceae > Streptomyces > Streptomyces sp. NPDC021212. The sequence goes on from NZ_JBIRPZ010000004.1 coordinate 295,681, forward strand.
CGGTACGTACACCACACTGCCGCGCGCCACCTGGGTCGTCTCCATGCCCACCGTGATCGACGCCCGGCCGCTCATCACCAGGTACACCTCGTCCTGGCCGTGCGGCGACTGCGGATCGGTCTGGCCCGCGTTCAGCGCGTACAGCCCGACCGACATGTTCCGCTCGCGCAGGAACTGCAGATACGCGCCCTCGTTCGCGGCCCGCTCCGCCTCCAGCTCGTCCAGCCGGAACGCCTTCATTCGCTTCTCCACCCCTGCCTGCCGTGCCCCTGCCCGTCTCCGGGCCTGTCTGCGACGATCTCAACCATGAAGAATTTGCTCGTCAAGACGCTCGCCAACGCCGGCGCCCTCGGCGTCGCCATCTGGCTGCTCAAGGACATCACGCTGACCGGTGAGAACACCGGACGTCAGACGATCACCCTCATTCTCGTCGCACTGCTCTTCGGCGTGGTGAACGTGGTGGTGAAGCCGATCGTCAAACTGCTGGCATTTCCGCTGTTCATCCTCACCCTCGGGCTGATCACCCTGGTGATCAATGCCCTGATGCTGCTGCTGACGTCCTGGCTGGCCGGGAAATTCGATCTCAGCTTCCATGTCGAAGGCTTCGGTACGGCCGTCCTCGGTGGCCTGATCGTTTCCATAGTCGCGTGGGCGCTGCACGTCGTCCTTCCCGATGACAAGGACTGACCTCGGCCGGGGATGATGACAAGTATGAGAGCCCCGTCGCCCTTTCGTGTCTGCTTCGTCTGCACCGGCAACATATGCCGGTCGCCGATGGCCGAATCCATCGTCCGCGCCCATGCCATGGAGGCCGGATTGGACGGCCTCGTCGCCTGGGACAGCGCGGGCACCGGCCCCTGGCACGAGGGCGACGGGGCCGACCACCGCGCGATCGCCGTGCTCACCGATCACGACTATGAGCAGGATCACATCGCGCGCCAGTTCCAGCCCGCGTGGTTCGCCGACCTCGACCTGGTGATCGCGCTGGACAGCGGCCATCTGCGGGAGCTGCGCGCCCTGGCGCCGACCCCGCGGGACGCCGCGAAGGTACGGCTGCTGCGCGACTACGACCCGGACGCCGACCGCGACGCACCGGGCGGCCTGGACGTACCGGACCCGTACTTCGGCGGGACGGACGACTTCGAAGAGGTCCTGGAGATGATCGAGGCCGCGAGCGGCGGACTGCTGGACGCGGTCGCCGAGGCCCTCGAGGCCGATGGAACGCATCTGCCGAACGAGGAGCGCGTATGACCGGCGACGGCACCCGGGCCGTCCGTGCCGGACTGCCCGAGGCGGAGGCGTACGAACCGGCGCTGCCAGGGCCCGTCTTCGCCGCGCACTACCACCTCCCCGGCGAGGCTTCCGGCCCCTTCACCTACGGCCGCGACGGCAACCCCACCTGGTCCCGGCTGGAGCAGGCGATCAGCGAGCTGGAGTCCCCGGACGCCGACGCCGAGACCGTCGTCTTCGCCTCCGGCATGGGCGCCCTCGCGGCCGTCCTCCTGTCCCAGCTGCGGCAGGGCGACACCGCCGTCCTGCCGTCCGACGGCTACCAGCTGCTCCCGGCACTGAGTGAGCGGCTGCGGAGCTTCGGCATCGAGGTGCGCACCGCCCCGACCGCCGGCGACGCCCAGTTGGAGGCCCTGGACGACGCCACCGGGCTGCTGTGGCTGGAGACCCCGTCCAACCCCGGTCTCGACGTGTGCGACATCCGTCGGCTCGCCGAGGCGGCGCATGCCCGCGGCGCGCTGGTCGCCGTGGACAACACCCTCGCCACCCCGATCGGCCAGCGCCCCCTGGACCTGGGCGCGGACTTCTCCGTGGCGAGCGGCACCAAGGCGCTCACCGGCCACGGCGACGTCCTGCTCGGCTACGTCACCTGCCGCGATCCGCGGCTGGCCGCCGCCGTGCGCGGCTGGCGCAAGACCGTCGGCGCGATCCCCGGCCCCATGGAGGCGTGGCTCGCCCACCGCTCCCTGGCCACCCTCCCGCTGCGCGTCGACCGGCAGGCCCGGACCGCCCTCGCCCTCGCCGGGGCGCTGCGCGACCGGCCCGAGGTCACCGGGCTGCGCCACCCCGGACTGCCGGACGACCCGGCGCACCCGGTCGCGGCCGGGCAGATGCGCGGCGGGCGCTTCGGCTGCGTGGTCTCCTTCACCCTGCCCGGCAAGGAGTACGCGGAGCGGTTCCTCGCCGCGCTGCGCCTTGTCGACGACGCCACCAGCTTCGGCGGCGTACGCTCCACCGCCGAGCGGCGCGGCCGCTGGGGCGGCGACGCGGTGGCCGAGGGCTTCATCCGCTTCTCGGTGGGCGCGGAGGACCCGGACGATCTGATCGCGGATGTGCTGCACGCACTCGACGCGGCGCGCGCCGGTGATTGAAGCCGGTTGAAGGCGGCCGAAACTCGCCGTACGGCTTGCGCGCGGGTACGCCTGACGGGCGTCTCAAGCCTCCCCCCTCGTGGCTTGAGACGCCCCGGTTCTTCTCGTGGAGAACCGCTTGAACAAGGCTAGTTGACTCAGCGTCAGTGTCCAATCACAGTAGCGACATGAACCTATCGGCATATTTATAGTTGGCATGCGTCGGGGGTGCGTCGAGGCGAGGGGAACCGCATGGATCTGGCCCTCTTACGCACGTTTGTCACGGTCCACCGCGCCGGCTCCTTCACCCGTGCCGCCGCGCTGCTCGGACTCTCCCAGCCCGCCGTCACGGGCCAGATCCGCACCCTGGAGCGGCAGCTGGGACGGCCGCTGTTCCTCCGTACGGCGCGCGGGGTCGTCCCCACCACCGTCGGGGAGGAGCTGGCTCACAAGGCCGCCCCGCACCTCGACGCGCTCGTGGAGATCACCGAGGCCGGGCTGGACGACCACTCCCCCCTGCGCACCCTGCACCTCGCCGGCCCCACGGAATTCACGGCGCTGCGCGCCCTGCCCGCGCTCACCGCGCTCGTCGCCCAGGGGCTCGCGCTGCGGTGCGCGTTCGGCAGCTCCGAGGAGCTGTTCAAGGGGCTCGGGGCCGGCCATCACGACCTGGCCATCACCACCGCCCGGCCGCGTGGGCGGCTGCTGGCCGCCACGCCGCTGTGCGACGAGGAGCACGTGCTGATCGCGTCTCCGCGCTGGGCGGCCCGGCTCGGCGGCTCCGCGGTGCTCCAGGTCAAGGGCGCGAGCGCGCTGGAGGCGCTGCCCGTGGTCGAGGTGCACGAGAGCCTGCCGCTGGTCAGCCGCTATTGGTCGGCCGTCTTCGACACCCGGCCGGTCACCTCCGGCACGGTCATCGCCCCCGATCTGCGGGCGGTGCTGGCGTGCGTCGCGGAGGGCGCGGGGCTCGGCGTACTGCCGCGCTACCTGTGCATGGACGCCCTCGACGCCGGGGAGGTGGTGGCGCTGCTCAACCCGCCGGTGCCGCCGCTGCGCACGTACTTCCTGGTGGTGCGGACCGGTGGGCTCGCGGTGCCGCACGTCGCCCGGGCGCACGAGTGGCTGCTGCGCGCCGCTGTCGACTGGTGAGCGCCTGTCGACACGTGAGCCCTGTCCACTGGTGAGTATGGGGTTTCAGCCGGGGACGGCTGCGGCAGATGTCCTGCATGACCGAACGACCCGTGGTCAAACGCACCGCCCGCGCCATCCTGCTCGACGGCGACACCGACCCGCGGATGGTCCTGATCAAGCGGACCAAGCCGGATGAAGAGCCGTACTGGATCACCCCCGGCGGCGGTGTGGAGCCCGAGGACTCCACCGTCGTGGAGGCCCTGCACCGCGAGGTGGACGAGGAGCTGGGCGCGAAGGTGACGGACGTGGTGCCCGCCTTCGTGGACACCGTCCCGCACCCGAAAGGGGACGTCCCGGACGGCGTCAAGGTGCAGCACTTCTTCGTCTGCAGACTCGCGTCGATGGACCTCAGCCGACGGCACGGCCCGGAGGTGGAGGAGCCGTGCGGGGAGTACGAGGTGGTCAGGATCCCGTTCACCCGCGAGGGGATCGCCTCCGTCGGGATGGTGCCGCCGTCGCTGCGCGCCTATCTCGACGCCAACGTCGAGGGCGTGCGCGCACTCCTCGCGGACGACCTCGGCTGATCGGTCTTGGATCGGTCCTGGATCAGCCCTGCTCGAGGCTGATCAGCGGAACCAGCCGCTGAACGGCTGCGGTCTCTTCCGGGCCGCCCGCCGGCGCGCGTCGGCGAGCACCCGCTCGGCCTCTTCCAGCCACTCCTTGGGACGCGCCACCGATGCCGCGGGTGCCGGCTCCGGAACGGCCGGTGTCCGGGGAGCCGGCGCCTCGGGAGCCGGTGTCCGGGAAGCCGGTACCGGGGCGACCGGCGCGGCCGGGGGCGTACGGCGCCGCTCGCGCGCCTCGGCGGCGGCGCCGAAGAAGTCGCCGCCCTTGCGCTTGACGTCGTCCGTCCCCCAGGCCCGGCCTTGCTGCGGCTCACGGGGCCGGTCGGTGGCCGCCCCGTCCGCGGGGCGAGCACGCCGCCCCGCGGGCACCTTCTGCAGATGGGGGATGTGCTTGGCGCAGTGAATGTACGCCTCCTCGACGGCCACCTCGACCCATACGACCGCACGGCGGCCCGGCACCGGGTCGACCCGCAGCCCGGGGTGGCGGGCGCGCATCTCGTCGTCCTCGACCACCCGGGCCCGGCCGTTGACGTGCAGCCCGATCCGGTCGCGGAAGAAGTCGATCATCATGATGCCGACGTGCGGGTTCTCCTCGATGTTGCCGAGGCTGGCCAGCACGCCGTTCCCCCGGTATTCGGGGTAGGCGAGGGTGCGCCCGTCGAGCACGGTGAGGAAGCCGGGCGGCCCGGCCCGGAAGGTGCTGTCGCACTCCCCGTGCCGGTCGGCGGTGGCCAGGAAGAACATCTCCTGGCGCGCGACGAACTCGCGCATCCGGACGTTGAGGTGGTCCAGCACCTGATCGTCGTAGAAGCGGTCGGCGCGATCGGCCGTTCCCAGGCGCTGCTGGAGGAGGTGCTCACCGTCGCTCCCCGGACGGCCCGCACCCTCCACGTGCTCCGCACGGTGGCCGGGTGCCGCCGCAGCCGCCCGCTCGTGCCCGACGTCGTCCACAGTTCCTCGTCCCCGTCCTGAAATCCGTCGTTCCTGCCTGCTCCGCTGTCTACTCCGCCGCCGCCATCAGCTCTTCGATGGAGTCGTGCCGTATGCGATGGGACGGGACGCCGACGCCCATCAGCGCGTCCACGCCGCTGCGGATCATCCCGGGCGGGCCGGAGAGATAGGCGTCGTACGCGTTCCACGGGCCGTACTGCCGCACGGCGTCGGGCAGCCTGCCGCTGAGTCCGCTGGTCGGGCCGTCGGAGACCACCGAACGGACCGAGAGCCAGGGGTGCCGCTGGGCGAGCCGCAACATGGTGTCGATGTCGTAGAGATCGTGGTCGCTGCGTGCGCCGTAGAAGACCTCGACGGCCCGCTGACGGCCGTGCTCGGCGACATCCTCGACCAGCGCCTTGATCGGCGCGATGCCGGTGCCGCCGCCCAGGCACAGCAGCCCGCTGTCGGTCGAGTGGTCGACCGTCATCGAACCGGCGGGCGGCCCGAGCCGGATCACATCGCCGGGGCGGGCGCGGTGCACCAGCGCGGAGGAGACCCACCCGGCCGGGATGGCCTTCACATGGAAGGACAGCAGCCCGTCCGCGCGGGGCGCGGAGGCGAAGGAGTAGTGCCGCCATACCCGCGGCCACCAGGGCGTCTCCACCGAGGTGTACTGGCCCGCGAGAAAGGGATACGGCTGGTCCGGGCGGACGGTGACGACGGCGATGTCGGCCGTGCGCGACTCGTGCCCGACGACCTCGGCCTGCCACCACGCGGGCGCGCGCAGCTCGTCCTCGGCCGCCGCGTCGATCATGATCTGCGAGATCGCGGTGTAGGCGCGGACCCAGGCCGCCTCGGCCTCGTCGCTCCAGGTGCTGGTCGCGTACCGGGCGAGCGCGGCGAGCAGGCACTCGCCGACGGCCGGGTAGTGCTCGGGCTGGGTGCCGTACTTGCGGTGCCCGCGGCCGAGCCGGGAGAGGAAGTCGCTGAGGATGTCGGGGTCGTCGATGAGCCGGGCGGCGGTGAGGATCGCCTTGAACAGCCGGTCGCGCTGGGCGTCCATGGCGGCCGGGAAGAGCGGCCGCAGCTCGGGGTGCTGGACGAAGAGCAGCGCGTAGAAGTACGAGGTGACCTTGTCGCTCACCGGCTCGATCTCGGCCATGGTGCGGCGCAGCAGGATCGCGTCGGGCGAGGCGGTCTCGGGGGCGGTGAAGACGGATTCGGCGGCCGGGCGCTCGCGGTGCGGCGCCGGCGCCTCGTCGGGGCGCTGATGCTCCTCGCGCCCGGACGCGGGCGGCGGCACCGCGGACGCGGGGGCTACGGGGAAGGCGGGGGGCACGGGAGACGCGGGGGCCGGTGCGGGGGGCGCCGGGCGGCGCTCGGCCTCCGTACCGGCCGGGCGTATCGGGCTCACCGGGCGAGGGGCCGCCCGGTCACCGGACGCGCCGTCCGTTTCGGGAGATCGGGGCTGGTCATCGGGTTGTTTCCTGCTCGGGGTGAACCAACCCCAGTCGCCACTGTTTCCGCCGCCGTCGTTGCCGGCCGACGATGTGGTGGTCGGAGCGTCCATGGTTGCCTCGCCTCGAACATCTTTCTGTCGGTCTTCGCACTTCCGCTGACGGAATATGCCCGCAATTCCCCGCTCTGGTCGACTGGTTCACCTGAGATTGGTCCTGTCGGCCCGCTCCATACTCTGTTCCGGGCAGCATGCCATGCTCCTTCCGCACCCCGAGAACTTCGCCCGAAGTCCGGGTAACAGGGGCTGTGTTCCCGATATGCTGGTTGGAGCGGGTTGCCCGGTTGTGGCCCCGTCACAGCTTCCTGGGACGGAACTGACCCGACCCTACCGGGCCCGGATGAATTCACAAGCCCTATGGATGGGGGCTCCGTTACACCTGCCAACTCACGTAATTACCCGTAGTTACGTGCAGTTACCCGCTATTTCGCAGACCCTCGGAGATCCTTGCCGCTATACCGGCTGGATGCGATTTCGCTCACATGGTGGTTCGCGTTCACCGCGAACTTAGCCGCCGGTGTCAGGATGCCCACAGGATCAAGCCGGTCCGGGAGTAGCCGCGGATACTCCCGCCGTCGGACGCGGCGGACGGGCCGGGGACGCGACGGTTACGCACATGCAACAGCTGACACGGCCCGCGCGCCGGGCCCTCCTCGTCGTGCATGTGGTCGTCTCCGTCGGCTGGCTCGGGCTGACGCTCGGCGTGCTGGCCCTGGGCATCACGGGGGCCACGGCCGGCTCCGCCGAGGCCGCCGAGGGGGCGTACCGGTCGATGAACGTCCTCGGGGACTGGCTGCTCATTCCGATCAGCCTGCTCTCTCTGATCAGCGGAGTGGTGCTGTCCCTCGGCACGCCCTGGGGCCTGGCCCGGTACCGCTGGGTGTACGTGAAGTTCTGGCTGACGCTCGCGACCACCGCAGCCACCGCCTTCGCGCTGCGCGCCCGGATCGACGCGGCGATGGCCGACGTCTCGGCGGGCCGGGCGGTCGGCGCCACCACCGATCTGATCCTGGCACCGTCGGTCAGCCTGGGCGTCTATGCCTTCCTCACCGCGATCTCGGTGGTCAAGCCCTGGGGCATGACCGCGCGGGGGCGGCGGCTGCGCGGCCGTCGAGCGGTCGCACGCTGATACGCGAGAGATATGTGCATACGCGGGCATTTTCATCAACAGGACTAACCTGGGGGCGACTCACCCGCCGACGCCGTCGAAGAAGACCGAAAGTAGGGCCCCATGCCGGACGAGCCGCACGGCACCACCACCCCGCCGTCCGGGCAGGGCCTCGCGCAGGGCTGGTGCGCGCTGTCCTCGCTGCACGGCCGGATCGAGGCGCACATCGAGCGCGCGCTGCAGGCCGGGCACGAGCTGAGCGTCCGCGAGTTCTCGGTGCTGAGCGTGCTCAGCGGCCAGCACGACGGCGACGGCGGGCATCTGCAGATGAAGCAGCTCGCCGACTCCGTCGTGCTCAGCCAGAGCGCCACCACCCGGCTGGTCACCCGGCTGGAGGACCGCGGTCTGCTCTCCCGCTACATCTGCCCGAGCGACCGCCGCGGCATCTATACGAACGTCACCCCCGAGGGGCTGAAGCTGCTGGAGGAGTCGGGTCCGACACACGACGCAGCCCTGCGCGAAGCCCTCCGGGACGCCGCCCGGCGACCCGAACTGGCCCCGCTCGTCGCGGCCGTGGAGGGGCTGTGGGCGGCCGCGTAGGATCGCGTGCGTGACCGATTTCGAGATCCGGCGCGCAACCGCCGATGACATACCCGCAATCGTCGTCATGCTCGCCGACGATCCCCTGGGCGCCCGGCGGGAGTCGCCGGACGACCCGGCTCCGTACCGAACCGCGTTCGAGAGGCTGGACCAGGACCCGAACCAGCACCTGGTCGTCGCGGTCCGGGACGGGCGTACGGTCGGGACCCTCCAGCTCACCGTGGTGCCCGGGCTCTCCCGGCGCGGCGCCACGCGCTCCATCATCGAGGCCGTACGGATCCACGCCGACGAACGCGGCAACGGCCTCGGCACCGAGCTGATCTCGTGGGCGGTCGAGGAGTCCCGCCGCCAGGGCTGTGCCCTGGTGCAGCTCACCTCGGACGCGACCCGTATCGACGCTCACCGCTTCTACGAGCGGCTCGGCTTCGAGGCCAGCCACATCGGCTTCAAGCTGCCGCTCGACTGACGCTGTCGCCCCTACGGAGCGCCACGCCACCCGTCCGGGTCGACGCCCCCGGGCACCGCGTCCTCCGGGGCGTACGGCGCCCGCGTCAGCACGAAGGTGCCGAGGTCGAGATGGCCGGGCGCGCCGTCCTCCCCCGTGACGATGCGCAGCGTCTCCCCCGCGTAGTAGCCGTCGAGGCCGGTCCAGGTGCCGTCCGGCTCGGCCCGGAAGCGCGATGCGCCGCCCGTTCCGCCGACCGGTGACAGCTCCAGGCCGCGGTCGGCGCGCAGCCGCAGCAAGAAGGGCGTGGGGCCCCAGTACCAGGGCCCGGTCAGCGCCAGCAGCGCAGGATCGGCCTCGGGCAGCGGCCGCCAGGGCTCGGGGATCCGCGGCTCGTGCTCCGCTGTGATCCGTACGAGGTCGGCGGCGACGGACGCGATCGAGGGCCCCGTGGTGACGTTGGCCAGGGCGATCCCGGCCAGCCGGTCGTCCGCGCCGACCCACAGGGTGGCGAGGAAGCCCGGCATGGAGCCGACATGGCCGTACAGGAACCGGCCGTCGCGGCGTGCGAGCTGCACCCCGAGGCCGTAGCCGCCGTCCCAGTCCCGGCCCTCGGGCGGGGCAGCGGGGGTGCGCATCTCGGCGAGCGTCGCGGCGCCGAGCACCCGCTCGTCACCGTCCAGCAGGAAGGCGGCGAAGCGGGCCAGGTCGGCGGCGGTCGACCACAGCTCTCCGGCGGGCGCCATCCGCCCCGTGTCCTCGGCGGGTTCCGGCAGCAGCACATCGGCCCACGGGTGGACGGCCCAGCCCCCGGCGTGCGGGGCGCGCGGCTCTAGGGACGTACGCGTCATCCCCAGCGGCTCCAGCACCTCGCGCGCGAGGACGTCGCCCCAGGCCGCGCCGCGCAGCCGCTCGACGAGCGCGCCGAGCAGCGCGAAGCCGGTGTTGGAGTAGTGGTGGCGGCGTCCGGCGGGGTGGACGAGGGGGCGCTCGCCGAAGAGATCCGCCGTCTCGGGGCGCAGCGCGCCCGGTGTGCGCTCCCACCACGGACCGCGCGCCTCGGCGGCCAGCCCCGAGGTGTGGGCGAGGAGCTGGGCGACGGTGGCGCCCTCCGCCTCGGGCACCTCCAGATGCTTGGCCAGCGGATCGCCGAGGTCCAGCAGCCCCTCGTCGCGGAGCCGCATCACCAGCACCGCGGTGAACGTCTTGGTCAGCGAACCGATCCGGTACTGGGTGTCGGCGTCGGGCACCTGCCCGTCCGTACCGCCCCGCGCCCCCGTCCACACCAGCTGCCCCTCCCGCACCACGGCCCCCACCAAGGAGGGCGCCCGGCCCTCGGACTGGCCGACCGCGATGCGGTGGAGCAGGGCGCGGCGGGTGGCGGGCAGCAGCTCCGCGAAATCCTCGGGTGCGGTCATGCCCGCACCCTACGGGCCGGACTCCGTGCGGTGGGAGCGTCGGAAAAGTTCTGGCCTTGACGTCGGCGGCAAGGTCTACGGTCGGGGCCATGCGGATCGGAGAGCTGGCCGAACGGGCGGGTACCACCACCCGCACCCTGCGCTACTACGAGTCGATCGGACTGCTGCCCGCGCGGCGCTCCGGCAACGGGTACCGGGCGTACGACGAGGACGACCTCCGGCTGGTCCGCCAGATCCGTACCCTGCAGGATTTCGGCTTCGGCCTGGAGGAGACCCGGCCGTTCGTGGAGTGCCTGCGCTCCGGGCATCCGGCCGGTGACGCCTGCCCGGCGTCGCTGGAGGTCTACCGGCGCAAGCTGGCCGAACTGGACGACTGCATCGCGCGGCTGAGCGACGTACGGCGGCAGGTAGGGGCGCAGCTCGCCCAGGCCGAGCGGGCCCGGGCGGCGCTGGAGGCGGCGGCGACGGCGCCCGGCGGGGCGCCGGAGCCGCGCTGCGAGCTGACGGCGGAAACGACATCGAGGGGATGAGCAGGATGACACGCACCCGGACCGGGGAACTGCCCGTGGTCACGGACACCACCTTCGCCGAGGAGGTGCTGACGGCCGGGCTGCCGGTACTCGTGGACTTCACCGCCGCCTGGTGCGCGCCCTGCCACATGATCGAGCCGGTGCTGGCGGAGATCGCGCGGGAGGAGGGGCACCGGCTGAAGGTGGTCCAGCTGGACGTGGACACGAACCCGGAGACGACGGTGGCGTACGGAGTGCTCTCGATGCCGACGCTCATGCTGTTCCGGGCGGGCGAACCGGTGCGGTCGATGGTCGGGGCCCGGCCCAAGCGGCGGCTGCTGCAGGAGCTGTCGGACGTGCTCTGAGCCGCCGCCACATCCGGGCCCCGCGCTATCCCGCTTCCGGCTTACGGGCCAGGAGAATGGCCTGCGGGACCTTCTCCCTGCCCTCGGGCTCGCGCACGTGCCGGGCCCGTAGGGCGAACCCGGCCCCCCTGAGCAGCCCGGCGATCCCGTCGGGCGACAGCCTGCGGAAGCCGAGCGACACGGGATGGCCGAACGGCTCGGCCACCCGCAGCGGTTCGTCGCCGACCTGGAAGGCGACCAGCACCGGCCCGGCCGCCTCGCCCTGCCGTTCCAGGTCGGCGAACGCGGCGAGCATGGCCCGGTCCAGCGGCTTGTCGTCCAGGTGAACAGTGTGGTTACCGCAAGCGCCGGGCCCGCAGGACGGTGTCGTTGGTGTGGTGGGTGCCGGGCGGGGCGGGAGCGGTGCGCGGGCGGGTTTCGTCGATCAGGACCGTCCAGTCGTCGTCGAGGAGCCCGGCGATCTCGGCGGGCTGGTAGTAGGCGCCGGGGTCGACGTCCATCTCCTCGCGCGGGGGCAGGTCGGCGAGGTCGTGGCCGACGAAGAGCAGGGTGCCGCCGGGGGCGACGGCGTCCAGCAGGCCGCGCGCAGCGGTGTGCTCCGGCTGCCGCGGGAGCGGAAAGTACTGGGCGGACACCAGGTCGAACGCGGCGGCCGGCGGCGCCGTGACGGTCAGATCGAACCGGAGCCACTCCACCCGACCGGAGAGGTCCGCGGCCGTGGCGGCGGCGCGTTCCAGTGCGGTCGGGGAGATGTCGAGCGCGGTGACCTGCCAGCCGTGCCGGGCCAGCCAGAGGGCGTCGGCGCCTTCGCCGCATCCGACGTCGAGGGCCCGCCCCGCCGGCCCCGGCGCCAGACCGGCGATCTCGGTGACGAGCGCTCCGTTGGGGTTGCCGCTGTGGAGTTGGTCGGCGCTGCGATACATGTCGTCCCAGAACTGTGCGTCCATCGGCTCCGCCTTGGGTCGAGGGGTCTCGGATGTCCGCACACCGTGGCCGCCCCGATACCCACACGACAAACTTTCTTGCGGAAACGGCAAACCGGGCCCCTCAGCCCTGATCCGTACCGTCCGCCCCGCTGGGTCAGCAGCCGGGAGGCGGCAGTCACTTTGCGGAGCCTGCTACTTTGCAAAGAACTTGGCGAGCAGAAGCCATGGGGGGAGACACCATGTCCGTGCCTCATGAGCGGCCCCGCGCCGTCGACCGGCGGGTCCGCGTACAGGGCCTTCCCGTCGACACCTATCCGGCCCTGCCGCCGGAGGCGGAACGGGGCTCGGTCCGCAGGATCACGGTGGTGGGCGAGGAGGTGCTGAGCCGGCCGTGCCCGGAGGTGACCGCGTTCGGAACGCCGGAGTTGTCGACGCTGATCGACGACATGTTCCTGACCATGTACACGGCCGACGGTGCGGGCCTGGCCGCCAATCAGGTGGGCGTCTCCTCGCGGCTGTTCGTGTACGACTGCCCGGACGACGCCGGGATCCGGCATGTCGGCCACATCGTCAACCCGGTTCTGGAGCTGCCCGGTCCGGGTGACCGCCGGCTCGTCGACGACGTCGAGGGCTGCCTGTCCGTGCCGGGTGCCGCCATGGCGGTCCCCCGCACCGACCGCGCCGTCGTCCGCGGGTTCGACAAGGACGGCGGCCCGCTCGTCATCGAGGGGACGGGGTACTTCGCCCGGTGTCTGCAGCATGAGGCCGACCACCTCGTCGGCCACACGTACCTCGACCGGCTCTCCAAGCGGGATCGCACGGACGCCATGCGGCAGATGGCAGAGCGCCGCGAGGACGTCTTCGCGCGCCGCGCGCTCAAGGCCGCCGATTGGCATGGTCCCGGTAGCGTTGCGGACTCATCCCACGGGCTCGCTTGAACGCCGCGCTGAGCGCGAAGCCGCTGCCGTAACCGACCTGACGGGCGACGGTGTCAATCGTGGCGTCCGACTCCACGAGCAGGTCGGCGGCGACGTCGATGCGCCATCCGGTGAGGTATGCCATGGGCGGCATGCCGACGAGGTCGATGAAGCGGCGCGCCAGCGTCGCCCGGGACACCCCGGCCTCCCGGGCGAGCGCGGTCACCGTCCAGGGATGGCCCGGGTCGCCGTGGATGAGTCGCAGGACGGACCCGACGACGGGATCCCCGTTGGCCCGGTACCAGGCAGGCGCGTCGGCATCCGGCCGGGTGAGCCATTCGCGGAGGATGCCGACCAGCAGGACGTCCAGCAGTCTTTCGAGCACGAGATCTTGGCCGGGCTCGTTTCGCACGGTCTCCTCGGCGAGCAGCGACGTCGCGGAGCCGTTCACCGACGCGGAGGACATCGCGGATGTCGCCGTCGCGGCGCTGACCGAAGACGGCCATGCCGGCCGGATCCACGACGTCACCGGACCACGGCCGATCACCTTCGCCGATGCCGTCCGTGAGATAGCGAGGGCGACCCGCAGGGAGGTGCGTTATCTGCCGGTCACCCCCGAGCGGTTCGTCTCGTCGCTGACCCGGCGAGGCGTGCCCGCCGAGTACGCGACAGACCTGACCAGCCTCATGGTCGAGGTCTTCGACGGCCGCAGGGCCAACACGACCGACACCGTCGAGCGCGTTCTCGGCCGGCCGCCCCGCGACTTCACGGACCATGTCCGCAAGACCGCCGTCACCGGCATCTGGAACGCACACCCCGAGGGCCGGGATCAGGTCTGAGCCATGTCCACGAAGCGCGAGTAGTGGCCCTGGAAGGCGACGGTGATGGTGGCCGTCGGGCCGTTACGGTGCTTGGCCACGATCAGGTCGGCCTCACCCGCGCGCGGGGACTCCTTCTCGTACGCGTCCTCGCGGTGCAGCAGGATGACCATGTCGGCGTCCTGCTCGATGGAGCCACTTTCGCGCAGGTCCGAGACCATCGGCTTCTTGTCGGTGCGCTGCTCGGGGCCACGGTTCAGCTGCGAGAGCGCGATCACCGGCACCTCCAGCTCCTTGGCCAGCAGCTTCAGGTTTCGCGACATGTCCGAGACCTCCTGCTGACGGCTCTCGGGGCGCCGGGCGCCACCGGACTGCATCAGCTGGAGGTAGTCGATGACGACCAGCTGCAGATCGTTGCGCTGCTTGAGCCGGCGGCACTTGGCGCGGATCTCCATCATCGACAGGTTCGGGGAGTCGTCGATGTAGAGCGGGGCCTGGGACACGTCCGGCATGCGCCGGGCGAGCCGGGTCCAGTCCTCGTCGGTCATGCTGCCGGAGCGCATGTGGTGCAGCGCCACCCGCGCCTCGGCGGACAGCAGACGCATCGCGATCTCGTTGCGCCCCATCTCCAGGGAGAAGATGACGCTCGGCATGTTGTTCTTGATCGAGCAGGCGCGGGCGAAGTCGAGGGCGAGAGTGGACTTACCCATGGCGGGCCGGGCGGCGATGACGATCATCTGGCCGGGGTGGAGGCCGTTCGTCAGCGAGTCCAGGTCGGTGAAGCCCGTGGGCACCCCGGACATCTGGCCGCTGCGCGAACCGATCGCCTCGATCTCGTCGAGCGCGCCCTCCATGATGTCGCCGAGCGGCAGATAGTCCTCGCTGGTCCGCGCCTCGGTGACGGCGTAGATCTCCGCCTGGGCGTTGTTGACGATCTCGTCGACGTCCCCGTCCGCCGCGTATCCCATCTGGGTGATGCGGGTGCCCGCCTCGACCAGCCGGCGCAGCACGGCGCGCTCGTGGACGATCTCCGCGTAGTACTCGGCGTTGGCCGCGGTGGGAACCGACTGGACCAGGGTGTGGAGGTACGAGGCGCCGCCGACCCGGGCGATCTCGCCGCGCTTGGTCAGCTCGGCCGCGACCGTGATCGGGTCGGCCGGCTCGCCCTTCGCGTACAGGTCCAGGATCGCCTGGTAGACGGTCTCGTGGGCGGGGCGGTAGAAGTCGTTGCCCTGGAGGACCTCCACCACATCGGCGATGGCGTCCTTGGAGAGCAGCATGCCGCCGAGCACGGACTGCTCGGCGTCGAGGTCCTGCGGCGGGACGCGCTCGAAGCCGGACCCCTCCCACGAGCCGCCGTCGCGACCGCGGTCATGCTGATCGTCACGGCCCCGGCCGCCCTCACCGCGGCCACCACCCTCGCCGCGACGGAAGCGAGGGGACGGGAACTCGGCCGGGCCGGAGTCCGCCCATGGGTCGTCCATGGGCTCGGGCACGCTCACCCCGCCACCTCCTCCCGCCCGCGGTACGGATCTCGCCGCGACGTCTTCAGTCTTACGGCACGGCTCTGACAGTCAGCTATGACAAACAGGGCGCCCGGCTTCCGCTCACGACGCGTCGAGTTCTGGTGGATTCGAGGCCGGAACAGATGGCGGGCGCCGGACAACGGTAGGCCCGTCGGGGCCACCGGCCAACTCGGTTATCCACAGACCATGTGGATGATGCGATCCATCCTGTGGAGAAGTCCCGCGAACCTGTGCACGGGCCGGGGGACAGCGCTGTGGACAAACACACAATCACTCCAGGGATGCCGCTCTGACCTGCGGTTTCTCTATCCAGTGGCTGTGCAGAAGAAAAACTTCCACACCCGATGCAAGATCACGACAAACGGCGCAGAGGAGAGCGTCGCGAGCGCCGCCATGTAAGGACTGCATACGGCTTGTGTGTCTTACCTGTGGAAGATTAGATTGCCTCCATGACACAGGCCCCCGCGAGCGCGCGGAGTACCGTCCGCCGGCATGACCGCGAGATCGTCGCCCTCGCCGTACCCGCCTTCGGCGCACTCGTGGCGGAACCCCTCTTCGTCATGGTCGACAGCGCCATCGTCGGCCATCTCGGCACCCCGCAGCTCGCCGGTCTGGGCGTCGCCGCCGCCCTGCTGACCACCGCGGTGAACATCTTCGTCTTCCTCGCCTACGCCACCACCGCCGCCGTGGCCCGCCGGGTCGGCGCCGGCGACCTCCCCGGAGCGATCCGGCAGGGCATGGACGGCATCTGGCTGGCCCTGCTGCTCGGCGCCGCCATCATCGCCGCCGCCCTCCCCACCGCGCCCGGCCTCGTCGACCTCTTCGGCGCCTCCGACACCGCCGCCCCGTACGCGATCACCTATCTGCGGCTCAGCACCCTCGGCATCCCGGCGATGCTCGTGGTGCTCGCCGCCACCGGGGTGCTCCGGGGCCTCCAGGACACCCGCACCCCGCTCTACGTGGCCGTGGGCGGTTTCACGGCCAACGCGGTGCTGAACGCGGGGCTCGTCTACGGCGCCGGGCTCGGCATCGCGGGTTCCGCCTGGGGCACGGTGATCGCCCAGTGGGCCATGGCCGCCGTCTACCTCGCCGTGGTCGTCCGGGGAGCCCGGCGCCACGGCACCTCGCTGCGTCCCGACGCCGCCGGGATCCGGGCCTGCGCCCACGCCGGGGCACCGCTGCTGGTCCGTACGCTCTCGCTGCGCGCCGTGATGCTGATCGCGACGGCGGTGGCGGCCCGCCTCGGGGACACCGACGTCGCCGCCCATCAGATCGTGCTGACCCTGTGGACCCTGTTGGCGTTCGCCCTGGACGCCATCGCCATCGCGGGTCAGGCCATCATCGGGCGCTATCTGGGAGCGGAGGACGCCGAGGGGGCGCGCGCCGCCTGCCGCCGGATGGTGCAGTGGGGCATCGTCGCGGGCATCGTGCTCGGGCTGCTGGTGATCGCCTCCCGCCCGCTGTTCATCCCCCTGTTCACCACGGACCCCGGGGTGAGGGACACCCTGCTGCCGGTGCTCCTGGTGACGGCAGCCGTCCAGCCGGTCTCGGGGGTGGTCTTCGTCCTCGACGGGGTGCTGATGGGCGCGGGCGACGGTCCGTACCTCGCCGGGGCCATGATCGTCACTCTCGCGGTCTTCGCCCCGGTCGCACTGCTCGTCCCCGCATGGGGTGGGGGACTGACCGCCCTGTGGTGGACCATGGCGCTGATGATGTCGCTCCGGCTCGTGACCCTCTGGCTGCGCGCCCGCTCCGGGCGGTGGGTCGTCACCGGCGCGACCCGGGCCTGAGGCCGCACGGCGAGACCCCACGGCGGGGCACACAGCCCGTACCGCGAGACCGCAACGCGAAGGGCCGCACCCCACGCGGGGGTGCGGCCCTCTCACATGCCCGGCTCGGCCGGGCGCTGCGTTACGCGGCGACGACCTCGACGCCGACCTTCGCGGCAACCTCGGTGTGCAGCCGGACCGACACCTGGTGCGCGCCCAGGGTCTTGATCGGCTGCTGCACCTCGATGCGGCGCTTGTCGACGTCCGGGCCACCCGCGTCCTTGATCGCCGAGGCGATGTCGGCCGGGGTGACGGAGCCGAACAGCCGGCCGGCGTCGCCGGCGCGGGTCTTCAGCTGGACCTTGACGCCCTCGAGCCGCGCCTTGACCTCGTTGGCCTGCTCGATCGTCGCGATCTCGCGGATGCGACGACCGCGGCGGATCTGCTCGACGTCCTTCTCGCCACCCTTGGTCCAGCGGATCGCGAGACCACGCGGAACCAGGTAGTTACGGGCGTACCCGTCGCGGACGTCCACGACGTCACCGGCAGTGCCGAGGCCGGAGACCTCGTGGGTGAGGATGATCTTCATGACTCGGTCACCCTTCCCTTATCGCGCGGTGGACGTGTAGGGCAGCAGCGCCATCTCACGGCTGTTCTTCACGGCCGTGGCGACGTCACGCTGGTGCTGGGTGCAGTTGCCGGTGACCCGGCGGGCACGGATCTTGCCGCGGTCGGAAATGAACTTCCGCAGCAGGTTCGTGTCCTTGTAGTCGACGTAGGAGATCTTCTCCTTGCAGAACACGCAAACCTTCTTCTTAGGCTTGCGAGCAGGCGGCTTCGCCATTGTCTCTCTCCAGTGTGATCAAGAAGTTTGTGCTGGTCGCCCTGACCAGGCCGGGCGATGTTTCACGTGAAACCGCGTGAAACATCGCGCCAGGACCTAGAAGGGCGGCTCGTCCGAGTAGCCGCCGCCGCTGCCGGAGCCACCGCCCCAGCCGCCGCCACCGCCGCCCTGGCCGCCACCGGCCGGTGCGCCGGTCGCCCAGGGGTCGTCGGCGGGAGCGCCGCCGCCCTGCTGCTGACCGCCGCCGGGGCCACCGCCCCAGCCGCCGCCACCGCCGCCGCCCTGGCCGCCGCCGCCGCCGTAGCCACCCTGGCCACCACGTCCGGTGGTCTTGGTGACCTTGGCCGTGGCGTTGCGCAGGCTGGCACCGACCTCGTCGACGTCCAGCTCGT
This sequence comes from Streptomyces sp. NPDC021212, assembly GCF_044332925.1. Lineage (NCBI taxonomy): Bacteria > Bacillati > Actinomycetota > Actinomycetes > Kitasatosporales > Streptomycetaceae > Streptomyces > Streptomyces sp. NPDC021212. Next base: position 313,884 of record NZ_JBIRPZ010000004.1, read on the forward strand.
AGACCGTGCGCTTGATCCCCTCACGGTCCTCATACGACCGCTGCTTCAGCCGGCCCTGCACGATGACGCGCATACCGCGCTGAAGCGACTCGGCCACGTTCTCCGCGGCCTGCCGCCACACCGAGCACGTGAGGAAGAGGCTCTCGCCGTCCTTCCACTCGTTGGTCTGACGGTCGAACGTACGAGGAGTGGACGCGACACGGAACTTCGCGACCGCCGCACCGGAGGGGGTGAAGCGCAGCTCGGGGTCGTCGACGAGATTGCCGACGACCGTGATGACGGTCTCGCCTGCCATTGGGGAACCTCTCGGCGGGTACTGCTGGGCTGCTTGCTACTCGTTGCGATAGGTCCCGGTGACCGCTGAACGCTTACGCGGTCAGTGGGTCTCGGGACGGAGGACCTTGGTCCGGAGGACCGACTCGTTCAGGTTCAGCTGGCGGTCGAGCTCCTTGACGACCGCGGGCTCGGCCTGCAGGTCGATGACCGAGTAGATGCCCTCGGGCTTCTTCTTGATCTCGTACGAGAGACGACGACGCCCCCAGGTGTCGACCTTCTCGACCTTGCCGTTGCCCTCGCGGATAACGGAAAGGAAGTTCTCGATCAGCGGGGAGACAGCACGCTCCTCGAGATCGGGGTCGAGGATGACCATCACCTCGTAGTGACGCATGTGGAACCCACCTCCTTTGGACTCAGCGGCCACGGTCGTTCCGTGGCAGGAGGGTCGTGATGCGTTGTGCCGCGGTGTCTGTGCAGACACCACCGCAGACCGTACACAGTACCCGCCTCCCGCCTCCCGCTTGAAATCCGGGCGCCCCGGCCCGCAATCTGTACACATCGGGTGTGAGCGGCGTTACAGTTCGCCGCCCTGCCTATCTGGGCCTACCTGGAGGTGCCCCATGGCACAGGCAGCACGACCGCAGCACGGACTCCTCTCCTTCCTGGACACCGACGGCAAGTCTCATCCCGTCGAGAACACCATCGCGGTGGCGACGCTGATGATCGGTTTGATCTCCTTCGTCACGGCTCACTTCCCCGGTCTCCACCTGGTCAGCTCATGGACCGGGCTGATCGGGATGCTCGGCGGTGCATGGGGCCAGCTGATCTCCGCGACCACCGGGGAGCGGTTCCTGCTGATCATCGGACTCGGTGCGTCGGGCGTCGGCTTCTACCTCGGCATGGCCCACGGCGGGCTCTTCGGCGGGCTGCTGGGCTGACTCCCCGAAGGCAGGTTGGCCCCAGGCCCAAACGGGGCACGCCCCGGTCGCAGTAGGCTTCGGCGCGAGAGCCGGAGCCCCGACCCTGGGGACACACCTGCCGAGGAGCGCCCCGCAATGAGCCTGACCCTGAGGACGATCAGCCGAGAGCAGCATCTGGCGTACATCCAGAGCCTGCCCGCGGCAAGCCACATGCAGGTCCCGGCATGGGCTGACGTCAAATCGGAATGGCGCTCGGAGAACCTCGGCTGGTTCGACGCCACCGGCCAGCTGGTCGGCGCCGGCCTTGTGCTCTACCGCCAACTGCCCAAGATCAAGCGGTATCTCGCCTACCTCCCCGAGGGCCCGGTCATCAACTGGTACGCGCCCAACCTGGAGGAGTGGCTGCGCCCGATGCTCGCGCATCTCAAGCAGCAGGGCGCCTTCTCGGTGAAGATGGGCCCGCCGGTCATCATCCGCCGCTGGGACGCCGCCGCGATCAAGTCCGGTATCCAGAACCCGGATGTGAAGCGGCTGCGCGACGTCGAGGCCACCCACATCGAGCCGCGGGCCTTCGAGGTCTCCGACCGGCTGCGGCGGATGGGCTGGCAGCAGGGCGAGGACGGCGGCGCGGGCTTCGGCGACGTCCAGCCGCGGTACGTCTTCCAGGTGCCGCTGGAGAACCGCTCCCTGGAGGACGTCCACAAGAGCTTCAACCAGCTGTGGCGCCGCAACATCAAGAAGGCCGACAAGGCCGGCGTCGAGGTCGTCCAGGGCGGCTACGAGCACCTGGGCGAGTGGCAGCGGCTGTACGAGATCACCGCGGAGCGCGACCACTTCCGGCCCCGCCCGCTCAGCTACTTCCAGCGCATGTGGACGGCCCTCAACACCGAGGACCCCAACCGGATGCGGCTGTACTTCGCCATGCACGAGGGCGAGGCGGTGGCCGCCGCCACGATGCTGGTGGTCGGCGGCCACGTCTGGTACTCCTACGGCGCCTCCGCCAACCACAAGCGTGAGGTCCGGCCCTCGAACGCGATGCAGTGGCGGATGCTCCGCGACGCGTACGCGCTCGGCGCGACCGTCTACGACCTGCGCGGAATCTCCGACTCGCTCGACGAGAACGACCATCTCTTCGGCCTGATCCAGTTCAAGGTCGGCACCGGTGGGCAGGCTGCCGAATACCTCGGCGAGTGGGACTTCCCGCTCAACAAGCTGCTCCACAAGGCGCTCGACATCTACATGTCCCGCCGCTGACCCTGATTTCCTGCTTCCCCGCACATGCTGCATACCTCGAATACACCGCGGCAACGAGAAAGGTTCCGGGACCGGCCAATGGCGCTCACCCTCTACGTCGACACCGCGCGCTGGCGAGCGCACCAGCAGATGGTCATCCAGCAGTTCCCGGGGATAGTCCCGGTCTGCAAGGGCAACGGCTACGGCTTCGGCCATGAACGGCTGGCCGAGGAGGCTGCCCGCGTCGGCGCCGACGTCCTCGCGGTGGGGACCACCTACGAGGCCGCCCGGATGAAGGACTTCTTCAGCGGCGACCTGCTCGTCCTCACCCCCTTCCGCCGCGGCGAGGAGCCGGTGCCGCTGCCGGACCGGGTGATCCGCTCGGTCTCCTCCGTCGACGGCGTCTACGGCCTGGTGAACGCGCGCGTCGTGATCGAGGTCATGAGCAGCATGAAGCGGCACGGTGTCACCGAGGAGGACCTGCCCAAGCTGCACGCCGCCATAGAGAACGTCCGGCTGGAGGGCTTCGCCATCCACCTCCCGCTCGACCGGACCGACGGCATCGACGCGGTCGAGGAGGTCATCGGGTGGATGGACCGGCTGCGCGCGGCGCGGCTGCCGCTGCACACCATGTTCGTCAGCCACCTCAAGGCGGACGAACTGGCGCGGCTGCAGCAGCAGTTCCCGCAGACCCGGTTCCGCGCCCGCATCGGCACCCGGCTGTGGCTGGGCGACCACGAGTCGACGGAGTACCGGGGCTCGGTGCTCGACGTCACCCGGGTCGCCAAGGGTGAACGCTTCGGCTACCGCCAGCAGAAGGCCGCCTCCGACGGCTTCCTGGTGGTCGTCGCCGGCGGCACGTCCCATGGCGTCGGCCTGGAGGCGCCCAAGGCGCTGCACGGGGTGATGCCCCGGGCCAAGGGAGTCGCCCGCGCCGGTCTCGCGACCGTCAACCGCAACCTCTCGCCCTTCGTCTGGGAGGGCAAGCAGCGGTGGTTCGCCGAACCGCCGCACATGCAGGTGTCCATCCTGTTCGTGCCGGGCGATGTCACGGCACCTCAGGTGGGGGACGAGCTGGTGGCGCATCTGCGCCACACCACGACGCAGTTCGACCGCCTGCTCGACCGCTGAGCCCCGTCGCCGGGGTGGGCTCCCGCGGGGAGCTCACCTCCGGCCGGTGCCCCAGTCCGCCAGCGCCGCGCCCTCGTACTGCGCCGTGCGCCGCGCCCCTCCCAGCACGAACACGTCCGGCGCCCGGTCGAGCACGCCGCCCGACGGATCGTCCGAACCGTCCCGGCGCACCGGATCCCGGTCCGGTACCAGCGCGTCCCGCACGACCATCGCGCACAGGAAGAGCGTTCCCGCGAAGTGCAGCGCGGTCGCGAGCTGGTAGCCCTCGGGCGGCAGCCCCCGGTGCTGATCACCGCTGTTGGTGTACGCGAGGTACATCCAGACCCCGAGGAAATACATCACCTCGCAGGCCTGCCACACCAGGAAGTCCCGCCAGCGCGGCCGCGCCAGCGCCGCGAGCGGAATCAGCCACAGCACGTACTGCGGTGAGTAGACCTTGTTGGTGAGCACGAAGGCCGCGATGACCAGGAAAGCGAGCTGGGCGAAGCGCGGCCGGCGCGGGGCGAACAGGGCGAGGGCCGCCACTCCGGCGCAGGCCAGCACCATGAGGATCGTGGCGTAGGTGTTGACGTCGTCCATGGGGTTGCCGGTGCGCTGCGAGATGATCAGCCAGAGCGACCCGAAGTCGACCGGGCGCTCCTCGCTGAACGTGTAGAACTGCTTCCAGCCCTCGCGGATGTGCAGCCCCCCGCCCTGCGTCGTGATCATCACGGGCACGTTCACCACCAGCCAGGCGGCCGCCGCGCCGCCCGTCGCCGCCCAGAAGGCACGCCACCGGCCCGCGCGCAGGCACAGCACCAGCAGCGGGCCGAGCAGCAGCACCGGATAGAGCTTCGCGGCCGTCGCGAGGCCGAGCAGCACACCGGCGGCCAGCGGGCGGCTGCGGGACCACATGAGCATCCCGGCGGCGGTGAGGGCGACCGCGAGGAGGTCCCAGTTGATCGTGGCGGTGAGCGCGAAGGCGGGGGCCAGGGCGACGAGAAGCGCGTCCCAGGGGCGGCGGCGGTGCGTACGGGAGACGCAGACCGCGATGACCGCGGTGCAGGCCATGAGCATGGCCGCGTTCGCCAGCCAGTAGACCTGTTCGCGCGTCTGGAGGTCACCGCCGTGCGGGGTGAGCCAGGAGGCGACCTCCATCAGGAGGCCGGTGAGGACCGGGTACTCCAGGTACTCCATGCCGCCGGAGACGCTGTCCGGTATCCGGTTGAAGTACGGGACGAGGTCGTCCGCGAAGCCGCGACCGTTGTAGAGGTGCGGTATGTCGGAGTAGCAGGCGTGGGTGTACTGGGCGGTCGCGCCGTAGAACCAGCCCCCGTCGTAGCAGGGCAGCTTCTGCACCATGCCCAGGGCGAACATCCCGATGGCGACGAGCGCGATGATCCGCACCGGGGTCCACCAGCTCGTGCCCAGCAGCGCCCGGCGCCCGGCCGGGCCGCCGATCAGCTCGCTGCCTGCCGCGGCCACCGAGTCCTCCGTGGTCGGCCGTACGGGCTGGGCCTGTGGGTCCTCGCGCACGCTCATGTGGCCCATCCTGCCGTACGAGCCGGGCGGGAGGGGCGAGGACCGCCTCAGCGGCCCGCTGAGCGCCTGGGGACGTCCCGGTCGGCCCTGGGGCGCCCGCGCGCCCGTAAGACGCCCAGAGAGCCGCAGAGGCCCCCGAACGGCGGCGGCCGCGCCGGAGCGGGATGCTCCGGCGCGGCCGCCGATCGTTGTGCGGGATGTCGGGACTATTGGTTCTTCCGGGAGCCGGACGGGCCCCCGAAGAGTCCGCCGCCCGGTGGTTCCGTGGTCGGCGAGGGCGAGGGGGCGCCGCTGGGGCCCGCGTTCCCGCCGCCCTGGTTGTCGCCACCCCCGTCGTTGTTGCACTTGAAGTCCAGCGGGTCACACGTGTTCGTGGGACTCGGGCTTCCGGAAGGTGTCTCGGACGGGGTCTCGGACGGCGTCTCCGACGGAGTCTCGGACGGCGTCGGCGTCGGCTTCTCGGTGGTCGGCGTCGGGCTCGCGTTCTCGCCGTAGACCTTGTCACCGATCGGCGTGGCCTGCGGGAAGGGCTTCGCCGGCTGGCCCGCCAGGGCCTGGCGCATGTAGTCGGCCCAGATCTCGGCCGGGAACGACGCACCGTGGATGGTCTTCTGACCGCCCACACCGCGCATGGAACGGAAGACCTGCCGCTTGGCCTGGTCGTCCACCCGCCACATGCCGATCGACGTGGACAGCTGCGGGGTGTAACCGGCGAACCAGGCCGACTTGTTCTGGTCCGTGGTTCCGGTCTTGCCCGCCGCCGGGCGGCCGATCTTCGCCGAGGTGCCGGTGCCGCGCGCGATGACGTTCTGCAGCACGTCGGTGACGTTGTCCGCCACGTCCGCGTCGAAGGCCCGCTTGACCTTGGCCTCGTCCTTGTGGTTGTAGACCTCGCCGTCCTTGTCCTCGACCCGCTCGACCGAGTACGGATCGGCCTGCTGGCCGCTGGCCGCGAAGGTCGCGTACGCACCGGCGAGCCGGATCGCGCTGGGCGCGGAGGTGCCGAGGGAGAACGTCGGGGTGATCGAGGCCAGCTGCTCCTTGCTGAGGCCCGCGTCCAGGGCCGCGTCCCGCACCTTGTCGGTGCCGACGTCCATGCCCAGCTGGATGAAGGGCGTGTTCACCGAGAACTGCATCGCGGTACGCAGGCTGATCTTGCCCTTGTCCTCGTTGCCGTCGTTCCTCTGGTGCCACTCCTGGTTGTTCTTGTCCTTCCAGACGGATCCGTCGTAGTCGCGCAGGGTCAGCTTGTTGTCACCGTCGTAGACACTCGACGGATTGACCCTGGTGCGTTCCGAATCCGGTTGGTCACGCGGACCGTTGCGGTCCCGGACACCGTCCCTCATCGCCGCGGCCAGCACGAAGGGCTTGAAGGTCGAGCCCACCTGGACACCGGTGTAGTCCGCGTTGTTGCGATAGTGCTCCAGCGCGTCGCTGCCGCCGTAGATCGCCTTGATCTTGCCCGACTTGGGCTCCACCGAGGCGCCACCGAACTGCACGTATTTATCTTCTTCGCGCTGTTTCGGCTTGATGTTCTCCTTGGACACCTTGTTGACCGCGTTCTTCAGCAGACCCATCTTCTTGCGGTCGAAGGTGGTGTGGATCTGATAGCCGCCCTTGTCCAGCTCCGTTTTGGAGATGTTGGTGTTGGCGACGACGTAGTTGTCGGCGAGGTCGGTCAGATAACCGATCTGCCCCTGCTTGTTCGTCGCCACCTTCGGGCTCTTCGTGCGCGGGAAACCCTTGTCGAGATAGTGCTGGGCGGCGGACTTGGACAGCCGGCCCACCTGGGTCTCCCGCTTGAGGATCCACGCCCAGCGTGCCGTGGCCCGCTTGGTGTTCGCCTCCGCGCTCGCCGTCGGCCCGTAGCCGCCGTTCGGGTCGTACAGGTTGGGCCCGTTGAGCGTCGCGGCGAGGAAGGCGCTCTGGCTCGGGTTGAGCTTCTCGCAGTCCTTGTCGAAGTACGCACGGGCCGCCGCCTGACAGCCGTAGGCGCCACGGCCGTAGTACGCCGTGTTGAGGTACCCCGCGAGGATGTAGTCCTTGCTCTTGGTCGTACCGACCTTGACGGAGATGAGCAGTTCCTTGGCCTTGCGCGTCACCGTCTGCGACTGGTCGAGGTACGTGTTCTTCACGAACTGCTGGGTGATGGTCGAACCACTTTGGGTCGCACCGCCCCGCGCCATGTTGACCACGGCGCGCGCGATACCCATCGGGTCGACGCCCGAGTCCTGGTAGAAGCTGGCGTTCTCGGCCGAGATCACCGCGTTCTGCATGTTCTTGGGGATCTTGTTGAGCGGCACGATCTGCCGGTTGAGGTCACCGCCGCCCGAGACCACCATCTGCTTGCCGTCGCCCCAGTAGTAGACGTTCTTCTGGGTCTGCGACGCGGCCTGCGCGGTGGGAACTTCGACGATCATCCACCCGATGCCCACGGCGCCGATGAGCACCGCGAAGAAGAAGATGAACGATCCCGTGACGAGCCTCCAGGACGGGACCCAGCGGCGGAAGCCCGTCTTGCCCGCGCGCGGGTAGTCGATGAACCGCTTCTTGCCGGGCGGCCCATCGCCGCCCCCGCCCCTGCCGCGGCCACCGCCAGCGGCCCGCCGGCCACCACCGCGGCCGCCGCGGCCCGCGCCACCGGCGGCCGGATCAGGTGCTCCTCTTCGCCGGCCACCACTGCCGCGTTGCGCGGCGCGGCGGGCCTCGGCCCTGCCGCCGTGGGAAATCTCTTCCCCATTGGAAGCCGAGCCCGACTCGGCGGCGTTGTGCGGTGGTGCTGCGCGACGGCCGGACGACTGTTGTCCGGCACGCCGGGCCGCTGCTCGGCCGCCGCCCTGGGGCTGCGGCGACTTGCGACGGTGCTCGCTCATGGAACGACTACTCCTCGGGCAGGCGCTATCGCCTGAAAGCGGCAGGTGGCTTCCGGTCCCCCCGATGTGCGATCCGGCCACACCTGGTAACCGGACGCACTGCCTCCAGGACGAGGACGCAGGACAGCGTCACACGGTTCCCTTTGGTCTGCATGGCGAACAGAGTACGCATGGCCAAATCTTGTCTCCTCGGCACCTTCACTCCATAACGCTTCGGTTGAGTCCCACGAACCGGTGATGTGACGCCGTTCACGGTGGTCGCCCTTGTCCCACCGGGATCACGGTTCTATCGTCTGGATGTATCGAGTCGATACATCAGCTCGGCATAGTGGCCCCAGGAGACGGGAGAGGCGGGCGATGAGCAGACGCTCCGGCATACTCGAGTTCGCCGTCCTCGGTCTCCTCCGCGAGTCCCCGATGCACGGATATGAGCTGCGTAAGCGCCTCAACACCTCACTTGGGGTGTTCCGGGCGTTCAGCTACGGCAGCCTCTACCCCTGCCTCAAGACGCTGGTCGCCAACGGCTGGTTGATCGAGGAGCCCGGTAACGCCTCCGAGGAAGCCGTCGCGGCAACCCTCGCCGGACGCCGGGCGAAGATCGTCTACAGGCTCACGGCGGAAGGAAAGGAGCGGTTCGAGGAGCTGCTCTCCCACGCCGGCCCGGACGCATGGGAGGACGAGCACTTCGGCGTCCGCTTCGCCTTCTTCGGACAGACGTCGCGGGACGTACGGATGCGTGTGCTCGAAGGGCGGCGCAGCCGCCTGGAGGAGCGCCTGGCGAAGATGCGGGCCTCCCTGGCCCGCACCCGCGAGCGGCTGGACGACTACACCCTCGAACTCCAGCGGCACGGCATGGAGTCGGTGGAGCGCGAGGTCCGCTGGCTGAACGAGCTGATCGAGAGCGAGCGGGCCGGGCGCGACCAGCGCGACGAGCCCGCCGGGCAGGACCGGACGCCTGAGCAGGGGCCGGACCGGTCGCCGGAGCAGGACCGGTCAGGAGAGGCGGACGGCCTGCCCCGGCATCGGGGTGGTTCCCGGCCGGACCCGTCCGATGACACCGCCAAGTGAGGCCCCGCACCCCGCAGGGCTTCGTCGAGTACACACAGGGAGCAACCGGAATGGGTTCGGTTCGTGTAGCCATCGTCGGTGTGGGCAACTGCGCCGCGTCGCTGGTGCAGGGCGTCGAGTACTACAAAGACGCCGACCCGGACACCCGCGTGCCGGGTCTGATGCATGTGCAGTTCGGCGACTACCACGTCCGTGACGTGGAGTTCGTCGCCGCCTTCGACGTGGACGCGAAGAAGGTCGGGCTGGACCTCGCGGACGCCATCGGCGCCAGCGAGAACAACACCATCAAGATCTGCGATGTGCCGTCGGCCGGTGTCACGGTCCAGCGCGGCCACACGCACGACGGTCTCGGCAAGTACTACCGGGAGACCATCGACGAGTCCGACGAGGCCCCGGTCGATGTGGTCCAGGTCCTCAAGGACAAGCAGGTCGACGTTCTGGTCTGCTACCTGCCCGTGGGCTCGGAGGACGCCGCCAAGTACTACGCCCAGTGCGCCATCGACGCCAAGGTCGCCTTCGTCAACGCGCTCCCGGTCTTCATCGCCGGCACCAAGGAGTGGGCGGACAAGTTCACCGAGGCGGGCGTGCCGATCGTCGGTGACGACATCAAGTCGCAGGTCGGCGCCACGATCACGCACCGGGTGCTGGCGAAGCTGTTCGAGGACCGGGGCGTCATCCTGGACCGCACCATGCAGCTGAACGTCGGCGGCAACATGGACTTCAAGAACATGCTCGAGCGCGAGCGCCTGGAGTCCAAGAAGATCTCCAAGACGCAGGCCGTCACCTCGCAGATCCCGGACCGCGAGCTGGGCGCCGACAACGTCCACATCGGCCCGTCGGACTACGTGGCCTGGCTGGACGACCGCAAGTGGGCGTACGTCCGCCTCGAGGGCCGGGCGTTCGGCGATGTCCCGCTGAACCTGGAGTACAAGCTCGAGGTGTGGGACTCCCCGAACTCCGCGGGCGTCATCATCGACGCGCTGCGCGCCGCGAAGATCGCCAAGGACCGCGGCATCGGCGGCCCCATCCTCTCCGCCTCCTCGTACTTCATGAAGTCGCCGCCGGTGCAGTACTTCGACAACGAGGCCCGGGAGAACGTGGAGAAGTTCATCAAGGGTGAGGTCGAGCGCTGAGCCATCGCGCCGCGCCGTGAGGCGCTGATCTCCGCCGCTTGATCACGGGCCTCCGGGAATCCCCCCGGAGGCCCGTGCGGTGTGTGAAGGTGGCGTCATGCCCGTTGTGCGTGATCTCCGCGTGCTCCTGCGACTGCGCGACTTCCGCCATCTTCTGGCCGTCCGTCTGCTGTCCCAGTCCGCCGACGGCGTCTACCAGGTCGCGCTGGCCACCTACGTGGTCTTCTCCCCGGAGAAGGAGACATCCGCCGCGGCCATCGCCTCCGCCATGGCCGTCCTGCTGCTCCCCTACTCCCTCCTCGGCCCCTTCGCCGGTGTGCTGCTGGACCGCTGGCGCCGCCGCCAGGTCCTGCTCCACGGCAATCTGCTGCGCGCCGGGCTGGCCGCGGGAACCGCGGTGCTGGTTCTCGCCCAGGTGCCGGAGTGGCTCTTCTACGTCTCCGCCCTCTCGGTCACGGCGGTCAACCGGTTCGTCCTGGCCGGCCTGTCGGCGTCGCTGCCGCGGGTGGTGGACAGCCGGGAACGTCTGGTCATGGCCAACTCCCTCTCCCCGACCGCGGGCACGCTCGCCGCCACCGCGGGCGGTGGCCTGGCGTTCGTGGTCCGGCTGTCCGGCCCGGGTGGCTCCTCTTCGGACGCGCTGGTCGTCCTGCTGGGCGCCGCGCTCTATCTCCTCGCCGGACTCTCGGCGCTCCGCATGCCCTCCGGTCTTCTGGGGCCCGACCCGTCTGCCCTGCAACCGCACCTCGGGGCGGCCGTGGCGAGCACCGTCCGCGGACTCGTCGCCGGATTACGCCATCTCCTGCACCGCAGGGATCCCTCTCTGGCCCTGACCGCGATGACACTGATGCGCTTCTGCTACGGCGCCCTCACCGTCACGGTGCTGATGCTCTGCCGGTACGCATGGGCCGACACCGAGTCGGGCGGGCTGGCGCTCCTCGGTGTCGCGGTGGGCGTCTCGGGCGCGGGCTTCTTCGCCGCGGCGGTGATCACCCCATGGGCGGTGGGCCGGCTTTCCTCGCTCGACGCCTCCCGGCCGGACGGCCAGCTGCACTGGGTGATGGTGTGCGCGGCGATCGCCGCCTTCCTGGAACCGGGATTGGCACTCCCCTTCGAACCCGCCCCGATACTGATTGCCGCATTCGTTCTCGGCCTCATCACCCAGGGCGCGAAGATCGCCACCGACACCGTCGTCCAGTCCGCGATCGAGGACGACTTCCGCGGGCGGATCTTCTCCCTCTATGACGTGCTCTTCAACGTCGCCTTCGTGGGGGCCGCGGGCGTGGCCGCCCTGATACTGCCGCCGGACGGGAGATCGGCCGTTCTGGTGATCGGAGTGGCACTGCTCTACGCGGCGACCGCCGTCCTGCTCAGGTTTCACGTGAAACAGCGCCCCGGGAAACGCACCGGGGTCGACGTTTCACGTGAAACCTGACGCACCGGAGGCGCGACATCAGTCCTGAGACTGAGCCGCCCACCATTCCTTGAGCGCGGCGACGGCGGCGTCCCGGCCCATGGGACCGTGCTCGAGCCTCAACTCCAGCAGGTGCTTGTACGCCTTGCCCACCTGAGGTCCCGGAGCGATGCCGAGCACCGTCATGATCTCGTTGCCGTCCAGGTCCGGGCGGATCGCGTCCAGCTCTTCCTGCTTCTCCAGGCTCGCGATCCGCTCCTCCAGCCCGTCGTACGCCCGCGAAAGCGCCATGGCCTTCCGTTTGTTGCGCGTCGTGCAGTCCGAGCGGGTCAGTTTGTGCAGCCGGTCCAGCAGCGGCCCCGCGTCGCGCACATAGCGCCGCACGGCCGAATCGGTCCATTCGCCCGTGCCGTAACCGTGGAAGCGCAGATGCAGCTCGACCAGCCGGGAGACATCCTTGACCAGTTCGTTGGAGTATTTGAGCTTCACCATCCGCGCCTTGGTCATCTTGGCGCCCACCACCTCGTGGTGATGGAAGGAGACGCGGCCGTCCTTCTCGAAGCGGCGCGTCCTCGGCTTCCCGATGTCATGCAGCAGCGCGGCCAGCCGCAGCACCAGATCGGGCCCGTCCTCCTCCAGACCGATGGCCTGGTCCAGCACGGTCAGCGAGTGCTCGTACACATCCTTGTGCCGGTGATGCTCGTCACGCTCCAGACGCAGCGCGGGAATCTCCGGCAGTACGCAGTCGGCGAGCCCGGTGTCGACCAGCAGCCGCAGCCCCTTCCGGGGGTGGGCGCCCAGGACCAGTTTGTTCAGCTCATCCCGCACGCGCTCCGCCGAGACGATGTCGATCCGTCCGGCCATCGCCTTCATCGCGGCGACCACTTCGGGCGCCACCTCGAAGTCGAGCTGGGAGGCGAACCGCGCCGCGCGCATCATCCGCAGCGGATCGTCGGAGAAGGACTCCTGCGGGGTCCCAGGAGTGCGCAGCACCCGCGCGGCGAGGTCTTCGAGCCCGTTGTGCGGGTCGATGAACTCCTTCTGCGGAAGCGCCACCGCCATCGCGTTGACTGTGAAGTCCCGGCGGACCAGATCTTCCTCGATGGATTCACCGTAGGACACCTCGGGCTTCCGGGAAGTCCGGTCATAGGCTTCCGATCGATACGTCGTGATTTCGATCTGGAAGTTCTGATGCGTCCCGTTGTCGCCCGGTCCTCCCTTCTGGCAGCCGACCGTGCCGAAGGCGATGCCCACCTCCCACACGGCGTCCGCCCAGGGTCGGACGATCTTCAGCACCTCGTCGGGACGGGCGTCCGTCGTGAAGTCCAGATCGTTACCGAGGCGGCCGAGCAGCGCGTCCCGTACCGAACCGCCGACCAGGGCGAGGCTGAACCCGGCCTGCTGAAAGCGTCGGGCAAGATCGTCTGCGACGGGAGAGACCCGCAGGAGTTCGGCCACGGCGCGGCGCTGCACCTGGTTGAGCTCATTGGTGGACTGCGGGGATCGGCTGTCATTGTTGGCGTTCGGCACAACAGAACAGGGTACGTGGCCGCACGCCCCGGGGCCTCCACGTTGATCGTCGGTTCCATCACGGTGACGATCTTGTGGAGCCGTCCACAGCACTTCGTCACGGCGGGCATCGTTACCATTTCGTGGACGCACATTGCGACGACCACTGACGATCACTGACGATCACTGACGACAAGGGACGGGCGAGCGCGTGGCCGATGCGGCAGACCTCCGGGAGACGACGTCCTCTCGCGCCCGTCGATGGCTACGGCGGACCGGGGCTCTGCTCGCCGCGGCTCCGGTGCTCGCGGGCGTACTACAGGTCCCGGCGGCCCCCGCCGCCCACGCGGCGGGCAAACCCACGGGCTCACGCTCGGTGGACGTCGACATCACCTCGTTGACGCCCACCGCACCGACCAAGAGCGACACGCTCACCGTCAGCGGCACCGTCACCAACGACAGCGGTACGACGGTCTCCGGCGCCCATGTCGGCCTCCGTGTCGGCCCCACGCTGGAGGGCCGCAACGCGATCGACAACGCCTCCCGGCGGACCGGCTACCAGCAGGGCGCCGACGGCACCGAGATCGGCGGCAAGTACGCCGAGAAGATCGGCAAGCTGGGGGCGGGTGCCAGCCGGGACTTCACGCTCTCCATACCGGTGAACGAGCTGCACCTCGGGGAGAACGGCGTCTATCAGCTCGGCGTCTCCCTCAGCGGTCAGACCCGGAGCCGCCCCTGGGAGCAGGTGCTGGGCATCAAGCGCACCTTCCTGCCCTGGCAGTCGAGTGCGCCGGCCGCAAAGTCTCAGCTCACCTATCTGTGGCCGCTGATCTCCACGCCCCATGTGACCTCGCGCACCGATGCGGACGAGGATCGGACACCGATTTTCCGGGATGACCGTCTCAAGGCGGAGCTGGCCCCCGGCGGCAGGCTCCAGCAGATGGTCAGTCTGGGGAAGAACCTCCCCATCACCTGGGTGATCGACCCCGACCTGCTCGCCACGGTCGACGCGATGACACGGGAGTACGAGGTCCAGAACCGGCACGGGGACGGCACCACGGCGGGTCGGGGCCAGGCGGTCGCCAAGCGGTGGCTCAACGACGTGCAGAAGGCCATGGAGGGCCATCAGGTGGTCGCCCTGCCGTTCTCCGACCCTGACATCGCGTCGCTCGCCCACCACGGCAAGAACGTCCCCGGCGCCCTCAGCCACCTCCGGGATGCCACCGAGCTGGCATCGACGACCGTGCAGACCGTCCTCGGGGTGAAGCCGCGTACCGACTTCGCCTGGCCGGCCAACGGCGCGGTCGACTCCTCGATCGTCGACGTGGCCACCTCCGCGGGCGCCCACAACGTCATCGCCCGGAGCGACAGCCTCCGGGAGACCGGCAACCTCTCGTACACCCCCACCGCGACCCGGCAGATCGGCGGCGGCAACACGGCGGTGGTCGCGGACGCCCGGCTGTCCGCCGCCTTCACCGGCGACATGTCCAAAGCGGACAACTCCACGCTCGCCATCCAGCGGTTCCTCGCCCAGAGCCAGATGATCAACCTGCAGGCGCCGGACAGGCAGCGCAGCATCGTGGTGGCTCCGCAGCGCATCCCCACCACCAGCCAGGCGCAGGCGATGGCGGCGGCCCTGGACGGCCTGTCCGGGCAGTGGACCGAGCCGATGAACCTGGGGCAGGCCGCGAAGGCCAAGCCCGACCCGAACGCCACCGAGCGCGTGCCCAGCAGCCGCCTGTACCCCGCTTCGCTCCGCCGCGAGGAGCTGCCGACCCAGGCGTTCGAGGACGTCCGGGAGACCCAGGGCACGCTCGACGAGTTCGAGACGATCCTCACCGCCAAGTACCGGGTGGTCACCCCCTTCGGCAACGCGATCCGGCGGGTGATGTCCACCTCGTGGCGGGGCGACGCCCGGGGCGCGACCCACTTCCGCGACGGTGTAAAGGGATATCTGAACGGACTGACCAAAAAGGTGCGCATCATCCCGAAGACGGACATGACGCTGTCCGGGCGGAGCGCGACCATCCCGGTGACCGTGCAGAACAACCTGGTGCAGGGGGTCCGGCTGCGGCTGGTCCTCGAGTCCCAGCAGGGCAACCGCCTGGCGGTCAGCGAACCCCAGGTGGTCAACGTCGAGGGCGGGCACAGCCAGTCCGTGAAGTTCGGGACGACGGCCAACGCGAACGGCCCGGTGTGGGTGTCGGCGCGGCTCGTCACCCCGGACGGGCAGCCCTACGGGGACAAGAGGTTCTTCGAGGTGGATGTCACCGAGATCACATCGACCGTCATCCTCGTGATCGCGGGCGGTGTGCTGCTGCTGGTCCTCGCCGGAATCCGGATCTACCTCCAGCGCAAGCGGGCCACCACCACGAACGGCGGCGACGAGGACGTGCAGGAGGACGAGGCCACGGATGCGGAGGCCGACGGAAACGACCCCGCCGCCGCCCTCGTGCCCGAGCAGCCGAGTGACCCGGCGCCGGACACCGGATCGCAAAGCGCCGGGGCATCCGGCGCGGGTGAGAAAGTGGACCATTGAGCAATTCCGGGGCCGGTCGGCCGCAGCGGACGATGAGGTGGGGTAGCGATGAACGCGCCGTATGACGGTGAGAGGCGGATGCCACCGCCTTTCCCCCACGCGCCCCAGGAACCCTACGGACAGGAACCGCACCAGAACGATCCGTACCTGGGCGACAGCAAGCAGGCACCTGCGAGCGATCCGCGCCAGGACTACGGGCAGTACTACGTGCAGGACCCGTACGGGGACGACCCGTATGCGACCGGCAGCTTCACGCCGCACCCCTATGCGACGCAGGACAGGTACGGACATGACCCGCTGACGGATCCGCTGTACGACCGGTCCGGCCCCCAGCAGGGCGGCTACCAGCAGCAGACGCCGTACCAGCAGCAGGGCGCCGCCCCGCAGCCCGCCGCCCCGCAGGGCGCCGACCCGCGGGAGTGGCCGGTGGCACCCGGCTCCCAGGAGCCGTCACAGCAGCAGTACGCGGCCGACCCCGCCGCCACGGGTTACGGCGACCGGGGCGGCTACGGGGCGGGGGAGCAGCCGCAGCAGGACGCCTTCGCGCACCTCTACCGCGATCAGCAGCAGCCCTACGACGCGCAGCGTCCCCAGGGGTACCCGCAGGGCGCCGCACAGGGCTACCCGCCCGTGCCCCCGCCGGGCCAGCCGCCGGTGCCCGGGCCCGCGCGGCACGAATCCGCGCCCCCGTCGGCCGGCGCCCCCACCATGGCCGCTCCGGTGGTGAGCGCCCCCGAGACCGACGACGAGAAGGCCGAGAAGGCCGAGGCCGCCCCGAAGCGCTCCGGCGGCCGTGCGGCCGGTCTGCTCCAGTCCAGCGCTCTCATGGCCGCCGGCACCCTGGTTTCCCGGCTGACCGGCTTCGTCCGGCAGATGGTGATCGTCGCGGGCCTCGGTGCCGCCTCCCTGGGCCAGGCGTACGCGGTCGCGTACCAGCTGCCCGCGATGATCTACTTCCTCACCGTCGGCGGCGGTCTGAACTCCGTCTTCGTCCCACAGCTCGTGCGTGCGATGAAGGAGGACAAGGACGGCGGTATCGCCTACGCCAACCGGCTGCTCACCCTCGCGATGGTCACCCTCGGCGGCCTGGTCGCCCTGTCCATGTTCGCGGCCCCGGCACTGATCCGGATGCTCTCGGCGGACATCGCGGGCGATCCTCCCGCCAATGAGGTCGCGGTCACCTTCGCCCGCTACTGCCTGCCCACCATCTTCTTCATGGGTGTGCACGTCGTGGTCGGCCAGATCCTCAACGCCCGCGGCAAGTTCGGCGCGATGATGTGGACCCCGGTCCTCAACAACATCGTCGTCATCGCCACCTTCGGCCTCTTCATCTGGGTGTTCGGCACCTCCAGCACCTCCCAGATGGGCGTCACCACCATCACGGACGAGGGCGTGCGGCTGCTCGGCATCGGCACACTGCTCGGCCTCACCGTGCAGGCCCTGGCGATGTTCCCCTACCTCCGGGCCTCCGGTTTCCGCTTCCGTCCCCGCTTCGACTGGCGGGGCCACGGCCTCGGCAAGGCCGCCAAGCTCGCCAAGTGGACCGTGCTGTTCGTGCTCGCCAACCAGGCCGGGAACATCGTGGTGACCCAGCTCGCCACCGCGGCCGGTACCGACGCCGCCAACATGAACGCCCCGGGGGCCAGCTACGTCGGCTACACCAGCGCGCAGCTCATCTGGAACATGCCGCAGGCCATCATCACCGTCTCGGTGATGGCCGCCCTGCTGCCCCGGCTCTCCCGGTCGGCCCACGACGGCGACCCCGGAGCGGTCCGCGACGACATCTCCCAGGGCCTGCGCACCTCCGCCGTCGCCATCGTCCCGCTCGCCTTCGGCTTCGTGGCGCTCGGCGTCCCCCTGTGCACCCTGCTCTTCGGCACCTCGGGCACCCCGACGGCTCAGAACATGGGATACATCCTGATGGCCTTCGGCCTCGGGCTCATCCCGTTCTCGGTGCAGTACGTCGTCCTGCGCGGCTTCTACGCCTACGAAGACACCCGCACCCCCTTCTACAACACGGTGATCGTCGCCGCCGTCAACGCCGCCGCCTCCGCGCTCTGCTACTTCGTTCTCCCGACCCGGTGGATCGTGGCCGGTATGGCCGCCTCCTACGGCCTTGCGTACGCCGCCGGCGTGGGCCTGGCCTGGAAGCGACTGCGCAACCGGCTGGGCGGCGACCTCGACGGCCGCCGTGTCGTGCGCACCTACACCCGCCTGGTGGGCGCCAGCATCCCCGCCGCTCTGCTGAGCGGTGCGGCGGCTTATGCCATCACTCAGGCGCTGGGATACGGCATGTCCGGTTCCGTAGCCGCATTGGCGGGTGGAGGTCTCGTTCTTATCGCGGTCTTCTACATTGCTGCGAAACGGATGCGCATTGAAGAGCTGACGGCCATGGTCGGTATGGTGCGCGGACGACTCGGACGCTGATCATTGAGCACAACCATCGTCCGCCATCGTGTGTCGTGCATAGCGGCGGACTGTGGGCACAATTGTCTTGGCTCGGAGTAGGCGCAACGGATGGGGAGGCAGGAACGACGGTGGCGGAACGGAGCACGGCTGCCGTCGACGTGGCCGACAGCGACGGCGAGGAGTCGCTGACCGCCGAGGCGGGAAAGGCCACGGCCGACGGGGCGGGGACGCAACAGAAGGCCGGTAAGGAAACAGAGGCCGCGGGCAACCAGGACAATGGTGCCGCGGCCGACGTAAGCCCTCCCGAGCTGCACAGCGGCCACAAGCTGGCCAGACGTTACCGTTTGGAGGAGTGCGTCACCCGACTGGACGGATTCAGCAGTTGGCGTGCGGTGGACGAGAAACTGCGCCGGGCCGTCGGCGTTCACGTCCTGCCCGCCGACCATCCGCGGGCCCGTCCGGTGCTGGCCGCCGCCCGCTCGGCGGCGCTGCTGGGTGACCCCCGCTTCGTCCAGGTACTCGACGCCGTCGAGGAGAACGACCTCGTCTACGTCGTCCATGAGTGGCTTCCCGACGCCACCGAGCTGACCACCGTGCTCGCCACGGGACCGCTCGAGCCGCACGACGCCTATCAACTGGTCAGCCAGGTCTCCCAGGCCATGGCCGCCGCTCACCGCGAAGGCCTGGCCCATCTGCGGCTGAACCCCGGCTCCGTGCTCCGCACGGAATCAGGCCAGTACCGCATCCGCGGCCTGGCCGTCATGGCCGCGCTGCGCGGCATCAGCTCCGACCACCCACAGCGCACCGATACCGAGTCCATCGGCGCGCTGCTGTACGCCGCGCTCACCCAGCGCTGGCCGTACGACACGGACGCCCACGGCCTCTCCGGACTGCCCAAGGGCGTCGGCCTGATCGCCCCCGATCAGGTCCGCGCGGGAGTCCACCGAGGATTGTCCGAGCTGGCGATGCGCGCGCTGGTCAACGACGGCGCCACCGCCTCCCGCCAGGACCAGCCCTGCACCACCCCTGAGGAGCTGTCCAAGGCGGTCGCGGCCATGCCGCGCATCCGGCCGCCCGAGCCCGCGTTCACGCCCTCCGCGGCGTTCCAGCGCACGAATTACCAGCAGGGTTACGGCCAGCCGCCCGCCCACGGCGGCCCGTCGCGCACGGCCGGTCCGGCCGCGGTCCCCATGGCTCCGCCGCCCCCGCTGCAGAGCCGTACCGGCAAGGCCCTCAAGTGGACCGTCTCGGCCCTGCTGATCGCTGCCCTGGGCCTCGGCAGCTGGCAGCTCGCGGACACCCTCCTCAAGGAGGAGAACAAGCCGGATCCGGGTAAGTCCACCAGCCAGAAGGACGACGACAAGCCCGGTCAGGTTGCCAGCAAGCCGATCCAGATCCAGGACGCCGCAGAGTTCGCCCCGGACGGGGCATCGCAGAACGCCGACGAGGCCGACCTCACCCACGACGGGAATGCGTCGACCGCCTGGCATACCAAGAGTTTCATCGATGGCCCTGCGCTCGCCCCGAGCGTCAAGAAGGGGGTCGGGATCATCTATGACCTCGGCTCGGAGCAGAAAATCAGTGGCGCCTCGCTCTCACTTCGGTTCGGAGGCTCCTACACGGAAGTCTCGCTGTACGGTACGGATTCCCTCACACCATCCGCGTCGGCAGTGGACCCCGTCGGCTCGTTCACCAAGCTTGCTTCGGGCCAGACTTCATCCAGGACGTCCGATCTGAAGGTGAACGGCACCAAGAAGAGCCGCTACGTCCTCGTCTGGATTACCGCTATGCCGAACTCACCGCGCGACGCCTACAGCCAAGCTGGTCACAAGCAGGCCATCACTGAAGTGAAGTTCACCGGCTGACCCCAGGGCAGCCGGCCGACCGGGGAGGGGGCTCAACGTTGGACGACGCCGCCATCGGCGGAGCAAGCGACGGCGAGCTCCTTGCCCAGCATGTGGCCGGCGATCCGCATGCCTTCGGTGAGATCGTGCGACGCCACCGCGACAGACTCTGGGCGGTGGCGCTGCGCACCCTCGGCGACCGGGAGGAGGCCGCGGACGCGGTCCAGGACGCGCTCGTCTCCGCCTACCGCGCCGCCCACACCTTCCGGGGCCAGTCCGCCGTGACGACCTGGCTCCACCGCATCACGGTCAACGCGTGCCTGGACCGGGCGCGCAAGGCCGCCTCCCGTCGCACCTCCCCCGTCGACGACACCGAGCGGCTCGAGCAGCTTCTGGAGCCCCACGAATCGGCCGCGGCGCCCGCCGAGCGCGGCGATCTCCATCGCGAGCTACTCGGGGCGCTCCGCACCCTCCCGCCCGAGCAGCGCGCGGCCCTGGTGCTGGTCGACATGCAGGGCTATCCCGTGGCAGAGGCCGCCAAGGTCCTGGACGTCCCCACCGGCACCGTGAAAAGCCGCTGCGCGCGGGGACGTGCCCGGCTGCTGCCGTTGCTCTCGCATCTCCATCCCAACGGAAGGGGTAGCGTCCCCTCGGGCGGGGGAAGGAACCGGTCGCAGGGGACATCCGTCCCACCAGCGGCAGGACCGACTGACACAGATGCCGTGAAGGGCGGAGGTGGGCGAGCGTGACATCCTCGACGGACACGGACGAGCACCCGGAAGTCGCGGAGATCTCCGCACTCACCGAAGGTCTGCTCTCTCCGGGCCGCACCGTCGATGTACGCACGCACCTCGCCACCTGCGGGCTGTGTGCCGATGTACAGACGTCTCTGGGTGAGATCCGCTCGACGCTGGGCACCCTGCCCGGGCCGCTGCGGATGCCCGACGACATCGCGGGCCGGATCGACGCCGCGCTCGCCGCCGAGGCCCTCCTCGACGCGACAGCCCCCGGCGACCGCTCCTCGGTTTCACGTGAAACCGAGGACGCTGACTCCGCTGGGCTTGTTTCACGTGAAACCGAAACCGCGGCGAGCCCCTCAGGCCCTGCGGTAGAGGGAAAGCCCTCCCCGGCCGTGGACCGGCCCGCGGGGCACCCGCGCGCCTCTACCGGGCCAGGGCGCAAGACCATCCCCCGCGTCGCCGCAGGGGCCCGTGGAGGCCGTTCCCGGCGCTGGTCCAAGGTGCTGCTCGGCAGCGCGTGCGCCGCCGCCGTCATCGGCCTCGGCGCACTCTTCTTCCCCGGTGGCTCGGACGACAACGATGGCCCCGGCGCCACGGCCCATGCGGACCCCAGCTCCACGGCGAAGGCCACTCTCTCCACGGCGGCCCTCAAGGGCCGTGTGCAGGAGATGCTCGCCGAGCAGAAGAGCACCCCGTCGCACGGTGTCACCACCCAGAACACTCCGGATATGCCGCTGCGCGCGGACGACCCGGTGGTTCCGTCCTGTGTCCAGCGCGGGACCGGCCGGTCGGAGCCGGTTCTCGCCGCGCAGCAGGACACCTACGGCGGCAAGACGGCCTACATCGTCGTGCTGCCGCACCGCTCCGACAGCTCGCTCGTCGACGCCTTCGTGATCGACGCCTCCTGCGTCTCCGCTTCCCACGCCAGTCCCGGGAAGCTTCTGGTGACCCGTACGTATCCGCGCGGCTGAGGCACAGCCCACAACCACGGCCCGCCTGGCATCATGCGGGAATGCCGGACCCGTAGGATCCGTTGGGTGGGATGGCAGCGGTTCTCCGGAAACCCGGGGAGGGCGCCGTCGTCCAGTCAGCAGTCGGCAGTCGGCAGAGACAAGGAAGACATCCGTGAGCGACGTCCGCAACGTGATCATCATCGGTTCCGGGCCCGCGGGCTATACGGCCGCGCTCTACACCGCCCGCGCTTCCTTGAAGCCGCTGGTGTTCGAAGGTTCCGTGACCGCCGGTGGTGCGCTGATGAACACCACCGACGTGGAGAACTTCCCCGGCTTCCGCGAGGGCATCATGGGCCCTGACCTGATGGACAACATGCGGGGGCAGGCCGAGCGCTTCGGCGCCGAGCTGATCCCGGACGATGTGGTCGCGGTCGACCTCAGCGAGGACATCAAGACCGTCACCGACTCCGCCGGTACGGTGCACCGCGCGAAGACCATCATCGTCAGCACCGGTTCCCAGCACCGCAAGCTGGGCCTGGCCCGTGAGGACGAGCTTTCGGGCCGCGGCGTCTCCTGGTGTGCCACCTGCGATGGGTTCTTCTTCAAGGACCAGGACATCGCCGTCATCGGCGGCGGTGACACCGCGATGGAGGAAGCGACCTTCCTGTCGCGGTTCGCCAAGTCGGTCACCGTGGTCCACCGCCGGGACACGCTGCGGGCCAGCAAGGCGATGCAGGAGCGTGCCTTCGCCGACCCGAAGATCTCGTTCCTCTGGGACAGCGAAGTCACGGAGATCCACGGCGACGGCAAGCTCTCCGGCCTGACGCTGCGCGACGTCAAGAAGGACGAGACGTCCGAGCTGCCGGTCACCGGCCTGTTCATCGCGATCGGCCATGACCCGCGGACCGAGCTGTTCAAGGGCCAGCTGCACCTGGACGACGAGGGCTACCTGAAGGTCGAGTCGCCCTCCACCCGCACGAACGTGCCGGGTGTCTTCGCCGCGGGTGATGTCGTGGACCACACCTACCGTCAGGCGATCACCGCCGCCGGCACCGGTTGCGCGGCCGCCCTGGACGCCGAGCGCTTCCTGGCCTCCCTGGGCGACGGCGAAGACGCCACCGTCTGAATCCGCTTCCGTCCCTGCACCAACGATTAAGGAGATTAGCCATGGCCGGTGCCACGGTCACCGTGACAGACGCCGACTTCGAGGAGACCGTCCTCAAGAGCGACAAGCCGGTGCTCGTCGACTTCTGGGCCGCATGGTGCGGTCCGTGCCGTCAGATCGCCCCCTCCTTGGAGGCCATCGCGGCCGAGCACGCCGACAAGATCGTCATCGCGAAGCTCAACATCGACGAGAACCCGGCCACGGCCGCCAAGTACGGCGTGATGTCCATTCCGACGCTCAACGTCTACCAGGGCGGCGAGGTCGCCAAGACCATCGTCGGCGCCAAGCCGAAGGCCGCGATCGAGCGCGACCTGGCCGACTTCATCGGCTGAGACGCCACCGCACCGACGAAGGGGCTGCCCGAGAGGGCAGCCCCTTCGCGCTTCACGTGGAACTCGCTTCACGTGGAACCCGCAGCACGTGGACTCTCAGAGCGGCCGCAGAGCCGGCTCCTTCTGGACCGCGCCGAGCAGCCGGTCCAGCGCCAGCTCGACGTCCTCCTTCCAGGAGATCGTCGTCCTCAGCTCGAGCCTCAGCCGGGGATACCGCGGATGCGGTCGCACGGTCTTGAAGCCCACCGCGAGAAGGTGATCGGCGGGCAGCACACACGCCGGTTCCTTCCAGGTGGCGTCCCCGAACGCCTCGATCGCCTTGAAGCCCCGGCGGATCAGATCCTTGGCGACGGTCTGCACCATGACCCGGCCCAGCCCCTGCCCCTGGTATCCCGGCATGAGCCAGGCGGTCATCAGCTGCACGGCATCCGCCGCGACCGGACTCGTCGGAAAGGCCGTGGACCGCGGCACATACGCGGGCGGCGCGTAGAGCACGAAGCCCACCGGCACCTCGTCGACGTAGACCACCCGGCCGCAGGATCCCCACTCCAGCAGAACGGCCGAGATCCAGGCTTCCTTCTCCAGCTCCGGACGTCCGGCCCTTACCGCAGCCTCGCCGCTGACGGGGTCGAGCTCCCAGAAGACACATGCGCGACAGCGCTTGGGGATGTCCGGGAGGTTGTCCAGCGTGAGCGGTACAAGCCGACGCCCCATGAAGCCAGTCCCTCACTTCCGTGGCCAGCCGCGGTACGGGCGGCTGACAGCGCACTACGCTCCCTGATCAGACTACCGACGAAACCGCCGACAGCGCCCAGGCCCAACCCTGTGGCCACCAGTCCGGTGCGGCTCACCGATCGCATGGCCCTGTCCTTCGCATGAGGTGCCTCCCCATGGATCCGCCTACCTGATCGCATCGTATCCGTGCCGACATTGCACCGATACCGCCCTTGAGCAAAGAGCGGGTCGTGTTCCGATGCCATCGGAACACGACCCGCCCCTACGTGCTTCCCCACGGCCGAGCCGTACGGTCAGCGCCTCATTCGTCCTCGTCCGCCGCCCCGTCCTCGGCGGACAGGGGCTGCTCCAGCACCGGGCCCTCGCCCGGGGCCAGGGTGCCGAGAATCCGCTCCAGATCGTCTATCGAGGCGAACTCGACGACGATCTTTCCCTTCTTCTGACCGAGGTCGACCTTCACCCGCGTCTCGAAGCGGTCCGACAGCCGGGACGCCAGATCCGTGAGCGCGGGGGACACCCGGGCGCCGGCCCGCGGCCCCTTCGCCTTGGGGGCACCGCCCGACCGCGACCCCATCAGGGTGACGATCTCCTCGACCGCCCGCACCGACAGCCCCTCGGCAACGATGCGATGCGCCAGCCGGTCCTGTTCCTCCGCGTCCTCCACGGAAAGCAGGGCCCGGGCATGGCCCGCGGAGAGCACACCGGCCGCGACCCTGCGCTGGACGGAGGGAGAGAGCCTCAGCAGCCGCAGCGTGTTGGAGACCTGCGGACGCGAACGCCCGATGCGGTCCGCCAGCTCGTCATGCGTGCAGTTGAAGTCCTTCAGCAACTGGTCGTACGCCGCGGCCTCTTCGAGCGGATTGAGCTGTGCCCGGTGCAGGTTCTCCAGCAGCGCATCGAGCAGAAGCTTCTCGTCGTCGGTGTCCCGGACGATCGCGGGGATCTTCTCCAGACCCGCCTCACGACAGGCGCGCCAGCGCCGCTCACCCATGATGAGCTCATAGCGCTCCGGCGCCAGCTGCCGCACCACGACCGGCTGGAGAAGGCCGACCTCCTGGATCGAGGTGACCAACTCGGCCAGGGCGTCCTCGTCGAACACCTCACGCGGCTGGCGGGGGTTGGGCGTGATGAAGTCGAGCGGCAGCTCGGCGAAGTGCGCCCCGGCCACTTCGTCCGCCGGGGGCGCCGGAGCGGCCTCAGGTTCCTTCTCCGGCGGGGCGGGCGGCTCGGTTTCACGTGGAACGCTCTGCGTGGACAGACCGGCCACCTTGGCCGCGGCCACCCCGCGCTCCTGGGTGAGCACCGGGACCGCGGTCGGTGAGGTCGATGCTCCTGAGGTGGTGGCCGTCCCCGCGCCCGTCGCGGGTCCGGCGTTGTCGGACCCCTTCGGCGCGGGAGGGATCAAAGCACCGAGCCCACGGCCCAGTCCTCTCCGTCGATCACTCACTGATTCCCCTCCTGCATGCTGTGCTGGTCGTGCTGGCTGATCGCGGGCATGGGCAGGGCGTGAGCGTGCTGAGCGTCGTACTGCACGTTGACCCCGCGAAGCGCGATCTCCCGGGCGGCCTCGAGGTAGGAGAGCGCTCCGCTCGATGCCGGGTCATAGGTGAGGACCGTCTGCCCATAGCTGGGGGCCTCGGAGATGCGCACCGATCTTGGGATGCTCGTCCGGAGCACCTCGCCGCCGAAGTGGCTGCGGACTTCGTCCGCCACCTGGGAGGCCAGCCGGGTCCGGCCGTCGTACATCGTGAGCAGGATCGTCGAGACATGAAGCTTGGGGTTGAGATGGCCCCGCACCAGATCCACGTTGCGCAGGAGCTGCCCGAGCCCCTCCAGAGCGTAGTACTCGCACTGGATCGGGATCAGCACTTCCGCCCCGGCGACCAGCGCATTGACCGTCAGCAGCCCGAGCGAGGGCGGACAGTCGATGAGGATGTAGTCCAGTGGCTGCTCATAGGCCTGGATGGCCCGCTCCAGCCGGCTCTCTCGCGCCACCAGGGAGACCAGCTCGATCTCGGCACCGGCGAGGTCGATCGTGGCCGGGGCACAGAACAGCCCCTCCACGTCCGGCACCGGCTGCACCACGTCGGACAGCGGCTTGCTGTCCACCAGGACGTCGTAGATCGAGGGGACTTCGGCGTGGTGGTCGATCCCCAACGCGGTCGAGGCATTGCCCTGCGGGTCGAGGTCGACCACGAGGACTCGTCCGCCGTGGAGGGCGAGAGACGCCGCCAGATTGACCGTGGTCGTGGTCTTCCCGACCCCGCCCTTCTGGTTGGCGACCACCATCACCCGGGTCTGCTCCGGTCTGGGCAGTCCTTCACCAGCCCGGCCAAGCGCCTCCACCGCCAGTTGAGCGGCACGACCAATAGGGGTGTCGTCCATCGGGGGCGGAGTTTCACGTGAAACGTCCTCCCCTGCCGATTCGGTACGGGGGCCGGGGACCGGGTCGGTCATCGGCCCCGCGATGTTGGCGTCGGACCGCAAGGATTCACTCTCCTCGACATCAGGCTCTCGATGCACAGAGCCTGCCATGCTTTGGGGGTTGTGAACCAGCGAGGCCCGTTCTCCTGTGGATGAATCCACGTCTTTACGGGGGCGGCGGTCGCGGGGCAGAGCCGCCGCACGACCGCGACTGATGATTCCATGCAGCAGGGAGCGACGTTTCACGTGAAACACGATGCACGGGCAGGCCCGTTGATTCGCCGCGACACTCCGGTATGCGTAGTTTAGGCAGCTTGTATGGAGCACCCCGTCGGACCGGTCGGCCTACGACAGAAGGATCAGGGGCGGCGCCGTGGCGCCTTGCGTGCCGCCTTGGCGCGCTTCGCGGCGAACCGCACACCGCCGGGACTCTCCCCGACCTCGACCCGCACCACGGTGGACAGCGGATCCACGACGCCCTCGCCGACATGCAGCACCGAGGTGTCCACCACACCGAGCTTGCTCAGCGCCGCCCGGGCGTGCTTCAGCTCCTCCTCGGCAGTGTCGCCCTTCAGCAACAGCATCTCTCCGTACGGCCGCAGCAGCGGGACTCCCCAGCCTGCCAGCCGGTCCAGCGGGGCCACCGCCCGGGCCGTGACCACATGCACCGGGGGAAGCTTCCCCAGGACCTCCTCGGCCCGGCCACGCACGACCGTGACATGCTCCAGGCCCAGCAGCTCCACGACTTCCCGCAGGAAGTTCGTACGGCGCAGCAGCGGCTCCAGCAGGGTGATCCGCAGATCCGGGCGGGTCAGGGCGAGCGGAATACCGGGGAGCCCGGCACCCGAGCCCACATCGCAGACGGTGACCCCCTCGGGCACCACCTCGGAGAGCACGGCGCAGTTCAGCAGGTGCCGCTCCCACAGCCGCGGCACCTCGCGCGGGCCGATCAGCCCGCGGGTCACGCCCACATCGGCCAGGAGCTCGCCGTATCGAACGGCCTCCGGGAAGCGCTCACCGAATACATCCTGCGCCTCCTCGGGCGCCGGGGGGAGCTCCGCTGCTTCCGTCACGGGAACCGTCCTTCCGTACCGAGCACTGTGCTGAACGCTGATGCTGATGTAAGGCTGACAAGATTCGGCCCCGCCTGCGCACAGACGGGGCCGGGTAGACCATGAGGCCGGGCCTGGTCAGGCCGGGAGTACGACCACACAGCGCTGGGGCTCCTCGCCCTCGGACTCGCTGTGCAGTCCGGCGGCGGCCACCGCGTCGTGCACCACCTTGCGCTCGAACGGCGTCATCGGCTTGAGCTTCACCGGCTCGCCGGCGCCCTTCGCCTCTTCCGCGGCCTTGGTGCCCAGCTCGGTCAGCTCGGCGCGCTTACGGGCCCGGTATCCGGCGATGTCGAGCATCAGCCGGCTCCGGTCGCCGGTCTCCCGGTGCACCGCGAGCCGGGTCAGCTCCTGAAGAGCCTCCAGCACCTCGCCGTCGCGGCCGACCAGCTTCTGCAGATCACGGCTGGTCGATTCGCTGATGATCGACACCGCTGCGCGGTCGGCCTCGACGTCCATGTCGATGTCACCGTCGAGGTCCGCGATGTCCAGCAGACCTTCGAGGTAGTCGGCCGCGATCTCCCCTTCCTGCTCGAGGCGGGTCAGGGTGTCGACACCCTCGGCGGCGGGGGTGGTGCCTTCCGTCACGGATGGACTCCTTCGTTACTTCTTGGACGGGTGCTTGGGACGCTGCTGGCCCTTGCGCTGCCCGGACTTCGTGTTCCGGGAGCCGGAGGCCGAGCCGCCGGCCGGCTTGCCGCCCTGCGAGCCCTTCTTCTCCGCCGCGCTCTGCCGCGTCTGTTCCTGGTCGGACTTTTCCAGCTTCGCCGTGGAGTCGGACTGCGCCGTCGCCTTGCTGTGGCCGTGACCGCCGGCGGTGGTGCGCTGCGACTTGGTCTGCCGCTTGGGCTGCTGCCGGTTGGCGCGGGCCGTCTCGGCGGCCTGCTTGGCGGCGACCTCGGCCGGCTCCTCCTTCAGCTTGCCCTTGGCCCGCAGCCGCTCCTGGCGGGCCTTGAAGGCGACGCTGCCCGGGGTCGGGTTACGGCGGATGACGAACATCTGCTGGCCGAGGGTCCAGACGTTGGTGGTCAGCCAGTAGACGAGAACACCGACGGGGAAGTTGATGCCGAAGACGGCGAACATGACCGGGAAGACGTACATCAGCATCTTCTGCTGCTGCATGAACGGCGTCTTCACCGTGAGGTCGACGTTCTTGGTCATCAGCTGGCGCTGGGTGAAGAACTGCGACGCCGACATCAGCACGATCATGGTGATCGTCACGATCCGGACGTCCGTCAGCGACGCTCCGAGGGACTCGACCTTCGAGGCGGAGTCCATGAACTTCACGGACAGGGGAGCGCCGACGATGTGCGCGTTACGGGCGCTGTCCAACAGCGACTGGTCGATGACACCGACCGTCCTGTTGTTCGCGATGTGGTTGAGGACCTGGTACAGCGAAATGAAGAACGGGGACTGCGCCAGAATCGGGAGACAGCTCGAGAGCGGGTTGGTGCCCGTCTCCTTGTAGAGCTTCATCATCTCTTCGGACTGGCGCTGCTTGTCGCTCTTGTAGCGCTCCTGGATCGCCTTCATCTTCGGCTGGAGCGCCTGCATGTTCCGCGTCGACTTGATCTGCTTCACGAAGAGCGGGATCAGGCAGATACGGATCAGTACCACCAGCGAAACGATGGACAGACCCCACGCCCAGCCACTGTTCCGGTCAAAAATGAGGCTGTAGAACGAGTGGAACTGGACGATGATCCAGGAAACTACGTCATAAAGAGGACCGAGGATCGTGTCCACGAATCAGGCTCCTTGGGCGTTGGGCTGGGTCTCGGGCTGTGCGGCGGGTTCCACAGCGGATTGCCCGCCGAAGCGGTTCCGCAGCCGCTGATGCCACACCGGATGCTTCCGGGGCGGCACGTGGTCGACGCCACCGAGCGACCATGGGTTGCAGCGCAGGATGCGCCACGCCGTCAGCGCCGTTCCTTTTACCGCGCCGTGCCGGTCAATGGCCGTGTAGCCGTAGTGCGAGCACGACGGGTAGTACTTGCAGACCGGTCCCAACATGGGGCTGATGGTCCACTGGTACAGCTTGATCAACCACAGCAGCGGGTACTTCATCGCGGCACCCCTCCCAGTAGCCGCTGCACTGCGGTGTCGAGGTCGCGGGCCAGCTGGTCGTGACCCGCCTCACCCGCACCGGGCAGCGCCCGTACGACCACAAGGCTACCTGCGGGAAAATGATCGAGACGGTCCCGCATGAGATGGCGCAGTCTGCGCTTCACCAGATTGCGGACGACGGCACCGCCGACCGCCTTGCTGACGACGAAACCCGCACGCGCCGGGGGAGCACTCTCCCCAGGTGCGTGCGGGTCCGTGTTCTTGCTGGTGAGGCCGCTGCGATAGTGCACGACAAGAAGCGGGCGACCGGCCCTGCGTCCTCGGCGTACCGCGGCCGCGAAGTCCTCGCGCCGCCTCAGCCGATGCTCGGTAGGCAGCACGTCATGGACCTTGGGTCAGGCTGCTCAGGCCGACAGGCGGCCGCGACCCTTGCTACGGCGGGACGCGAGAATCGCGCGGCCGGCACGGGTGCGCATACGCAGCCGGAAGCCGTGGGTCTTCGCGCGGCGGCGGTTGTTCGGCTGGAAGGTGCGCTTGCTCACTCGGGGACTCCAGAAATGAATCGGGTAGTGGCGGTACATCGCCTGGCTGTCACCGTGCGCCCACGAGTAGCTCGCAATACGCCCGAGTGCACCGCTTCACGATCACGGATCATGAAGTCCGTGACCCTTGCCCATCGGAGGCAGGCGGCAGCAGCCATCGACAACTCGACCTGGTTACGGTACGCGCGGTTACGCCATCCGGTCAACCCGGCAGACGGCCCGGAGGGCGCCCCGCCCTACCCGTCCGCGGGGGCAAGGGAACGACCGGCGACATCACATGGCACATTTGTACACACCCTGTGGACAACGACTTGAACCCTGAACCCCGGCCTGACTACCGTGGCCGGGCTCCGATTCCTTCCCACCCGTCCCGAGAACCACCTTTCGTGGGACATGTCGGCGTCCCCCACCCAGCGAGTGAGAGAGCGTGCCCTGTGGCTGACGTACCTGCCGATCTTGCCGCAGTGTGGCCACGCGTGCTCGAGCGTCTTCTGGGAGAAGGCACGGGGCAGGGGGGACAGGGCGTCGAGGCCAAGGACGAGCACTGGATCAAACGGTGCCAGCCCCTCGCGCTCGTCGCCGACACCGCCCTGCTCGCCGTCCCCAATGAATTCGCCAAGGGCGTGCTGGAGGGCAGGCTGGCCCCCATCGTCAGCGAAACGCTGAGCCGGGAGTGCGGCCGCCCGATCCGCATCGCGATCACCGTCGACGAGTCGGCCGGCGAGCCGATCGTCCCGCAGCAGCCGCAGCGCGGCGGCCGGGACGGTTATGAGAACCGCCACGACGGATACGAGAGCCGCGACGGTCGCGACGGCTACGAGAATTACGAGAGCCGCGACGGCTACGGCCGCCAGACCCCCGGCGAGCTGCCGACCGCCCGCCCCGCATACCCCGGCTATCAGCAGCCGCGCCCCGAGCCCGCCGCCTGGCAGCGGCCCCATGACGACTACGGCTGGCAGCAGCCCCGGCTCGGCGGTTTCCCCGAGGCCGATCCGTACGCGTCACAGCACTCCTCGTCCGGCTACGACCAGCAGCCGTACGACCAGCAGCCGCGCGTCGACTACCGGGGCCCCGGGCCGGGCGGCCCCGGCGGAGGCCCGGGATCAGGCGGCCCGGGTGGCCCGGGAAATCACGGCGGCCCCGGCGGAAGCCCGGGCGGTCCCGGCGGCGTCCCCGAGCGTCCGCCGTACGAGCAGCAGCGCCACGATCTTCCCGACCCGCTGGAGCGTGCCCGCGGCGGACCGCCCGTCCTGCCCTCGCAGACCGGCGCCCCCGGCCCGCTCGCCGCGCAGCCCGCGCCCGCGTCCGGCCCCGGTGAGCCGACCGCCCGGCTGAACCCCAAGTACCTCTTCGACACCTTCGTCATCGGCGCCTCCAACCGCTTCGCGCACGCCGCGGCCGTCGCGGTCGCCGAGGCGCCGGCCAAGGCGTACAACCCGCTCTTCATCTACGGGGAATCAGGGCTCGGCAAAACCCACCTGCTGCACGCCATCGGGCACTACGCCCGCAGCCTCTATCCCGGGACCCGGGTGCGCTATGTGAGCTCCGAGGAGTTCACCAACGAGTTCATCAACTCCATCCGCGACGGCAAGGCGGACGCGTTCCGCAAGCGCTACCGCGACATGGACATCCTCCTGGTCGACGACATCCAGTTCCTGGCGAGCAAGGAGTCGACGCAGGAGGAGTTCTTCCACACCTTCAATACGCTCCACAACGCCAACAAGCAGATCGTGCTCTCCTCCGACCGGCCGCCCAAGCAGCTGGTCACCCTGGAGGACCGGCTCCGCAACCGCTTCGAGTGGGGCCTGATCACCGATGTGCAGCCGCCGGAGCTGGAGACGCGCATCGCGATCCTCCGCAAGAAGGCGGTCCAGGAGCAGCTGAACGCGCCGCCGGAAGTGCTGGAGTTCATCGCCTCCCGGATCTCCCGCAACATCCGGGAGCTGGAGGGCGCGCTGATCCGGGTCACCGCCTTCGCGAGCCTGAACCGGCAGCCGGTGGACCTCGGCCTCACCGAGATCGTCCTCAAGGATCTGATCCCCGGCGGCGAGGACGCGGCCCCGGAGATCACGGCCACCGCGATCATGGCCGCGACCGCCGATTACTTCGGGCACACGGTGGACGACCTGTGCGGCGCCTCCCGCAGCCGGGTGCTGGTCACGGCGCGGCAGATCGCGATGTACCTCTGCCGTGAGCTGACCGACCTCTCCCTGCCCAAGATCGGCGCGCAGTTCGGCGGCCGGGACCATACGACCGTGATGCACGCGGACCGCAAGATCCGGGCGCTGATGGCCGAGCGGCGCTCCATCTACAACCAGGTCACCGAGCTGACCAACCGCATCAAGAACGGCTGAGCAGGCCGCGGAGGCGCCGCATGGCGGCCCGTGGGACACGCGGAGACAGCGCGGAAACAGCGCAGCGAGACGGGCAAGGGCGCTCCGGGACGGACAACTCCCGGGGCGCCCTTCGTCGTTCGGTCTCCCCGGCTGTTCGATTCCATGCCCTGACAGGCCAGTTCTCCACAGACCCACGGCGAATGTGCCGTCCACACCTTGGGGACTTCTCCGTTGTCCCGAATCCGTCCACAGGCTTGGGGTGCAGGATGGGATCAGACGAGGTCAGCCGGGTGTGGAATTGTGGCAAACCTCGATCCACAGACTGTGGACGAACAGATCGCCCACAGCCCGTGCTTCGAGTTGTCCACCGGCCGCCCACAGCCACAGGCCCGTTGCCCACAGCTTCTCCACACGCCTGTCCACTGTTCGGCAACGAAACGGTCACCCTCACCGGACCGAGTGAAAGGCGTCACACCAAGGAGCCGGGTTGGGCTGTGGGGAACGTGGGTAAAACTGGGGACGCCGCTGGGGAGAACCGGGCGACTCCTGTGCATCGCGTGTGCAGAACTTTCCGGCATCCACAGAACGGCTGGGTTGTCCACGGGCGCCGCCCACAGGACCGGTGGACAAAAAAGCGGGCCTGACCTGCACAAAGACGGTTTTCCACGGTTTCCACAGGCCCTACTACTACGACCACACAGTTAGAGCGGGGAAATCGCTTCGAAGTGGGGCCTGTGCACAACCTCGGGCCGGGCCGCCCGACACGTCTCGCACCGACTTGACCCCGAGCCGCGCCGACTGTCAGCGACGTGCGTCAGACTGGTCTCCGGCAACACAGCCGACGACGAAGGCCAGCAGGGCGAGCCAGCAACAGCAGGAGGCGGTTTCCGGTGAAGATCCGGGTGGAGCGCGATGTACTCGCGGAGGCAGTGGCCTGGACAGCCCGCAGCCTCCCGGCCCGTCCGCCGGTGCCCGTCCTCGCGGGCATCCTGCTGAAGGCGGAGGAAGGCGCTCTCAGCCTCTCCGGCTTCGACTACGAGGTCTCGGCCCGCGTCTCCGTCGAAGCCGACGTGGAGGACGACGGCACGGTCCTGGTCTCCGGCCGCCTTCTCGCCGACATCTGCCGCGCTCTCCCCAATCGCCCTGTGGAGATCTCCAGCGACGGCGTGCGCGTGACCGTCGTCTGCGGTTCGTCGCGCTTCACCCTCCACACACTGCCTGTGGAGGAGTACCCGGCGCTGCCGCAGATGCCGACCGCCACCGGCACCGTCCCCGGTGAGGTCTTCGCCGCCGCTGCCGCCCAGGTCGCCATCGCGGCCGGCCGGGACGACACCCTGCCGGTGCTCACCGGTGTGCGGATCGAGATCGAGGGCGACACCGTCACGCTGGCCTCCACCGACCGCTACCGGTTCGCGGTCCGGGAGTTCCTGTGGAAGCCGGAGACGCCGGACATCTCCGCCGTCGCGCTGGTCCCCGCCAAGACGCTGCTCGACACCGCCAAGTCGCTGACCAGCGGCGACACGGTCGCCCTGGCGCTGTCCGGCTCGGGTGCGGGCGAGGGGCTGATCGGCTTCGAGGGCGCCGGGCGCCGTACGACCACCCGGCTGCTCGAGGGCGACCTGCCGAAGTACCGCACGCTCTTCCCGACCGAGTTCAACTCCGTCGCGGTGATCGAGACCGCGCCCTTCGTGGAGGCCGTCAAGCGTGTGGCGCTGGTCGCCGAGCGCAATACGCCGGTGCGGCTCAGCTTCGAGCAGGGCGTGCTGATCCTGGAGGCCGGTTCCAGCGACGACGCACAGGCTGTGGAGCGCGTCGACGCGCAGCTCGACGGCGACGACATCTCCATCGCCTTCAACCCGACGTTCCTGCTCGACGGGCTCAGCGCGATCGACTCCCCGGTCGCCCAGCTGTCGTTCACCACGTCGACGAAGCCCGCCCTGCTCAGTGGCAAGCCCGCCATGGACGCCGAGGCGGACGAGGCGTACAAGTACCTGATCATGCCGGTCCGGCTGAGCGGTTGAGCGACCGAGTAGCCGAGGCTCGAACGGATGAGCAGGTGTAGCCAACATCTGTGCGGACACCCGCGGGCGTAGGCTCGGTCCCAGGTACGAACCGCACTGACTACGGCATAAGGATCACTGATGGAGCTCGGTCTCGTCGGCCTCGGCAAGATGGGCGGCAACATGCGCGAGCGCATTCGCCGCGCAGGCCACACCGTCATCGGATACGACCGCAACCCGGACGTCGCCGATGTGCACAGCCTCGGCGACCTGGTGAGCAACCTCAACGGCCCGCGCGTGGTCTGGATCATGGTTCCGGCCGGTGTGGCGACCCAGACCACCATCGACGAGCTGGCCGAACTGCTGTCGCCCGGCGACATCGTCGTGGACGGCGGCAACTCCCGCTGGACGGACGACGAGAAGCACGCGGAGCAGCTGCACGCCAAGGGCATCGGCTTCGTCGACTGCGGCGTCTCCGGCGGAGTCTGGGGCCTGGAGAACGGCTACGCGCTGATGTACGGCGGTGCGGCCGAGCACGTCGCCCAGGTCCAGCCGATCTTCGACGCGCTCAAGCCCGAGGGCAGCTCAGGCGCCGTCCACGCCGGCACCGTCGGCGCGGGCCACTTCGCCAAGATGGTCCACAACGGCATCGAGTACGCGATGATGCAGGCGTACGCCGAGGGCTGGGAGCTGCTGCAGGCCGTCGACTCGGTCACCGACGTCCGCGAGGTGTTCCGCTCCTGGCAGGAGGGCACCGTCATCCGCTCCTGGCTGCTGGACCTGGCCGTCCGCGCCCTGGACGAGGACGAGCACCTGGCCAAGTTGCGCGGGTACGCCGACGACTCGGGCGAGGGCCGCTGGACCGTGGAGGCCGCGATCGACAACGCGGTGCCGCTGCCCGCGATCACGGCGTCCCTGTTCGCCCGCTTCGCCTCGCGTCAGGACGACTCCCCGCAGATGAAGATGGTCGCCGCGCTGCGCAATCAGTTCGGCGGCCACGCGGTCGAGAGCACCAAGTAAGCAGCACCTCAAGGGTGTAGTAATACTGCCGGGGGAGGTCGGCGCAGCCCACCATGCACGTCACGCATCTGTCGCTCGCCGACTTCCGCTCGTACGCCCGGGCCGAGGTCGCCCTGGGCCCGGGCGTCACCGCCTTCGTCGGGCCCAACGGCCAGGGCAAGACCAACCTCGTCGAGGCCGTCGGCTATCTCGCCACCCTCGGCAGCCATCGCGTCTCCTCGGACGCCCCGATGGTGCGCATGGGGGCCGAGCGGGCGGTCGTCCGGGCCGCGGTGGTCCAGGGGGACCGGCAGCAGCTGGTCGAGCTGGAGCTGAACCCCGGCAGGGCCAACCGCGCCCGCATCAACCGGTCCGCGCAGGTCAAACCGCGGGATGTGCTCGGCATCCTGCGCACGGTGCTGTTCGCGCCCGAGGATCTTGCCCTGGTCAAGGGCGACCCCGGGGAGCGCCGCCGCTTCCTCGACGAGCTCATCACCGCGCGTGCGCCGCGCATGGCCGGGATCCGCTCGGACTACGACCGGGTGCTCAAGCAGCGCAACAGTCTGCTGAAGACCGCCGCGTTGGCCCGTCGGCACGGCTCACGCGGCGGGAGCGGTGGCGACGCGGCGCTGTCCACCCTCGACGTCTGGGACCAGCATCTGGCCCGGACCGGCGCCGAGCTGCTCGCCCAGCGCTTCGACCTGATCTCCGTGCTGCAGCCGCTCGCCGACAAGGCGTACGAGCAGCTGGCTCCTGGCGGCGGCCCGGTCCTGCTGGAGTACCGCGGTTCGGCCGGGGAGGACCTGACCGCGGCCGGCAGCCGCGAGGAGCTGTACGAGCGGCTGATGGCGGCCCTGGCCGACGCGCGCAAGCAGGAGATCGAGCGCGGCGTCACGCTGGTGGGACCGCACCGGGACGACCTCGTCCTCAAGCTCGGGCGGCTTCCGGCCAAGGGCTACGCGAGCCATGGCGAGTCCTGGTCGTACGCCCTCGCGCTGCGCCTGGCCTCGTACGACCTGCTGCGCGCGGAAGGCGCCGAGCCGGTGCTGGTGCTGGACGACGTCTTCGCCGAACTGGATTCCCGGCGCCGGGAGCGGCTGGCCGAGCTGGTCGCCCCCGGTGAGCAGGTGCTGGTCACGGCGGCCGTGGAGGAGGACGTCCCGGAGGTGCTGTCGGGCGTGCGTTACGTGGTGGCCGAGGGGGATGTGCGGCGGGTATGACGGACCAGCCCGCGAAGACCCCCGAGCCCTCGGGCGTCGATCTGGCGCGCGTCGCGCTGCGTGCCGCCAAGGAGCAGGCGCGGGCCCGCGGCGCGGCCGCCCAGCAGAAGAAGCAGGCGCGCCGAGGGGGCTTGCGCTCCGGCGCGCGCGCCGATGGGCGCGATCCGCTTCCGCTCGGGGCGGCGATCAACCGGCTGATCACCGAGCGGGGCTGGGAGGCACCGGCGGCGGTCGGCGGGGTGATGGGCCGCTGGCCCCAGATGGTCGGTCCGGAGGTCGCCCAGCACTGTGAGCCGCAGCGGTACGACGAGGACGCCCGGGTGCTGACCGTGCGCTGCGACTCCACGGCGTGGGCGACCCAGCTGCGGCTGCTCGCACCGCAGCTGGTGGCCCGGCTCAACGCCGACCTCGGGCAGGGCACGGTGCGGTTGATCAAGGTGCTGGGCCCGGGCGGGCCGCCCCGGCGCTACGGTCCGCTGCGCTCCCCCGGCAGCACCGGCCCGGGCGACACCTACGGCTGACCGGGCGTCCATGGGGCCCGTCGGGGTCCCGCCGGAGGCCCGTGGGGAGCCCGTTCCCGGGCCCGTACGAACCGGTCTCCGGGGCCCGTGTGGGCGCCTGAGCAGAGGGTGACGGCTGAGACCCCGGTCACGGTAGCCGGTGGTTGACAGCCCGAAGCGCTGAGTGGCGGTGTGAGCCTCTTGGAGCCCGTCCCCGCATATGGGGAGTCGCTGGCGACCGGTTCAGGGCGGCACATGCGGACTCAGGCGCCAGCAAGCCCCCATTCTTGTCGGCGCTACCGGTAGACTGGGCGAGTACACCGTCGCCGCCGGCGCACCTCGCGCTTGCGGACACATGTTGAACGACGCAGCCGCTCCTGCCTGCCCGGAGACGGCATGTGCTGTGCCAGAAAGGGCGCTTCGTGGCCGATTCCGGCAACCCCATCGAAAACATCACGTCCATCCCCGACGGCGAGGCCCTGGCTCCGCCGTCGTACGACGCCAGTGCGATCACCGTTCTGGAGGGGCTGGACGCGGTCCGCAAGCGACCCGGTATGTACATCGGTTCCACCGGTGAGCGCGGCCTGCACCACCTCGTCCAGGAGGTCGTCGACAACTCCGTCGACGAGGCCATGGCCGGTCACGCGGACACCATCGAGGTCACGATCCTCGCCGACGGCGGCGTCCGCGTCGTGGACAACGGCCGCGGGATCCCCGTGGGCATCGTCCCCTCGGAGGGGAAGCCGGCCGTGGAGGTCGTGCTGACCGTGCTGCACGCGGGCGGCAAGTTCGGCGGCGGCGGCTACGCCGTCTCCGGCGGTCTGCACGGCGTCGGCGTCTCCGTCGTCAACGCCCTGTCGTCGAAGGTCTCGGTCGAGGTCAGGACGGACGGCTACCGCTGGACCCAGGACTACAAGACCGGCGTGCCGACCGCGCCCCTGGCCCGGAACGAGGCCACGGAGGAGACGGGCACGACGGTCACCTTCTGGGCCGACGGGGACATCTTCGAGACCACCGAGTACTCGTTCGAGACGCTGTCGCGGCGTTTCCAGGAGATGGCGTTCCTGAACAAGGGGCTGTCGATCTCGCTGCGGGACGAGCGCGAGGCCCATGTGGACGAGGAGGGCAACCCGCTCTCCGTGAAGTACCACTACGAGGGCGGCATCGTCGACTTCGTCACGTACCTCAACTCCCGCAAGGGCGAGCTGGTTCACCCCACGGTGATCGGCTTCGAGGCCGAGGACAAGGAGCGGCTGCTCTCCCTCGAGATCGCGATGCAGTGGAACACCCAGTACTCCGAGGGTGTCTACAGCTTCGCGAACACCATCCACACCCATGAGGGCGGTACGCATGAGGAGGGCTTCCGGGCCGCGCTGACGTACCTGATCAACAAGTACGCGCGCGACAGGAAGCTGCTCCGCGAGAAGGACGACAACCTCACCGGTGAGGACATCCGCGAGGGCCTGACCGCGATCATCTCGGTCAAGCTGGGCGAGCCGCAGTTCGAGGGTCAGACGAAGACGAAGCTGGGCAACACCGAGGCGAAGACCTTCGTCCAGAAGATCGTCAACGAGCACCTGGCCGACTGGCTGGACCGGAACCCCAACGAGGCGGCGGACATCGTCCGCAAGGGTCTCCAGGCGGCGACGGCCCGGGTGGCGGCCCGCAAGGCGCGCGACCTGACCCGCCGCAAGGGGCTGCTGGAGACCGCGTCGCTGCCGGGCAAGCTGAGCGACTGCCAGTCCAACGACCCGTCGAAGTGCGAGATCTTCATCGTCGAGGGTGACTCCGCCGGCGGCTCGGCCAAGTCCGGCCGTGATCCGCAGTACCAGGCGATCCTTCCGATCCGAGGCAAGATCCTCAACGTCGAGAAGGCCCGGGTCGACAAGATCCTCCAGAACAACGAGGTCCAGGCGCTGATCTCGGCCTTCGGTACCGGTGTGCACGAGGACTTCGACATCGCCAAGCTCCGCTATCACAAGATCATCCTGATGGCGGACGCCGATGTCGACGGCCAGCACATCAACACCCTGCTGCTGACGTTCCTCTTCCGCTTCATGCGTCCGCTGGTCGAGGCCGGGCACGTCTTCCTCTCCCGCCCCCCGCTCTACAAGATCAAGTGGGGCCGGGACGACTTCGAGTACGCGTACTCGGACCGGGAGCGGGACGCCCTGATCCAGGTGGGCCGTGAGCAGGGCAAGCGCATCAAGGACGACTCGGTGCAGCGCTTCAAGGGTCTGGGCGAGATGAACGCCGAGGAGCTGCGCGTGACCACCATGGACCTCGACTCCCGGGTCCTCGGCCAGGTCACGCTGGACGACGCGGCACAGGCCGACGACCTGTTCTCGGTCCTGATGGGCGAGGACGTCGAGGCACGGCGCTCGTTCATCCAGCGCAACGCCAAGGATGTCCGCTTCCTCGACATCTGAGTCGGCCACCCGCAGCCGCAGACGACAGAAGGACTTGACCAGCAATGGCCGACGAGAACAACCCGACCACGCCCGACGAACTCGCCGAGGGCGCCGCCATGCGCATCGAGGCGGTCGGCCTCGAGACCGAGATGCAGCGTTCGTATCTCGACTACGCGATGAGCGTCATCGTGAGCCGTGCGCTGCCCGACGTCCGGGACGGCCTCAAGCCGGTGCACCGGCGCGTGCTGTACGCGATGTACGACGGCGGTTACCGCCCCGAGAAGGGCTTCTACAAGTGCGCCCGCGTCGTCGGCGACGTGATGGGCACGTACCACCCGCACGGTGACTCGTCCATCTACGACGCCCTCGTGCGGCTGGCCCAGTCGTGGTCCATGCGCATGCCGCTGGTCGATTCCAACGGCAACTTCGGCTCCCCGGGCAACGACCCCGCGGCGGCCATGCGGTACACCGAGTGCAAGATGGCCCCGCTGGCCATGGAGATGCTCCGGGACATCGACGAGGAGACCGTCGATTTCCAGGACAACTACGACGGCCGTAACCAGGAGCCGACGGTCCTCCCGGCCCGCTTCCCGAACCTGCTGGTCAACGGCTCGGCGGGGATCGCGGTGGGCATGGCCACCAACATTCCGCCGCACAATCTGCGCGAGGTCGCCGAGGGCGCCCAGTGGTTCCTGGCGAACCCGGAGGCGTCCCCGGAGGAGCTGCTCGACGCCCTGATCGACCGGATCAAGGGCCCGGACTTCCCGACCGGCGCGCTGGTCGTGGGCCGCAAGGGCATCGAGGAGGCGTACCGCACCGGCCGTGGCTCGATCACGATGCGCGCGGTCGTCGAGGTCGAGGAGATCCAGGGCCGGCAGTGCCTGGTGGTCACCGAGCTGCCGTACCAGGTCAACCCGGACAACCTGGCGCAGAAGATCGCCGACCTGGTGAAGGACGCCAGGATCGGCGGCATCGCGGACGTCCGCGACGAGACCTCGTCCCGCACCGGCCAGCGCCTGGTGATCGTGCTCAAGCGGGACGCGGTCGCCAAGGTCGTCCTCAACAACCTCTACAAGCACACCGATCTGCAGACGAACTTCGGCGCCAACATGCTGGCGCTGGTCGACGGCGTGCCGCGGACCCTGTCGCTGGACGCGTTCATCCGCCACTGGGTCACCCACCAGATCGAGGTCATCGTCCGCCGGACCCGTTTCCGGCTGCGCAAGGCCGAGGAGCGGGCGCACATCCTGCGCGGTCTGCTCAAGGCGCTGGACGCGATCGACGAGGTCATCGCGCTGATCCGGCGTAGCGACACGGTCGACACCGCGCGCGGCGGCCTGATGGAGCTGCTGGAGATCGACGAGATCCAGGCGAACGCGATCCTGGAGATGCAGCTGCGGCGGCTGGCCGCCCTGGAGCGTCAGAAGATCATCCAGGAGCACGACGAGCTGCAGGCGAAGATCGACGAGTACAACGCGATCCTCGCCTCGCCCGAGCGCCAGCGGCAGATCATCAGCGAGGAGCTGACCGCGCTCGTCGAGAAGTTCGGCGACGACCGGCGCTCCAAGCTGGTCCCCTTCGACGGCGACATGTCCATCGAGGACCTGATCGCCGAGGAGGACATCGTCGTCACGATCACCCGCGGCGGCTATCTGAAGCGCACCAAGACCGAGGACTACCGCTCGCAGAAGCGCGGCGGCAAGGGCGTGCGCGGGACGAAGCTGAAGCAGGACGACATCGTCGACCACTTCTTCGTCTCGACCACCCACCACTGGCTGCTGTTCTTCACCAACAAGGGCCGGGTCTACCGGGCCAAGGCGTACGAACTCCCGGACGCGGGCCGGGAGGCGCGCGGCCAGCACGTCGCGAACCTGCTGGCGTTCCAGCCGGACGAGCAGATCGCCCGGATCCTGGCGATCCGGGACTACGAGGCGGTGCCGTATCTGGTGCTGGCCACCAAGTCGGGTCTGGTGAAGAAGACGCCACTGAAGGATTACGATTCGCCGCGCTCCGGCGGTGTGATCGCCATCAACCTCCGGGAGATGGAGGACGGCCGCGAGGACGAACTGATCGGCGCCGAGCTGGTCTCCGCCGAGGATGATCTGCTGCTGATCAGCAAGAAGGCGCAGTCGATCCGGTTCACGGCGACCGACGAGTCGCTGCGGCCGATGGGGCGCGCGACCTCGGGCGTGAAGGGCATGAGCTTCCGCGAGGACGACGAGCTGCTCTCGATGAATGTCGTCCGGCCCGGTACGTTCGTGTTCACCGCCACCGACGGTGGGTACGCGAAGCGTTCCAATGTCGACGAGTACCGGGTCCAGGGTCGCGGCGGCCTCGGAATCAAGGCCGCCAAGATCGTGGAGGACCGGGGTTCGCTGGTCGGAGCGCTGGTCGTCGAGGAGAGCGACGAGATCCTCGCCATCACGCTCGGGGGCGGTGTGATCCGGACACGGGTCAGCGAGGTCAGGGAGACGGGCCGTGACACCATGGGCGTCCAACTGATCAACCTGGGCAAGCGCGATGCCGTCGTCGGCATCGCCCGGAACGCCGAGGCCGGTCGTGAGGCTGAAGAGGTCGAGGACGTCATCGAGACCGCGATCGAGGCAGCCGAGGAGGCCGCGTCCGAGGCGGCCGGGGGCACGCCGCCCCCGGCCGATGAGACGACCGAGGAGTAAGTCGTGAGTGGAGCCACGGGCGGAGCGGGTGGCAGCACGGGAGCCGAAGGGCGTCCGGGAGCGACCCCGCCCTCCGCGGGCGGTGCGTCCGCCGCGAATGACGCCCGTGGCCCCGCCGCCGACTCCCAGGACGGAGCCGATTCCCAGGGGGGCACGGCGACGGACACCCGGAAGCTGCGTCCCGTGCCGGCCTCGGATCCCCAGCCGGAGCGGCAGGCGTCGAGCCCGCTGCCCAGTGAGCGGGCCGCCCAGCCGCAGCCCGAGCGGCCGTACCACCCGCCGCAGGCCTACGCACCGCCGCCCGGCGGCAGTGCGGCCACGGCCGGGCGCGGGATCTCCGCACAGCCCGCCGTGCCGGGGCAGCAGCCCCACGGGGCGGCGGGGCGCCGCCCGGGCACCGGCACCGGCACCGGCGGCGGTGCGCCTGCCGCACGCCCGGCGCCGCGTACGCGCAAGGCACGGCTGCGGGTCGCGAAGCTCGACCCGTGGTCGGTCATGAAGGTCAGCTTCCTGCTCGCGATCGCGCTCGGGATCTGCACGGTGGTCGCGGCGTCGGTGCTGTGGATGGT
The DNA here is from genome assembly GCF_044332925.1 of Streptomyces sp. NPDC021212. Taxonomy (NCBI): domain Bacteria; kingdom Bacillati; phylum Actinomycetota; class Actinomycetes; order Kitasatosporales; family Streptomycetaceae; genus Streptomyces; species Streptomyces sp. NPDC021212. Next base: position 356,531 of record NZ_JBIRPZ010000004.1, read on the forward strand.
CATGGACGCCATGGGTGTCTTCAGCGCGGTGGGCGGGACCATCAGTGAGGCGACGGAGGGGCAGCAGGGCAGCGGCTTCGATCTGCAGTCGTTCCTGTCGCTTCCCCGCGTCATGACGTTCACCTCGGTGATCGCCGTGATCAACGTGGTGTTGGCGACCGCGCTGGCCACGCTGGGCGCGTTCATCTACAACCTGTCGGCCGGCTTCGTGGGCGGCGTGGAGCTGACGCTCGCCGAGGACGAGTAGCCGGCGAGGGCGGTCCCGGTTACCGATTTTGGGACTGGGCTGGTGGTGCGCTAATCTTTCGGTGCAGCGCGGGGCTATAGCTCAGACGGTTAGAGCGCTTCCCTGATAAGGAAGAGGCCACAGGTTCAAGTCCTGTTAGCCCCACCGGCGCGATCAGCCTGGACGGAGATTCTCCGTCCAGGCTGATTCATTTGGGCGCCCGGGAGTTGATGACCGGATACCGCCCGCCCGATGCCGGGCATAGGTCACCGAACGGTATCGGTCGGTGTGTATCATCGGGCGCCAGAGGTCCCCTACGTCAAGAAAGAGACGAGGTAGCGCGGTGAAGAAGCTTCTCCTGGTCGCACTGGCCGCCATCGGCGGGCTCCTCGTGTACCGCCAGATCCAGGCGGATCGCGCCGAGCAGGATCTGTGGACGGAGGCGACCGACTCCGTGCCCGCAGGTTCGGGTGTGTGACCCCCACAGTCCCATTACGAGGGCCCCGATCGCTGCAGCGGTCGGGGCCCTCGTCTTTACTCTCGCAAATAAATCGCTTGCATGAGCAAATGTAGCGTGCCGGTCGGCCGGTCTGACGACTGGTATGACGGCCGGTACGACGAGGGGGGACGCGATGCAACACCGCAGCAGGGACAGGGCCGGTCTCATCGCGGTGGCGGCGCTGTGCGCCGTGGCGGCGACGGCCGTGCAGATGCCGGTCGCGGCCGCCGACACCTCCACGGGGGCCCGGGAGTACCGGGTCCAGGGCACATCGGTGCGGGGCGCCGGGAGCGGCACGGGCGCCCCGTCCTTGAGACCCGGCCGGACGTACGCGGACAGCCTGGGGCCCGGCGAGAAGCGGTTCTACGGCGTCGACCTCGACGCGAAGTCCGTCGCCTACGTCGCGGCGGTCGCCGCGCCCCGGCCGGGCGCGGGCGTCGTCTCGTACCGCGACGGCGTCACGGTGACGCTGAAGAACCCCGCGGGCGGAGTCTGTGACACCGTCCCCCGGCGGATCGAGACGAAGGGGGTCGCCTATCCCCTCGCCGACCACGTCACCCGGCAGACCGGCTCGGGTTCGGTGGCGTCCTGCCGCACGGCGGGCCGGTATGTGGTCACCGTGGAGCGCCAGGCCGGCGCCGCGGACCCCGACAGCTGGCCGCTGGAGCTGCGGCTGATGGTGGAGCCGCCGGTGAAGGGCGGCTCCACGAACCCGGCTCCGGAGGGCAGTTGGCACGCCAAGCCGCCCCAGCCGCCGTCCGGCAGCGCCAGGCCGCGGCAGGGCGGGCAGGGGTTCTCCGACGCGCCGCTGGTGTCCACCGGGGTGTGGCGGGACGAGTTCGAGCCGGGGGAGACGCACTTCTACCGGGTGCCGGTCGAGTGGGGACAGCAGATATCCGCCATCGCCGAAATCCCCGCCGACGGGGCGGACGAGAGCACTCCGCCGCTCAACCAGGCGATCGCCATGCGCGCCTACAACCCGGCGCGGGGGCTGGCGAAGCGGGGCACCGCCCTGGCACAGGAGGGCAGCCGGCCGCAGACCGAGGTCAGCACCGCCCCGGCGGCGTACGGGAACCGGTACGCGAAGGCCGACTACTCGGTGCGTGCCATGAGCCTCACCGGGGGGTACTACCTGGCGGTCACGCTCAATCCCCCGAATGTGGAACCCCACTTGGACCGGACGGTTCCGGTGACGCTGCGGCTACGGGTCGCGGGCAAGGCGCAGGCCGGCCCGGACTACGACGGGAACGCGGTCAAGGCGGGCTTCGGGCTCACGGACGCCGAGAGGCGGGAGGCGGACAAGGCGGCCTCGCCGCTCCAGCCCGACCCCATGGGCCGCCCGGAGGTCGGGCATCGCACCACGCTCCAGACGGTGGCCTACACGAGCTTCGGAACGGGCTCGCTCCTGCTGCTCGGGCTGGGCGTATGGATCCTGACCGCCCGGCGCCGCACCGCGGCGGAGGGTCGGAGGGAAGTGCCGGAAACGGCGGATCCGACGACCGGACAGCACCGGTACGGGCCGCCGCCCGCCTGGTAGTTCAGCCCGCTGGTTCAGCCTGCTGGTTCAGCCCGCGGCGATTAATGCCCACGCCCCCACGGCGAAGCACAGCACCGCGACGATCAGAATCGTGACCGTCGTCTTCCGCGACGGCCCCCGCCGCCGCGCGGCCGCAGCGGGAACCCGAGGCCGCTGGGCGGTGTATGCACGGGTGAGGGGGTAATCACGCGGCGCCGGCAGGGGCGCGGCGGCCGACACGGGCGTGGGAGTGGGGGCAGGCGTATGAAGGTGCGCGGGCTGGGGCGCTGGGCCCGGATGACCGGGCTGCTGTGGGCCCTGTGGCTGGTGTGCGGGCGGCTGGGGCTGCTGGGGCGCCTGCGGGAGCGGGGCCGCGGTCGACGGGGTGGGCGGATGCTGCGGTGGCTGAGGGTGCGGTGGCTGAGGATGCGGGGTCGGCGGCTGCTGGGGCGGCGGGGTCTGCGGAGGTGGCGTGGGGGGAGCCGATATCCGCGGGGGTGGCGTTCGCGGCTGCGGGGTCGGGGGGTGCGCCGGCTGCGGGTGCGGCGTCCGCGGCTGCGGCGGCGGGAGGGTGAAGCTGCCGGTGTCCGACATCGAGGGCTGGGAGGGCTGCTCGGCGGAAGGCGGCTGGGCAGCGGGTTCGGCGGATTCGGCGGGTTGGCCGGGCTCGGCGGCGGGCGGCGAGGGGCGCGGCACCGTGCCGCTGTCCTCGGGAGGATCGGCCTTCGCATGACGGCGGCCCGGCCGGGCCGGGCCGTTCGGGCCGAATCCGATCGGCAGCGGCCCGAGATGGTCGAAGACCTCGATCAGCTCGTCGTCGAGATCGCCCTCGGGCAGCATCTCGACCGCCGCCACGAGCGCCTTGCGCGCCCCCGTGGCGGAACGGAAGCGGTCCTCCGGATCCGGCTGCAGCAGTCCGCCGATCACCTGCCACAGCGGCTCGGGTACGCCTTCGGGAGCGTGCGGCACGCCGTGCTCGCCGAACAGCTTCACGATCGCTTCCCCGTCGGGCTTGTGCCCGCGGAGCAGATACAGCGTCACCAGGCCGACTGCGAACAGGTCGGCCGGGAAGTCCGGCTCCTCGCCCATCATCTGCTCGGGCGCGAAGTAACCGGGCGTGCCCATCACGTAGTTGGCCTCGGTGAGGCGGGGTTCGCCTTTGGTGAGCGCGATGCCGAAGTCGCCCAGCCGGACATGGGGCCGGCCCGTTCCGGTGGACTCCAGCAGGATGTTCGCGGGCTTGATGTCCCGGTGGACCACGCCCTCCGCGTGGACCGCGGCCAGTCCGGCGAGCAACTGGTCCAGCAGGGTGCACACGTAGCGGGGCGGCAGGGGACCGTAGTCGCCGATGAGGTGTGCGAACGAGCCGCCGGCCACCAGGTCCATGGTGAACAGCACCTTGTCGTCGTCCGCCGCCCAGCTCGCCGGTGCCAGCACATGGGGGTGGTCGATCCGCAGGGCCTGCTCCCGTACGAAGCGCAGCAGCGTATGCGCGTCGCGTTGCTGAAGCACCTTCGCCGCGACGTAACGGCGGCGGCGATGGTCCCAGACCCGCCACACGGCGCCCACGCCCCCGCGCCCGATCGGGTCCACCAGTTCGTACCGGCCCGCGAAGATCTCACCCATCGCGCCGTGCCCGCCCCGTCATCGACTCGTCAGCAGTCCATCAGCCCGTCAGCTCTGGTGCGCCTCGTAGTGCGCGACCGCCTCGGCGGTCCGCCCGGCGCCGTACACACGGAGGAACTCTGCCAGCTCGGGGTGGGTGGGGGCGAGGGAATCGGCCGCATCGATGATGTCCCCGGCGGCGGCCACGGACCGCAGCAGCGACTGGATTTCGCGGACCACGCGCCGTACGGTCGGGGCCCCCGTGCTGGCGGCGGTCTGGGTGGAGTTGAGGACCGATCCGCCGGCGGTCTTCTTGATCTCCTCCATGCGCTCCGCGGCCTCGGCGGCGCTCACCCGGCCGTCCGCCGCCTGACTGGAGAGCTCCTGGAGCGCCTGCACCCGCTGGACCACCGCCGGATTGCCGATCTTGGCGCGCTGGCCGCTCATGAGCTGGGACAGCATGGGCGCGGAGAGCCCGAGGACGGCGGCCAGGCGCGCCTGGTTGAGGCCGAGATCGTCGATGAGACGGCGAAAGAGCGCCCCCAGCGGTTCCCCGTACCAACTGCGCTGCAGCTCTCGTGCGCGCGCGGTGGCATCCTGCTGTGTTGCGTCCATCTCGCTCTCCCCTTCGCTTCGCTGCCGCGAATCTTGCGTGGCATCCTACGGAGAGCGGTACCCGCGAGCGATACCCGGTCGGGAAAGGCCGCCGGTACCGGGTATCCTGATCGGCGAAGGGGCCTTAGCTCAGTTGGTAGAGCGCCGTCTTTGCATGGCGGATGTCAGGAGTTCGACTCTCCTAGGCTCCACTCTATGAGAGCTCTCCTGACCTGCAAAAATGCAGGCCAGGAAAGCTTTTGTGCGGGTGCCGCCAGTATTGTGCCGATACGGGCCCGCCCCACCGTCCCGTCCGTGGCGCACTCCGGGAAACGGGACAAGTGTGAGGGAACGGCCGGAACCTCCCGTAGGGGCAGGCGAAGGCGGGCCGTGGGCGACACATCCCCCGCGAGAGCTACAGCCGTCGTCTGCGCCCGGGTGAATCGCGGACGCGGCCGAATGTCCGGCGTGGCCCGTGGGGCGCCGCCGGTGTGGCCGGTGTTCAGGGGGGGCGCGGGATCGCCGGCTGGGCCAACACCGTGAAACGCGAGAAGAGTTCGCGGTTGCGCACCGGGGTGGGTCGGGCGCCGCCGGCCGGGCGAAGAGCGCACCGGGGTGTTGCCGCTCCTGGCGTTGGCCCGCGCAACACCTCCCCGATGCCCCACCCTGTCTCACAACTCGGGCAAGCCGCCCGGGGGTCGTCTGATCGGCGCGAGTCGCCGCATAGGGGGACGCAATGGGTGAGCTGCATCCGCTGGGGGAGAACCTGCCCGAGGAGTGCCGGGCGTTCGCCGTGGAGCTGAGGAAGCTCTTCGACGGGCTGAAGGTCTCGGTGCGCCGGTACGCCGCACGCAGGTTCCGGGACCCCAGCACGATCTCGCGCTATCTGAGCGGTACGAGAGTGCCGCCGTGGGAGTTCGTGGTGGACCTGCTGGCGGATCTCGCGGAGTGCAGGGGCTCCGCGGCCACCCCGGCCGCCATCGAGTTGGTGCGGGAGCTGCACCGCTCCGCGGTGCGCACCAGCGGGTCACCGGGGCACGCGCTGGAGATCCTGCAGATCCAGCTGGCCGACGCCGACCGGGAGGCGCGGCGCTCCAGCGTGAAGGAGGACGTGCTGGGCGAGGCGTTGCTCGACCGCCGGCACCGCATCGCCGACCTGGAGGTGCGGCTGAGCCAGACCGAGGCGGCCTGGGCGGCGGAGCGGGCCCGTGCCGACGCCCTGGAGATGACCTTCCCCGATCACCAGGAGCTGGTGAAGGAGCGGGACCTGCTGCGGCAGGAGGTGCAGCGGCTCACCGAGGAGCTGGAGGACGTGCGGCAGCGGGGACGGCTGGCGGAGGAACGCTGCAAGATGCTGGAGCGACAGCTGGCCATGGTGGAGTCACAGCGGATGGCGGCGGTCCCGCGGCAGGACGAGGAGCCCGGCGTTCCCGAGGGGCCGGTCGTGCCCGAGCCGTGCGCCGGGCCACGGCCCAAGATCCTGGTGGTCGACGACCAGCAGAACAACCTGCTGGCCATGGAGGCGGTGCTGGCCACCCTCGACCAGGAGCTGGTGACCGCGACCTCCGGGCAGGAGGCGCTGAAGGCGCTGCTGGACCACGACGACTTCGCGGTGATCCTGCTCGATGTGCAGATGCCCGAGATGGACGGCTACGAGACGGCCGCCCACATCAAGCGGCGCCCGCGCAACCGGGATGTGCCGATCATCTTTCTCACCGCGATGGGCGCCGACCCGGAGCACACCTCGCGCGGCTACGCGGCGGGGGCGGTGGACTACATGGCCAAGCCGATCGACCCCTGGGCGCTGCGGGCCAAGGTCTCCGTCTTCACCGAGTACTTCCTGGAGCGGCGGCGCTACGGGGGACGGGAGGCCAAGGAGTAGCCGACAGGCAGCCGGAGAACGGGCCGAACGGGGCGAGGGGCGGAGAGACCCCGTGGTCCTCCGCCCCTCGACAGGGTTCGGGCCCCTCGGCCCGGTTCCGTCCTCGGCCCAGTTCTGCCTTCGGCCCGGTTCCGTCCTCGCCCGGTTCTGCCTTCGGCCCAGTTCCGTCCTCGGCCCGGTTCCGTCTTCGGCCGGGTGCGACGACGAGAGCGTCAGCGCTGGTCGTCGTCCTTCCCGGCCTCGGCCTCCGCCTGCTTGGCCTGCACCTCGGGGTCGAGGGTGTCGCTGCCGTCCACCGCGGCCAGCCGCTCGCGGTCGCCCACCTCGGTCGCCGCCGGGGGCTCGACCAGCCAGTCGGGGTTGGCCTGCCGGTCCCACCACTTCCAGGCGGCGAAGACACCGGCGCCCACCAGGCCGATGAAGGTGGCCCGCTTGGCGACGCGGCCCACGCGTGCCCGGCGGCGGCGCTTGCGGGCCAGCTTCTCGATGTCGGCCGCCGTCACATGGCTGCGCAGCGCCGCGACGGCCGCGCCCGCCCGCGTGACGGCTTCCTCGCGCACCGGCCCGGCGGCCGCGCGCGCTCCGGCCACCGCGTGCTCGACGCGCGGCCCGGTGTAGTCGGCGGCCTGCCGGGCGGCCTTGCGCGTCCGCTTGGCGGCGCGGGTGGCGGCCGCGTCGACCTTGGGCGGCAGGGTGCCGCGGGCCTGGTTGAGCCGGGGCGCGACATGCGCGTGGTACTGGCTGCCGGCGGTGGAGCGGGCTTGGTGCGCGGCGTGGGAGACCTTCGGTGCCAGCCGTACGCGGGCTTCGTGCGCGTACTGCGTGGCGGTGTCCTTGGCCGTGCCGGCGTAGGGCGCCACCGCTTCCGCGGCGTGCAGGACGCTGTCCTTCGCGGTGCCGGTCGCGGCTCGCACGCTGTCAATGCGGGTCACGGGATCCTCCTCCTCGGTGGCGTGGTGATGCTCCGGGGTGCAGAGTGCTGAGCTGCATGTGCGCAGTTTCGTGTTTCCATCCGAAGAAAGATCATGCCTGTTTGTGGAGATCATGCCCGTTCGCAGTCCGCGCGGCATGCGTGAACCGGCATCCGGGTCATACGGGAGATTCTCCCGGAAAGTGCGCGGAATAGCGCGCCGCGTGCGTCTTCATCGGCTACTCGTCGCGCTCGGGTCCGTGCGAGGATCAGGGCAAGGAAGCGAAAACGATGGAAGGTAGATCGTGGCCGAGCAGCTGTATGCCACCCTCAAGACGAACAACGGCGACATCGTGGTTCGGCTGCTGCCGAACCACGCGCCCAAGACCGTGAAGAACTTCGTGGAGCTGGCCGAGGGCACCCGCGAGTGGACCCACCCGGCCACCGGCAAGAAGGCCGCGGAGAAGCTCTACGACGGCACCGTCTTCCACCGCGTGATCAGCGGTTTCATGATCCAGGGCGGTGACCCGCTGGGCAACGGCACCGGCGGTCCCGGCTACGAGTTCGGTGACGAGTTCCACCCGGACCTGGCCTTCAACAAGCCGTACCTGCTGGCCATGGCCAACGCCGGCCCGGGCACCAACGGCTCGCAGTTCTTCATCACGCTCGCCCCGACCACCTGGCTGACCGGCAAGCACAGCATCTTCGGCGAGGTCGTCGACGAGGACAGCAAGAAGGTCGTCGACACCATCGGGGGTGCCGCGACCAACCCGCGCACCGACCGGCCGCTCCAGGACGTCGTGATCGAGTCCGTCGTCGTGGAGACGCGGGAGGGCTGAACCCCGCACGGGAACTCCGCGCCCCGCTTGTCCGTGTGAACAAGCGGGGCGGGGGAACGCGCGCAAGTCTGCGGACAGGGGGCGAAGGGACACCATGGAGGACCAGGCGGTCTGCTGTTACCGGCACCCGCAGCGGGAGACCGGCATCACCTGTACCCGCTGTGAGCGCCCGATCTGTCCGGAGTGCATGATCAGCGCCTCGGTCGGGTTCCACTGCCCGGAGTGCGTGCGCGGCGGTGCGTCCGCCTCCGCCTCCGGTGAGCCCGCCGGGCCCCCGCGGCGCGCGGCCGAGCCGCGCACCATAGCCGGCGGCGCGTACACTGCCGATCCGCGCCTCGTCACCAAGATCATCATCGGCCTCAACATCGCCGTCTGGCTGGCGGTGCTGGGGACCGGCGACCGGCTGGTGGACGCCTTCGACCTGGTGGGCCGGGCCTACAACCCGGGCACGGCGGACATCGTGGGCGTCGCCGAGGGGCAGTGGTACCGGCTTCTGACCGCGGTCTTCCTGCACCAGGAGCCGATGCACATCGCCTTCAACATGCTGTCCCTGTGGTGGATCGGCGCCCCGCTGGAGGCCGCGCTCGGCCGCGCCCGCTACCTCACGCTCTATCTGCTGTCGGGGCTCGGCGGCAGCGCGCTGTCGTATCTGCTCGCCGCGCAGAACCAGCCCTCGCTCGGCGCCTCCGGCGCGGTCTTCGGCCTGCTGGGCGCCACCGCCGTCCTGATGCGCCGGCTCAACTACGACATGCGCCCCGTCATCGCGCTGCTCGTGCTGAACCTCATCTTCACCTTCGGCTGGTCCGGGATCGCCTGGCAGGCGCACGTCGGCGGCCTGGTGGTCGGCACGCTGGTGGCGTACGCGATGGTGCACGCGCCGCGGGAGCGGCGTGCCCTCGTGCAGCGGGGCGCCTGTGCCGTGATGCTGCTCGCGATCGTCGCCACGGTCTGGGTGCGTACGCTCCAGCTCACCGGCTGACCCGTCGGCTCACCTGTTCGGGGCCCTCGGGCGGTCTCGAACGGGGGTGGGTTCGGTCAGTTGTCCACAGCATGTGGTGGATCTTGCGCATCCTGTGGAGAACATCTGTGCGTTACCGTACTGACCTGCGTTTTCGCAGGAAGACGCAGGTGTGAACGATCGAACGCGACCGTTCCACCGGTCACACCGGCGTCAATGCGGCAGAGGTTATCCACAGATCTTCTGAGTTTTCCCCGCCTGTGGATAACCCTGTGGACAGACGCTGCGGACAGACCCGGGAAGCGGGTCTACTTCCACTGGGTGGAGACCACGAACCCCGCGGCGATGAAGCCGAAGCCGACCACGATGTTCCAGTTGCCCAGGGACTTGACCGGCATGTCCCCCGTCGTCACGTAGAAGAGGACGATCCAGGCGAGGCCGATCAGGAACATCGCCAGCATCAGCGGGGCCACCCACCGGCGGCCGCTGCTCAGGCTGATGTTGGTTGCCTGCTTCGCCGGCGGCGGCGTGAAATCGTCCTTCTTGCGGATCCGTGACTTCGGCACGAGGAACTCTCCTGTCGATGCGCTGCGTGACCGCGCGGGGATGTGTACGGACGGCGCCGGGGCGGGACGGGTATAGGGGACCACTTCCCTCCCCCACACGTCAGTTAGCGTAGTCCTTCCGCGGCGTCGTAAGGAGTAAGGGTACGTTGAGCAATTCCGCTGACTCCCCCACCCCGGCGTCCCGGCGTCCCAGGTTCCGGCCCGTCCGGCTGCTGACCGGAGCGGTCTTCGCGCTGGCCGGGATCATCTTCTGGACCAGCTTCAATACGGCCCAGGGCACCGACATCCGCAGCGATGAATCGATGCTGCGGCTGTCCGATCTCATCCAGGAGCGCAGCCGCAAGAACGGCACGCTCGACGAGAGCGCCGCCAAGATGCGCTCCGACGTCGACGCCCTCGCCCGCCGCGACAACGGCAGCAGCAAGGCCGAGCAGCGCAAGCTGGAGAAGCTGGAGAAGACCGCGGGCACCCGGGGCCTCAGCGGCGCCGGGCTCACGGTCACCCTCACCGACGCCCCGCCGAACGCCACCCCCCAGATCCCCGGCGTGCCCGACCCGCAGCCCAACGACCTCGTCATCCACCAGCAGGATCTGCAGGCCGTGGTCAACGCGCTGTGGCAGGGCGGTGCCAAGGGGATCAAGGTGATGGACCAGCGGCTGATCTCCACCAGCGCCGTGCGCTGCGTCGGCAACACCCTGATCCTCCAGGGCCGGGTCTACTCCCCGCCCTACAAGATCACTGCCGTGGGTGACCGGGACCGGCTGAGCACGGCGCTCACCGCCTCCCCCGCCATCCAGAACTACCGCTCGTACGTAGAGGCGTACGGGCTCGGCTGGAAAGTCGACCAGCACGACACGGTGACTCTTCCGGGCTACTCCGGGACAGTGGAGCTGCACCAGGCACAGCCCGTCCCTTAGCCGCGCGCCGATGGGGGGCCGATGAGGATCCGGCTGGTCATCAGGACGCTCAGTGAGCTGTGCGTCACCGGCGGCTCCCTGATCCTCCTCTTCGTCGTCTACCTCCTGTACTGGACCGGCGTCCGCGCCGATCAGGCCATGGACGGTGAGATCGACCACCTCCAGGACCGCTGGGCCGCGGGGCCGGTCGCCGCGGCCGACCGGCCCGCGCCACGGCCGCGCGCCTACGAGGACGGCAGAGCCTTCGCGATCATGTACATCCCGCGCTTCGGCGCCGGCTGGGCCAAACCCGTCCTCCAGGGCACCACCACCGTCACCCTGCGCAAGGGGCTCGGGCACTACACGGGCACCGCCCGCCTCGGCGCCACGGGAAACTTCGCCGTCGCCGGGCACCGCCGCACCTACGGCGACCCCTTCAAGGACTTCCCCCGGCTGCGCCCCGGCGACGCGGTGGTGCTGTCCGACGGCACCACCTGGTACACGTACCGCATCACCGGGCGGCCCTATCGCACCCTGCCGACCGACCTCGGGGTGCTCGACCCGGTGCCGCGCGCCTCCGGCTTCCGCGGCCCCGGCCGCTATCTGACGCTCACGACCTGTGAGCCCGAGTGGGGGCACAGCCACCGGCTGATCGCCTGGGCGCACCTCGACGCGACCCAAACCGTTGCCCAAGGCAAGCCCAAGGCTTTGTCCGGCTGACCCTCCGGCCCCACCCCCGGACCTTTACTCTGGTCCTGCACTCCGGTGCGGCAATCGACTTCGGGTCATCGGCGAGTAGGGATGGCATGTACGGCTGGATCTGGCGGCATCTGCCGGGCAACGCATGGGTGCGGGCGGCGATTTCGCTCGTGCTCGTGCTGGCGATCGTGTTCGTGCTCTTCCAGTACGTCTTCCCGTGGGCGGAGCCGCTGCTGCCGTTCAACGACGTGACGGTCGACCAGGGAATGGCGGGTCCCCGATGAGCGCGCGCGTCCTGGTCGTCGACAACTACGACAGCTTCGTCTTCAACCTCGTCCAGTACCTCTACCAGCTCGGCGCCGAGTGCGAGGTGGTGCGCAACGACGAGGTCTCCCTCGCGCACGCCCAGGACGGCTTCGACGGCGTGCTGCTCTCCCCCGGCCCCGGCACCCCCGAGAGGGCGGGCGTCTGCGTCGACATGGTGCGGCACTGCGCGGACACCGGGGTGCCGGTGTTCGGCGTCTGCCTGGGGATGCAGTCCATGGCCGTCGCGTACGGCGGCGTCGTCGGCCGCGCCCCGGAGCTGCTGCACGGCAAGACCTCGCTGGTGACCCACGGGGGCGCGGGCGTCTTCAGCGGGCTGCCGTCGCCCTTCACCGCCACCCGCTACCACTCCCTCGCGGTCGAACGGGGCACCGTTCCCGACGCGTTGGAGATCACCGCCTGGACGGAGACGGGCATCGCCATGGGGCTGCGCCACCGCGAACTGCGGGTCGAGGGTGTCCAGTTCCACCCCGAGTCGGTCCTCACCGAATGGGGCCACCGCATGCTCGCCAACTGGCTGGTGGAGTGCGGCGACACGGACGCGATAGAGCGGTCGACGGGGCTCGCCCCGGTGGTCGGGGCGGTCGGCGGCAAGGCCGTCGAGTGACCGCACCGCGCCCGGGGCGCGAGGACGCGCACCAGGGCGCCCCGGAATCCGCCGCGGGCGCCGCACCGGCCCCCGAGTCGCAGCCCACCGGGCGCCGCCGCCGCGCGCGTCCGGAGGCCGGGGACGAGCGCCCCGAGGAGGCTGCCGCGCCGCCCACCGGGCGGCGGCGCGCCCGCTCGGCCGCCACGGGCCCGGACGGCGGCCCCGGAGGCCCGGGCAGTCCCGGCGGCCCGGCGAGCGCGGGCGAGACGGCCGTACTGGCCCCCGTGGCCCCCGCCGTCCCGGCCCCCGCCGATCCAGCCCCTCCGGAAGAGCCCGAGGAGCCCGCGGGACCCGCGGACAACGAGGAGACGATGTCGCTGCGGGCCCCCGCGCCGCCCGCCGACGACCGGACCATGCCGCTGCGTACCGTCGAGCCGGGCCGTACGGCGGAGCGGACGCCGGACCGGGCGCCGGGCGGGACCCCGGGGGAGGCGGCGTCGCCCACCGGCGGCCGCGCGGCCCGCCGCAAGGCGGCTCAGGAGGCCGCGAAGCGCGGCGGACGGCACGGCGCCCGGGCGCGGGGCGGTTCGGGCGTCAGAGGGGCCACAGGCGCCTCGGGAGGGGACCGGCCGGACGCGGAGGCGCGGCCCCGCACCCGTATGGAGGCCAAGCTCGCCGCCCGGGCGCGCAAGGACAGCCCCGGTGTGGTGGCGAGCCGGGTGATCGGCGAGGTGTTCATCACCCTCGGTGTGGTGATGCTGCTCTTCGTCACGTACCAGCTGTGGTGGACCAACATCCTGGCGCACCAGCAGGCGGACGGCGCCGCGGGCGACCTGCAGAAGAAGTGGGACACCAAGGGCGCGGACCGCGATCCGGGCGTGTTCTCCCCCGGCCAGGGATTCGCGATCATCTACATCCCCAAGCTGGACGTGAAGGCCCCGATCGCCGAGGGGATCGACAAGCACAAGGTCCTCGACCGCGGCATGGTCGGCCACTACGCCAAGGGCAGGCTCAAGACCGCGATGCCGTGGGACAAGAAGGGCAACTTCGCGCTCGCCGGGCATCGCAACACCCATGGCGAGCCGTTCCGCTACATCAACCGCCTCAAGCCCGGCGACAAGATCGTCGTCGAGACGCAGAGCCGGTTCTACACCTACGACATGACCAGCATCCTGCCGCAGACGTCCCCCTCCAACACGGGCGTCATCCGCCCGGTGCCGCCCGGCTCCGGCTTCAGCAAGCCGGGCCGCTACCTCACGCTGACGACCTGCACCCCCGAGTTCACCAGCACGTATCGGCTGATCGTCTGGGGCAAGATGGTCGACGAGCGGCCGCGCAGCGAGGGGAAGCCGGACGCACTGGTCGAGTAGGACCGGGAAGATCCAGAAAAGGGGTACCACGCGGTGGCACGGACCGACCACGACCAGCGGCAGGGCCGGGACCCCGCCCCGCCCGCGCAGCCGACCCGCCGCTCCGGCCGCGGGCGGATCGCGGCGGCCATCGGGGTGCTGGGCGAGCTGCTGATCACCGCGGGGCTGATCCTGGCCCTCTTCGTGGCCTACTCGCTGTGGTGGACGAACGTCCTCGCCGACCGGGAGGCGAAGAAGCAGGGCGACCAGGTGCGCAAGCACTGGGCCGCCCAGGGCCCGGGCAAGCTCGACACCAAGGACGGGATCGGCTTCCTGCACGTACCGGCCATGGGCGACGGCGAGGTGCTGGTCAAGAAGGGCACCTCGGCCGACGTTCTCAACGACGGCGTCGCCGGGTACTACACGGAGCCCGTCAAGGCCGCGATGCCCTGGGCGAAGTCCGGCAACTTCACGCTGGCCGCCCACCGGGACGGGCACGGCGCCAAGTTCCACGACATCGACAAGGTCCACGACGGCGACGCGGTGGTCTTCGAGACCCGGGACACCTGGTTCGTCTACAAGGTCTACGCGACGCTGCCCGAGACCTCGAAGTTCAACGTGGACGTGCTGAACGCGGTCCCGAAGGAGTCGGGCAAGAAGAAGGCGGGCCGCTACATCACCCTTTCGACCTGCACCCCGGTCTACACCTCGCGGCACCGCTACATCGTCTGGGGCGAGCTGGAGCGCACCGAGAAGGTCGACGCGGACCGTACGCCCCCGAAGGAGCTGCGCTGACGGGAAGCCCTCCGCACGCTACCCACGGGGAAGCCCCCGGCGCCCTCTCCCGGGCGCCGGGGGCTTCCCCGTGCGGTGGTGCCGTTGGTGCGGCGTGAGGCGGGCTAGCCGAGGCCGCCGAAGAAGCCTCCGCCGTCGCCTCCGCCGTCGTTGCCCTTGACCGTGACGAGGTTCACGGACGTGCCCTTGGGCACCTGGGTGCCGGCGCCGGGGTTGCTGGCGACCACGGTCGCGTTGTCGCCCTGATCGCCCTGGATGTTGCCCACGTTGAGCCCGAGGTCCTGGAGGGCCTTCTTGGCGTCCTTGAGCTTCTGGCCGCCCAGGTTGGGCACCGGGACCTGCTCCTGCTCGGCCGGGGCCTTGGCGATGGTCAGGTTGATGGTGGATCCGGGCGCGGCCGTCCCGCCGCCGGCCGGGTCCTGGCTGATGACCGTGCCGGCCTCGGCGTCGGGGCTCTCCTGCTCCGTCGACTCGACCTTGAAGCCCTGTGCCTTGAGGGTGGCCTCGGCGTCCGCCTGCTTCTTGGTGGTCACGTCGGGGACGGGGACCTGCTGCTGCGGCGCGGCGACGGTCAGGGTGATCTCGGTGCCCCGCGCGACCTTCTCGCCACCGTCCACGCTCTGGCGGATCACCTTGCCGGCGGTCTGGTCGGACTCCTCGGTCGTCTTGGTGACCTTGAAGCCCTTGTCCTTCAGCTGACTCTGCGCCGATTCGAACTGGACGTTGAGGACGTCGGGGACCTCGATCTTCTCCGCCGGCTTCTTGCCCTTCGACATGGTCAGCTCGACCGCGTCGTAGCGTTTGATCTCGCCGCCGCCCTCGGGGTTCTGCCTGCAGACCGTGCCCTTCGGCTGGCCGCAGAAGGTGGAGCCGACCTGCTTCACCTTGAAGTCGCCGTTCTCCCCCTGGGCGCTGGCCTCCTTGAACGACTTACCGGTCAGCGTCGGCACCGGGACCATCGCGTCGTTCTTGGCACCGCCGCCGAAGATCGACTTCCCGATGAAGATCGCGCCGACCAGCACCAGGATGCCGGCCACCACGAGCAGGATCGTCGAGAGGTTGCTCTTCTTCTCCGGACCGCCCCGCCGCCGGTCCGGCCGCTCGTCGTAGCCGAAGCCGCCGTCGTCCTCCCGCATCGGAGGCAGCATCGAGGTCGCCGGACCGGAGTCCTGCGACCGCAGCATCGTCGTGGGCTGGTCGTTCGAGCCGTAGCCGACCGCGCCCAGCGCGGCGGTGGCGGCGACCGGCTGGCCCTCGAGGGCCGCCTCGATGTCGGCGCGCATCTCGTCGGCCGACTGGTAGCGGTAGTCGGGGTCCTTGACCAGGGCCCGCAGGACGATCGCGTCCATCTCCGGGGTGATCTCGGGGTCGTACGTGCTCGGCGGCTGCGGCTCTTCCCGTACGTGCTGGTAGGCCACCGCCACCGGGGAGTCCCCGACGAACGGCGGCCGCACCGTCAGCAGCTCGTACAGCAGACAGCCGGTGGAGTAGAGGTCACTGCGCGCGTCGACGGTCTCGCCCTTGGCCTGCTCGGGGGAGAGGTACTGCGCGGTGCCGATGACGGCCGCCGTCTGCGTCATGGTCATACCGGCGTCACCCATGGCGCGGGCGATGCCGAAGTCCATCACCTTGACCTGGCCGCTGCGCGTGAGCATCACGTTCGCCGGCTTGATGTCCCGGTGGACGATGTTGTTCCGGTGCGAGTACTCCAGAGCCTGGAGGATCCCGACCGTCATCTCCATCGAGCGCTCGGGGAGCAGCTTTCTCCCGGAGTGCAGAAGCTCACGCAGCGTCGATCCGTCGACGTACTCCATCACGATGTACGGGATCGAGACACCGTCGACGTAGTCCTCGCCGGTGTCGTAGACCGCGACGATCGCGGGATGGTTGAGCGAGGCCGCCGACTGGGCCTCTCGGCGGAACCGGGCCTGGAAGGACGGATCGCGGGCGAGGTCCACCCGGAGCGTCTTCACGGCGACCGTGCGGCCGAGGCGGGTGTCGTGCGCGAGGTAGACCTCCGCCATGCCACCGCGGCCGAGCACCGAGCCCAGCTCGTACCGGCCGCCGAGGCGACGCGGCTCTTCCATAGCTACTCCAGCCCTCTTCCGTCATTCCCGGCCGCACCCTGTGTGGGGGACCGGCGAAGTGCTGCTCGCGCATACGGTACCCGGCACGTCTTACGGGACCCGGCCGTGGCCGATTGTTGATACCGGACCGGTACGACGACGTGCGGGATTGGTATCAGGGCGTGACCGGCGTCACTTGTCGCGCTCGCTGTCGAGTACCGCCTTCATCACGTTCTTGGCGATCGGTGCCGCCAGCTTGCCGCCGGCGATGTCGCTACGCAGGGTGTCGGAACCCTCCACCACGACGGCCACCGCGACCGGGGAACCCTGGTCGGTCTTGGCGTACGAGATGAACCAGGCGTACGGGTTCTCGCTGTTCGCGACGCCGTGCTGCGCGGTACCCGTCTTGCCGCCGACCGTGGCGCCCGGGATCTGGGCGTTGGTGCCGGTGCCCTCCTTGACCACGGTCTCCATCATGTCCTGGAGCTTGCCCGCGTTCTCCGAGCTGAGCGGCTGGCTCATCTCCTCCGGGCTGGTCTGGTCGACCGTGTTCAGGTTGGGGGCGCGCAGCGAGTCGATCATGTACGGCTTCATCAGCTTGCCGTCGTTGGCGACCGCGGAGGCGACCATGGCCATCTGCAGCGGGGTGGCGCGGGTGTCGAACTGGCCGATCGAGGACAGCGCGTTGCCCGGACGGTCCATCTTCTCGGGGTAGATGCTGGCGGCGGAGCGGACGGGCATGAAGACCTCTTTGTTGAACCCGAACTTCTTCGCCTCCTCCAGCATCTTGTCCTTGCCGAGGTCGTCACCGAGCTTGCCGAAGACGGTGTTGCAGGAGTAGCGCAGGGCCTGCCGCAGGGTCGCGTTCTCGCAGGGGATGTTCCCCTCGTTCGGCAGCTCCTGGGTGGACAGCGGCAGCTTCCACGGCACGGGCGAGTTGGTGGGCCCGTCGATGTCCGTGTACTTGCCGTTCTCCAGCGCCGCGGCGGCGGTGACGACCTTGAACGTGGAGCCGGGCGGGTACGTCTGCCGCAGCGCCCGGTTCAGCATCGGGTCGTCCTTGTCGTTCTTCGGCTGGAGCTTGCCCCAGGTCTCCTCGTCGTCCTTCCCGCTGCCCGCGATCTTCGACGGGTCGTAGCTCGGGGTGGAGGCGAGGGCGAGGACCTTGCCGGTGCGCGGGTCGAGCGCGGCGACGGCGCCCTTGTTCTTGCCGAGGCCCTTGTACGCGGCCTCCTGGGCCTTGGCGTTCAGGGTGGTGATGACGTCACCGCCCTTCTGCGTCTTGCCGGTGAACATGTCGACCGTCCGGTTGAAGAACAGGCGGTCGTCGTTCCCGGTGAGGATGCCGTCCTCGAGGTTCTCGATCTGGTTGGCGCCGAACGCCTGGGAGGCGTATCCGGTCACCGGTGCCCACATCGGACCGTTCTTGTACGTGCGCTTGTACTTGAAGTCGGTCCCGTCGGTCTCTTTCGACCCGGTGATCGGGCGGCCGTCGACGATGATGTTGCCGCGCGGCTGGCTGTAACGAGCGATCAGGACCCGGCGGTTGTTCTTGTTGTTCTTGAGCCCGTCGGCCTGGACGTACTGGATCCAGTTGTCCCGCACCAGCAGGGCGAGGACCAGAAGGCCGCAGAAGATCGCGATTCGGCGCAGAGGCTTGTTCACGGTCGGACCACCTGAGTCATCTCGGCGTCAGTGGAGGGGGCGGGCGCGGGCGCCGGCCGGCGGGCGGTGTCGCTGATCTTGATGAGGATCGCGATCAGCGCCCAGTTGGCGAGCACCGACGAACCGCCGTACGCCACGAACGGCATCGTCATACCGGTCAGCGGGATGAGCCCCATCACACCGCCCGCGACGACGAAGACCTGGATGCCGAACGCGGCGGACAGCCCGACCGCCAGCAGCTTGCCGAACGGGTCCCGGGCGGCGAGGGCGGTGCGCATGCCGCGCTCCACGATCAGGCCGTACAGCAGGAGGAAGGCCATGGTGCCGGCCAGCCCCAGCTCCTCGCCGACGGTGGCGAGGATGAAGTCGGAGTTGGCCGCGAAGCCGATCAGGTCGGACGCGCCCTGGCCCCAGCCGGTGCCGGAGACGCCGCCGGAACCGAAGGACATCAGGGCCAGTGCGATCTGGTCGGTGGTGGCCCAGCTGGGCCGGGGGGTGTCGTAGACGGCGAAGGGGTGCAGCCACGCCATCACACGGACCTTGACGTGCGATTCGAACGAGGCGACGCCGACCGCGCCGACCGCGGACATCAGCAGACCGAAGACGATCCAGCTGGTGCGCTCGGTCGCCACGTACAGCATGACCACGAACAGGCCGAAGAACAGCAGCGAGGTGCCGAGGTCGGTCTCGAAGACCAGGATCAGGATGCTCATCGCCCAGACGATGAGGATCGGGCCGAGGTCACGGCCGCGCGGCAGGTACAGCCCCATGAAGCGGCGGCTGGCCAGCGCGAGCGCGTCTCTCTTCACCATGAGGTAGCCGGAGAAGAAGACCGCGATGATGATTTTTGCGAACTCACCGGGCTGGATGGAGAAGGAGCCGATCGTGATCCAGATGCGTGCGCCGAACCGGGCCGGGAAGAACATCGGCAGGATCAGCAGGATCAGCGCACCGATCATGGAGATGTAGGTGTACCGCTGCAGGATCCGGTGATCCTTGAGGAAGATCAGGACGGCCACGAACAGGGCCACGCCCATCGCCGAGTACATCAGCTGGTTGGGCGCCGAGGGGGCGAAGGTCTGACCGATAGCCTCCGCCCGGTCGGCCAGCCGCCGCGACTGGTCCAGCCGCCAGATAATGACGAGGCCGAGGCCGTTGAGGAGGGTGGCGATCGGCAGCAGCAGCGGATCGGCGTACGGGGTGAACTTGCGCACCACCAGGTGGCCGACGCCCGCGAGCAGGCCGAGCCCGATGCCGTAGCTGAGCATGCCCGAGGGCAGCTCGTCACTGAGCGCCAGGCCCGCGTTGGCATACGCGAAGACCGGAATGATCACTGCGAACACCAGCATGGCCAGCTCGGTGTTGCGGCGGCTCGGCGGACCGGCCGTACTGATCGTGGTCGTGTTGGTCGTACTACTGCTCATGGGTGGGCGGCCCCTAACGGCTTCACTGCTGGCTGCTGCTGCACTGCGGGACCAGCTCCTTCTCCTGCTCCGAGAGGGTGGGACCCGGCTTCGGAGTGGGAGAGGGCGAGGCCGACTTCGTCGGCGTCGGTGTGGCCTTGGCGGCGCGCAAACCAGTCGTCGAGCTCTGACTCTGCTGCGGCTTGGTGCCGCTGCTACCTGTCTTGCCTCCGGATCCGCCGCCGGCCTGCCCCTTGCCGCCGGTGAGGTCCTTCTGGCTCTCCTCGGCCTTGCGCTGTGCGTCAGCCTTTCTGCAGGCGCTGGCGAGAGTGGCGAGATCCTTCGTCTTGTCCTCGGCCTGGCCGAGCCCGCTGACCGCGATGGTGTCCTCCACGCGGCTGCGCTGGTCGGTCGGGAGGTACTTGAGTTCGATCTCGCGGTGGTCCTCATGGACCTTGTTGAGCTTGATCCATGCGAGGTCCTGGCTGATGCCCTGGTAGATCGCGACGTGGTCTCCGTTGGAGCCCACGTAGTACTGCTTCTGCGTCCACTGGTAGCCGCTGTAGAGCCCGCCGCCGATCACGGCGAGGCCCAGCGCGATGATCAGCGACCGCTTGACCCAGGTCTTGCGGCCGCTCTTCTTCGTGTAGTCGCCGTCCGCGTAGGCCCCGTAACTGCCCTCGGGCGGTCCACCGAAGCCCGGGTCGCCGCTGCCGGGCGGGCCGAAGCCGCCCGGTGCGTTGTCCTGCTGCGGTGCGGTACGGTTCCGCCCCAGCTCGGCGGCGCGGCCCGCCGGGGTGTTGCCGGCGCCGCCGTCCCCGAGGGGGACCTGGTTCTCGGCCACCGCGCCCACGATCACCGGGGTGTCGTTGAGCTGGCCCGCCAGGGTGTCGCCGCCGTCCACGTCGAGGACGTCGGCCACGATGCACGTGATGTTGTCGGGGCCGCCGCCGCGCAGCGCGAGCTGGATCAGCTCCTGCACCGTCTCGTGCGGTCCCTGGTAGCTGGCGAGGGTGTCCTCGAGGGTCTGGTGGCTCACGACGCCGGACAGGCCGTCCGAGCAGATCAGGTAGCGGTCGCCGGCCCTGACCTCACGGATGGACAGATCGGGCTCGACGTGGTCGCCGCTGCCCAGTGCGCGCATCAGCAGGGAGCGCTGCGGGTGGGTGCCCGCCTCCTCCTCGGTGATGCGGCCCTCGTCGACGAGCCGCTGCACCCAGGTGTGGTCCTGGGTGATCTGGGTCAGCACGCCGTCGCGCAGCAGATACGCGCGCGAATCGCCGACGTGCACGAGGCCGAGCCGCTGGCCGGTCCAGAGCAGGGCGGTGAGCGTGGTGCCCATGCCCTCCAGCTGGGGGTCCTCCTCGACCATGACCCGCAGTTGGTCGTTGGCCCGCTGCACGGCGGTGCCCAGGGAGGTCAGGATGTCCGAGCCGGGGACGTCGTCGTCGAGCTGGACCAGGGTGGAGATCACCTCGGAGCTGGCGACCTCGCCGGCGGCCTGGCCACCCATGCCGTCGGCGATGGCGAGCAGCCGGGGGCCGGCATAGCCGGAGTCCTCGTTGCCCTCCCGGATCATGCCCTTGTGGGACCCGGCGGCGAAACGCAGTGACAGACTCATGCGCACCTCGCCCGTCGGCTCCGGGTACAGCCCCTTGCCAACCACGCTGCCCACCCTCCGGTCGTCATGGTCCTACTACTTCCGCAGCTCGATGACGGTCTTGCCGATGCGGATCGGTGCACCCAGCGGAATCGGTGTCGGTGTGGTGAGCCGGTTCCGGTCGAGATAGGTGCCGTTGGTGGAGCCGAGGTCCTCGACGATCCACTGGCCGTCACGGTCCGGGTAGATCCTGGCATGCCGGCTGGAGGCGTAGTCGTCGTCCAGCACGATTGTTGAATCGTGCGCACGACCGAGAGTGATGGTCTGTCCCTGGAGCGCGACCGTGGTGCCGGTCAGCGTGCCTTCGGAGACCACCAGCTTGGTGGGGGCCCCACGGCGGCCGCGGCCGGACGGCTGCTGGCGCTGCTGGGGCGGTGCGGCCTGCTGTTGCTGCCGCTGTTGCTGCTGCGGCCGGTCGGGGGCGCCACGGCGCGCCGAACCGCGCTGCGTCACGCGAGTCCCGAACAGGTCGCTACGGATGACCTGAACGGCCACGATGACGAACAGCCACAGTACGGCGAGGAAACCCAACCGCATGACCGTGAGGGTCAGCTCTGACATTGCCCCCGCTTCACCCTTCGGCTTGCCGGTAAACGATGGTGGTGCTGCCCACGACGATCCGTGAGCCGTCGCGGAGCGTAGCGCGGGTGGTGTGCTGTCCGTCCACCACGATGCCGTTCGTCGACCCCAGATCCTGGACCGTCGGCGGTGTTCCGACCCGGATTTCGCAGTGCCTGCGGGAGACACCGGGATCGTCAATGCGCACGTCAGCGTCGGTGCTGCGGCCCAGAACCAGGGTGGACCGGGAGATCTGGTGGCGAGTGCCATTGATCTCAATCCAGCGCCGGGTCTGGACCTGCGGCTGCGGGCCGACCCCCGCGCCGCCGCTCCGGGCCGCGGGGCGGGCGCCCGGAGGGGCGCTGGGCATGGGCGGCGCACCCGCGGGCTGGCCGTAGCCGCCGGGCCGCTGCTGCGGTGCCCCGCCGCGGGCCGGTGCCTGCTGGGCGGCCGGGCTCTGGGACTCGCTGGAGGCGAGCGTCCGGCTGCGCACCCGGTACAGGCCGGTGTCGAGGTCGTCGGCCTTCTCCAGGTGGACCTTGACGCCCCCCATGAAGGTGTACCGCTGCTGCTTGGCGTAGTCGCGGACCATGCCGGACAGCTCGTCGCCGAGCTGCCCGGAGTAGGGCGCGAGCCGCTCGTAGTCGCCGGTGCTCAGCTCGACGATGAAGTCGTTGGGGACGACAGTCCGGTCCCGGTTCCAGATGGTCGCGTTGTTGTCGCACTCACGCTGGAGCGCGCCCGCGATCTCGACCGGCTGGACCTCCGACTTGAACACCTTGGCGAAGGTGCCGTTCACGAGTCCCTCGAGACGCTGCTCGAAGCGCTTCAGTACTCCCACGGGGCACCTCCTTCCTCAGTCGTGCTCAGTGTCGTCCTGGTACTGCTTACTGATCGTATCCACGCGTCGGGAAATCGGGTGGTTCCCCTTCCTGGCCCTGCGGAGCAGTGTCACCTCTCACAGGATCGTAGAGGTGCCCTCTGGACAGTGTCCCGCAACCGCGACGGAGCCCCTCCGGGCGGGGGCTCGACAACGAGTGTGAATCCACCCTGCCCAGCGTGCTAGTGTTCTGGATGTCGGAAGGCGCCGCAGGGAACCGGGGTGAAAAGCCCGGGGAACAGGCGGTGACCGGAAGGCAGCACCCATGCGCGGGTGGCGGAATAGGCAGACGCGCTGGATTCAGGTTCCAGTGCCCGAAAGGGCGTGGGGGTTCAACTCCCCCCTCGCGCACCAGTCGGAGCGGGCCTCTCCGGAGTGACGAAAGTCGCTCGGAGGGGCCCGTTTCGCGTGTGTGGCGGTGCGGGTCGGTCTCGCCTCGGGGCCGGCTCGTGTCCGGCTCCCGTTCCGACTCTCGTCCGGCTCGAGTTCGGCTTGATCCACTGCCAGTTCGACTTGATCCACATCAGTCGTCGCCGGCCCGGTCCGGAGCGGCTTTCACCGTCTCCGCCCGGACATCCGCCGGGACTCCGACCGGACAAACGGAAGCGGGGCCTCCCCGGGTGGGGGACGGCCCCGCGTTCCGCTGCCGGGCCCGGGATCAGGCGGCGAAGCGGGTGGCGAGCTCCTTGGCCTTCGAGGAGGCCTCCTCGTGGGCCTTCGCCTTGGAGGCGTCGGCGAGGTCGATCAGGTCGGCCATCGCCGGGTTGCTGTGGGCCAGAGTGAGCTCCGGCACAACGAACTCGACATCGAGGTTGAGCCCGCCGCTCAGCGCCTTCTCCAGGTAGTTCGTGACGAACTCGAAGCTCTCCCGCGGCGTGCCCGGGCCGTAGCCGCCGCCCCGGCTGGCGACGACGATCGTCGGGGTGCCCGAGGTGGTGGTCTGCTCGGCGCCGGAGGTGCGGCCCATGATGATCACGTGGTCCAGCCACGCCTTGAGGGTGGAGGGGATCGTGAAGTTGTACATCGGGGCGCCTATGAGGACCACGTCGGCCCGCTCCAGCTCACCGGCCAGGGTGTCGCGCAGCGCGAAGGCGGCCTGCTGCTCGGGGGTGTGGCTCTCGGTGGGGATGAACCCGGCCTGGGCGGCGAGGCCGTCCAGGTGCGGCAGCGGCTCGGCGGCCAGGTCGCGGTAGATGACCGTGCCGTTCGGGTGCTGCGCCTCCCACTCCTTGCGGAAGGTGGCGGTCACCGCGCGGGAAGCGGAGGCTTCGCCGGGGAAGACGGACGTGTCGAGGTGAAGGAGCGTGGGCATGGAAGTGCCTCCGTGAACAAGACGCTCCCGTAAGGAGCGGTGGTTTTCTACGTACCTGCGATTGGCACAGTAGCTTACTTTTCTACAGCACCCAACGAGAACGCAGTATCGTGTATTCCATGGCGGACGGAGGCGGGCCCGAGGTCCACAACGAGCAGGTGTGCAAGCGGGTCGACGGCACGATGACCCGGGTCTTCGAGCTGTTCGGGAAGAGATGGACCGGGCTGATCGTGGCCGTTCTGACGGAGCAGGCGGCGTACTTCGCCGACTTGCGGCGGGCCATCCCGGGGATCAGCGAGCGGATGCTGTCGGACCGGCTCACCGAGCTGGCGGCGGCGGGGCTGGTGGTCCGAGAAGTGGACGCCGGGCCTCCGTTGCGGGTGGCCTACCGGCTGACGGAGGCGGGGAAGGCGCTGGAGCCCGCGCTGAAGGAACTCGGGCGGTGGGCCGAGGACCATCTGCCCGAAGGCGAGGGCTGCCCGGAGCAGTTCCGGTCCTGAGCAGGGGCTTCGTCGGGATCACCGGAGTTTTCCACAGGCCCTGACGGGACGTGGGCGATCGGGGGTACGGTGCTGGTCGGTCGATGGCGCCGGTGCCGTCGGCGGGGCCGGTGACGGGCGAGGACGAAGCGGGGGGCGTAATGGCTGACGGCACGGGTGTGGGCGGGGCGGCCAGGCGGCTGCCCCAGGTCCCGGGGTTCGCCGCCTGGCGCGGGGAGGGACCCTCTCCCAAGCAGCAGGGGAAGGCGCTGCGGAAGCGGGTGCCGCGGTCGGCGCACGCCGTGCTGCCGTCGCCCGGTCCCGGGCGGCCGGACGCGGTGGCGGCGGTCGAGCTGTCCAACGCCGGGCGGCTGCCGGAGCTGACGCCGATCCGGGTGGGGCGGATGATCGCGACCCCCTTCTCCTTCCTCCGAGGCTCGGCCGGGCTGATGGCGCACGACCTCGCGGGCACCCCGGTCACCGGCGTCGGCGCACAGCTCTGCGGTGACGCGCACGCCGCCAACTTCGGGCTCTACGGGGACCCGCGCGGCGGTCTGGTCATCGACCTGAACGACTTCGACGAGACCGTCCACGGTCCGTGGGAGTGGGATGTGAAGCGGCTCGCGGCCTCGCTGGTGCTGGCCGGGCGGGAGGCCGGAGCCGACGAGGACACCTGCCGGTCGGCGGCGCGCGACGCGGCGGGCGCCTACCGGCGCACGGTGCGGCTGCTCGCCAAGCTGCCGGCCACCGACGCGTGGAACGCGATCGCGGACGAGGAACTGGTCTCGCACACCGATGCCCGGGACCTGGCGGGCACGCTGGAGCGGGTCGCCGAGAAGGCCCGGCGGAACACGAGCGCGCGCTTCGCCGCCAAGGCCACGGAGGCGGTGCCGGGTGACGGCGGCTCCGCGGGCCGGCCCGTGGCCCGGCGCTTCGTGGACGCGCCGCCGGTGCTGCGGCGGGTGCCGGACGCCGAGGCGGAGGCGGTCGCGGCGGCGCTCGGCGACTATCTGGGGACGCTGCCCGAGGACCGGCTGCCCCTGCTCGCCCGGTACGAGGTGCACGACGTGGCGTTCCGGGTCGTGGGCACGGGCAGCGTGGGGACGCGTTCGTATGTGGTGCTGCTGCTCGATCACCGGGGCGAGCCGCTGGTGCTGCAGGTGAAGGAGGCCCGGCCGTCCGCGTTGCTGCCGCATCTGGGGCGGGCCGGTTTCGAGATACCCGACGTCGTCCACGAGGGGCGGCGGGTGGTGCTCGGCCAGAAGCGGATACAGGTCGTGAGCGACATCCTGCTGGGCTGGGCGACGGTGTTCGGGCGGCCGTACCAGGTACGGCAGTTCCGCAACCGCAAGGGGAGCGTGGACCCGGCGGCGCTGGCCGCCGACCAGATGGACGACTACGGGCGGATGACGGGAGCGCTGCTGGCGCGGGCGCATGCGCACACCGCGGATCCGCGGCTGCTCGCCGGGTACTGCGGCAAGGGGGAGGAGCTGGACGAGGCGATGGCCGACTTCGCGGTGGCGTACGCGGACCGTACGGAGGCCGATCACGCGGAACTGCTGGCCGCGGTGCGTGCCGGGCGGATAGCGGCCGAGACGGGGGTGTGAGGCTCGGGCACCGGGGGACGCCCCACGTAGGCTGAGCGGGTGACGAACCGGGAAGCGCAGCAGCAGGCACAGCGGGCGGTGCCCGAGGCGGAGCCACAGGAGGAATCTCAGGCGCCGGCCGAGGCCCAGTCCGAGCAGGCACCGTCCGAGGAGGCACGATCCGAGGAAGCGGCGCGATCCGAGGAGGAGGCGCGGGCCGCCGAACGTCTTGAGCGGGCGGTGCGGGCGGCCGAGCAGGCGCTGATCGAGTTCGAGATCGCGGTGGAGACCTTCCGGGTCGAGGTGGAGAACTTCTCCCGGCTGCACCATCAGCGGCTCGGGCCGATGTACTCGCGCCTGGACGAGCTGGACGCGTTGATCGCCGAGGCGGTCGCGGCGCGCACCGGCGATCCGGAGGACCAGCGGAAGGCCCGCGAGGCGCGCGGACTGGTGCAGCCGATGCCCGGCGTGGAGGAGCTGTTCCACGGCTGGATCGACTCGGAGGGTCTGTCGCCGGAGGCGTCCGCGATGCTCACCGAGCAGCCGGTGCAGCCGCCGCCGCGGGTGCGGCCGAGCGAGGAGGCCCGCCGCGTCTACCGGGACCTGGCCCGCAAGGCCCATCCGGACCTGGCCGAGGAGGAGGCCGAGCGGGAGCGGCGCGGTGAGTTCATCGTGCGCGTCAACGCGGCGTACGCGGCAGGGGACGAGGCTGCGCTGCGGGCGCTGGCCGAGGAGTGGGAGGCCGGCCCGCCGCCGCCCGAGCGGCGGGCGAGCCGCAGCGAGGAGCTGTACGCCCGGCTGGAGTGGCTGGCCGAGCGCAAGGAGATGCTGGCCCAGGTCGCCGCGGAGCTGGAGTCGAGCGCGATCGGCGCGATGATCAAGATGGCGCCGGAGGACCCGGACCGGCTGCTGGACGAGATCGCCGAGCAGCTGATCGCCCAGGTCTCCGAGAAGGAGGCCCGGCTCGCGGAGCTGGTGCGGTAGTAGGTTTTGACGGTCTGCCGATGTCATGTGAGAGGTGTGTGTGATGCAGTTTGCTCAGCTTCCCCAGGTGGAGGCCGCGGCGGTACCGGCCGATGGCTTTCTGCTGGACGTCCGGGAGGACGACGAGTGGGCGGCCGGGCATGTCGAGGGCGCCCTTCACATTCCGATGGGCCAGGTCGTCGCCCGGTTCGGTGAGCTGACCGAGTCGGCCGGCGAGGGGCGCCGGGTGCATGTGATGTGCCGGGTCGGCGGGCGGTCCGCGCAGGTGACGCAGTATCTGGTCGCCCAGGGGCTGGACGCGGTGAACGTGGACGGCGGGATGCTCGCCTGGGACGCGGCCGGCCGCCCGATGGTCGGCGGCCAGGACGGCACGGCCGACGGCGCGTTCGTGCTCTAGTGCCCTCAGTCAAGGTTTGCCCGGTAGCGAGGCGTCCTGGTGCGGTCAGATGCAAGGCGCCGAATCGGCCTCGTAGTGGGCCTACTCGGTCGATTCGGCAACGCCGCAGATGGCCGTGCCAGGGCGGCGAGCGGGGTGAACCTTGGCTGACGCGGCACTAGGTCCGATCCGCCGGGCAGGGCCTGGCGAGCGGCCTCAGGCGAGGGGATGAGCGGCGAGGAGTTCGCCCAGCTCCTCCTCGTGGGCGGCGGCCGGGCCCAGGGACAGCTCCAGCTGCTTGGCCCAGGCGTGATAGCGGTGCAGCGGATAGTCGGTGACCGCGCCGAAGCCGCCGTGCAGATGCTGGGCGGTCTGGACGACCCGGCGTACGCCGTCGGCGGCCCACATCTTGGCGACCGCCACGTCCCCGGCGATCGGCAGCGCCCCGTTCGCCGCCGCGTCCGGGCCCTTCTCGTCCGGGCCCTTCTCGTCCCGGGAGAGCCGCCAGGCGGCCTGCCAGAGCGTGGCCTCCATGGCCCGCAGATCGATGTACCGGTCGGCGGTCTGGACGGCGACCGCCTGGAACGTGGCGAGCGGATGGCCGAACTGCTCGCGCGTGGACGTGTACGAGCTGGTCAGGTCGAGCACCGCCATGCCCACGCCCAGCGCCAGCGCGCAGGTGCCGGTGGTGAGCAGCGCGCGCAGCCAGTCCCAGGCGCCGGCCGCGTCCAGCATCTCGTGGCCTGCCGCCCGCACGCCGTCCAGCCGGACCTCGGCCAGCCGCTCGCCGCTGGTGGACACCTGCCCGTCCAGGCCGACACCCGCCCGGTCGCGGGGGATCAGGGCCAGGAGCGCCCGGCCCGCGCCGGTGTGGGCCGGGATCAGCAGGTGATCGGCGTCGGCGGCCCAGGGGACGGCGGTCTGCACACCGTCCAGTACCCAGTCGCCGCCGTCCTGCCGTGCCTGGACGGCGAGTTCGGCCGGGCCGTGGCCGGTGCGTCCTGCGGCGGCCACGGTGAGCACGAGGTCGCCGTCGGCGGTCCGGGGCAGCACGGCGGCGCACAGCTCGGGGGCGCCGTACCGCTGCACGGCGAGGGCGGCCGCGGCGGTCTCCAGCAGGGGCACCCGGGCCAGCACCTTCGCGGACTCGCGCAGCACCAGGCACAGGGCGAGCGGGTCGAGTCCGGAGCCGCCGTGGCGCTGGTCGAGGGTCAGCCCGAGCAGATCGGCGTCGGCGAGCCTGCGCCACAGCGCGCGGTCGATGTCGTCGGCGACGGCGCCGGGGGTGAGGGCGGGGCTGGGCACGCTGTCCGGGGTGGTGGAGGAGAAGACGGCCTTCGCCGCCTCGACGGCCGCCTGTTGCTCCTCGGTGAAGGTGAAGTCCACTGTCCGTCCTCCCGCGCCGCCTGAGCTTCGTCTGACGGCCCGTCAAGATAGAACAGGTTCTAAAAGAAGGGAAGGCGGCGGCTCGGCCGGTCAGCGGTCGAAGTCCAGCTCCACCCGCTCGCCGACCGGATGGGACTGGCAGGACAGCACATAGCCCGCCTCCACCTCGTCAGGCTCCAGCGCGAAGTTCCGGTCCATCCGCACCTCCCCGGAGACCAGGAACGCCCGGCAGGTCCCGCACACCCCGCCCTTGCAGGCGTACGGCGCGTCCGCGCGATTGCGCAGCACGGTCTCCAGCAGCGGCTCCCCGTCCCGCACCGGCCAGCTGCCCGACCGGCCGTCCAGGGTCGCCGTGACCGTGCTGTGCGAGGGCGCGGCGGCCGGGCGCGGCGTGGGGGAGACGCCCTCGCCGGGCTCCGCCGCCACATGGAAGATCTCCTGATGGACCCGGCCGCGGGGCACCCCGAGCCCACGCAGCGCCCGCTCGGCGGCGCGCACCAGCCCGTAGGGGCCGCACAGGAACCAGCCGTCCACCGAACGCACCGGAAGCAGCGAGGGCAGCAGCCCGGTCAGCCGCTCCTGATCCAGCCGCCCGGACACCAGCCCGGTCTGCTGCTCCTCCCGGGAGAGGGCGCACACCAGCTGGAACCGGTCGGGCCAGCGGTCCTTGAGGTCGGCGACCTCCTCCAGGAACATCGTGGAGGCGGCGGTGCGGTCGCTGCGGATCAGACAGAAGCGGGCTTCGGGCTGCCGCTCCAGCAGGGTGGCGGCGATGGACAGCACGGGCGTGATGCCGCTGCCGCCGACGACCGCGGCGAAGTGGCCGGGCCGGGGGTCGAGCACGAACCGGCCGGCCGGGGCCATCACCTCCACCACCTCCCCGACCGCCAGCTCCTTGAGGGCGTACGTGGAGAACGCGCCGCCCTCGACCAGCCGCACCCCTACCCGCAGCAGCTCGGGGCCTTCCGGGCCCGCGGCAGGGGTGCAGATCGAATACGTACGCCGGATCTCCGCGCCGTCCGTGAACCGCCGCACCGCGATGTGCTGCCCGGGGACGAAGCGGAACGTCTCGCGCAGCGCGGGCGGCACCCGGAGGGTGACGGCCACCGCGTCATCGGTGAGCGGATCGACGGCCGCCACCCGCAGCGGATGGAACGCGCCGTGGTGGGGCGCGGCGACGGGCACCGCTTCCGCGGCCATCACAACTCCTTGAAGTGGTCGAACGGTTCGCGGCAGGTCTCGCAGCGGCGCAGCGCCTTGCACGCGGTGGAGGAGAAGCGGCTCAGCAGCGCGGTGTCGGTCGAGCCGCAGTGCGGGCAGCGCACCGTCAGGTCGACGGGGACCGGACCGCCCGCCGCGGCGGCCCGTGGGGCGGGCGGCGCGATGCCGGACTCCGCGAGCTTGCGGCGGCCCTCGGCGCTGATCGCGTCCGTCGTCCAGGGCGGGGCGAGCACCGTGCGGACGTCGACCTCCGCCACGCCGCGGTCGTGCAGCACCCGCTCGATGTCGGCGGCCATCGTCTCCAGCGCGGGGCAGCCGGTGTAGGTGGGGGTCAGCTCGACCTCGACCCGGCCCGGTGCCAGGACCCGCAGCCCGCGCAGCACGCCCAGCTCGGCCAGGGACACCATCGGCAGCTCCGGATCCGGCACGGCTCCGGCCAGCCGCCGCAGCTCCTCTTCGAGCGCGGTGGGGGCGTGGGGCGTGGGGGTCACCATGCCGCCCCCGGGTGGCTGCGGTGCAGATGCTGCATCTGCGCGAGCATCGGGCCGAACGGCTCGGTGTGGATGCCCTGGCGCCCGGCCCCGGCCGCCCAGGCGCCGCGCCGCGGTCCCTCGGGCAGGCTCAGCGTGGCCCGGTCGAGGACGGCGGTGACGCGGTCCAGCCATGCGGCGCCCAGCGCCGACCACTCCACGTCGCACCCCTCGACCGGCTCGAACAGCTCGCCGGTGAACCGCCACAGCGCGTCCACCCCGCGGCGCATCCGCCGATGGCTCTCCTCGGTGCCGTCGCCGAGCCGCAGCGTCCAGTGCTCGGCGTGATCGCGGTGGTAGGCGACCTCCTTGACCGCCTTGGCGGCCAGCGGCGCGAAGGGGCCGTCGCCGCGCGCCAGCTCCTCGTACAACAGCTCCTGGTAGGTGGAGAAGTAGAGCTGGCGGGCGATGGTGTGGGCGAAGTCCCCGTTCGGCTGCTCGACCAGCTGGACGTTGCGGAACGCCCGCTCCTCGCGCAGATAGGCCAGCTCGTCCTCGTCGCCGACGAGGGAGAGCAGCACCCGGGCCTGGCCGAGCAGGTCGAGGGCGATGTTGGCCAGCGCGACCTCCTCCTCCAGCACGGGGGCGTGGCCCGCCCACTCCCCCAGCCGGTGGGAGAGCACCAGCGCGTCGTCGCCCAGGGCGAGGGCCGCGGTCACAGGTGCCGCACCCCCTCCGGGATGTCGTAGAACGTGGGGTGCCGGTAGGGCTTGTCGGCGGCGGGCTCGAAGAACGGGTCCTTCTCCTCGGGCGAGGAGGCGGTGATCGACGCGGAGGGCACCACCCAGAGCGAGACGCCCTCCGAGCGGCGGGTGTACAGGTCGCGGGCGTTGCGCAGCGCCATCTCCGCGTCCGGGGCGTGCAGGGATCCGGCGTGGGTGTGCGCGAGGCCGCGCCTGCCGCGGACGAACACCTCCCACAGCGGCCATGCGCCGTTTCCGTCACCGCTCATGCCTGTGCCTTCCCGTGCTTGGCCGCGTACGCCGCGGCCGCCTCGCGCACCCAGGCGCCTTCCTCATGGGCCCGGCGCCGCTGGGAGATCCGCTGGGCGCCGCACGGCCCGTTTCCCCGCAGCACCTCGCCGAACTCGTCCCAGTCGATGGGGCCGAAGTCGTGGTGTCCCCGCTCCTCGTTCCACTTCAGATCGGGGTCGGGGAGGGTGAGGCCGAGGGATTCGGCCTGGGGGACGCAGATGTCGACGAAGCGCTGGCGCAGCTCGTCGTTGGAATGCCGCTTGATCTTCCAGGCCATCGACTGGGCGGAGTGCGCCGACGCGTCGTCGGGCGGGCCGAACATCATCAGCGACGGCCACCACCAGCGGTCCACCGCGTCCTGGGCCATGGCGTGCTGGGCCTCGGTGCCCCGGCTCAGGGTCAGCAGCAGCTCGTATCCCTGGCGCTGGTGGAAGGACTCCTCCTTGCAGATCCGGACCATCGCGCGGGCGTACGGCCCGTAGGAGCAGCGGCACAGCGGGACCTGGTTGGTGATCGCCGCGCCGTCCACGAGCCAGCCGATGGCGCCCACGTCGGCCCAGGTCAGCGTCGGGTAGTTGAAGATCGACGAGTATTTCTGGCGGCCCGAGTGGAGCTTGTCGAGCAGCTCGTCCCGGCCGACGCCCAGGGTTTCCGCCGCGCTGTAGAGGTACAGGCCGTGGCCCGCCTCGTCCTGGACCTTGGCCATCAGGATCGCCTTGCGCCGCAGCGAGGGGGCGCGGCTGATCCAGTTGGCCTCGGGCAGCATGCCGATGATCTCGGAGTGGGCGTGCTGGGCGATCTGCCGGACCAGGGACGCCCGGTAGTCGCCGGGCATCCAGTCGCGCGGCTCGATGCGCTCGTCCGCGGCCAGGGCGGCGTCGAACACCGCCTCGTACGCGCCCGCCCCGGCATCCGCCGCCATCGTCGTCATGCGAAGCCCCTTCGCCATCCGTCGCCGCCGTCCGTCCCGCCGACCAGCGCGGCAGCCAACCGACCGACCGATCGTTCGGTTCAATGGTGTGTCGGGGGAACGTAGGGTGTCAAGCCTGTGGATAACGCCGAGGGTGCTGTGCCCCGTGGGCCGCATCGGTACCGTGCGGGCGTGGGGGCACCCCGCGGGGGCCGTGGGCGCGCAGCCGTCCGGGCCGGGGGCGAGGACCTGGACCATCGGGAGTGGGGCGGGGCATGGCGGTAACGGAGCCGGACGACGAGGCGGCGGAACGGCTCGCCGCGCTCTCCACTCCGGCACAGCTGATCGTCGCGGTGGCGGTCGCCGCCGTCGCGGTCGCCGCGGCCCTTCACCTCGGGATGGCGTTCCTGAGCATCGCGCCGCCCAACACGGTCAGCAAGCGGCACGGCGCGGCGGTGGACGACTACACCTACCCGGAATTCGAGCGGAACTGGAAGCTCTTCGCGCCCAATCCGCTCCAGCAGGACATCGCCGTGGAGGCCCGGGCCGAGATCCGCACCCCCGAGGGCGGCCTCACGACCACCGGCTGGACCAGCCTCTCCGCCCAGGACGGTGCCGCGATCCACCACAACCCGCTGCCCAGCCACACCCAGCAGAACGAACTGCGCCGCGCCTGGGAGTTCTACGTCGGCTCGCACGACGCGCGGGAACGGCCGGGCGGCACCCGCGGCAGCCTCTCCGAGCAGTACATACGCCGGATCGTCATGCTCCGCCTGGGCCCGAAGCCGGACGGCGGCACGGTGCAGCGCGTCCAGGTGCGGTCCGCGACCACGCAGCTGGCCGCGCCGCCGTGGAGCGACGAGAAGACCGACACCAAGACGTTCTACCGGACCCTGCCCTGGTGGACGGTGACCGAGGCCGACCTCCCGGAGGGGACGCGCCGGTGAAGACATCCGCCGTATCCGCTGCCATATCCGCTGTTCGGGCTTCCCTGGCGCGCGGCCACGCCCGCGTCACCGGATCCGCGCTCGGCCCCTACCAGACGGCCGTGGTGCGCATCGGCTTCTCCTTCACCTGGCTGCTCTTCCTGCTCCGCGAATGGCCCCACCGCCGGGAGCTGTACGGCCCCGACGGCCCCTGGAGCTGGGACATGGCCCGGCGGCTGATCGACGGCAACCACGCCTTCACCGCGCTCATGTGGTCCGACAGCGGCCTGTGGTTCGAGACCGTCTATGCCGTCGCCCTCGTCTCGGCCCTGCTGCTCCTGCTCGGCTGGCGCACCCGCACCATGTCGGTGCTGTTCATGCTCGGCGTGCTGTCGCTGCAGAACCGCTCCATCTTCATCGGCGACGGCGGCGACAACCTCATCCATCTGATGTCGCTCTACCTGGTGCTCACCCGGTGCGGCCAGGTCTGGTCGCTCGACGCCCGCCGCGCCGCCCGCCGTCCGGAGGACGGCGACGGGGACGGGGCCGGGCAGGAGTCGCCGCGCGATACGACCGGAATCGTGCTGTGGGCCGTCCTGGGGCTCGCCCTGGCCTGGATCCAGCTGTTCACCGACGCCGGTCTGTCCCCGGTCGCCGACGGTCCGCTCCCCGGGCTGGGCTGGGCGACGGTCCTGTGGGGGCTGTGGCTCGTCCAGGGCGGCTGGTGGCTCGCGCGCCGTTACGCACCGGGGGAACCACGCACCGTCCTGGACATGCTCGCCAACCTGGCGCACAACGGCGCACTGGTGGTGATCATGGGCGAGGTGTGCCTGCTCTACGCCTCGGCCGGCTGGTACAAGGTCCAGGGAACGCGCTGGCAGGACGGCACCGCCCTCTACTACCCGCTGCACCTGGACTACTTCTCGCCCTGGCCGTCCCTGGCCGACGCGCTCGCGAGCAGCGGCACCCTGGTGATGCTGCTGACCTACGGCACGGTCGTCGTGCAGGTCGCCTTCCCCTTCACCCTGCTGAACCGCCGGGCCAAGAACGTCATGCTGGTGCTGCTGATGCTGGAGCACATCGGTATCGCCGTCGCGCTCGGCCTGCCCTTCTTCTCGCTCGCCGCCATCGCCGCGGATTCGGTGTTCCTGCCGACCGCGTTCCTGCTCTGGACCGGCCGGAAGGTGACCCGGGCCCGCGACCGGCTGGCCGCGCGCACCGTTGAAGAGCCGGCGGGGGAGGACGACGAGGAGCCCGCCGCCCCCTCGCTCACCGGCTGAGCTGCCCACCGACTGCCGGTGGACCCGCCTGGTCACGGCCGTGGCCGCCGTACGCTGAGGAAATGACTGAGGACCAGGCCGCGCACGCCGTGCGGCAGTGGCGCGAGACGGCCCCCGAGACCGTGCTGCTCGACGGCTTCCATGCGCTGAAGCATGCGCTCCGCTTCGGCGCCGAGGTGCGGGTCGCGGTCACCGGCGACAAGGCCGCCGCGGTGGCGCTGGCGGCGGAGCTGGCCGGTGATCTCACCGAGGTGATCGCGGATCTCCTGGTGGAGGTGGGGGACGAGGCCCTGCGCGCCCTCGTCCCCCGGGTGCATCCCACCCGCGTCGCCGCGCTGGCGGTCAGGCGCGGGCGGCAGGGGAACCTGGACGCCCTGGCGCGGCAGCCGAGGCCCGCACCGGTCGTCGTCCTGGACAACCCCCGCAACCTCGGGAACGTCGGCGCCGTGGTCCGGCTCGCCGCCGGGTTCGGGGCCACGGGGGTGGTCACCACCGGGGACATCGACCCCTGGCACCCGAACGCCGTGCGCTCGGGCGCGGGCCTCCACTTCGCCACCGCGGTCGAACGGCTGCCGGACGACGCCCTCCCGCCCGGGCCGCTGTACGCCCTGGACGCGGAGGGGGAGGACATCCGGTCCCTGGCCATCCCCGATGACGCCCTGCTGGCGTTCGGCTCCGAGCGGCACGGGCTCTCACCGGAGCTGCGCAAGCGGGCCACCCGGCTGGTGGCCCTCCCCATGCGGCCACAGGTGTCCAGCTACAACCTGGCCACCAGCGTGGCCATGGCCCTGTTCCACTGGGGAGGACCACCCATGTCCTGATCAGGCCGGGCGCCGCACCTCCACCGTGCGGAAGCGGCTCGCCACGAACGCCCCGTCGCACAGCGCGGCGTTGGCCGACGGGTTGCCGCCCGAGCCGTGGAAGTCCGAGAAGGCCGCGGTCTGGTTCACATACACCCCGCCGGTCAGGTTCAGCGACAGCTGGGCGCACTCCTCCAGACACGCCTCCTCGATCAGCCGCTCCACCTCGGGCGACGTCGTGTACGCACCGACCGTCATCGCGCCCTTGTCCCGGGTGGTGCGGCGCAGCAGGGCGACCGCGTCAGCCGCTGAGTCGACCGCGACGGCGAAGGACACCGGGCCGAAGCATTCGGAGAGATAGGGCGCGTCCGCGTCCGCCCCCTCCCAGAACTTCCGCGCCCCGTCCGCCTTCACCATCAGCGGCGTGCGCACCGTGGCGTCGGGGAAGTCGGGGTGGGCCACCGCGCGGGAGGCGAGCGCGACCCCGCCGAGCCCGGGTGCGGCCTCCAGCCGCTCCCGCACCCTCGGGCCCACGATCGCGCCGAGCAGCGCGCTCGCCCGCGCGTCGTCGCCCAGCAGTCCGTCGACCGCCGCCGCCAGGTCGGCCACCACCTCGTCGTACGACTTGGGGCCCGCGTCGGTGGCGATGCCCTCGCGGGGGATCAGCAGATTCTGCGGGGTGGTGCACATCTGGCCGCTGTAGAGGGACAGGGAGAAGGCCAGATTGGCCAGCATGCCCTTGTAGTCGTCGGTGGAGTCGATGACGACCGTGTTGACCCCGGCCTTCTCCGTGAAGACCTGGGCCTGCCGGGCATGGGTCTCCAGCCAGTCGCCGAAGGCGGTCGAGCCCGTGTAGTCGATGATGCGGATCTCGGGGCGCACGGCGAGGACCTTGGCGATGCCCTCGTCGGGCCGTTCGGCCGCCAGCGCCACCAGATTGGGGTCGAAGCCCGCCTCCCGCAGCACCTCGCGCGCGGCCTGGACGGTCAGCGCGAGCGGCAGCACGGCCTGCGGGTGCGGCTTGACCAGCACCGGATTACCGGTGGCGAGCGAGGCGAACAGGCCCGGGTAGCCGTTCCACGTGGGGAAGGTGTTGCAGCCGATCAGCAGCGCGATGCCCCGCGGCACCGCGGTGAAGGTCTTGCGCAGCTCCAGCGGATCGCGCTTGCCCTGCGGCTTGGACCAGTCGGCGGCCCCCGGCGTGCGCGTCTGCTCCGCGAACGCGTACGCCACCGCCTCCAGACCGCGGTCCTGGGCGTGCGGGCCGCCCGCCTGGAACGCCATCATGTACGCCTGTCCGCTGGTGTGCATGACGGCTTGCGCGAACTCGTGCGAGCGGGCGCTGATGCGGGCCAGGATCTCCAGGCAGACCATGGCCCGTGCCTCGGGCCCGGCATCCCGCCAGGCGGGCATCGCCGCACGCATCGCCGGGAGCAGCACCTCGATATCCGGATGCGGATACTCCATGCCCATCTCGGCCCCGTACGGCGAGACCTCGGAGCCCGCCCAGCCGTCGGTGCCCGGCTGGTCCAGCTCCAGGCGCGTGCCGCGCAGCGCCTCGAAGGCGGCCTGGCCCTCGGCGACGCTCAGGCTCGGGCGCCCGCCCTGGCCCTCCCCGCCGTACGCCTTCGGATGCTCGGGGTGCGGGGACCAATAGGCGCGGGTACGAATCGCCTCCAGGGCCTGGTCGAGGGTGGGACGGTGCTCTTGCGTCAACTGGTCTGTGGTGAGTCCGGCGGTCACGGCTGACCAACTCCTCGTCGAGCTGGGATTGAGCTGGGCTGGAAGTGGCGACAGAGTTAGATTAACCGAACGATCGGTCGGGACAAGAGGGCCTGGCGGCCCTGTGGAAAACTTCGTCGAAAAGGATCAGCGGCATGACTGCGAGCGACCGTGGGCTCCCGCGCACCAGCACCGTAGCCGTCGTCGGCACCGGCACCATGGGCCAGGGAATCGCCCAGGTGGCGCTGGTCGCCGGGCATCCGGTGCGGCTCCATGACGCCGCGCCCGGCCGCGCCGCCCAGGCCGCGGACGCCATCGCCGCCCGCCTCGATCGGATGGTCGCCAAGGGCGCGCTCACCGCGGCCGACCGCGACGCCGCCCTCGGCCGGCTCGCCCCCGTCGACCACCTGGTGGACCTGGCCGAGGCCGAGCTGGCCATCGAGGCCGTCCTGGAGGAGCTGGGCGCCAAGCAGCAACTGTTCACCGCCCTCGAAACCGTCGTCTCCGAGCGCTGTCTGCTCGCCACCAACACCTCCTCCCTCTCCGTCACGGCCGTCGCGGGCGCCCTGCGCCGCCCGGGCCGCCTCGTCGGCCTCCACTTCTTCAACCCGGCCCCGCTGCTGCCGCTGGTCGAGGTCGTCCGCGGCTTCGCCACCGACCAGGACGCCGCCGACCGCGCGTACGACACCGTCGCCGCGTGGGGCAAGACCCCGGTGCGCTGCGCCGATAGCCCCGGGTTCATCGTCAACCGGATCGCCCGCCCCTTCTACGCCGAGGCCTTCCGGGTGTACGAGGAGGGCGGCGCCGACCCCGCCACCGTCGACGCCGTGCTGCGCGAGTCCGGCGGCTTCCGGATGGGCCCCTTCGAGCTGACCGACCTCATCGGCCAGGACGTGAACGAGGCCGTCACCCGATCCGTCTGGGAATCGCTGTTCCACGACCCGAAGTTCACCCCCTCCCTCGCCCAGCGCCGCCTGGTCGACGCCGGGCTGCACGGGCGCAAGACGGGCCGCGGCTGGTACGACCACGCCGACGGCGCCGCGCGCCCCCGCCCGCACACCGCCGAGCCGTGCGGCGCCCCCGCGAAGCTCGCCCTCCATGGCGACCTGGGCCCCGCCGCCGGGCTCGTCCCCCTCATCGAGGAGGCGGGCATCGCCCTGTCACGCGAGCCCGTGACGGAAGCGGGGGCGGAGACGGGGCCCGGGGGCTTCCTCGCGCTGCCCGACGGCACCCGGCTGTCCCTGACCGACGGATCCTCCGCCACCACGGACCCGAGCGCCCCCGGCATCCGCTTCGACCTGGCGCTGGACTACCGCACCGCCACCCGCGTCGCCCTCGCCCCCTCCGCGACCGCGGCGCCGGAGGCCATCGCGGCCGCGACGGGGCTCTTCCAGGCGCTCGGCAAGCAGGTGAGCGTCGTGGGGGACCTCCCCGGCATGATCGTGGCTCGCACCGTCGCGATGCTCGTGGACTTCGCCGAGGACGCCGTCGCCCGCGGGGTGGCGAGCGCCGGGGACATCGACACCGCCATGCGCACCGGCGTCAACTATCCGCGCGGCCCGCTGCACTGGGGGTCCCTGCTCGGCGCCGGCTGGGTGCGCGATGTCCTGAGGAACCTCCACGACGCCTGCCCCACCGGCCGCTACGCCCCCTCCCAGGCCCTGATCCGGCGTGCTGCCACCGAAGGAAAGCTGCTCTAATCGTGGCCATGGCCAAGCGCAACACCTATACGCCCGAATCGCTGCTCGCGGTCGCCGTGGAGGTGTTCAACGAGCGGGGGTACGACGGCACCTCCATGGAGCATCTGTCCCATGCCGCGGGGATCTCCAAGTCGTCGATCTACCACCACGTCAAGGGCAAGGAAGAGCTGCTCCGGCGCGCCACGAGCCGTGCGCTCGACGGACTGTTCGGCATCCTCCAGGAACCGGGTGCGTGCGACGGCCGGGCGATCGAGCGGCTGGAGTACGTGGTCCGGCGCACCGCCGAGGTACTGATGGAGGAGCTGCCCTACGTCACGCTGCTGCTGCGGGTCCGTGGCAACACGGACACCGAGCGGTGGGCCATGGAGCGCCGGAGGGACTTCGACCACGAGGTCGCCGACCTGCTCAAGCGGGCGGCCGCCGACGGTGATCTGCGCGCCGACGTGGACGCGCGGCTGGCGACCCGGCTCCTCTTCGGCATGATCAACTCCATCGTGGAGTGGTACCGGCCCGGCCGGGGTGGGGCCGCCGGGGCCGACGAGGTGGCCGAGGCCGTGGTCCGCACGGCCTTCGCGGGCCTGCGCGTCCCCGGACACCAGACCTCCGGGGACCGGACCTCTGGGAACTAGACCTCCGGGTCCAGGTCCGTTTCCTCGAAGACCAGCAGGGTGCGGGTGCTCAGCACCTCAGGAATCGCCTGGATCCGGGTGAGGACGAGTTCGCGCAGCGAGCGGTTGTCCTCGGTGTGTACCAGCAGCAGTACGTCGAAATCGCCGCTGACCAGGGCGATGTGGGCCGCTCCCGGCAGCAGTCGGAGCTGTTCGCGCACGGTGCGCCAGGAATTCTGCACGATCTTCAGCGTGATGTACGCGGATGCCCCCTGCCCGGCCCGCTCCTGGTCCACCCGGGCGCTGAAGCCCCGGATCACCCCGTCGTCCAGGAGCCGGTTGATCCGGGCATAGGCGTTGGCGCGCGAGACATGCACCTGCTCGGCCACGGACCGTATCGAGGCCCGGCCGTCCGTCCGGAGCAACCGCAGAATGTCGCGATCGATGGGGTCCAGCGGCCGCGCGGGAGGACTGCCGTCCGCATTGGCCATCTGTTCGCCCTGCATGCCGCCCCGCCTACCCTTCATGGACGTCTTGTCTTTATCTCATGTGATGCAGAACCGATTGTCCACAGGCTAGGGTCGTCTGTAGCCAAAATGCGTCGTCGACCGAACAATCGGTAGGGGGAGCGATGCCGTATGGCGCGCGTGCCCTCCAGCAGTCTGCCCGCCCAGGAGGTCGTGTCATGACGGTCCTACAGCAGTCCGGCTCCTACCGGCCCACTCCCCCGCCCGCCTGGCGTCCCCGTACCGACGCGGCACCGCTGCTGCCAGAGCCCGAGCCATACCGCCTGCTGGGCACCCCCGCAGCCGACGACCTGCCCCCCGAGCTGCTGACCAGGCTCCACCGGGAGCTGGTGCACGGCCGCCGCTACAACGCGCAGGCCACCGCCCTCACCCGGCAGGGCCGGCTCGCCGTCTACCCGTCCTCGACCGGGCAGGAGGCCTGCCAGGTGGCCGCCGGCCTGGTGCTGGAGGAGCGCGACTGGCTCTTCCCCAGCTACCGCGACACCCTGGCCGCCGTGGTCCGCGGGATCGACCCCGTCCAAGCCCTCACCCTGCTGCGCGGCGACTGGCACTCGGGCTACGACCCCCGGGAGCGCCGCGTCGCCCCGCTGAGCACCCCGCTGGCCACCCAGCTGCCGCACGCGGTCGGCCTGGCCCACGCCGCGCACCTCAAGGGCGACGACGTCGTGGCGCTCGCCCTGGTCGGCGACGGCGGCACCAGCGAGGGAGACTTCCACGAGGCGCTCAACTTCGCGGCCGTCTGGCAGGCCCCCGTCGTCTTCCTCGTGCAGAACAACGGCTTCGCGATCTCCGTCCCGCTCGCCAAGCAGACCGCCGCCCCCTCCCTGGCCCACAAGGCGGTCGGCTACGGGATGCCCGGCCGGCTCGTCGACGGCAACGACGCGGCCGCCGTGCACCAGGTCCTCGGCGAGGCCGTCCGCCGGGCCCGCGGCGGTGGCGGCCCCACCCTGGTCGAGGCCGTCACCTATCGGGTCGACGCCCACACCAACGCCGACGACGCCACCCGCTACCGTTCCGACGCCGAGGTCGAGATGTGGCGCCGACATGACCCGATAGGGCTGCTGGAAGCGACCCTGCGGGACCGCGGGCTGCTCGACGACGACGGCCTCCAGGCCGTGCGCGACTCCGCGGAGGGACTCGCCGCCGATCTTCGGGCCCGGATGCACCAGGACCCGGTCCTCGACCCCCTGGAGCTTTTCGAACACGTCTACGCGGATAAAACCAGCCAACTTCGGGAGCAGGCGGCGCAGTTGCGGGCCGAGCTCGACGCCGAAGCCGACTCGGGACAGGCCGAGGGGGACCGATGACCACCGCCACCGCCCGCAAGCCCGCCACCATGGCCCAGGCCCTCGGCCGGGCGCTGCGCGACGCCATGGCCGCCGACCCGGCCGTCCATGTCCTCGGTGAGGACGTCGGCACCCTGGGCGGCGTCTTCCGGATCACCAGCGGGCTCGCCGAGGAGTTCGGCGACGACCGCTGCACGGACACGCCGCTGGCGGAGGCGGGCATCCTGGGCACCGCCGTCGGCATGGCCATGTACGGGCTGCGGCCCGTCGTCGAGATGCAGTTCGACGCCTTCGCCTACCCCTCCTTCGAGCAGCTCGTCAGCCATGTCTCCCGCATGCGCAACCGCACCCGGGGCGCGGTGCCGATGCCGCTCACCGTGCGCGTGCCGTACGGGGGCGGCATCGGCGGCGTCGAGCACCACAGCGACTCCTCCGAGGCGTACTACATGGCCACGCCCGGCCTCCAGGTCGTCGCCCCGGCGACCGTCGCCGACGCGTACGGGCTGCTGCGGGCCGCCATCGCCTCCGACGACCCCGTCGTCTTCCTCGAACCCAAGCGGCTGTACTGGTCCAAGGCCGACTGGGACGCCGACCACCCGGACGAGGTCCCGCCGATCGGGAAGGCGGTGGTCCGCGCTTCCGGCACCAGCGCCACGCTGATCTCGTACGGGCCCTCCGTCGCGGTGTGCCTCGAAGCCGCCGAGGCGGCCCGGGCCGAGGGCCGGCACCTCGAGGTGATCGACCTGCGCTCGCTCGTCCCCTTCGACGACGACACCGTGTGCGCCTCCGTGCGCCGCACCGGCCGTGCGGTCGTCGTCCACGAGGCCGCCGGTTTCGGCGGGCCCGGCGGCGAGATCGCCGCCCGCGTCACCGAGCGGTGCTTCCACCACCTGGAGGCACCGGTGCTGCGGGTCGCCGGGTTCGACATCCCGTATCCGCCGCCCATGCTCGAACGGCACCATCTGCCCGGCGTGGACCGGGTGCT
Organism: Streptomyces sp. NPDC021212; assembly: GCF_044332925.1. Taxonomy (NCBI): domain Bacteria; kingdom Bacillati; phylum Actinomycetota; class Actinomycetes; order Kitasatosporales; family Streptomycetaceae; genus Streptomyces; species Streptomyces sp. NPDC021212. Next base: position 398,602 of record NZ_JBIRPZ010000004.1, read on the forward strand.
GGACGCCGTCGCCCGGCTGCAGTGGGAGTCGGAGTGGACCGAGGGGAGCGCGGTCTGATGGCTGTCGTACGGGAGTTCACGCTGCCCGACCTGGGGGAGGGGCTCACCGGGGCGGAGATCGTGCGCTGGCTGGTCCAGGTCGGCGACGTCGTCACCGTCGACCAGCCGGTCGTGGAGGTCGAGACAGCGAAGGCCATGGTGGACGTGCCGTGCCCGTATGCCGGGGTGGTGACGGCGCGCTTCGGGGAGGAGGGCACCGAGCTGCCGGTGGGCGCGCCGCTGCTGACCGTGGCGTCTTCCGGTGCGTCCGATGTGTCCGGCGAGCCGGATGCGGTGAGCGGTCCCGCCGGGGCCGGTCGTCCCGCCGAGGCCGAGGGCTCCGGCAATGTGCTCGTCGGCTACGGCACGGCAGCCCCCGCCGAGCGGCGGCGCCGGGTGCGTCCCGCCAAGGGAGAGGCGGCGGCCAAGACCGCGGAGGGCCCCCTTCCGGTGATCTCTCCCCTGGTCCGTCGGCTTGCCCGGCAGCACGGCATCGACCTGCGGCAGCTGGTGGGCACCGGCCCCGAGGGACTGATCCTGCGCGCCGACGTCGAGCGGGCCGTCCCCAGGACGGCGGAGCCGGCCGGCGAGAGGCGAGAGAGGCACGAGGAGCGCACCCCGCTGCGCGGGGTGCGGGGCGCCGTGGCCGACAAGCTCGCGCGCAGCCGCCGCGAGATCCCCGACGCGACCTGCTGGGTGGACGCCGACGCGACCGAACTGCTCGCCGCCCGCACCGCCATGAACGCCACCGGCGGCCCCAAGATCTCCGTACTCGCCCTGCTGGCCCGCATCTCCACCGCGGCCCTCGCGCGCTTCCCCGACCTGAACGCCACGGTGGACATGGACCGTCGCGAGGTGGTCCGGCTCGGCGAGGTGCACCTCGGGTTCGCCGCGCAAACGGACCGCGGCCTCGTCGTCCCCGTCGTGCGCGACGCCCATACGCGCAGCGTCGAGGGGCTGGCCACCGAGATGGCGCGCCTGACCGAGGCCGCGCGAGCGGGCACGCTGTCTCCCTCCGACCTCACGGGCGGCACGTTCACGCTGAACAACTACGGGGTGTTCGGGGTCGACGGCTCGACCCCGATCATCAACCACCCCGAGGCGGCCATGCTCGGCGTCGGGCGGATCGCCCCCAAGCCGTGGGTGCACCACGGCGAGCTGGCGGTCCGCCATGTCGTGCAGCTGTCGTTCACGTTCGACCACCGGGTGTGCGACGGCGGGACGGCGGGCGGGTTCCTGCGGTACGTGGCGGACTGCGTCGAGCAGCCCTCGGTGCTGCTGCGAGGGCTTTAGGGCAGGGCACCCCGGAGCGGCCATACTCGGGGGGTGACGTATGACGCGGTGATCCTGGCCGGGGGCGCCGCCCGGCGGCTCGGCGGCGTGGACAAGCCCGCGCTGCGCGTGGGCGGGCGGGCCCTGCTGGACCGGGTGCTGGGGGCGTGCCGGGATGCCGGGCGGACCGTCGTCGTCGGGCCGCGCCGGCCCACCGTACGGCCCGTGCGGTGGGCGCGGGAGGAGCCGCCCGGGGGCGGGCCGGTCGCGGCCGTCGACGCGGGCGTGCGGGGGACCACAGCCCCCGTCGTCCTCCTGCTCTCCGCCGACCTGCCGTTCCTCACCGGGGAGACCGTGCGGTCCCTGCTCGCCGGGCTCGGGCAGGCCGACGGCGCCGTGCTCATCGATCCGGACGGGCGCGAGCAGCCCCTCGTCGCCGCCTACCGCGCCGAACCGCTGCGGCGTGAGATCGCCCTGCTCGCCGCCGAGCACGGCGGCCTCGGCGGGCTGCCGCTGCGGCTGCTCACCACCGAGCTGAACCTCCGCCACATTTCGCACGCCACCGCGTCCTTCGACTGCGACACCTGGGAGGACATCACGACAGCCCGTGCGCGGATCAGGGAGCATGGGCGGGTGCTGGAAGAATGGATTGCCGCAGTCAAAGCGGAACTCGGAATCGATCTCGATGTCGACACCGCCGCCCTCCTCGACCTGGCCCGGGACGCCGCGCACGGGGTCGCCCGGCCGGCCGCGCCGCTGACCACGTTCCTCGTCGGCTATGCCGCCGCGCAGCAGGGCGGCGGACCCGAGGCCCTGGCAGCCGCCAGCCGCAAGGCGGCGGCGCTGGCGGCGCGTTGGGCTGACGAGGAATGACGCGGCGGGACCCCCGCCCCGGGGACGCCGACAAGCTCGACCGCCAGGTCGACGAGGCCCTGGCGCTGGCCAACGAGAGGGCCTCCGCGCATCGGGCCTCGCCCCCGCCGGACGTGCCCGACCCCGAGCTGGGCTGGCCCCCGCCGAGCGTGGCGCGCACGATCCGCCACGGCGCCCCCGGGCCCGAGGCGCCCCCCACGGCGTCCCGCCGGTCCCCCGGGGACGAGCCCGACGAGGCGCTCGGCTGGCCACCGCCGAGCATCAGGCCCGGGCCACCGGACGCAGGGGTGCCGTACCCGGGAGGGGGCGGGGGTGCGGGGGCGGGGATCCTGGACACTGACGTGGATGTGTGGAGCCGTGGGGTTCCGGACGGCTCCGCGCCCGGCCGCGCACCCGGTGCGCGACCCGCATCCGACAAGGAGCCCGCGCCCGACAACGAGCGCGCGTCCGGCACCAAGCCCGCACCCGGCACCGATCCCGCGCCCGACGACACCGCACCACCTGAGGTCCCCCTGACTTCCTGGCCCGACGCCCATCGCATCGCCGCCCGCGCCCCCGCCAGGGCCGTCGCCAAGGCGGCGCCCGTCCTGCGGGCGCTGGACGACGCGCTCGGGCACGTCCTCGCCGAACCCCTCACCGCGCTGACCGACCTGCCGCCGTTCGACACGTCCGCCATGGACGGCTGGGCCCTCGCCGGGCCCGGCCCGTGGCGGCTCACGGCGGGCCGGGCGGGGCGCGGGATCCTGGCGGGGACCGGCGCGGTCGACCCGCTGTCCGACGGGCACGCCGTGCGGATCGCCACCGGCGCCCGGATCCCGCCCGGCGCCACCGCCGTGCTGCGTACGGAGCACGGCACGGAAACCGGCGACGGCCGGCTGTCCGCGGCGAAGGCCCCGCGGCCGGTCGGCTTCGGGCAGGACATCCGCCCCCGCGGCCAGGAGTGCCGCAGCGGCGATCGGCTGCTGCCCGCGGGCACGCGGATCACGCCCGCCGTACTGGGGCTCGCGGCCGCCGCCGGGTACGACGAGGTGGCGACCGTACGCAGGCCACGGGTGGAGGTGCTGGTCCTCGGGGACGAGCTGCTGCACCGGGGGCTGCCCCGCGAGGGCGGGATCCGGGACGCGCTGGGGCCCATGCTGGGGCCGTGGCTGCGGGCGCTGGGCGCGGAGGTGTCGGGCACCCGTCGGGTGGCCGACGAGGCGGACGCGCTGTTCGCGGCGATCGACGGCTCGACGGCGGACCTGGTGGTGACGACGGGCGGCACGGCGGCGGGCCCGGTGGACCATGTGCACCCCACGCTGCACCGGCTGGGGGCCGAGCTGCTGGTGGACGGGGTGGAGGTGCGGCCGGGCCACCCGATGCTGCTGGCCCGTCTCGGGCCCGAACGGCATCTGGTCGGCCTGCCGGGCAATCCGCTGGCCGCCGTATCGGGGCTGCTGACGCTCGCGGAGCCGCTGTTGCGGACGCTGACCGGCCGCCCCGCGCCCGAGCGCCGCCCGGCCCCGCTGGCCGAGGCGGTGAGCGGACATCCGCACGACACCCGGCTGGTGCCGGTGGCGTTCCGGTACGACGAGGCGCGGCCGCTGCGCTTCAGCGGCCCGGCGATGCTGCGCGGCGTCGCCGTCGCGGACGGTCTCGCGGTGATCCCGCCGGGCGGGGCCGGGCGCGGCGCGGAGGTCGAGGTGCTGGAACTGCCCTGGTCGACCGGCACCGGCGAAGCCGGCGGGAGCAGGAGCCAGGAGGACGACGACGATGGCATACCCACCCAGGAGGGCCCCGCGTGAAGCTGCCCAGTCATGACGCGGCGGCCCGCACGCCACCGGAGGACACCGGCCACCGCGTCCAGCTGCCGCGCTACCCGGACGGCCCGCTGCGCCAGGTGGGCCGCCGGCTGCTGCTGGCGCTGCTCGTCCTGGTGGCGACGGTTCTGATCGTCTACGCGGACCGGGCCGGCTACCACGACAACGCCGACGACAGCGTCGACTTCCTCGACTCCGTCTACTACTCCACGGTGACGCTGTCGACGACCGGCTACGGCGACATCGTCCCGCACAGCGACAGCGCCCGGCTCACCAACATCCTGCTGGTCACCCCGCTGCGCGTGCTGTTCCTGATCATCCTGGTCGGCACCACCCTCGAGGTCCTCGCCGAGCGCACCCGCGAGCAATACCGCCTGAACCGCTGGAGGTCCGCCTTGCGCGATCACACCGTCGTCGTCGGCTTCGGCACCAAGGGCCGGTCGGCCGTCCAGACGCTCTGCGCGGGCGGGCTGCCCAAGGGCCGGGTGGTGGTGGTCGATCCGAACCACAAGGTGATCGAGTCCGCCACCTCGGAGGGGTTCGCGGGCGTGGTGGGCGACGCGACCCGCAGCGATGTGCTGTTGCGGGCGGAGGCGCAGCGGGCCCGCCAGTTCGTGATCGCGACCCAGCGGGACGATACGGCGGTGCTGGTCACGCTGACCGCGCGGCAGCTCAACAAGAGCGCGAACATCGTGGCGGCGGTGCGCGAGGAGGAGAACGCCCCGCTGCTGCGCCAGTCGGGCGCGGACGCGGTGATCACGAGCGCGAGCGCGGCGGGACGGCTGCTGGGGCTGAGCGTGCAGTCGCCGACCGCGGGGGCGGTGATCGAGGACCTGATCCAGCAGGGCAGCGGCCTGGACCTGGTGGAGCGCACGGTGGTGAAGTCCGAGGTGGGCAGGTCGGTGCGGGACACGGACGACCTCGTGGTGTCCGTACGGCGCGGGCATCGCCTGCTGGCGTACGACGACCCCGACGCGAGCCCGTTGCAGGCCGCCGACCGGCTGATCACCATCGTTCGCGCGCCGCTGGCCCAGGAGTAGCCTCGCGGCCATGCATGCGATCACCATTCCTGAACCCGGCGGTCCCGACGCACTCCAGTGGACGGAGGTTCCCGATCCCGCGCCCGGCGAGGGGGAGGTCCTGGTCGAGGTCGTGGCCAGTGGCGTCAACCGCGCCGATCTGATGCAGCGCCAGGGCCACTATCCGCCGCCGCCCGGCGCCCCCGCATACCCCGGCCTGGAGTGCTCGGGCCGGATCGTGGAGCTGGGCCCCGGCGTCAGCGGCTGGTCGGTGGGCGACGAGGTGTGCGCGCTGCTGGCGGGCGGCGGGTACGCCGGGAAGGTGGCGGTCCCGGCGGGGCAGCTGCTGCCGGTGCCGGAGGGCGTCGACCTGGTCACCGCAGCCGCGCTTCCCGAAGTGACCGCGACCGTATGGTCGAACGTCTTCATGATCTCCCATCTCCGGCCCGGCGAGACGCTGTTGGCGCACGGCGGGTCGAGCGGCATCGGCACCATGGCCATCCAGCTCGCGAAGGCGGCCGGGGCGCGCGTGGCGGTCACCGCCGGGTCGGCGGAGAAGCTGGCGGCCTGCCGGGAGCTGGGGGCCGATGTGCTGATCAACTACCGCGAGCAGGACTTCGTCGAGGAGGTCCGCGCGGCCACCGACGGCGCCGGGGCGGACGTCATCCTGGACATCGTCGGGGCGAAGTACCTGGCCAAGAACGTGGACGCGCTGGCCTTCAACGGACGGCTGGCGATCATCGGTCTCCAGGGCGGGGCGAAGGCCGAGCTGAACCTGGTCAAGCTGCTGGGCAAGAGCGGCGCGGTGACGGCCGCCGGGCTGCGGGGCCGCTCTCTCGCCGAGAAGGCGGCCATCGTCGCGGCCGTACGGGAGCACGTCTGGCCGCTGATCGGCGGCGGCCGGGTCCGCGCGATCGTGGAGCGTACGCTTCCGATGCGGGAGGCCGCGGAGGCGCACCGGCTGCTGGAGTCCAGCGGGCACGTGGGCAAGGTGCTGCTGACGGTCTGAGCGCGGACCGGATCCGGGCGCGGCCCGCTTCGGACGGCCGAGATGGCCTGATCGGCCGCGCCCGGAATGCCCGGTCTGCACCTCTGTGCGACGCTCGTCCGTGAGGCGACGGCCCGGCACGGGAGGGCGACGACCGTGAACCCCGCATTCCGCACCCTGCCCGCGATGGCCCTGCCCGCGATGGCCCTGCTGGCGGGCGCCGCGCTGCTCGCCGCCCCGCAGGCGGTGGCGCGCGACGACGACGGCGAGCTGGCGGGGACCCACGCCGGGGAGGGTCGGGCCCACCCCGGCCGGAGCGCGGCGCCCACCCCCTCCCCGGACCCCTCACCCACCCCGGCAGACCCGACCGACCCGACCGACCCGGCCGACCAGGGCGGGCGGCCGAGCGGACGGGACCAGGCGGACCCGCGCTTGTCGCTGGTGCCGGACTGGACACCGTCCTCGTTTCGGCTCCCGCACGAGCGGGAGTCGCGCGGGGCGCGGGAGGCGCCCCAGGATGATCGTCCGTACGCCACCGAGCGGACCGCCGCGTCGCCCGGGGAGCGGGCGACGCGGGTGCTGCCGTTCGGCACCGGGCTGGCGCTGAGCGGGCTGGGGCTCGGGCTGGCCTTCCTCGGCCTGCGGCTCCGGCGCCGCTGAGGACGCGGACGGTCCGGTTCCCCTGGGCCCGGGGGGACCCACGGCCTCCCCCGGAGGTGGCGGTGCGGAACAATGGGGGTATGAACCAGCCGATGAACGAACGATCGCAGGAGAGCCCGCACGTCCTGGTCGTCGGCCCGGACGGCATGGCACTCGGCGGTGGCACTCCTGGCGATGGCAGTGGTGACGACGAGTCGCGCGAGGTTCCCGTGACGGACATGGTCGAGCAGCCCGCGAAGGTCATGCGGATCGGGAGCATGATCAAGCAGCTGCTGGAGGAGGTCCGGGCCGCACCTCTCGACGAGGCGAGTCGCGCGCGTCTCAAGGAGATCCACGCCAGTTCGGTCAAGGAGCTGGAGGACGGTCTCGCCCCCGAGCTGATCGGGGAGCTGGAGCGGCTGTCGCTGCCCTTTACGGAGGAGTCCGTCCCGACCGAGGCGGAACTGCGCATCGCCCAGGCGCAGTTGGTCGGCTGGCTCGAGGGGCTGTTCCACGGCATCCAGACGACGCTGTTCGCCCAGCAGATGGCCGCCCGTGCGCAGCTGGAGCAGATGCGCAGGGCGCTGCCCCCGGGTGTCGGCGGGGCTGAGGAAGGCCAGGGGATGGGGCCTGAGCACGGCGGCGCCCGCTCGGGCCCGTACCTGTAGCGGGGGAGCGCCGAAGAAACGGCGGGCCGCCCCGGGGCCGGAGAGTCCCGGGGCGGCCCGCCGTTCGCGCGGGAGCCGAGGGGCCCGGGCGAAGTGGCGGCGAAGTGGCCCACGCGCACGCCCCGTCATTGGCCCCTGACAGTGGTCCGGTGGCTTCCTACGCTCGACCGCATGCGCATCTTCATCGCCGGGTCCACCGGCGCCGTCGGCCGTCTCCTCGTCCCCCTGCTCGTGGCGGCCGGGCACCGGGTCACCGGGACCGCCCGCACCGCCGGGGGCGCCGAGCGGCTGCGCGCCCAAGGTGCCTCGGCCGTACCGCTCGACGTCTTCGACGCCGCGAGCGTGGAACGGGCGGTCGCGGACGCCGCCCCGGACGCGGTGATCCACCAGCTGACCGCCCTCGCGGGCGGCAGCCGCGCCGAGAACGGGCGCATCCGTCGGGAGGGCACCCGGCACCTCGTGGACGCGGCGCTGCGCGCCGGGGTCCGGCGCATCGTCGCCCAGTCCATCGCGTGGGCCTACGCACCGGGCGTGGCCCCGGCCGTCGAGTCCACCCCGCTGGATCTGGAGGCCCCGCCGCCGCGCGCCGCCATGGTGGGCGGCGCGCGGGCGCTGGAGGAGGCGGTGGCCGGGATCGAGGCGCATGTGGTGCTGCGCTACGGGACGTTCTACGGCCCGGGTACCTGGTACGCGCCCGGCGGGGCGCTGGACGCCGTACTGCGCGGCGCGCCCCTGGACGGGCCCGGCGCGCGGCCGGGGGCGGCGATGGTGGGTCAGGTGGTGCCGAACGACGCGATCAGCTCGTTCGTCCATGTCGCGGACGCCGCCCGGGCCGCGGTCGCCGCGCTGGACTGGCCGAGCGGCGCGGTGAACGTGGTGGACGACGAACCGGCGCCCGCTCGCGACTGGCTGCCCGCGCTCGCCGCCGCCCTCGGCGCCCCGGCCCCGGCGCCCGCCGCCCCCGGCCGGGAGGGCTGGGAGCGCGGCGCCGACAACGCCCTGGCCCGCCGCCTGGGCTGGCGCCCCCGCCACCCGACCTGGCGTACGGGATTCACGGAGGGCCGATGAGGCGGGGCCGCCTCAGCCCGGATTGCCGGTGGAGACCGTCAGCTCGATGGTGTCCGTGTCCGGGTTGTACGGCTCGTAGTTGCGGTACGTGTAGTTGAGGACCGTGCCCTTGCCCCACAGGTTCTCGTCCTGGGGCGTGACGCGGTACTTCCAGCCGGCGGCCCGGATGCACTTCTTCACCGAGTCGACGTAGAGGTTCTGGAAGTCGGGCACGCTGTAGGTGCCCTTCTCGTCGCTGTTCTCGTACGCGTCCGTGCACTTGGCCGGGTCGATCGTCTTCGTCTTGTCGCCCATGCGGAAGCCCGCAGCGGCCGTCGACTTGGGTGCGGAGGTCTTCTTGCCGCCGTCGCCCTTGCTCTCGTCCTTCTTGTCGCCGTCATTGGGTCCGTTGAGCGCGAGGACCAGGATGACGCCGATGACCGCGATCGCGGCCACCACGGCGGAGCCTATGATCACGCGCTTGTTGCTGCCCGGAGACCCCGGGGACGGGGACGGCGCCGGGCTGGGCGCGATGTTGTACGGCGGCGGGGTGCTCGGGCCGTGGCCGGCCTGGTACGGGGACGGCGGGGTGCCGTACTGCTGCTGGCCCACCGGCTGGGTGGGCGGCGGCGGGGTGGACGGGCCGAAGGCGCCGTACTGCCCCGATCCGGGCTGCGGCTGGTACGGCGTCCGGACGCTGCCCGCGCCGTGGCCGGGGGTCTGGTCGACGGGCGGGAAGACCGCCGCGCCGACGCCGGAACCGCTGGAGGCGGGCGGGCCGCCGGTGATGATGATCGGGGCGGCGCCGGTCTGGCCGGTGCGGGAGATGCGGGCGCACTCGTCGCGCATGGCCTCGGCGGTCGGGAAGCGCTCGTTCGGGTTCTTCTTCAGAACGCGAGCGACCAGCGCGTCCACCGCGGGCGGGACGGACTGGTTGATCGAGGAGGGCGCGACCGGCTCCTCCTGGACGTGCGCGTACGCGATGGCGAGCGGTGAGTCCGCGTCGAAGGGGAGCCGCCCGGTCAGCAGCTCGAAGAGCATGATGCCCACCGAGTAGAGGTCGCTGCGGGCGTCCACGCCGCGGCCCAGCGCCTGCTCGGGCGAGAGGTACTGCGGGGTGCCGACGACCATGCCGGTCTGGGTCATGGAGGTGACCCCGGACTGCATGGCGCGGGCGATGCCGAAGTCCATGACTTTGACCACATTACGCTTGGTCATCATCACGTTACCGGGCTTGATGTCGCGGTGAACCAGCCCCATTTCGTGACTGATCTCCAGCGCCGCCAGAACATCACCGGTGATTTTCAGCGCCTTTTCGGCAGGCATCGCGCCGTATTGCCGTACGTCGGCGTCGAGGACGGAACGCAGCGGCTGCCCTTCGACGTACTCCATGACGATGTACGGCATGAGCGCGCCGTCGATCGAATCCTCGCCGGTGTCGAAGACCGAGACGATATTGGTGTGCGTGAGCTTTGCCACGGCCTGGGCCTCGCGGCGGAAGCGCTCGCGGAAGGACTGCTCGCGGCCCAGCTCCGTGTGCAGCGTCTTGATCGCCACCTGGCGGTCCAGCACGGAGTCGTAGGCGAGGTGCACGGACGCCATGCCGCCTTCGCCGAGCAGGTCCCGCAATTGGTAACGGCCGCCGGCCAGGGAGGTGCCCTGGTAACGGCCCGGTGCGCCGTGCTGGCTCATCTCTTGCTTCCCCCTCGGCGCACTCACCGTTCAACCCGCACGTTTCGACGCCATGATCTTCGTGTTCCGGATATCGTGGCCAAGTCTGCCCCAGGCCACGGACACGTCAAGCCACGTGCCCGTTCCGTGACCGGATGCTCAAGAACCCGTCACGCGATTTGCAACACTTCACCGTCAACAGGTTCGATGGCCGGTCCATCACGAACCGATGCGCGGCGCGAAGGCTGTAGCGTGCCTAGCAGGAACCGTACCGCCCGCGGGCGGGGCGATCTCGACCAGACCCCCACCTAGACCGAGACGGCGAGGACCGATGGCACAGACCCAGAGCGCGCAGGGGCCCTCCGAACCTGACGCTACCGGGTCCGGAATGTCCGATGTGCCCGAGGCGTGGGGTAATGGTGGGCTGGTCGGCGATGGCCGCTACCGTCTCACCGGTCGCCTGGGCCGAGGCGGCATGGCGGAGGTCTTCGCCGCCGAGGACATCCGGCTCGGCAGAACGGTCGCGGTGAAGCTGCTCCGCGCCGACCTGGCCGAGGACCCGGTGTCCAAGGCCCGCTTCACCCGTGAGGCACAGTCCGTCGCGGGGCTGAACCACCACGCGGTCGTCGCGGTGTACGACTCCGGTGAGGATGTCATCGGGTCGAACACCGTGCCCTACATCGTGATGGAGCTGGTCGAGGGCCACACCATCCGCGACCTGCTGCTGAACGCCGAGGCGCCGCCGCCGGACCAGGCGCTGATCATCGTCTCCGGGGTGCTGGAGGCGCTCGCCTACAGCCATCAGCACGGCATCGTGCACCGTGACATCAAGCCCGCGAACGTGATCATCACCAACACCGGCGCGGTCAAGGTGATGGACTTCGGCATCGCCCGCGCCCTGCACGGCGCGCAGTCCACCATGACCCAGACCGGCATGGTCATGGGCACCCCGCAGTACCTCTCGCCCGAGCAGGCGCTCGGAAAGGCCGTGGACCACCGTTCCGACCTGTACGCGACCGGGTGTCTGCTGTACGAACTGCTCGCGCTGCGCCCGCCGTTCACCGGTGAGACTCCTCTTTCGGTCGTTTATCAGCACGTCCAGGACAATCCGGTGCCACCGTCCGAAATTTCGGGCGGCACGGTTCCGCCGGAGCTGGACGGCCTGGTGATGCGCTCGCTCGCGAAGGACCCGGACGACCGGTTCCAGAGCGCCGAGGAGATGCGCGGACTGGTCCAGTACGCGCTCCAGATGCTCCAGGAGGCGGGCGGCCACACCGGCGTCTGGAACACCGGCCCGGTCACCCAGCACCTCGGCGGCTCCACGGGGGCGATGGGCATGGCGGGGACGACCGCGATGCCGCATCCGGGGCACAGCGAGACCTCCCAGCAGCCGCTGGTCGGGTCCGGCCTGGGCGACGGCGGGGGCGGCTACGACGGGGGCTCCGGCCGGGGCCGCCGGGGCGGCCGCGGCAAGATGTGGCTGATCGCGGCGCTCGCCGTGATCGCCGTGGCGGTCGGGGTCGCGTTCGCGCTCGACCTCGGCGGCAATGGCGACAAGGGCAAGCAGCCGAACAAGAACCCGTCGGCGACCGCGGAGAAGGAGACCAAGAAGCCGAGCAAGGAGCCCACGGAGGAGACGACGGCGCCGCCGACGTCCGACGACTCCACCGGCGGTACGGGCGACTACACCCCGTCCCAGGACCCGACCGGCCCCTCGTACACCGGTCAGCCCTCCGGCCCCGGGGTGTCGGACGAGCCGACCAGCGGCCCGACCGACGTCCCGTCGAACACCCAGACCACGCCGGATGACGGCAGCACCCCGACCACCCCGCCCGACGGCGGCGGCCAGACGACGCCGCCCGACGAGGGTGGCAGCGGCGAGCCGACCGGCGGTGGTCTCCCGACCGGCGAGAACGTCGGCTGACCCGGTCCCGTACCGCCGACTGCCCCGGCCCCGCGCGAGCGGTGCCGGGGCAGTCTCGCGACGGCGTGCCTCAGCCGCAGAAGGCGTCGCGGACCGCCTCGTACTCCCGCGTCCACCACACCACCAGCGCGGCCGCGGCCGGGAACTGCGGATCGGCGCGGTGGTCGCCGCGCTGGTAGTGCCAGCTCAGCATCCAGAAGTCGTTGAGCCGCTCCCACCACACCCGGTGCACGGCCGCGGCCATCTCGGCGGCCCCGCAGCCCGCCATGCGGTGGTAGGCCCGCGCGTAGGACCGGACCTTGGTCAGCTCCAGGGTGCCGCCGGGGCGTACGAAGAAGATCGCGGCGGCGCGTACGGCCTCCTCGGCGCGCGGCTGGACGCCCAGCCGGTCCCAGTCGACGATCGCGGCGGGTTCCGTGTCGCGGTAGAGCAGGTTCAGCGGGTGGAAGTCGCCGTGCACCCAGCCGGTGGCCGGGATCGCGTCCGCCTCCGGCCGCCGGTGGGCGTGCCGCTCCAGCAGCGCGCGGCGCTCGGTCAGGCGGTGCTCGGCGAGTTCGTCGAAGGTGTCGCGCGGCCGGTGCCCGCGGACCAGCGCCAGCAGCTCGTCGATGACGGCGAAGGTGTCCTCGGGGTCGGCCGCCGGCTCCGGTGGCTCGCGGTCGCTGGTTCCGGCCCGCATGACCTGCTCCAGACAGGCATGGGCGAACCCCAGCAGCCCGCCCAGCCGCCAGCACTGGGGCATGGTCAGCGCGGCGCCGTCGCGGTGCCGCCCGTCGATCCAGGGGTGGAGGGCGTAGCAGCGGCCGCCGATGACCGCGACCGTGCGGCCGTGGGCGTCCGGTACCGGCGGGGCGACCGGCAGGCCGAGGGCGCCCAGCCGCTGGGTGGCCCGGTGCTGGCGGGCGATGGCGGTGCGGTCGCCGTCGAGGTGGTGCTTGAGGAAGAACCGGCCGCGGGTGGTGGCGAGCCGGTAGCCGCGGTTGAGCAGGCCCTCGGTGACGGGGTCGCAGGACACCGGTTCACCGGCCCGGTCGTAGCGGCGGAGCAGGGCGCTCAGGGTTTCCCCGTCGGGAGCGGCCTCGGCGAGGTGTACAGGTGAGCGCGGCACCTGCCAGATGTTAGATCACCCGGCGTCACGGACCGTGCGTGAGTTGACGCGGCCGGACGAATGGTGCTTGGGGGGACGCGCTAGTTCTTCTGGGCCTGCATCCGGGCCACGAAGGCGGCGGCCTGCGAGCGGCGCTCCATGCCGAGCTTGGAGAGCAGGCTGGAGACATAGTTCTTGATCGTCTTCTCGGCGAGGTGCAGCCGCTCGCCGATCACCCGGTTGGTCAGTCCCTCCCCGATCAGCAGCAGGATCCGGCGCTCCTGCTCGGTGAGGGAGGACAGCCGGTCGTCGGGCTTGGTGCCGCCGCCGCGCAGCCGCTCCAGCACCCGGGCGGTGGCCACCGGGTCGAGCAGCGAGCGGCCCGCGGCCACGTCCCGGACGGCGGCGAGCAGTTCGCTGCCGCGGATGTCCTTGAGCACATAGCCGGACGCGCCCGCCATGATCGCGTCGAACAGGGCCTCGTCGTCGGCGAAGGAGGTGAGCATCATGCAGCGGATGGCCGCGTCGCGCGAGCGGATCTCCCGGCAGACCTCCACGCCGCTGCGGTCGGGCAGCCGGATGTCGAGCACGGCGACGTCGGGGCGGGTCGCGAGGATCCGGGCGAGGGCGTCGGCCGCGGTGCCCGCCTCGCCGACCACCTCCATGTCGGGCTCGCTCGCCAGCAGCTCGCGCACGCCACGTCGTACGACTTCATGGTCGTCGAGTAGGAAAATACTGATTTTTCCTTCTTCGCGCACGGCTCCAGTCTCACATACGGAGTCTTCCCGTGCCTTTGTCCAGCGGGATACCGTGCGCTTGTCCGGCGGCTCGCCGAGGCTGTGACCAGTGGAAGTTCACCCAAGCGCGCGATTTACTTGGAAATCCAAGCAAAATTGCAGGTCAGGTGGGGTTTCGCAGAGATGCGGACCACTGGGTAACGTGCCTTGTGCGGGGCCGACCGCCGGGAACCTGTCACGCCCGGACGGACGTTTCGTCGCACCCACCCCGTGCGTCGTCGTCGGACGGGCGAGCCGCAACTGGCCGCCGGCGGATCCCGGAGGCCGGACAGACGGAGGAGCACACGTGACCGTGGAGAGCACTGCCGCGCGCAAGCCGCGCCGCAGCGGAGCCAAGCGCAGCACCAGCGCGCGGAGCACGAAGAAGCAGTCGGCGGAACCGGAACTCGTACAGCTACTGACCCCGGAGGGCGAGCGCGTCGAGCACCCCGACTACGCGATCGACCTGACCCCCGACGAGCTGCGCGGCCTGTACCGGGACATGGTGCTGACGCGGCGCTTCGACGCCGAGGCCACCACCCTCCAGCGCCAGGGCGAACTGGGCCTGTGGGCCTCCCTGCTCGGCCAGGAGGCCGCCCAGATCGGCTCCGGCCGGGCGCTGCACGACGACGACTACGTCTTCCCGACCTACCGCGAGCACGGCGTCGCCTGGTGCCGCGGGGTCGACCCGACCAATCTGCTGGGGATGTTCCGCGGGGTGAACCACGGCGGCTGGGATCCCAACAGCAACAACTTCCACCTCTACACCATCGTCATCGGCTCGCAGACGCTGCACGCCACCGGCTACGCGATGGGTGTGGCCAAGGACGGCGCGGACTCCGCCGTGCTGGCCTATTTCGGCGACGGCGCCTCCAGCCAGGGCGACGTGGCCGAGTCGTTCACCTACTCCGCCGTCTACAACGCCCCGGTCGTCTTCTTCTGCCAGAACAACCAGTGGGCCATCTCCGAGCCCACCGAGAAGCAGACCCGGGTGCCGCTCTACCAGCGCGCCCAGGGCTACGGCTTCCCCGGCGTCCGAGTGGACGGCAACGACGTGCTCGCCTGTCTCGCCGTCACCAAGGCGGCCCTGGAGCGGGCCCGCACCGGCCAGGGGCCGACGCTCGTCGAGGCGTTCACCTACCGCATGGGCGCCCACACCACCTCCGACGACCCGACGCGCTACCGCTCGTCCGAGGAGCGCGAGCTGTGGGAGACGAAGGACCCGATCCTGCGGCTGCGCACCCTGCTCACCAATGAGAAGCTCGCGGACGAGGCGTTCTTCGACGGTCTGGAGGAGGAGGCCGACGCGCTCGCCAAGCGGGTGCGGGAGGCGGTCCGGTCGATGCCCGACCCCGACGACATGGCGATGTTCGAGCACACCTACGCCGACGGCCACGCGCTCGTGGACGAGGAGCGGGCGCAGTTCGCCGCGTACCAGGCTTCGTTCGTCACCGCCGAGGAGGGCATCTGACATGGCCGCCGAGAAGATGTCGCTCTCCAAGGCGATCAACGCCTCCCTGCGGACGGCGCTCGAGAGCGACCCCAAGGTCCTGATCATGGGGGAGGACGTCGGCAAGCTCGGCGGCGTCTTCCGCGTCACCGACGGGCTCCAGAAGGACTTCGGCGAGGACCGGGTCATCGACACCCCGCTGGCCGAGTCCGGCATCGTCGGCACCGCGATCGGGCTCGCGCTGCGCGGCTACCGCCCGGTGGTGGAGATCCAGTTCGACGGTTTCGTCTTCCCCGCGTACGACCAGATCGTCACGCAGCTCGCCAAGATGCACGCGCGGTCGCTCGGCAAGGTCAAGATGCCGGTCGTCATCCGCATCCCGTACGGCGGCGGCATCGGCGCGGTCGAGCACCACAGCGAGTCCCCCGAGGCGCTGTTCGCGCACGTCGCCGGGTTGAAGGTGATCTCGCCCTCGAACGCCTCCGACGCCTACTGGATGCTCCAGCAGGCCATCGGCAGCGACGACCCGGTGATCTACTTCGAGCCCAAGCGCCGCTACCACGACAAGTCCGAGGTCGACGTCTCGGCGATCCCCGGCCCCCTGCACGCCGCCCGGGTGGCGCGGCCCGGCACCGACCTCACCCTCGCGGCCTACGGCCCCATGGTGAAGGTCGCGCTGGACGCGGCCGCGGCCGCCGCCGAGGAGGGCACGTCGCTGGAGGTGGTGGATCTGCGGTCGATGTCGCCGATCGACTTCGACACGATCCAGCAGTCGGTCGAGCGGACCGGCAGGCTGGTCGTGGTGCATGAGGCACCGGTCTTCCTGGGGACCGGGTCGGAGATCGCCGCGCGCATCACCGAGCGGTGTTTCTACCACCTCCAGGCCCCGGTGCTGCGGGTCGGCGGCTACCACGCCCCGTACCCGCCCTCGCGGCTGGAGGACGAGTACCTGCCCGACCTGGACCGGGTGCTCGACGCCGTAGACCGTGCGTTGGCGTACTGAAGGGCTTGAGGAGATCGTGACGATGACCGCAGTCGAGCAGCGCTTCCGTGAGTTCAAGATGCCCGACGTGGGCGAGGGACTGACCGAGGCCGAGATCCTCAAGTGGCTGGTGGCACCGGGCGACACCGTGACCGACGGTCAGGTGGTCTGCGAGGTCGAAACGGCCAAGGCCGCGGTGGAACTGCCCATTCCGTTCGACGGGGTGGTGCACGAGCTGCACTTCGGCGAGGGCACCACGGTGGACGTGGGCACGGCGATCATCTCGGTGGACACCGATCCGGGCGCCGGAGCCGCGCCCGAGGCCGCCGCCGCGCCGGAACCCGCCGCCGAGGCCCCCGCGCAGGAGGAGGCCGAGCCGGAGGGGCGCCAGGCCAACCTGGTCGGATACGGCGCCGCGCCCTCCTCCACCAAGCGTCGCCCGCGCAAGGGCCGGCCGGGCCGGCAGCGCCCGGCGGCCGAGGCCGCCCCGGCGCCCGCGCAGCCCGCCCCCGCCGCGCCGGCGCGCCCGGAGCCCGGCCCCGAGCTGAACGGCCACACCGGGACCGCCCGTCCGCTGGCCAAGCCCCCGGTCCGCAAGCTCGCCAAGGACCTGGGCATCGACCTGGCGACGATCACCCCGACCGGCCCGGGGGGGATCATCACCCGCGAGGACGTCCACGCGGCCGTGGAAGCCCCCGCGGCGGCCCCGGAGCCCGTCGCCCCCGCCGCGGGCGCCCGGGAGCGCCGGGCGCCCGTCAAGGGCGTGCGGAAGGCCACCGCGCAGGCGATGGTGGACAGCGCGTTCACCGCCCCGCACGTGACGGAGTTCATCACCGTCGACGTCACCCGCACCATGAAGCTGGTCGCCGACCTCAAGCAGGACCCGGAGCTGGCCGGGCTGCGGGTGAACCCGCTGCTCCTGGTCGCCAAGGCGCTGCTGGTGGCCATCAAGCGCAACCCGGACGTCAACGCCTCCTGGGACGAGGAACATCAGGAGATCGTCTACAAGGACTACGTGAACCTGGGCATCGCCGCCGCCACCCCGCGCGGTCTGATCGTCCCGAACATCAAGGACGCGCACGACAAGACGCTGCCCGAGCTGGCCGCCGCCCTCGGCGACCTGGTGTCCACCGCCCGCGAGGGGAAGACCAGCCCGGCGGCGATGACCGGCGGCACCGTGACCATCACCAACGTCGGCGTCTTCGGCATCGACACCGGCACCCCGATCCTCAACCCCGGGGAGTCGGCGATCCTCGCCTTCGGCGCGGTCAAGCTCCAGCCGTGGGTCCACAAGGGCGAGGTCAAGCCGCGCCAGGTGACGACCCTCGCGCTCTCCTTCGACCACCGGCTGGTCGACGGCGAGCTGGGATCCAAGGTGCTCGCGGACGTCGCGGCCATTCTGGAACGCCCCAAGCGCCTGATCACCTGGGGGTAGGGGCCCTGGATCCCCCGTCCGCATGGCGGACGGGGGATACGCAGGCATACCTGTTGTATCTATGCTGTGCGCATCATGAGTCCCACCGATACGGCCACCAAGCCGCCGCCCGCCGCCGAACGCGTCTACACCCATGTCAAACAAGCCGTCCTGGAGCGCCGCTACGAGGGCGGCACGCTGCTGAGCGAGGGCGAGCTGGCCGAGGCCGTCGGGGTCTCCCGTACGCCGGTCCGCGAGGCCCTGCTGCGGCTGGAGGCCGAGGGACTGCTGAAGCTCTACCCCAAGAAGGGCGCACTGGTGCTGCCGGTCTCCGCCCAGGAGATCGCGGACGTGGTGGAGACCCGGCTGCTGGTCGAGCAGCACGCGGTCGCCAAGGTGGTGCCGGCCGGGCCGCAGCTGCTGGAGCGGCTGGAAGCGCTGCTGGAGGAGCAGAAGGGGCACGCGGCGACCGGTGACCTGGCCGCGTTCGCGATCGCCGACCGCTGTTTCCACGCGGAGATCGTCCGGGCGGCGGGGAACACGATCCTGGCCCAGCTGTACGACCAGCTGCGCGACCGGCAGCTGCGGATGGGCGTGGCCACCATGCACGCCGAGCCCGGCCGGATCGCCAAGAACATCACCGAGCACACCGAGATCCTGGACGCCCTGCGCGCCGGGGACGCGGGCTCGGCGGCCGGGTTCGTCCAGCGCCACATCAGCTGGGTCAACACGCTCGCCCGGGGAGACGAGCGATGACCACGCCCGGATTGCCCGGGGACCCGCCCGGGGGACGGCGTGCCGTCGCCGTCTGGGGTCTGGGCGTCGCCGTCTACTTCGTCGCCATCGTCTACCGCACCAGCCTGGGCGTGGCCGGGATCGACGCCGCCGAGCGCTTCCACATCAACGCCTCGGCGCTGTCGACCTTCTCCATGCTCCAGGTGTTCGTCTACGCGGGGATGCAGATACCGGTCGGGCTGATGGTCGACCGGCTCGGCACCCGCAAGGTGCTGGCGCTGGGGATCGTGCTGTTCACGCTCGGCCAGTTCGGCTTCGCGCTGTCCCACTCGTACGCCATGGCCCTGGGCTCCCGGGCGCTGCTCGGCTGCGGCGACGCGATGACGTTCATCAGCGTGCTGCGGCTCGGCTCGCGCTGGTTCCCGGCCCGCCGGGCGCCGCTGGTCGGGCAGCTCGCCGGGCTGATCGGGATGGCCGGCAACCTGGTCTCCACGCTGGTGATCGCCCAGACCCTGCACAGCGTCGGCTGGACCCCGACCTTCGCGGGCAGCGCGGTCGGCGGGGTGGTCATGCTCGTGCTGGTGCTGCTCTTCCTCAAGGACCACCCGGAGGGGTACGAACCGGAGCCCGCGTCCCGGACGGACAAGAGCTTCGTGCGCCGGCAGATCGTGGACGCCTGGCGCGAGCCCGGCACCCGGCTGGGCATGTGGACGCACTTCACCACCCAGTTCCCCGCCATGGTCTTCCTGCTGCTGTGGGGGATGCCGTTCCTGGTCGAGGCGCAGGGGATGTCCCGCGGAGCCGCCGGTGAGCTGCTGACGGTGACCGTGCTGTCCAGCATCGTGTTCGGCCTGGTCTACGGGCAGGTCATCGCCCGCCACCACGTCGCCCGCACCCCGCTGGCCCTCGGCACGGTCGGCGCGACCGCGCTGGTGTGGGGCACCGCGCTCTTCTGGCCGGGCGACCACGCGCCGCTGTGGATGCTGGCCGTCATGTGCGCGGTGCTCGGCGCGTGCGGTCCCGCGTCGATGATCGGCTTCGACTTCGCCCGCCCCGCCAACCCGCCCGAGCGGACCGGGACCGCCTCCGGGATCGTCAACATGGGCGGATTCACGGCCTCGATGAGTACTTTGCTCGCCATCGGCGTACTTCTGGACATGACCGGTCAGGACTTCCGCATCGCCTTCGCGGTGGTGTTCGTGCTCCAGGCGCTCGGCGTCTCCCAGATCCTGCGGCTGCGCGGCCGCGCGCACCGCAGGGAGCGCGAGCGCGTGGTCGCGAGCCGCGTCGAGGCGGTGCACGTACCGGCGTGAGGGCCCGTTACGGGGTCATGGGGTGATCGCGAAGTGGGCCAGGATGGCCTCGGCCAGCTGCTGGTCCCCTTCGACCTTCACCTGCTCGGCGACCGCCTCCGGCCGCACCCGGCCGCACGCGAGCCGCACGTACGTCTCCCAGTCCAGGGAGAGCGTGACGGTCGGGCCCAGCGACACACTGCCGTCGATGGTGGCCCGGCCTTCCGCGTCCACCCGCACGGTGCGCATGAACTCGATCGGGCCGTTCACGTCGAAGACCACCGCCGAATGGGGCCCCGCGCCCGCGTCCTTGGCGACGACCCTCGGCAGCGCGGACAGCAGCACGTCCCGGCTGAGGTACGCGCCCGGCGAGTCCAGGTTGCCGGGCTGGTTCAGCGCCCGCCGCAGATCCTGCTCGTGCACCCACACGTCGAAGGCCCGGCGGGTCAGCGACTCCTCCAGGGTCAGCTCGCTGCCACCGGGCCAGCGCACCATGGTGTCCGGCGCGCGCTTCTCGTTGCGCAGCTGACGGGCCCGCCGGATGACGGTGTACTCCAGCTCGGAGGTCATCTCGGGGGCCGTGTGGCAGCGCCGCACGTCGACCTGGACCTCCATGTAACGCGACATCTCGCTGGTGACGTGGAACAGATCGCGCGGCAGCGTATGGATGGGACGCGGATCGCCGAGCAGCTCGCAGTCGAGGCCGATCACATGTGAGACGACGTCCCGGACCGACCATCCCGGGCATTCGGTGGCGCGGTTCCATTCCCTCTCCGGGAGCGGGTTCACCAACTCCGATATGGCGTCGATGGAATGCGTCCAGGCGTCGATGGAGGTCTGAAGGCTGGGATGGACGGTCACGGGACCCCTCGGGCGGTTGGTACGCGGGCTGGGTGCAGGGTGTGTGGCTTCAAGTTACGCTGCCCACGCGCGCGAGGGCAGTGCTTCGAGTCCGATCGTAGGCCCGGAAAGCCGGGTTGCCGCGTGTCGGCTGCGGCCATCTCCCGACCCCCTCGCCCCGGACCGGGACGGACCGGGACGAGCCGGTCGAACCGGCCCGCGGGAATGCGTTTCCCCCGCCTGATGTTGGATGGGGATATGGCTCCACGTGCACGCGTCCGCGCCCCCGAGCTGACCGGCCGGGGCGGCTGGCTCAACACCGGCGGAAAAGACCTCGCCCTCGCCGATCTGCGAGGCCGTATCGTCATCCTCGACTTCTGGACGTTCTGCTGTGTGAACTGTCTGCACGTCCTGGACGAGCTGCGCGAGCTGGAGGAGAAGCACCGCGACACCGTCGTGATCGTCGGGGTGCACTCGCCGAAGTTCGTCCACGAGGCCGAGCACCAAGCCGTCGTGGACGCCGTCGAGCGCTACGAGGTGCACCACCCGGTCCTGGACGACCCGGAGCTGACCACCTGGAAGCAGTACGCGGTACGGGCCTGGCCCACCCTCGTCGTCATCGACCCCGAGGGCTACGTGGTCGCCCAGCACGCGGGCGAGGGACACGCCCACGCCATCGAGACCCTGGTGGGGCAGCTGGAGGCCGAGCACGGCGCCAAGGGCACGCTGCGCCGCGGTGACGGCCCGTACGTACCGCCGGAGCCGGTCCCCACCGAACTGCGCTTCCCCGGCAAGGCGCTGCTGCTGCCCGGCGGCACCTTCCTGGTCTCGGACACCACCCGCCACCAGCTGGTGGAGCTGGCGGCGGAGGGGACGAGCGTGCTGCGGCGGATCGGCGCGGGGACGCGCGGGTTCGCCGACGGCCCGGCGGACCGGGCCCGGTTCAGCGAGCCGCAGGGGCTCGCCGCGCTGCCCGACGGCACGGTGGCGGTCGCCGACACCGTGAACCACGCGCTGCGCCGTTTCGACCCCGCGACCGGCGAGGTCACCACGCTCGCCGGGACCGGCCGCCAGTGGTGGCAGGGCTCGCCCGCCGAGGGGCCCGCCCGCGACATCGATCTGTCCTCCCCCTGGGACTTGGCCTGGTTCGCCGGGCGGCTGTGGATCGCCATGGCGGGCGTGCACCAGCTGTGGACGTACGACCTTCAGGACGCGACCGTACGGGCCGTCGCCGGGACCACCAACGAGGGCCTGGTGGACGGGCCCGCGGACCAGGCGTGGTTCTCTCAGCCGTCCGGGCTCGCCGCGACCGAGGACCGGCTGTGGGTCGCCGACTCCGAAAGCTCCGCGGTGCGCTGGGTCGAGCGGGACGGGGACGGCTTCGCGGTCCGCACCGCCGTCGGCACCGGGCTCTTCGACTTCGGCCACCGTGACGGCGCCGCCGACCAGGCCCTGCTCCAGCATCCGCTGGGCGTCACCGCGCTGCCCGACGGCTCGGTCGCCGTCGCGGACACCTACAACCACGCGCTGCGCCGCTACGACCCGGCCACCGGCGAGGTCTCCACGCTCGCCACGGATCTGCGTGAGCCGTCCGGCGCGGTGCTGGTCGACCAGGACATCGTGGTGGTGGAGTCCGCCCGGCACCGGCTGACCCGGCTGCGGCTGCCCGAGGAGGCCGTACGGGTCGAGGCGGTGGCCCACCGCACCCAGCGCGCCGCCACCGACATCGCCCCGGGCACGCTCCGGCTGGACGTGGTCTTCCAGGCGCCCGCGGGCCAGAAGCTGGACACCCGCTACGGCCCCTCCACCCGGCTGCTGGTCAGCTCCACCCCGCCCGGGCTGCTGGCGGACGGCGAGGGCGCGGGCACGGACCTGCGCCGCGAACTGGTGCTGGCCGACGGGGTGACCGAGGGCGTGCTGCACGTCTCGGCGATGGCCGCCTCCTGCGACGACACGGAGTCCGATAGCGGCTCCGCCGCGGGGTCGAACGAGTACCCGGCCTGCCATGTGCACCAGCAGGACTGGGGCGTTCCGGTCCGGGTCACCGAGGGCGGCGCGGCCCGGCTGCCGCTGGTCCTGGCCGGGCTGGACGACGACGCCTAGTCGGGGCAGTCGGGGAGCGTCGAGTACTGCACCTGGTCGTGCTGGATCCGGATGGCCGGGACCCACATCCGCTCGCCGTCCTTGGTGACGCGGAACCACATGCTGCTGTGGCCGCCCGCCTCGTCGGTGACGGTGACTCCGTTGGCGATGCGGCAGTCGGCGCGCAGCACGTCGCCGTGCCAGGCCCGGCCCGTGATGTTGGACGGCCGGTAGGCCATGTACGGGTCCTCGGCCAGGCCCAGGGCGCAGGTGCGGACGCGCTTGTCCCGGCAGCTCTTCTCGGCGTTGAAGACGGTGATCTCGGCGTTGCCCACGGCCGCCGGGGGCTTGTCGTCGTCCGAGGAGTCCGACGAGCGGAGGACGAGCACGCCGGCCGTGGCCCCGGCCGCCACGGCGACCGTGCCCACCGCCGCGAGCGTGAGCCGCAGCCGCCGCCGGGGCGGCCGGACTTGCGGAGGCGGGGTGGCCTCGCCGCCGGGCTCCACCACCGGTTCGGCCTCGGGGGCTGCCTCGTTGGCCCGGTGGAGCAGCTTCACCAGCTCCGGCAGCCGGTCCTCGGCGGTGAAGGAGAGCTTGCCCCACTGGACCAGGAGCCGTTCGTCGGGCAGGCTCTGGCCGCGCAGATAGCGCGAGAGGGAGGAGCGGCTGGCGGGCAGCCGGCCCTCCAGCTCCTTGAGGCTCAGGCCCAGTTCGCCGTGCATGTGACGCAGTGCGGTCACGAATTCCCGTACCGGGCCGGACAGTTCCTCGGGAAGCGGGGCGAGCGGCTTTCGTCGTGGATTCTCGGACTGATGCGGATGCGCTGGCACGCTTCCCATTGGAGCATGTGGATCATGAACATGACGAGCGACACGTCCACACCCCCGAGGTGGACGTGCCGCTCGTTACCGGAACCGGATCAGTTGTGCATCAAGCCGTGAACTACCGGATCAGTCCGTGAACTTCACCGGCCGATAGGGCTTGTACTCGCTGCCCGGCTCCAGGCCATAGGTACGGGTCGTGTGGTCCGTACCGAAGTCGCCGCGCTGCTCGTACGAGGTGTACGAGGTGTGGGCGTCGTTGTTCCACTTCTCGAACATCACGACGTGGCGGGTGTTGTTGTTGCCGGCGGCGTCGATCAGCAGGTCGCCCGGCTTGAGGTCGTTCACGGCGATCGGCTTGGTGATGCCGGAGCCGGTGAGGCCCACGGTGTTGGTGCCGGGCGCCTTCAGGCCCAGCGCCATGGAGACATAGCCCGAGCAGTCCTGGCGGTAGCCGTCCTTCCAGAGCTTGGCCTGGCTGTACGGGACCCGGCCGCCGCCGTTGGCCGTGAGCCAGGTGGAGGCGCGCTGGAGCGCCTCGGCGCGGGTGCCGCCGGGCTGGGGCGGCTGGGGCGGCTGCTGAGGGCCGTTCTGCACGGGGACGCCGGGGAGCGAGTCCTCGGGGATGTCCACGGCGAGGACGCTCAGGAAGCCGTTGACCGGCCCGGTGATGTGCGCCATGTACGTCGAGCAGGTGCTGCCCTCGCACGCCTTCTTGCCGGTGTCGACCTGGTAGTCGGCGGTGATGCGGTCCTGCCCCGCCGCATCCTTGTTGATCATGCCGACGGAACGAGAGCTGGTGTCGGCCGTCTCGTGGACGACCCAGCGGGTGCCCCAGGTGGGGAAGTCGGCGGCCGCGGCCGCCTTGGTGCCGAACTCCCCGCTGGTCGTCTTCAGCTTGAGGGCGCTGCCCTTGCCCTTCGCCGCCCCCGTGCCGCGGCTCATGGCGTTCTTGTCGGCCCCCTGGGCGACCTTGCCCGCCTTCGCGTCATGGCCGCCGGTGTCCCCGCCGCCCGAGCAGCCCACGAGTCCGCTGACGCCCAGACCCGCGGCGGCGATCGTGGGGAGCACCTTGCGCAGGACGGTCCGGCGCCGGGCGGTGGTGATGGAGTGCGTCATGTGTGAATCCCCCTGTGACGAAGGGGCGCCGACGTGACCGTCGGAGCCGCTCGGTCGAGGCCGCCGGGCCGATCCGCCGCGGCGACGGGAACCACTCTCGGCCGGATGGCGGGGGGGGGGGTCGGGGGCGTCGTTGTCCTCTGGGACGTCCCATTCCTTCGCACTTCTCTGACCTGCGGAGACGTGCCCGGGGACGGCCGGGTGCGGGACACCGGCGGTGGTGCTGTGGGACATGACGGGACACATGACGGGACAGCGGACGACAGCGGACGGCCCCCGCCGGTGGCGGGGGCCGTCGCGGACAGGTAGCCGGGGGGAGACGGCTACCTGTCGGTCTGGAAAACCGTGGAGAGGTGATTACCAGGTGAGCGCGTCGGCGGCGCTGCGCTGCCAGTAGGTCACCTTGGCGCTGCTGTCGACGTACACCCCGTCGCCCGGAAGCTTCACGGTGGTCGAGCTGTCGAGGCCCTTGAGGAACACCTCGAGGTTGGACGACTTGGCGCCCCCCTCGCCCGAACCGTCGGCGCTGGAGGTGGCGATGCCCGCGTAGGCGGACTCGCCGGGGGCCAGCGTGACGACGGCCTGCGGCTTGCTGTCCTCGAACGCCGGGGTGGCGGCCTGCGCGTTGTCGAAGCGGAGGATGGGGTAGTAGGGGACGTTGCAGTCCACGCCGGCCCGGTTGGTGAACTTCAGCAGCAGGTGGTTCACGGGCCGGTTGACGGACTGGACGGACACCGCGGCCTTGTTGACGTCGCAGGTGCCGATCTCCTGGGCGCCGTTCGACCCGGTGCCGCCCGCGTTCTGCTTGGCCGCGCTCCCGTTCTTCCCGGCCTTCTCCGTGGTGTCCTGCGCACCGCCGGTGCCGCTGCCCTGCGCCCCGCCCTTCGCGCCGCCGTTACCGCCGGTGCCCTTGTCGCCGCCGCCACCGCGGGCCCCGGCGTCGGCGCCCTGGTCGGCGGGGACCGTGGCCGAGGACTCGGCCTTGCCGGAGCTCTTGGCGCCCGTACCGTCGTTGTTGCAGGCGGTGAGGGTCAGGCCCGCGGCCAGGATGGTCAGCCCGGCGGCGACGGAGCGCACGGTCTGGGCGCGGCGGGCGAGGAAGGCGGTGGAGTGCGACATGGTGGGTTCCCCCGGTGGGTTTCGGCTGTTGTCCGGCTGCAACAACAACTCTGTCCGGGCCCGCTGCCGTATCGCTGCCGTCCGGCTGCCGAGCGCTAACGCCTCACTAACGCCCCGCTGACCGCCCTGTCGTTCACGGCGGACCGTCCCCCTCCCGCGGCCCGCCGGAGCCCTCGCCGGGCGGCCCGGAGCCCCGGCCGCCGTCGCCCTGGGCGAAGAGTTTCACCAGGTCACTCATGACGTAGCGGTTGGTGGCCTCCTCGTCCAGCAGATGCATCTCGGCGAGCCGCTCCAGGGAGTCCTGGATCAGGTCGGGGTCCGCCCCGGACAGCGCCGCCGCCTCCGCGGTGTTGACCTCCCGGGCGAAACCGGCGCCGAGCACCCGCAGCAGCTGGGCGTCGTCCGCGGAGAGCCGGGCCACCGAGTTGCGCAGCGCCGCGGCCACCCCGGCGTCCTCCGCCGACAGCAGGGCCAGCCGCCGCCGCTCGTCGCGGAGCGCGGTGGCCAGCCGGGCCAGCCGCCACCGCGGCCGGGCCACCAGCTGGGCGGAGGCGGCGCGCAGCGCGAGCGGCAGCCCGTCGCACAGCGTCACCAGCTCCTCGGCGGCGGCCGGGTCCTCGGCGACCCGGTCGGGGCCGAGCAGCGCGCCGATCAGGGCCGCCCCGTCCTCGGGGCCGAGCGCGTGCAGCCGTACCGGCCGGGCGGCGTCGGTGGCGATCAGCCCGTCCAGCCGGGACCGGCTGGTGACCAGCGTGGCGCAGTGCGGGCCGCCGGGCAGCAGCGGACGCACCTGGGCCGAGCTGCTCGCGTTGTCCAGCACCACCAGCATCCGCCGCTGGGCCATGAGCGAGCGGTAGAGCGCCCCCGCGGCCTGCTCCGAGGGGGGTATCTGGTCGGCGGGGGTGCCCATGGCGAGCAGGAACTCCCGCAGCACATCGGCGGGTTCCGCCTCCTCACCGCCGCTGAAGCCCCGCAGATCGGCGAAGAGCCGCCCGTCGGGGAAGGCGGCGGCGTACGCATGGCCCCAGTGCACGGCCAGGCCCGTCTTGCCGACCCCGGCGGCCCCGGTGACGAGGGTGATGCCGCCCTCGGCGGGGAGCCCGGCGGCGCCGCCGTACGGGCGCTCCTGCCCGGCGCCGGGCAGCACCAGCCGGGTCAGCTCGGCCAGCTCCGCCTCCCGGCCCAGGAACCCGGCGGGCGGCCGCGGCAGCAGCTCCACCGTCGGGCCGGACGCCGCGGCCGGCGCGGCCGGTGGGGGCGGTGACGCGGCCTCGGCGGCCACGCGCGGGTCACGCGGGTCACGCGGGGCGTGCGGCTCACGCGGTTCGGGCTGCGGTTCCGCGGGCACCGCCCGCAGGATCTCCTGGTACGCGGCGGTCAGCCGCTCCCCCGGGTCGACCCCCAGGTCGTCGGCGAGCATCTCGCGGGTGCGGTGGAACCAGGCGATCGCGTCGGACTGCCGCCCGGTGCGGTACAGCACCAGCATCAGGTCCGCGATCAGCCCCTCGCGCAGCGGATTGCCGAGCGCCGCCGGGTGCAGCACGCCCGCCGCCTTCTCGTACTCGCCGAGCGCCCCGTGCGCCCGGGCGAGGGCCTCCACGGCGGTCAGCCGCCGCTCCTCCAGGGCGTGCGCGGCCGCCGCGAACGGCGGGCTGGCCACCGTCCCGGTGAGCGCCGGGCCGCGCCACAGCCCGAGCGCCCGGCGCAGCATCGGCACGGCATCGGCGGGTGCGGACTCGGGGTCGGCCCGGGCCACCAGGTCGTCGAAGCGCACGGTGTCCACCAGCGTGGCGGGCAGCCGGAGCAGATAGGCGGAAGCGTGGGTGGTCAGCTCGACACCGCAAGCGTCGGCGCCGCCCTCGGCGAGGGCCGCGCGCAGCCGGGAGACATGGCCCTGGATGACGGTTCGGGCGTGGGCGGGCGGCTCGTCCTCCCACAGTCCGGCGACCAACTGATCGACCGAGACGGTCGAGTTGGGGCGCAGGAGCAGCATCGCGAGCACGCTGCGGCGCTTGGCCGGACCCAGCGGAAGCTCGACGGGGGTCGCCGCGGGGCCGGTGGTCACAGTCACCGGGCCCAGCAGGGAGAAGTCCAACTCAGCCCTCCAGAAAGGCGGTCAGTGCCTTGGCGAGCAGTCGCGGGTCCTGCGCCCCGCACAGTTCGCGGGCGGAGTGCATGGACAGGATCGCGACGCCGATGTCGACGGTGGCGATGCCGTGCCGGGCGGCGGTGATCGGGCCGATCGTGGTGCCGCACGGCATCGCGTTGTGGGAGACGAAGCTCTGCCAGGGCACGCCCGCGCGCTCGCAGGCGGCGACGAAGACGGCCCGCCCGGAGCCGTCGGTGGCGTACCGCTGGTTGACGTTGACCTTGAGGATGGGACCTCCGTTGGGGCGCGGGTGGTGGCCCGGCTCGTGGCGTTCGGCGTAGTTGGGGTGGACCGCGTGTCCGGTGTCGGAGGACAGGCAGACGGTGCCGGCGAAGGCCCGCGCCCGGTCCTCGTAGCCGCCTCCGCGCGCGTAGACGGAACGTTCGAGCACGTTCCCGAGGAGCGGGCCGTCGGCACCGGTGTCGGACTGGCTGCCGTTCTCCTCGTGGTCGAAGGCGGCGAGCACCGGGATGTACGGCAGCTCCGGGCGGGCCGCGACGGCGGTGAGCGCGGCCGTCCCGGCGTGCACGGACAGCAGGTTGTCCATCCGGGGCCCGGCGACCAGCTCGCGGTCCCGGCCGAGATAGGCGGGGGGCTCGACGCTGTGCACCATCAGGTCCCAGCCGGTCACGTCCTCGGCCGCCACCCCGGTCTCCTCGGCGACGAACCGGATGAGGTCGCCCTCCTCGGCGCTGCCAAGACCCCAGACCGGCGTCATGTGGCGCTGCTTGTCGAGCTTGAGGCCGTCGGTGTTGACGGACCGGTCGAGGTGCACGGCGAGCTGCGGCACGCGCAGCAAGGGTCTGTCGACGGTGACGAGGCGACTGGAGCCGTCCCGCAGGGCGATCCGGCCGGAGAGCCCGAGGTCGCGGTCGAGCCAGGTGTTGAGGAGCGCGCCCCCGTAGATCTCGACGGCGATCTGCCGCCAGCCGTGGGCCCCGGTGTCGGGGATCGGCTTGACGCGAAGATTGGGAGAGTCGGTATGAGCGCCGACAACCCGGTACGGAGTGGACGGGCTCGCGTCCTCCGGCACGTACCAGGCGATGATCGCGCCGCCCCGCAGCACATACCGGCCGCCCGCCGCGCCGTCCCAGGCCGCCGTCTCCGCGACCTGCCGGAACCCGGCCTCTTCCAGGCGCTCTGCCGTGTTCGCCACTGCGTGGTACGGCGAGGGGCTGGCGCGGAGGAAGGACATCAGGTCATCGGTATGGCCGCGGTCGATGCCGGGGTGTGCGCTCATGACATCAGCATAGATTCGGGACCGCCATGCCTGCCGGTGTGCGGTGCGCCCAGGGGCGGGGGTCGAAGGGGATCCATACGTGGCATTGCGTTGATCCAATCTGATGAAAGCACGTCAGGTCGGTGGTATAAAACTCGCGTATCTGCCGATAGTCCACTTAACCGCTCACCAACGCACTCAAGAGGACAGCGGATGCGCGTTCTTCGACACCTCCTCGTCATCCTGGGGTCGCTGCTGCTGCTGTGCGGCGGAGGACAGGCCATGGCGCAATCCGCCGGGCTGCTCCCCGCCGGACGGCTGCCGGCCCCGGTCCCGGCACCGGCGCCCGAGTCCACCCCCGATGCCGCGGTGGCGGAGGACGGTGCCGAAGTCGGCGCGAAGGGCCACCCTCCCTGTCCGACGACCGACCGCATCGGGGGGACCAACTCCGCACCCACGCAGCCTTTCCAGCGGTATGCCAAGGGCCACTGGCGGCTCGGCCCCGCCGAACTGCCGCGCACGGGCGCGATCGGCAAGATGCTGAAGGGCTACGACCGGCTGGGCGGCCTGACCGCCTCCGCGTTTCTGAAGTGCTACTGGAACGAGCGGACCGGCGGCTGGTGGCAGCCGTACCCGTACCCGGGCCGCTGGGTCCTGCTGAACGGCGTACCGCTCAAGACGGTCATCACGCTGAAGGTGGGTCAGAAGGTCGATGTCTTCGGCAGGGGCACCGGCCACACCCTCGCCCCGGCGGGCACCCCGTACGCGCAGCGGGCGCTGCCGCCGGGCAACCTGAACACCTACGACCCGGCGTACCCGTACGGCTACCACCTCTACGAGGTCACCAAGCCGTTCCTGGTGGACGCGGGGCCCAGCAGACCCTGGTTCGGTCAGCCGGGCCACGGGCTGCGGTATCTGTCGGGACCTTCGATTCCTCAGCTCATTGCCGCGGGTAACCTGCGGCCGCTGAACTGACCGCGCATCCTGGTTGCCGTGGACAGAACGGAACTCGTCCGGGTGCTGCGCGCCGAGCAGGTCCCGGACGCTTTGTACGACATTCCCGGTGTGCGGGACATCGAAGTCCAGCCGGACACCTACTACTTCCTGCGGCCCGCGCCGGACGGCGGCTGGGTGACCGGACTGTGGGAGCGCTCGGTGGACAAGGACGTCACCCGGCACGCCTCCGAGGACGAGGCGTGCCAGGACCTGCTGTCCAGGCTGCGGGCCCGGCCGCGTGCGCCCGGAGCGGGGCAGGAGACGGTCGAGGAGCTGCTGGCGCAGGGCGAGGAGCTGCGGCGCCAGGCGCGTGAGGAGGTGGAGCGGGCCCTGCGGGAGCATCCGCCCGACAAGGAGCCCTGACGACGAGGCGGGAGCCGGCCGCCCCCCGGTGAAGGAGAGGGGCGACCGGCTCCCGGGTCTGTGGAAGCGGGCCCTACGGGCCTGGAACGCGGCCTAGAACGCGGCCTCGTCCAGGTCCATCAGCTCCTTGGTGACGGACTCGGCCAGCGCGCGCTGCACCGAGACGCCCGGCAGGACCTCGTTGGCGAAGAACTTCGCGGCCGCGACCTTGCCCTCGTAGAACGGCACGTCCTTGGCGGCGGCCCCGCCCAGCTTCTCGGCGGCCACGGCCGCGCCCCGCAGCAGGAGGTAGCCGATCACCACGTCGCCGGAGGCGAGCAGCAGCCGGGTGGCGTTGAGGCCGACCTTGTAGATCGAGCTGACGTCCTGCTCGGTGGCCGAGAGGTCGGTGAGCATGGCGCCCACGATCCCCTCCAGGTCGACCGCGGCCTGGGCGAGCCGGTCGCGGGCCGGGGCCAGCTCCTCCCCGCCGGCGGCCTCCGCCAGGAACTTCTTGATCTCCTCGGAGAGGACGGTCAGCGCCTGGCCCTGGTCCCGGACGATCTTGCGGAAGAAGAAGTCCTGGCCCTGGATGGCGGTGGTGCCCTCGTAGAGGGTGTCGATCTTGGCGTCCCGGATGTACTGCTCCAGCGGGTACTCCTGGAGGTAACCGGAGCCGCCGATGGTCTGCAGGGACTGCGCCAGCTGCTCGTACGCCTTCTCCGAGCCGTAGCCCTTGACGATCGGCAGCAGCAGGTCGTTGAGGCGGCTCTCGGCCGAGGCGTCCTCGCCCGCGGCCTCCTTGACCATGATCTCGTCCTGGACGGAGGCGGTGTAGAGGACGAGCGAGCGCAGGCCCTCCGCGTACGCCTTCTGCGTCATGAGCGAACGGCGCACGTCCGGGTGGTGGGTGATGGTGACGCGCGGGGCGGTCTTGTCGGTGAAGGCCGCCAGGTCCGGGCCCTGGACCCGCTCCTTGGCGTACTCCAGCGCGTTGAGGTAGCCGGTGGACAGGGTGGCCATGGCCTTCGTGCCGACCATCATCCGCGCGAACTCGATGATCTTGAACATCTGGCGGATGCCGTCGTGCTTCTCGCCCAGCAGCCAGCCCTTGGCCGGGGCGCCGGCGCCGAAGGTCAGCTCGCAGGTGTTGGAGACGCGCAGACCCATCTTGTGCTCGACGTTCGTCGCGTAGACGCCGTTGCGCTCGCCCAGCTCGCCGCTGTCCCAGTCGAAGTCGTACTTCGGGACGACGAACAGGGACAGCCCCTTGGTGCCGGGCCCCGCGCCCTCGGGGCGGGCCAGCACGAAGTGGATGATGTTGTCGGAGACGTCGTGCTCACCGGAGGTGATGAACCGCTTCACGCCCTCGATGTGCCAGGTGCCGTCCTCCTGCCGGACCGCCTTGGCGCGGCCGGCGCCCACGTCCGAGCCCGCGTCGGGCTCGGTCAGCACCATGGTGGAGCCCCACTGCTTGTCCACCATCAGCTGCGCGATCTTCAGCTGCTCCTCGGTGCCCTCGTCGTGCAGCACCCCCGCGAAGGCCGGCCCGGAGGCGTACATCCAGATCGGGGTGTTGGCGCCGAGGATCGTCTCGGCCGAGGCCCACAGCAGGGAGCGCGGGCAGGAGGTGCCGCCGAGGGCCTCCGGGACCCCGAGCCGCCACCACTCGGCGTCCATGTACGCCCGGTAGCTCTTCTTGAACGACTCGGGCAGCGGCGCCGTGTGCGTCTTCGGGTCGAAGACCGGCGGGTTGCGGTCCGAGTCGGCGTAGGAGGCGGCCAGCTCGTTCTCGGAGAGCCGCGATATCTCGGCGAGCACGCTCTTGGCGGTCTCGACGTCCATCTCCGCGAACGGGCCGGTGCCGTACAGCTTGTCGCGGCCGAGGACCTCGAAGAGGTTGAACTCGATGTCGCGGAGATTCGACTTGTAGTGCCCCATGGCGACGGCTCCGTAAGGCTCGGGAGAGGCGGTGGACCTCTTCTTGGCGCGGTATCGATCAGCAGTCCGGTGCAGTCAATCCGGTTCCGCCATGATGCTACCCGTGGGTAATAAAGGGCAACCCTCAACCGGGTAACTGTGACTCAGTACGCTTCGGTGCATGTACGGCTACGACCAGAACGCGAGCGCAGGGCAGGGTTACGCCGCCCCACCACCTCCGCCGCAACAGCAGCCGCATTCGTCACACCACTCACAGCCGGGTCCCGGCTACGGTGGGCAGCCGCTGTACCCCGAGCCCTCGCCGCCGTCCCTCGCGGACGCGGTGCGGGCCTTCACCACGGGCTCCATGGCGGCAGAGGACTTCCAGCAGATCTTCGCGGCCTCCAAGGTCTACTGCCCGCGCGGTGACAACCCCGGTTTCCTCGCGCTGCACAACA
The DNA here is from genome assembly GCF_044332925.1 of Streptomyces sp. NPDC021212. NCBI lineage: Bacteria > Bacillati > Actinomycetota > Actinomycetes > Kitasatosporales > Streptomycetaceae > Streptomyces > Streptomyces sp. NPDC021212. The sequence goes on from NZ_JBIRPZ010000004.1 coordinate 431,342, forward strand.
CCCAGCAGCCGGTGATCCCGATGTTCACCTCGCTCAAGGAGCTGCGGCGGTACGCGGGCAAGGAGTCCAAGTACTTCGTGATCACCGGCGCCGAGGTGATCGACCTGCTGCCGACCGGCTACGGCTTCGTCCTCGACATGGAGGGTGAGCACCGCATGGTCTTCGACGCCAAGGCGGTGGAGCAGATGGTCGACTTCGCCATGCGGCGCATGTATGGCTAGGCGCCGCAGGTCACTCGTGTCCCACTAGAGCCGGAATAGGGTCGGTCTTGCGAGTCGTTCAGCCTTCAATTAAGTTGAATGGTGAACGACCGAGGAGGCCGTCATGCCCGCAGTGACCGTAGACAACCCCCTGACCCTGCCCCGGGTCGCCGCACCCGCCGAGGCGCGCACCCGCCCGGCGCTGGGCGTCTCCACCGCGCCCAGCGGCTTCGAGGGCGAGGGATTCCCGGTGCGGCGCGCCTTCGCCGGCATCGACTACCAGCACCTCGACCCGTTCATCATGATGGATCAGATGGGCGAGGTGGAGTACGCGCCGGGCGAGCCCAAGGGCACCCCCTGGCACCCCCACCGCGGCTTCGAGACCGTGACGTACCTCATCGACGGCACCTTCGTGCACCAGGACTCGCACGGGGGCGGCGGCACGATCAACGACGGCGACACCCAGTGGATGACCGCGGGCTCCGGGCTGCTCCACATCGAGGCCCCGCCGGAGTCGCTGGTCATGTCCGGCGGCCTCTTCCACGGGCTCCAGCTGTGGGTGAACCTGCCGAGCAAGGACAAGATGATGCCGCCGCGCTACCAGGACATCGGCGGCGCCAAGGTCAAGCTGCTCACCTCCGCCGACGGTGGCGCGCTGCTGCGGCTGATAGCGGGCGACATCGACGGTCACCAGGGGCCGGGCATCACCCACACCCCGATCACCATGCTGCACGTCTCGCTGAACCCCGGCGCCGAGCTGACCCTGCCGTGGCGCTCCGACTTCAATGCCCTGGCCTACGGGCTCGCCGGGCGCGGGACCGCGGGCACGGAGCAGCGGCCCTTCCGCACCGGGCAGACGGTGGTCTTCGGCGACGGTGACGCGCTGACGATACGGGCGGACGCGGCCCAGGAGTCGCGCAGCCCCAACTTCGAGGTGGTGCTGCTCGGCGGGCAGCCGATCCGCGAGCCGATGATGCACTACGGCCCGTTCGTGATGAATACCCACACCGAACTGGCCCAGGCCTTCGACGACTTCCGCGCGGGCAAGCTCGGCGTGATCCCGGCCGACGCCGAATAACCGGGTCCACGGGGCTACGCCTCGGGTGCGCGCTCGTGCAGCTCGTACCAGATGCATTTGCCGTCGCCCCGCGGGTCCACTCCCCAGGCGTCGGCCAGCATTTCCATCAGCATCAGCCCCCGCCCCGACGAAGCGAGTTCGCCGGGGCGGCGGCGGTGCGGCAGCTCGTCGCTGCCGTCCGCGACGTCGAGCCGCAGCCGCCTCGAGCCGCGCCGCCCGCTGACCTCGGCGACCAGCAGGGCGTCCCCGTCGGTGTGCACCAGGACGTTGGTGACCATCTCGGAGAGCAGCAGCACCGCCGACTCGACCTGGTCCTCGTCCGCCCAGTCGTGCAGCATGTCGCGCAGCTGGCGGCGGGCGCCCGCTATGCGCTCCGGCTCGGCCTGCGCGAGCGTGATCGCCGTACGCCGCACCGGCGCCGAACCGGGTCCGACCAGGCACACCTCCGCGTCCCGGCGGATCAGCAGCAGCGCTATGTCGTCCTCGCGGCGGTCGGCGAGGGGGCCGGTGGTGTGGTGCGAGGGCGGCCCGTGCACGGCCTGCACCAGGGCCTCGGCGAGCGCTTCCAGGTCGTGGGGGCCGTCGGTCGCGGTGGCCGGGTGCTCGAAGACCGACCGGATCCGGGTCCAGCCGGTCTCCAGGTCGTGGCCGCCGGTCTCGATCAGCCCGTCGGTGCACATCAGCAGCGTCTCGCCGGGCTCCAGCACGACCCGGGTGGTGGGGTAGTCGCCCTCCGGGTCGACGCCCAGCGGCAGCCCACCCGCGGTGGGGCGGATCATCATCGTGCCGTCGGCCAGCCGGACCGCCGGGTCCGGATGGCCCGCGCGGGCGATGTCCAGGGTGCCCGCGACCGGGTCCACCTCCATGTAGAGGCAGGTCGCGAAGCGCGGATCGGCACCGTCCCCGCCGGGGTCGGTGAGCCCGCACAGGAAGCGGGAGGCGCGGGCGAGCACCGCGTCCGGGTGGTGGCCCTCGGAGGCGTACGCCCGGACCGCGATCCGCAGCTGTCCCATGATCCCGGCGGCCCGGACGTCATGCCCCTGGACGTCGCCGATCACCAGGGCGGTGCGCCCCGAGGGCAGCGCGATCACGTCGTACCAGTCGCCGCCGACCTGGAGCCCGCCGCCGGTCGGCACGTAGCGCGCGGCCACCGTGAGCCCCGGGATGTCGGGCTTGGCGGCCGGCAGCATCGAGCGCTGGAGGCCGTCCGACAGCTCGCGCTCGGTCTCCTGGAGGGCGGCCCGGGACAGCGCCTGGGCGAGCATCCGCGCGATCGTGGTGAGGACGGAGCGCTCGTCGGGCGAGAACGCGACCGGGTGCGCGAAACCGGCCATCCACGCGCCGATGGTGCGGCCCGCGACGATCAGCGGCAGAAAGGCCCAGGACCTGCGCTTCAGCGGCCGCATCCGGTGCCAGGCGGCCGGGAACCGGCCGCGGTACTCCTCCTGCGAGGGCAGATAGACCGCCCGGCCGGTACGGACCACCTCGGCCGCCGGGTACTCGGTGTCCACCGAAATGTCGGAGAAGGAGTGCTCGGCGTCCACCCGGGGCCCGTGGTGGCCGATGAGCGAGATCCGGTCACCCTTGACGCCGAAGACGGTGAGCCCGTCCGGCGAGAAACCGGGCATGGACAGCCCCGCGGCCACCCGCAGCACCTCGGCGGTGGACATCGCCTCGGCCAGCGCCCGCCCCGCGTCCAGCAGGAACGCCTCGCGGTTGCGCCGCCAGTCGCCGGTGACCGGGGTGCCGCCCGCGGTGGTGCCGGGCAGCGGCTCGGCGACCTCCTGGAGCGTGCCGAGCAGATGGAAGCCGTCCGCGCCGTCGGTGCGCGGGACGGGCCGGGACCGGGTGCGCACGGTCCGCAGGACCGTGCCCTTCTCGTCGACGATGCGCAGCCGGGTCTCGGCGAGGGTCCCCTCGGCCACCGCCAGCTCCACGATGGCCTTGACCTCCAGCCAGTCCGCCGGGTGGAAGCAGGCGCGGGCGGCGGCCTCGGGGAGCGTGACCGCCTCGGCGGGCAGGCCCACCAGACGGGCCGCTTCGGCGTCGTACGAGACGGCGCCCGAGACGCTGTCCCACCGCCACAGGCCGGTCGCTATGGCGGCCAGCAGGTCCTCGGTGCGCATTGCGCTACCTTATGGGCATTTTCCGCGCGCTTACCAGTGAGGGTCATGGCGCCGGTAGGCTTGGCCGGAAGCTTCACAAGGGTACGCAACGCTCCCGACCACACGACTTGGATGAATGATGCATCGGTACCGGTCCCACACCTGTGGTCAGCTCCGCGCCGCTGACGTCGACACCGACGTACGGCTCTCCGGCTGGCTGCACAATCGACGGAACCTGGGCGGCATCCTCTTCATCGATCTGCGCGACCACTACGGCCTGGTGCAGCTCGTCGTCCGGCCCGACACCGCCGCCAACGAGAAGCTCGGCTCGATCTCCAAGGAGAGCGTCGTCCGCGTCGACGGCCGGGTGATCGCCCGCGGCGCCGACAACGTCAACCCCGAGCTGCCGACCGGCGAGATCGAGGTCGAGGTCACGGACGTCGAGGTGCTCGGCGCGGCCGACCCGCTGCCCTTCACCGTCTTCCCGGAGGACGGGGTCGGCGAGGAGCGGCGTCTTGAGCACCGCTTCCTGGACCTGCGCCGGGAGCGGATGCACCGCAACATCATGCTGCGCTCCGCCGTGATCTCCGCGATCCGGCAGAAGATGACCGCGCAGGGCTTCAACGAGATGGCGACCCCGATCCTGTCCGCCACCTCGCCCGAGGGCGCGCGTGACTTCCTGGTCCCGTCCCGGCTGCACGCGGGCCGGTTCTACGCCCTGCCGCAGGCCCCGCAGCAGTTCAAGCAGCTGCTGATGATCGCGGGCTTCGACCGCTACTTCCAGATCGCGCCCTGCTTCCGCGACGAGGACGCCCGCGCCGACCGCTCGCCGGGCGAGTTCTACCAGCTCGACGTCGAGATGAGCTTCGTCGAGCAGGAGGACGTCTTCGAGGTCATCGAGAAGGTGATGACCGACCTGTTCGAGGAGTTCGGCGGTGGCCGCCACGTCACCTCGCCGTTCCCGCGGATCCCGTTCCGCGAGGCCATGCTGAAGTACGGCTCCGACAAGCCGGACCTGCGGGCCAAGCTGGAACTGGTCGACGTCAGCCATGTCTTCGCGGGCTCCGGCTTCAAGGCGTTCGCCGACAAGCACGTGCGCGCGCTGGCCGTGCCGGACACCGCCGAGCAGTCGCGGAAGTTCTTCGACCAGATGGGCGAGTTCGCGACTCTCCAGGGCGCCAAGGGGCTGGCCTGGGTCCGGATCGGCGAGGACTCCAAGCTGACCGGCCCGATCGCCAAGTTCCTCTCCGACGAGGACGTCGAGAAGCTGATCGCCGAGGTCGAGGGCAAGCCCGGCACCTCGATCTTCTTCGGCGCGGGCGACTTCGACGAGGTCTCCAAGATCATGGGCGCGGTGCGGGTCGAGGCCGCGAAGCGGACCGGCCACTTCGAGGAGAACGTCTTCCGGTTCTGCTGGATCGTGGACTTCCCGATGTTCGAGCGGAACGAGGACACCGGCGAGATCGAGTTCTCCCACAACCCGTTCTCCATGCCGCAGGGCGGCCTGGAGGCGCTGGAGAACCAGGACCCGCTGGACATCCTGGCGTGGCAGTACGACATCGTCTGCAACGGCACCGAGCTGTCGTCCGGCGCCATCCGGAACCACGAGCCGGACGTGATGTTCAAGGCGTTCGAGATCGCCGGATACTCCCGGGAGGACGTCGAGCGGGAATTCGGCGGCATGCTGCGGGCGTTCCACTTCGGGGCGCCGCCGCACGGCGGCATCGCCCCCGGCGTCGACCGCATCGTCATGCTGCTCGCCGACGAGCCGAACATCCGCGAGACCATCGCCTTCCCGCTCAACGGCAACGCCCAGGACCTGCTCATGGGCGCGCCCAGCGAGGTGGACGAGGCCCGGCTGCGCGAGCTGCACCTGTCGGTGCGCAAGCCGCAGATCAAGAAGGCTGAGAAGGCTGAGAAGCCGGCTGAGGGGAAGAACGCCGAGTAGGTAGCGGCGCGGAAGCGAAAGGAGATCCGTGCCCGGTGCGTTCCCAGGGGCGGAGGACACAGTGAGGGTACGGATTCCGGCCGTGGCCACGGCACTGCTCATCGCGGCGCTCGCGGGCTGCGCGGGGCCCGGGGACGGGTCCCGTAAGCACGCCACGGACGCCAAGGGCTCCGCGGGCCGGTCCGGCACGGTGGGCGCGCCCTCGGGCACGCAGAGCCCGGCCGGGCGGCCGGCCCCCGCGGAGCGGGTGGACGACCTGCCCGGGCTCGGGCCGCGCACCCGCGCCGAGGTGCCCCGGGACGCCGAGCAGGTGGTCGTCGTCACCGGCAGCGGCCGTGACGCGTCCCGTTCCACCGTCGTGCTCTACGAGCGGTCGGCGGCGGAGGAGAAGACCGGCGACGCCGGCGGGCGCCCCGCCTGGCGGGCGGGGCCCTCCTGGACGGCGCACAACGCCGCCCGCGGCTGGACCGAGCACCATCGGCAGGGCGACCTGCGCTCCCCGGTCGGCGTCTTCGGCCTCACCGACGGCGGCGGCAAGCTGCCGGACCCGGGCACCCGGCTGAGTTACGACCACGCCGAGCAGGGCTTCACCATCAGCGGCACCGGCGCCGAGGGCGAGCCGCTGGCCGGGGCCTTCGACTACGTCGTGGCGATCAACTACAACCGGAAGGCCGGGACCTCCCCGCGCGACTGGACCCGTCCGCTGGGCGAGGACCGGGGCGGCGGCATCTGGTTCCACGTCGACCACGACGGGCCCACCCAGGGCTGTATCAGCCTCTCCAAGCCGCACATGCGGAAGCTGCTGCGCACCCTGGACCCCGCCCGTCACCCGGTCGTGGTGATGGGCGACGCGGGCTCCTTGGCTCGATGACGCCGTTCCCCAGGCATTCACAGCCGGCACCCATGTGCTTGCCAGGTTGCGGATCTAGCGTCCCCTGCCATGACCGAACCCCAGAAGAACACCCCCGTCGCAGCACGGGACATGACGAGGCGTCGGGTCGTCGTGGCGGGCGGCGCCGCGGTCGCGGCAGCCGGTTTGGGCACCGCCGTCGCCACCGCCGCGTCGGCCGACGGCTCCTCCTCCACCGCGTCCCCCTCGGCGTCGGCCTCCTCCCCGTCCAAGGAGGTCTGCTACAAGCTCACTTCGGAGACCACCGAGGGCCCGTACTACATCGACGCCGACAAGATCAGAAAGAACATCACGGAGGGCAAGGAGGGCATCCCGATGACCCTCCGGCTCAAGCTGATCGACTCCGAGACCTGTAAACCCCTGGCGAAAGCGGCCGTCGACATCTGGCACTGCGACGCGCTCGGGCTGTACTCCGGCTACGAGGACTCCAGCAGCGGCGGCGGCACCCCGCCGACCGGCGCCCCGCCCACCGGCACCCCCACGGGTACGCCGACCGGGACCCCGCCCGGCGGCGGAGGCGGCCACCAGGACCCGACCGACGACAAGCGGTACCTGCGCGGCACCCAGCTCACCGACCGGAACGGCTTCGTCGAGTTCACCACCGTCTTCCCCGGCTGGTACCGGGGCCGGTGCGTGCACATCCACACCAAGGTGCACGTGGGCGGCACGATGACCGACTCCGGCTACGAGGGCGGCCACGCCTGCCACACCGGCCAGCTCTTCTTCGCCGAGGAGGCCGTGCTCGCCTCCGCCGAGGTGGCGCCGTACAGCACCAGCACCACCCCGCGCACCACCCTCGACGAGGACGGCATCTACCCCGGCAACGGGGCCGAGGGCGGTCTGCTGCGGCTCCAGTACCGCAAGGGGAAGATCGCCAAGGGGGTCGTCGGCTCGCTGACCCTCGGGGTCGACCCCGACGCGACGAACGACGGCACCGGAAGGTGACAGCGGCCCCCGGGGAGCTCGCGGGGGGCTCTCCGGGGGCCTCTGCTCCCGCGCCCGCTGGTCAGCGCGGGAACAGATCGGTCAGCCGCCGGTCCACGCCGCACGGCTCGCCCCGCTCCGCGCGGGCGGCCCGGTGCACCGCGCGCAGCAGCCGCCGCGGCGTGGTCCGGTGCTGCCACAGCACCGCCCGTACCCCGTACTCCATCACCGTCAGCAGCTCCGCCTCGCGCAGTTCGCCCGCGACCAGGACCACCCGCTGCCGCCCGCCCCGCACCAGGCGGCGCAGCTCCGCCCCGGCGCGGGCGTCGAGGCGTTCGGCGAGCATGACGGCCACCGTGCCGGTCGGGCGCGTCAGCACGACGCCGGGCTGCTGATCCAGATGGCGGACGACCCCGGCCCGCGCGAGCGGATCGGGGCCGTGGACCGACACCGTGACACGTGGGTCCGGCACTGGTTTCCTCGACTTCCCCGTGGTTGTTGCTCCACAGGGTCATCGAGCGGGCTGAACGTACGCTTGCCGAAAGATCGACGCGGCCGCCGTTCGGCCGGCTACTCGGCCTTGGGCTCCGTGGGCTCCGCGGGCGCCACCGGCTCCTCCGTACCGCCGAAGCGCTCCCGGTAGGACTCCAGGTCATCCTCGGTGATCTTCGCGAAGAGCACCGGCGGCACCGTGAAGCCCGTGCCCGCCGGGACCGCGGCCAGCGCCCTGGCCTCCTCCTGGCCGACCCACCGCGCGGTGTCCCCCTCCAGCGCGAACGCCGACCGCATGGCCGCCGCCGACGCCGGGATGAACGGCTCCGAGACGATCGCGTAGAGGTGGATCAGGTTCATCGCCGTGCGCAGCGTGAGGGCCGCGGCCTCCGGGTCGGCCTTGATCTCCAGCCAGGGGGCCTTCTCCTCCAGGTAGGAGTTGCCCGCGCTCCACAGCGCACGCAGCGCCGCCGCCGCCTTGCGGAACTGGAGCGTGTCCATGTGCTCCTCGTACTCCGCCAGCAGCCGCGTGATCTCCTCGCCGAGGCGCTCCTCCGCCTCCCCCGCGGCCTTTCCGGCCGGGACCTCGTCGCCGAACCGCTTACGGGAGAACGACAGCACCCGGTTGACGAAGTTGCCGAGGGTGTCCGCCAGGTCCTTGTTGACCGTCGCGGTGAAGTGCTCCCAGGTGAACGACGTGTCGTCGGACTCGGGCGCGTTCGCCATCAGGAAGTAGCGCCAGTAGTCGGCGGGCAGCACCTCCAGCGCGGCGTCCGTGAACACCCCGCGCTTCTGCGACGTGGAGAACTTGCCGCCGTAGTACGTCAGCCAGTTGAACGCCTTGACGAAGTCGACCTTCTTCCAGGCGTCCCTGGTGCCGAGCTGGGTGGCCGGGAACATCACCGTGTGGAACGGGACGTTGTCCTTCGCCATGAACTCGGTGTAGCGGACGGTGGTGTCCACGTCGTACCACCACGACTTCCAGTCGCGGTTGGCCGGGTCGTGGTCCGCCCACTCCTTCGTCGCGCCGATGTACTCGATCGGGGCGTCGAACCATACGTAGAAGACCTTGCCCTCGGCCGCCAGCTCCGGCCAGGTGTCGGCCGGCACCGGAACGCCCCAGTCCAGGTCGCGGGTGATCGCGCGGTCCTGGAGCCCCTCCGTCAGCCACTTGCGGGCGATCGAGGAGGCGAGGGTCGGCCACTGCTTCCCGGTCTCCTCGACCCAGGCGCCGACCTCCTCGGCCAGCTTCGACTGGAGCAGGAACAGGTGCTTGGTCTCCCGGATCTCCAGATCGCTGCTGCCGCTGATCGCGGAGCGGGCGTCGATCAGGTCGGTCGGGTCCAGCACCCGGGTGCAGTTCTCGCACTGGTCGCCGCGGGCCCGCTCGTAACCGCAGTGGGGGCAGGTTCCCTCGATGTAGCGGTCGGGGAGGAAACGGCCGTCGGCGTTGGAGTACACCTGGCGGACCGACCGCTCCTCGATGAAGCCGTTCGCCTTCAGCTCGCGCGCGAACCTCTGGGTGATCTCGACGTTCTGCGGGGACGAGCTGCGGCCGAAGTAGTCGAAGGCCAGGCCGAAACCGTCGTAGATCGCCTTCTGCGCCTCGTGCTGCTGCGCGCAGAACACGTCCACCGGCAGCCCCGCCTCCTTGGCGGCCAGCTCGGCCGGGGTGCCGTGCTCGTCGGTGGCGCAGATGTACAGCACGTCGTGGCCGCGCTGGCGCATGTAGCGCGAATAGACGTCGGCCGGGAGCATGGACCCCACCATGTTGCCCAGGTGCTTGATCCCGTTGATGTAGGGAAGGGCGCTGGTGATGAGGTGTCGAGCCATTGCAGGCTGCTCCCAAGTCGGTACGGTGGGTGACTTTTCGCTCGCTGGGCGGGTGGCGGCCGCCTACACGAGCCGCCCATATCGTATCCGAGCGGCGAGGGCCACCCGCGCGGCGTTTCGCCGTACGGATGGCCCTCGCCGTGTGCTGGTCCTCTACGCGAGCACGCCCGCGGCCCGGGCCGCCTCGAGCCACCCCGGGAACGCCTTCAGCAGCTCCTCGTACACCTCCGCGTCGGAGAGGGAGCGGGGGTCGAGCCCGGCGTGGAAGAACGCCGCGTTGTCGAGCGCCCGCTTCTCCGGCACGGCCAGGGCCGGTGAGGTGCCGAGCTTACGGAGGAAGTCGAAGCCCTTCGCCTCCGGATCGCCGAACCCGACGAACTGCCAGAACAGCGGCAGCCCCGCCGTCTCGCACAGCGCCTTCTCCGCCGCCGCCTTGCCGGTGGGCGCGCCGTCCGTCTGGAAGACGACAAGTGCCGGGTCGGTGGTGCCGGACGCCTTGTAGTGCTCGATCACGGCGTCGATCGCCCGGTGGTAGTTCGTCCGCCCCATGTGCCCGAGCGAGGCGTGCAGCTCCTCGACCCGTCCGCTGTAGTCGTCCAGGCCGATCTCGGCGGTGCCGTCGATGTCCGTCGAGAAGAACACGATGGGCAGGGTGCCGCCGTCGTTGACGCTCGCCGAGAGGGCGAGCGTCTGCTCGGCGAAATGCTGGACGGTGCCGTCCTTGTAGTAGTTCCGCATCGAGCCGGAGCGGTCGAGGACGAGGTAGACGACGGCACGGGTCCCGCCGAGCTTGCGCCCCGACAGGACATCGGCCGCGGCGGCCCGCATCCCGGCGAGCCCCGGCGCCGCCTCGGCCTTCGTCGCCGGGACGATCCCTTCTTCGGTGGCGGCGGTCGCCACCGGCGCGGGCGCGGCCTGGGCGGTCGGCTCCGGTGCGGTGTCCGCCGTGACGTCGGCGGGGGTGGCCACCTCTGCCTCTGCCTGGGCGGGCTCCTCGTCGGTCTTCGCCTCGGGCGCGGCTTCCGCGCTGACGGCGTCGGCCTCGGCCTCGGTGTCGTCCGCCGCGGCGGCCTCGGCCGTCGGCTCGGTCGCGGGTACCGCCTCTGCCGTGGCGGGCTCGTCGTCGGTCTCGGCCTTCGTCGCCGGGACGGGCCCTTCTTCGGTGGCGGCGGTCGCCACCGGCACGGGCGCGGGCTGGTTGGTCGGCTCCGGTGCGGTGTCCGTCGTGACGTCGGCCGGGGTGGCGGTCGCGTCCCCGACGGGCGTGGCGACCTCCGGCTCGGCCTGGGCGGGCTCCTCGTCGGCCTTCGCCTCCGGCTCGGCGTCCGCGCTCGCAGCGGCGACCGGCTCTGCCTTGGCGTCGTCCGCCGGGGCGGCCTCGGCGGTCGGCTTCGGCGCGGCGCCGGTTGCCGCGGCCGCCGACGCGGCGGGCTTGTCCTTGGGGGCCGCTGTGGGCGCAGCGGCCGGCTCGGCGGGGCCGCCCAGGATCTCGTCCAGGGACTTCAGGGGCTCGGCCAGCGCCGGGTCCTGCGGGCGCTCTTCGGGAGCCGGAGCCGGAGCCGGATCCGGAGCCGGGTCGGGCTTCGCCGTCTCAGCGGCCGGCGCCGCAGCCGGAGCCGGCTCGGGCTTGGCCTCCGGCTTCGGCTCGGGGTCCGGGACAACTGCCGCCTCGGGCGCAGCGGAATCGTCCACCCGGGTCGTTCGGGAGCGTCCGAATACTTTGCTCAGTAGGTCCCGTATGCCCATGGGAGATACCTCTCACGTGTTCGAGTGCGGTGCATGACCTTGCATGACCGTGGTGCCGAAAGGCTAGCGGGCCCACCGGCTGGTTTCGGTCGCCGATTCCGGTCGCCGGTCGTTCACCCTCGGTTCACTGGGTGGTCGTCGTCATGCGGTTCTACACGCCTAGCTTCGCCGCCAATGGATTCCGACGTCATGTCGGCGGGGGCCGCCACGATGTGACGTCCTACGGAGGGGAAGTCGTGCCCAAGCTCCTGCCGCTCATCAGCTCGCACCGGGGCGGTCGTTCCGCGCTGACCTGCCGGTACCGCTGTGGTGACGCGTGTCTCCACGAGACGCCGAACACGAGTGACAACGACTACGTGGGGGACGTCATCGCGGGCGCCGTGTCGCGTCGTTCCCTGCTGCGGGCGAGCGCCGTGGTGACGGTGGCGGCCGCCACCGGGACGGCGGCCGCGGTGGGGCAGGCGCCCCCGGCCGCGGCCGCGGCCGCGTCGGCCGACGCGGCCAAGTCCGGCAAGCCCGCCCGTGGGCTGCGCTTTTCGCCGGTCGCGCCGAACACGAAGGACGCGGTGGTCGTCCCCGAGGGACATGACCAGAACCTCGTCATCCGCTGGGGCGACCCGATCCTGCGCGGCGCGCCCGCCTTCGACCCGGACAACCAGTCGGCGAAGGCGCAGGCGGGCCAGTTCGGCTACAACAACGACTACATGGCCGTGCTGGACGTCCCGGACGCCAAGGGCCGGCAGCTGCTGGTGGCCAACCACGAGTACACCGACGAGGTGCTGATGTTCGCGGGGTACGACGCGGACAACCCCACCCGCGAGCAGGCCGAGATCGGCTGGGCGGCGCACGGGCTGTCGGTGGTCGTCGCGGAGGAGCACCGGCAGGTCGGCAAGCTGACGGCTGTCCCGCGGCACCGCCTCAACCGGCGGATCACGGCGACGACGCCGTTCGAGGTGACGGGCCCGGCGGCGGGCGGCAAGCTGCTGCGGACCTCGGCGGACCCGTCCGGCAAGCGCGTCCTCGGCACGCTGAACAACTGCGGCGGCGGCATCACCCCGTGGGGCACGGTCCTCTCCGGCGAGGAGAACTTCAACCAGTACTTCGCGAACCCGGACAAGGTCACCGATCCGGTCGTCAAGGCGGGCCTGAAGCGTTACGGCTTCGAGGACGGCGCCTCCGAGCGCAAGTGGGAGCGTTTCGACGACCGCTTCGATCTCGCCAAGGAGCCCCACGAGCCGCACCGCTTCGGCTGGGTGATCGAGATCGACCCGTTCGACCCGGAGGCCACCCCGCGCAAGCTGACCGCGCTGGGCCGCTTCAAGCACGAGGCGGCCGAGCCACGGCTGACGACCGACGGCCGCCCGGTCCTCTACATGGGCGACGACGAGAAGTTCGACTACTTCTACAAGTTCGTGTCGTCCAAGCGCATGATGAAGGGCAGCAGCCGCACCGCCCGCGAGCACAACCGCACGCTGCTGGACGAAGGCACGCTGTACGTCGCCAAGTTCACCGGCGACAGCCCCGCCGCGCAGATCGACGGTTCCGGGAAGCTGCCCGACGACGGGGAGTTCGACGGCTCCGGCGAGTGGATCAAGCTGGCGACCGGCGACACCTCGCACGTGGACGGGATGACGGCCGAGGAGGTGTACGTCTTCACGCGGCTCGCCGCCGACAAGGTGGGCGCGACGAAGATGGATCGCCCCGAGGACGTCGAGCCGAGCCCGCGCACCGGCCGGGTCTACATCGCGCTGACCAACAACAAGGACCGGGGCAAGGACGGCAAGGCCCCGGCCGATGAGGCGAATCCGCGCAACGGCAACAAGCACGGCCAGATCGTGGAGCTGACGGAGCGCCTGAACAACCCGGGCTCCACCCGCTTCAACTGGCGGCTGTTCCTGGTGTGCGGCGACCCGGAGGACCCGAGCACCTACTTCGGCGGTTTCCCGAAGGACCAGGTCAGCCCGATCTCCTGCCCGGACAACCTCACCTTCGACGCGTTCGGCAACCTCTGGATCTCCACCGACGGCAACGCCCTGGGCAACCACGACGGTCTCTTCGGGGTGGCGACGGCGGGTGGCCGGCGCGGTGAGGTACGGCAGTTCCTGACCGTCCCGACCGGCGCCGAGACCTGCGGGCCGATCGTGCAGGACCGCCGGGTGCTGGTGGCGGTGCAGCATCCGGGCGAGCTGGACGGGGCGAGCGTGGAGAAGCCCGCGTCGACGTGGCCGGAGGGCCCGGGCACGCTGGTCCGCCCGTCGGTGGTCAGCGTCTGGCGGCGCGACGGCGGCGACATCGGCGCCGACGCCTAGCCGCTCGCGGCTTCAGCTCGCGGCTTCAGCTCGCGGTTTCGGCCGGCCGCGTCAGCCGGCGCCGCGCGGTGCGCAGCGAACGACCCCTGGTGTCCGTATGGGCCCAGGGGCCGTCGTGCAGCCGCTCCTCGAAGGTGCGCAGCGTCCAGCGGTCCGCGGCCAGCGCGGGGTCGTCCAGTTCCGTGGCGTCGATCGGCGCGGCGACGGGGGCGCCGGGGCGGGCGCGCACGGCGTACGGGGTGACGGCGGTCTGCGCGTAGGCGTTGCGCTGGATGTCGAGGTAGAGCCGCCCGCCGCGCCGGTCCTTGCGCATCTCGGTGGTGAGCCGGTCGGGGTGGCGGTCGGCGAGCGTGTCGGCGGCGTCACGGGCGAAGGCCCGTACGGTGTCGAAGTCGGCACGCCGGTCGAGCGGGACGATGACGTGCAGCCCGCGCGAACCGGTGGTCATCAGCAGCCCGGGCAGCCCCAGCTCGCCGAGCAGCCCGCACACCTGCCGGGCCGCCCACCGCACCTCCTCGAAGCCGGAGCCCTTCCCGTCGGGCGGGTCGAGGTCGAAGACGAGCCGGTCGGGGTGGTCGGGCCGGTCGGCGCGGGAGAGCCAGCGGTGCGGGGTGATGCACGCCTGGCCGACGAGGTAGACCAGGGTGGCGGTGTCGTCGCACACCGGGTGGGTGACCTTGCCGCCCTCCTTGGGGAGAACGGCCCGGCGCACCCATTCCGGAAAGTAGTCGGGTGCATTCTTCTGCATGAGCGGCTTGCCGCCGATTCCGTCCGGGTGGCGTTCCATCATCAGGGGGCGATCGCGCAACTGCGGGACGATGAGCCGGGCGACCGCACGATAGTGATCGACGAGATCCGATTTGGTGATTCCGTCGTCGGGGAAGAGCGCTTTTTCCGGGCGGCTGATCTCGACGGTGTGCCGTCCGGCCCTGACCTTCCGTGCATCGGTGGGTATCTCGCTCATATCCGCCCGGGTTACCAGGGGGCGGCTGCGTAAACTCGGGAGCCCTTGGCGGGGAGCGAGGGAAACGGGGAGGAAAAAGAGAGATGACGAGGTCCGGATTGCTGGACGGTCCGCTCGCGCTCATGGACACCACCATGGACCAGCTCCGCACGCTGGTCGTGGTCCATGAGACCGGTACGGCGCTGGGCGCCGCCCGTGCGCTCGGGCGGGAACAGGCCAGTGTGCAAAAGCAGCTCGACACGATGAACCGCAACTTCTCCGAGCTGTGCGGCGAGCCTCTGGTGCTCAAGCAGGGGCGCGGCAAGAACGTGCTGTTCACCGGCACGGGGACGGCTCTCGTCGAATTGGCCCGGGGAACGCTCGGCGACTGGATGAACGGCATCCACAGCTCCCGTCGGCGGCTCGGCCGGAGCCTGATGGTGGGCACCACGCGCTTTACTCTCGGTTATCTCGCGAGCGCACGCGAGCGGGTCGCCGAGGAATTCCGGGAACGCGGGATCGACCTCAGGGTCGGCCATGTGCGGACCCGGGACGTCCTGGCCAAACTGCGCACCAAGGAAATCGATCTGGTGTGCGGAAGTGTGGTGACCCGGCCCGCCGATGAGTCGGCCTCCAGGGAACTCGACGCCTTCGACGTGATGGAGTGGCGGCGCAGCGCGGTGTCGCTGGTGACCAATCTGCCCGTGGACGAATTGCCCGGCCCGGCCGTCGAGCGCGGCGAACTGGCCACGCTGCCGCTGGTGGTGTCGGCCAGCGGGGTCATGGCCGGAGTGCTGCGCACCTGGTTCGGCGCCGACTACCGCGAGACCCTGCGCATCGCCGCCGAGATCGACAACGTCAACTACGGCCTGGAGTTGCTGCGATCGGGGGTGGTGCGCGGCTGCATGCTGGTCACCGAGGGCGTCGCCGACGCGGCGGGCGATCCGCAGGCGGCGTACGCGCGCGGGCTGCGCCCCGTCGAACTGGTCCACGACACCGGGCCGAAGCCGGAGGTGCTGCTGGGCGCCTTCACCCGCCGCGGTGAGCGCGCGGGGTATGACGCCGGCCATCCGCTCAATCTGCTGTGGAACGCGCTGGAGCTGGAGAAGGAGCGGTGGCGGCGCGAGCGCCACGGGCCCGGGGAGGGCCCGGCCCAGGACCCGTTCGAGCTGGCCACCGCGCAGGACCCGGGCGAGGAGACCCCGTAGCCCCGGTGCAGGTCGAGGTCGACCAGCAGCCCCCGGTGGTCGGTGGTCCGCAGGTCGAGGAAGCGGGCGGCCGCCGAGCCGAGCGCGCCCGCGCAGTGGACGTCGCACTCCTGGACGGACACCACGTCCGGCCGCTCCCGGCGCAGCGCGGCCGGCAGCCCGTCCGTGGCCCGGCCGAACTCCAGGTTCGCGGTGAGGACCCGCAGCCGGGCCACCACCGGCCCGCGCGGCGCGGGCGCCGGGCCGGGGTCGTACGGCTGGATGAACCAGCCGGTCACCGCGGCGGCCGGCAGCGCCCAGCCGCAGCCCAGCGGCCGACGAGCGGCCACGCTGAGCAGCAGCCCCAGCAGGGCGGGGACGAGCAGCCAGGGCAGGAAGGCCAGCAGCTGCGGTACGGGCGTGATCCCGTCGGTGTCCACGGCCCGGCACCCCAGCACGGCGCTCACCACGGTCAGCGTCACCAGCGCGCCCAGGCCGCCCTTCGGCGCGCCCGGCCCCCGCCGGACAGCGGCACGAGGCGGCGGCCGCGCCCCCGCTCGGCGGCGCGGTCCGTCGCGACGGTCGTCTCCACGGGGGGCCTCTCGGCGGGAGCTCGGGGCGCGCACATTGTCCCCCACCGGCCGTGAGGTGACGCGAACCTGGCTCCGGGGGAAGGGTTCCTGACGTCGCGTCAGCGCACCCGCTCACGGCCGCCGCAGGGCCAGCACCGTCTCGACCGTGTCCGCCTGGTCCGCCGGTTTGTCCTCCCGGTAGCGCAGCACCCGCGCGAAGCGCAGCGTGACCCCGGCCGGGTAGCGGGAGGAGCGCTGGAGGCCGTCGAAGGCCACCTCCACCACCAGCTCGGGCCGCACCCGCACCACCCAGCCGTCGTCGCTGACCGCGATCCCCAGCAGCGCTTCCGTCTGCCACTCCAGCAGCGCGTCGGTCAGCCCCTTGAAGGTCTTGCCGAGCATCAGGAACGTGCCGTCCGGCCGCCGGGCGCCCAGGTGGAGGTTGGACAGCTTCCCGGTGCGGCGGCCGTGCCCCCACTCCGCGGCCAGCACCACCAGGTCGAGGGTGTGCACCGGCTTGACCTTCAGCCAGGACGCCCCGCGCCGCCCCGCCCCGTACGGGGCCTCAAGACTCTTGGCGAGCACGCCCTCGTGGCCCCGGGCCAGCACATCGGCGGCGAACTCGCGGGCCGCCCGCCGGATCTCCGGGTCCGCCGGGTCCTCGGCGACCAGCCGCCGCACCCGGCGGGGCGCCGGGGCCACCCGGACCAGTTCGGCGTGGCGCTCGCGGGTCGGCAGCGCGAGCAGATCGCGGTCGTCCACGGCGAGCAGGTCGAAGAAGACGGGGGACAGCGGCAGCGCGGCGGACGCCCCCGCGACGTCGAGCCGGGAGCCGACCCGGGCCGAGGTCTCCTGGAACGGCCGCGGCCGCCCCGACTCGTCCAGGGAGATCACCTCGCCGTCGAGGATGGCCCGCTCCACCGCCAGCTCGCGGGCCGCCGTCACGACCTCGGGCAACCGGCCGGTGATCTCGTCCAGGGTGCGGGTGTAGACGCGTACGTCGTCCCCGTCCCGGTGCACCTGGACCCGGATGCCGTCCAGCTTCTCCTCGATCACGCACGGGCCGAGCCGGTCCATGGCCTCGTCCAGGTCCGCCGCGCTCTGCGCGAGCATCGGCAGCACCGGCCGCCCCACCTCCAGCCGGAAGTCGGCCAGCGCGGCCGGGCCGCGCGCGAGCAGCGCCTCGGCGACCGCGCCCAGCGAACCGCCGAGCATCACCGCCCGGCGCACCTCGGCGGGCGGTGCGCCGACCGCCTGCGCGAGCCCCTCCACGGCCAGTGCCTCCAGCGCGCCCTGGCGCAGCTCCCCGCCGATCAGCCCGAGCAGGAAGCGCTGCTCGTCCTCGGTGGCGTCGGCCATCAGCGCGCCCACCAGCCGCCTTCGCTCCGCCCCTGCGCCGGTGCCGGAGACGGCGGCGATCCGGCTCAGCGCGCGGTCCACGTCGAGGACGCCGAGCCGCGGGGCGTCGGCGGGCCGGTGCCGCTGCCGCAGGGTGGACCAGCCGACGCCGGTGCGGCGCTGCGGCAGCTTCCCCGCGAGGTAGGTGATCACCACGGGGGCCTCGGCGGGTTCGGTACGGCGGAACAGCCCGGCCAGGGCGGCGATCTTCTCCGAGCGGGCGGAGGTGGCCGCGACCTGCCGGGAGGTGCGTGCGACATCGGCCAGCAGCATGGCTCCAGCCTGCCTCCGCCTCCGCCGTGCCGCACGCGCTTGGCAGGGAGGAGAGGCGGCACAAGCGGCACAATGGTCACAAAGGGGGCGGCTGGGGTCGAGACGGGAGCGGGCCACGGGACAGCAGATCGACTACGCAGCGCTCTTCGAGGCCGCTCCCAGCCCCCTGCTGGCCCTGGACCCCGACCTGATGATCGTCGCCGTCAACCAGGCGTATCTGACGGTCACCCACCAGGCACGCGAGGACCTGCTCGGCCGGTACGTCTTCGACGCGTTCCCCGACAACCCGGCCGACCCCGAGGCTTCCGGCACCCGCAATCTGCACGCCTCGCTGCGCCGGGTGCTGCACACCGGCGAGCGCGACGCGATGGCGCTCCAGCGGTACGACCTGCCGGTGCCCACCGCCGAGGGCGGGTTCGAGGAGCGGTACTGGAGCCAGATCAACACCCCGGTGCTCGGCCCGGATGGCGCGGTCGTGCTGGTCATGCACCGCGTCGAGGACGTGACGGCGTTCGTCCGGGGTCGCGAGCAGCGGCTGCGGGGCCGCGGCGAGGACGCGGGCCACGAGGCCGTCCACGCCGACACCATGGACGCGGACCTCTACATTCGCGCCCGCGAGCTCCAGGAGGTCAACGAGCGGCTGCGGACGGCGCACGCCCGGGAGCGGGAGACCGCGCTGGTGCTGCAGCGCTCCATGCTGCCCACGGGCCCGCCCGGGGAGCATCCGTACGCCGCCGTGCGCTACCGGCCCGCCGTGGGCTCGCTCAATGTGTGCGGCGACTGGTACGAGCTGACCGAGCTGGCGGACGGCCGGATCGCCGTCGCCGTGGGGGACGTGGTGGGGCAGGGTCTCGAGGCGGCCTGTGTGATGGGGCAGCTGCGCAGCGCGCTGTCGGCCGCGACCCGGGTGGTCACGGGCCCCGCGCGGGCGCTGGAGGTGCTGGGGCTGTACTCGGGCTTCGTCGACGGGGCGCTCGCCGCCACCGCCGTGCAAGCGGTGATCGACCCGGCCGCGCACTCGGTCGCGTACAGCTGCGCGGGTCACCCGCCGCCCCTGCTGCTGCGCGGCGGGGGCGCCGTGGAGCCGCTGGACCGGGCCACCGATCCACCGCTGGGCGCCCGGCCGGAGCAGGTCGGGCGGCCGCAGGCGAGGGTGGTGTACGACCCGGGGGACACCCTCGTGCTCTACACCGACGGGCTCATCGAGCGCCGCGACGAGGACATCGACGTAGGTCTCGGCCGGCTGGCCGACAGCCTCGCCCGCCACCGCGGTCTGGCCCCCGAGCCGATGGCGGACGCGCTGCTGGCCGATCTCGGTGTCACCGGAGGCCCGGCCGCCGATGACACCGCCCTGGTCGTCATTCGACTCCGGGACCGGTTCCGCCGCCTCGGGGCTGGGGACCCTGGCCGCCGCCCGTAGTGCCGCCGCCCGCGGTGCCGGTGCCGCCGCCCGCGGTGCCGGTGCCGCCGCCCGTAGTGCCGGTGCCGCCGCCCATGGCGGCCGGCGTGGCCATTCCGGCCTCCGTGCCCTGGCCCCCGGTGCACAGCGCCCAGATGATGAACGCGTCGATGAGCAGCAGGATCGTCGCCCACAGCGGGGTGTACGGCAGCCACAGGAAGTTCGCGATCAGCGCGAGCCCCGCGAGCACCACGCCCGCGACCCGGGCCCACATCGCGCCGGTGAACGTCGCGAGCCCGGCGATCACCAGGACGATGCCGAGGACCATGTGGATCCAGCCCCACCCGGTGAGGTCGTAGCTGAAGATGTAGCTCGGAGTGGTCACGAACACCTTGTCGGTGCGTACGGCCGCGATGCCCTGGGCGAGGGTCATCAGGCCGCCGAAGAGCATCATGACGGCCCCGAAGACGAGACGTCCGCTGACCCCGCCGTAGGTGCGGGGCGCGGTTCCCGGGTGGACTCCACCCGCGTGAGTGGCCATGTCGGGCTCCTTCGTCAGGCGCGATCGACGACCGGGCGGTCGCCGTTCGCGGCAATTCGGGTGAATTGCCCTGTTGTCAGGTTTGCACAGTCCGTCGAGGTCGGCACCCCGCGTCCCGGTGGACTGTCGCACGCAAAGTCACCTCTTCTCGGCAGACGGTGCTTTTACGGACATGAAGGGCATGCGAGGCTCGCCTTCCGGGAAATCCCGGTGTAGATGTATCTCTATGGCCCGGTTTATGGGTCGATCGTGGGTTGCCCGCATATTCCCCGGTCGGCGCCCACGAAGTCGGCGGCGTGAGCGCCCTCAGGAGGCGGGGCGGCGCACCCGGGCATGGCTGAGCGTCCGCAGCGTCGCAAGCCAGGTCTTCGTCCTCCAGCTGATCGTCGTGATGCTGCTCGGCGCCGCGGCCACCGTCGCCCTGGTGCTTCAGGTTCGGCACGACGCCACCGACGAGGCCCGTGCCCGCTCGATGGCCGTCGCCGAGTCCTTCGCCCACGCGCCGGGGATGGTCCAGGCCCTGCGCAGCCGCGATCCGACCGCCGTGCTCCAGCCGAAGGCGGAGGTCGTCCGGAAGAAGACCGGGCTCGACTTCGTCGTCGTCACGGACGACAAGGGCATCCGGCTCACCCACCCCAAGCCCGACCGGATCGGCAAGCGCTACGTCGGCGGCATCGACTTGGCGCTGCGGGGGCACCCCACCACCGGTATCGGCCCCGGCACCCTGGGCGAGGCGATGGACGCGCTGGTGCCCATCTTCGACCGCCACCACAAGGTCGTCGGCGCGGTCGGCGCGGGGGTCACGATCAAGACGGTGAGCGGTCTCGCCGATCGCCAGATGCCGCTGCTCATCGGCGCCGTCACCGCCTCGCTCGCCCTGGCCACCGGCGGCACCGCGCTGGTCGGCAAGCGGCTGCGGCGCCAGACCCGGGGCCTGGAACCCGGCGAGATGACGCGGATGTACGAGCACCACGACGCGGTGCTGCACGCCGTGCGGGAGGGCGTGCTGATCGTCGACGTCGACGGCCGGCTCGTGCTCGCCAACGACGAGGCGTCCCGGCTGCTCGGCCTGCCGCCGCGCCCCGAGGGGCGCCCGGTCCACCAGCTGGGCCTGGATCCCGGGATCGCCGGTCTGCTGGTCTCCCGGCGCGTCGTCACGGACGAGGTGCTGGTGGCGGGCGACCGGCTGCTGGCGGTGAACAACCGGCCCACCGACCGCGACGGCGGCCCGCCCGGCAGCGTCACCACCCTGCGCGACTCCACCGAGCTGCGCGCCCTCTCGGGCCGCGCCGACGTGGCCCAGAGGCGGCTCAAGCTGCTGTACGACGCCAGCGTGGAGGTCGGCACCACGCTCGACGTGGGGCGCACCGCCGAGGAGCTGGCGCGGGTGGCGGTGCCGCGGTTCGCCGATTTCGTCACGGTCGACCTGGCGGAGCCCGTACCGCGCGGGGATGAGCCGACCGCGACCGGTGCCGCCCAGATGTGCCGGGCGGCCGTCCACGGCTTCCGGTCCGACCACCCCTTCTACCCCGTCGGCAAGCGGTTCACGTTCACCGACTCCGCGCCCCAGGCGCGGGGCCTGGGCAGCGGGCGGCCGGTCGTCCAGGACGATCTGACCGGGGAGTACGGCTGGCATGCCCACGATCCCGAGCAGATGGCCAGGATCCTCGACTACGGCGTGCGGTCGCTGGTCACCGTGCCGCTGCGGGCCCGCGGCGTGCTGCTCGGCCTGGTCAACTTCTGGCGGATGGCGGAGCGCGACACCTTCGAGGAGGAGGAGATCACGCTCGCCGAGGAGCTGGCCTCCCACGCGGCTGTGTGCATCGACAACGCCCGCCGCTACACCCGCGAGCACACCATGGCGGTGACCCTCCAGCACAGCCTGCTGCCGCGCGCCGTGCCCGCGCAGAGCGCCCTCGACGTGGCCTTCCGCTATCTGCCCGCCGAGTCGGGCGTCGGCGGGGACTGGTTCGACGTCATTACGCTGCCCGGTGCCCGGGTGGCGCTGGTGGTGGGGGACGTCGTCGGGCACGGGCTGCACGCGGCGGCCACGATGGGGCGGCTGCGGACCGCGGTGCACAACTTCTCCACCCTCGATCTGCCGCCCGACGAGATCCTGACCCACCTGGACGACCTGGTGGCCCGCATCGACCAGGACGAGAGCCCCATCGGCCAGGACGTCCCCGGGGGCGGGGGCGAGCCGCTGACCGGCGCGACCGGGGCCACCTGCCTCTACGCGATCTACGATCCGGTGACCCGGCGCTGCACCATGGCCCGGGCCGGTCATCCGCCGCCCGCGGTGGTGAGCCCGGACGGCTCGGTGGAGTTCCCGGACCTGCCCGCGGGGCCCCCGCTCGGCCTCGGCGGGCTGCCGTTCGACACGGCCGAACTGGAGCTGGCCGAGAACAGCCATCTCGTCCTCTACACCGACGGGCTCATCGAGGACCGCCGCCGGGACATCGACATCGGTCTGGAGATGCTGCGCGCCGCCCTGGCCCACCCGGGGCGGTCGCCCGAGGAGATCTGCACCGAGGTGCTCGACGCGATGCTGCCCGCCCAGCCGGGCGACGACATCGCGCTGATCGCCGCCCGGACCCGGGTGCTGGGCCCCGGCCGCGTGGTGTCCTCGGACGTGCCGTCCGACCCCGCCGCGGTGGCCGGAGTGCGCGCCGAGGTGCTGCGGCAGCTGGAGGAGTGGGGCATGGAGGAGGTGGCGTTCACCGCCGAACTCGTCCTCAGCGAGCTGATCACCAACGCCATCCGGCACGCCACCGGCCCGATCCGGCTGCAGCTGGTCCACGACCGCGGCCTGATCTGCGAGGTGTCCGACACCAGCAGCACCTCGCCGCATCTGCGGTACGCGACGACGACCGACGAGGGCGGCCGCGGGCTGTTCCTGGTCGCCCAGTTCGCCGAGCGCTGGGGGACGCGCTACACCGCGGGCGGCAAGGTCATCTGGGCCGAACTGGCGCTGCCCGAACCGCCCGAGCTGCCCCACCTGCCGGGGCCGTCGGCGCCGCCGGAGCCGTACGGGGCCTCGCCGCCGGCTCAGTCGTCCCGGCCGCCGGCGGTGCCCGAGCCGTCCTGACCGTCGCCCACCGAAGCCGCCGCGTCCGCGGCGAACCGCTCGACCAGGACGTCCAGCCGCTCCCGCTGTCGCTCCGGCGGGATCCGCCCCGCGCGGGCCAGTACGCGCCTCGGCAAACGGGCCCCCGCCGGGGCCGGTTGTGTGCAGGATGGGATACGTGACCCCAGCTCAGAACCGTTCACTTTTGGCTCGATCGGGCGGCATCCGGTCCCGGGCCCCGACGCTGACGGACCGTCATTGCCCGTGTGCCGAGCGGGGTCGTTCAAAATCCTCTGAGCAGTACTAGCATGTGCCGCCCACGGCTTGATGTCCGCGTGGTCCACCCTCAACCCTCGAACGCGCCCATGAGGACCTGATAGATGTCAGCACATATATCCAGCCATCCCTACAAAGGGCCTGCCGCATCCCGGCAGGCCCTGGCCGTGCCGCTGCTGGCCGCGGTCGTCGCCGGCGGGGCGGGGGCGTGGGTGACGGCAGCGGTGCCGGAATCCCAGCGCGTCCTCGTCGCCGTCTCCTTCGCGCTGGTGGCCGTTGCTCTGATCGTGGCCCTCGCGGTCGCCGCCCACCGGTCGCGGACCATCGGCCGGCTCCAGTCCCGGATCGCGAGCCTGGAGGCCTCGGCCGCGCAGCACTCCGCGGAGGCTGCCCGGCTCGCTGACGAAACGATTCCCGCTGCGGTGAAGGGCCTGCGGGACGGCGGCTCGGTGGACGCCGTGCTGGCGCAGGTGACGAAGCCCGGCGACCAGGCGCACGGCCGGGTGCTGCGCACGGTGGTGCAGGAGATCGGCACCGGTGAGCGGATGCGCGCCTCCGCGATGGCGGCGTGCGCCAACGCCGCGGGCCGCGTCCAGGCCCTGGCCACCAGCATGCTCGCGGACCTGCGCGAGATGGAGAACCGGCACGAC
This sequence comes from Streptomyces sp. NPDC021212, assembly GCF_044332925.1. Classification (NCBI taxonomy): domain Bacteria; kingdom Bacillati; phylum Actinomycetota; class Actinomycetes; order Kitasatosporales; family Streptomycetaceae; genus Streptomyces; species Streptomyces sp. NPDC021212. Next base: position 455,193 of record NZ_JBIRPZ010000004.1, read on the forward strand.
GAGGCCGTCCTCGGCGACCTGCTGAAGATCGACCACACCACCGCCCAGACGGGCCGCATCGCGGACAGCATCGCGGTGCTCACCGGCGCCCGCTCCGGGCGCCGCTGGACCAAGCCCATCGTGATGGAGTCCATCCTGCGCGGCGCGGTCGGCCGGATCAGCGCCTATCAGCGGGTACGGGTCCACGCGGCCAGCAACGCCGCCGTGGCCGGGTACGCCGCCGAGGGCGTCATGCACGCCCTCGCCGAGCTGATGGACAACGCCACCAGCTTCTCGCCTCCCACCGAGGAGGTGCACGTGTACGTCGAGGAGACCCACACCGGCGTCGTCGTCACCATCGAGGACGGCGGCCTGGTCATGGGCCCCTCCGCGCTGGCCCGCGCCCAGAAGGCGGTCTCCTCGCAGGCTCTCGACCTGACGTCCCTGTCCGGCACCCGGCTCGGCCTCGCGGTCGTCGGCTGTCTGGCCCGCAAGCACGGGCTGACGGTCTCCTTCCGCCCGTCCGCCCGGGGAGGTACCGGCGTCGTGGTTCTCATCCCGCAGCAGCTGATCACGCACGTCAACCAGGACGCCGTGCCCGGGGCCCGGCCGCGGCCCGCCGCCCCGGCCGGGCGTCCGGTGGAGCCGGCCGGTTCCCGGGTGTCCGCCGTCGCCGAGCGCGCCGAGCCGGTGGCCGAGGCGCCCGCCCCCGCGGCCCCGCCCGCCCCGTCAGCCCCCTCCGCGCCGCTGCCCGAGGAGGTGCCCTCCGCGACCGAGGGGACGACCTCCGACCCGTCCGATGACTCCTCCGGCGCCGACGCCCCGGCGGAGAAGCGCGTCAACGGGCTGCCCCGGCGCCGCCGCGGCGAGACGCTCGCCGCCGCCACCCGGGCCACGCCCCGCCCCGCGCCCGACACCAAGCCGAAGCCTCCGCGTACCGACGCCGGAGCCCGCTTCGGTGCGTTCCGTGACGCCACGCGCGGCTGCCCCAACGGCGGTACCGACGGGCGTAACACCACGTCGGCGGCGTCCGCAGAAGCCACCGGGGCCATGCCGTCCGACGAGTCCGCCGAGCCCGCCGAATCCGCTGAGTCCGCAGAGAACGACCAGCCGTGATGATAGGAACGCCGATGAACACCACAGACCGCAGCTTGGACTGGCTGTTGGAAAACCTGCTGGAGAAGACGCCGGGCGCCCGGCACGCGCTGGTGCTGTCCCGGGACGGGCTCAAGCTGTGCCTCACGTCCGGGCTCTCCGTGGACCAGGCCGACCAGCTGGCGGCCATCGCCTCGGGAATCCAGAGCCTCTCCCACGGCGCGTCGATCGAGTTCGGGGACGGCAGTGGCGGCGTCCGGCAGTCCATGACGGAGTTCCACGGGGGAATTCTGTTCATCGTCGAGGCGGGCGAGGGCGCCCACCTGGCCGTCGTGGCGCACGACGAGGCCGACGTCGGCATCATCGGGCACAACATGAACGAACTGGTCGAGCAGATCGGCGACCATCTGCGGGCGGCGCCCCGTACCTTCGCGAACGGCGGCCGTGGCGGCGGGACGAACGCATGATCCGAGGGCCGCTCGACAGCGAGGACCCCGACCGGCTCTACACCGTCACCGGCGGCCGCAGCCGTGTCGACGAGAGCCTGTTCGACATGGTCACGCTCATCGTCAGCGAATCCGAACCCTCACTCGGCATGCAGTCCGAGCACGTCAAGATCCTGCGGATGTGCCGGCGGCCCATGGCGGTGGTGGAGATCTCCTCGTACCTGGGAATGCCCGTCAGCGTGGTCAAGATCCTGCTGTGCGACCTGCTCGACACCGGCAAGATCACCGCGCGTCATCCGCATGCGGCCCGCCCGGACAACGGAGGGTTGCCGGAGCCCGAAACGCTGAAGAAGGTGCTCGTTGCACTCCAGAACCTCTGACCGCGCCGACGTCCGGGCACCGCTGCGGGCGAGCGCGAGCGACGGCCTCAAGATCGTGATCGTCGGCGGCTTCGGCGTGGGCAAGACGACGATGGTCCAGTCGGTGAGCGAGATCCGCCCGCTCAGTACCGAGGAGACGATGACCCAGGCGGGCGTCGGGATCGACGACGCCTCGTTCGTCCGGTCGAAGACGACCACCACGGTCGCCTTCGACTTCGGCCGCATCAGCCTGGACGAGCAGATGGTGCTCTATCTGTTCGGCGCGCCCGGGCAGGAACGTTTCTGGTTCCTGTGGGACCGGCTCTTCGCCGGCACCCTGGGCGCGGTCGTCCTGGTCGACACCAACAGGCTCTCCGACTCCTGGTACGCCATCGACCGTCTCGAATACCACGGGACGCCGTTCATCGTGGCCCGCAACAACTTCACCGAGCCGCAGCACACCCTGGAGGAGGTCCGGGACGCGCTCGATCTGCCCTCGGACATCCCCGTGATCGACTGCGACGCCCGTGAGCGCGAGTCCAGCAAGGCCGTGCTGGTCGCGCTGGCCCGCCACCTCTACTCCCTGTCCACCTCCTCCGCCGCCGCCCGGGAGACCACCGCGTGACCACCCCGGACCCCACGTCCCCGCTCGTGGACCCCTTCTCCCCCGACGCACCGCTCCAGGGCTGGCCGGAGCAGCCGGACGCGGTGCGGCTGGACATGGATCTGCTCCGCAGCGATCCGGACGAGCTGTACCGCAAGCTCCGCCGCGAGCACGGCCCCGTCGTGCCCGTGCTGCTCGAACCGGACATCCCCGTCTGGATGGTGCTCGGCTACCGGGAGCTGCTGCGGGTCACCACGGATCCCAAGCTGTTCGCCCGCGACTCGCGCCGCTGGCACTCCTGGGACCGGGTCCCGCCCGACTGGGAGTTGATGACGTTCGTCGCCTACAGGCCGACGATGCTGTTCACCGAGGGCGCCGACCACGAGCGCCGGTCCGAGGCGATCATCGACAGCATGGAGGCCATCGAGCCGTTCGAACTGCGGGCGCAGTGCGAGCGGGTCGCGGACGCGCTGATCGACGTCTTCGCGGGCAGTGGCCGCGCCGATCTGATGGCCGAGTACGCCAGCCAGATCCCGCTGCGGGTACTGAACCCCATGTACGGCCTGGGCGACGATCCCGCCCTGACACAGGAGACGGTCGACCTGGTCAGCGGGAAGGCCGGACCGGAGGCGTTCGACAGGCTGACCAACCGGATGGTGGCACTGCTGGAGCACACCCGGGCCAACCCCGGCGCGACCAACATCGCCTCGGTGCTGGCGTTCCACCCGGCGGGGCTCACCGACGACGAGATCATCAACGACCTCCTGGGCAACGTCTACGCGGCCCACCAGCCCACCACCGACCTGATCGGCAACGCGCTGCGGCTCATGCTGACCGACGAGCGGTTCGCGGTGACCATGTCCGGCGGGCGGCGCAGCGTGGGCCAGGCGCTCAACGAGGTGCTGTGGGAGGCCACCCCGGTGCCCAACTGGGTCGGCCGCTGGGCCTCGGAGGACACCATGTTCGCCGGGCACCACATCCGTAAGGGCGACTGCATGATGCTGGGCCTCGCCGCGGCCAACGCCGACCCCGACGTACGCCCCGACTTCCGCGCCGGGGCGTCCGGCAACCAGGCCCACATGGCCTTCAGCCACGGCACCCACGGCTGCCCCCAGGCCTCCCGCGAGCTGGCCGAGAACATCGCCATGGCCGCGATCGAGGTCCTGATCGACCGCCTCCCGGACGTGACCCTCGCGGTCGCCCCGGAGGAGCTGCAGTGGCGCTCCTCGCTGATGATGCGCGGCGTCTCGTCCATCCCGGTCGAGTTCACCCCGGCCTTCGCCCGCTGACCGAAGCCTTCCGGCCCCGGCGGTGCCCCCGCACCACTGCCGGGGCCGCTTGCTGCCCGCCGGCGGCTCAGTGCAGCCCATCGCGACAAACTGCTGCGCGCCGCCACCACGGTGTTCGGCGAGCGCGGGCTCGAAGCCCCGCTGGAGGACCCCAGCCCCTGGGGCGGGTTCGTCGGCTACGTCGAGGGGCTCTTCGCCCTGCAGGCCGAGGACCGCGGGCTCAACGACGCGATCGCCCAGGGCTTCCCCGCGGCCACCGAGCTGAACGAGGCGTCCCGCCCCTGCCTGCGGCACACCGAGCGGGTCATCGAGCGCGCCAAGGAGGGCGGCCGGCTGCGCGCCGACTTCGAACCGCAGGATCTCGCCGTTCTCATCTGGGCGATGTCCCAGGTGATCCGGCAGTCCATGGACACGGCGCCGCGGGCCTGGCGGCGCTGCCTGCGGTTCTTCCTCGACGGTCTGCGCGCCGACGCCGCCCACTCGCTCGCCGAACCCGCCCTGACCCAGGGCCAGATGATCCGCATCGTGGAGCGCTCGGCGGCGCGGGACTGAGCGGGGGATCGCGAAACGCCGGGATGCGGGGCTGCAAGCGCGCTGGACCTTCCCTCCCCGCGTACGGAAGGTCCAGCACGCTTACCGGATGGCTCGCCCTTAATGCTCGCGGGCGCGCGTTAAGTTGGAGGCGTCACCGTATCCGGACGTGGGCACGTCACGCAATGGCGTACTGGCCGGTAGCGGCTCAAAGAAGTGAAGATCTCGTGCGCCCGGTTCGGGCGGGACATAGGGTCGGCCCGTTACCGACCCCATCCGCGGCACAGGAGACATGGCGGCTCACCATCCATGAACGCGCGACCACCCCACGGCTCGGCGCGCCCCGGAGGGCGCACGGCACGGACCCGCGCCGCCGTGCTGGCCGCCCTCTACGACGCCCTCGGTGCCGAGTCGTTCAGCACCCTCACCCTCGACAAGCTCGCCCAGAGCTCCGGGGTGCACGTGTCGACCATCCGGCGGCGCTGGCGGTCGGTGGAAGGGGTCGTCCTCGATCTGCTGGCCGAGCGGGCCGCCACGCTGCCCACCCCCGACTCGGGTGACTTACGGCGGGACCTGCATGAACTCGCCCAGTCCATAGCGGACTTCAACAACGCGCTGCGCAACCGCAACGTCATCCAGGGGCTGGTGGCCGCCGCGGCCCACCATCCACGGGCCGAGGAGATCGTCCGCGACACCTTCGTCGGCCGGATCGAAGCGCGGGCCCAGATCGTGCGGCACGCGATCGACCGGGGTGAACTGCCCGCGGACACCGACGGCAAGGGCGTCATCGCCGCACTGGCCGCGCCCTTCTACTACCGGGTGCTCATCCTGCGCCGGCCCATCGACGCCCGGCTGGTGCGTACCAGCGCCGAGGCGGCGTACGCGGCGGCGCGGGCGGGGGTGTTCCGTACCGGGGCGGACGGGCAGTGAGACCCCCGGCCCATGCGCGCTGGGCCGGGGGCGCTACCGGGAGGGTTCAGGAGCGGGCGCCGCGCTCCTTCAGCATGTCGGCCATCAGCTGGATCTCCGACTGCTGGGCCTTCACCATCGTCTTCGCCAGCCGCTTTTCGGGCGCGTCCTCGACCAGCCGGGCCGCGCTCTCCGCCATCGCGACGCCGCCCTTGTGGTGGGCGGTCATCAGCTTCAGGTAGAGCACCTCGGCCGCCTTGCCCTTGGCCTTGCGCAGCTCGTCCAGCTCGGTGTTGGTGGCCATGCCCGGCATGAGCGAGCCGTCGTGCGGCTTGTAGTCGGGGTCCATGCCCTTCATCGAGCCGTGGTCCATGCCCTCCATGTCGTCCGACGAGTCGTGCTTCATCCACGTCATCGGCGGGTCCTCGGACGTCCGGTCCAGCCCCCACCTGTCCAGCCAGCCCTGGAGGATCCCGCGCTCGGTGGCCTGCGCGGTGAGGATGTCGAACGCCAGCCGCCGCACGTCCTCGTTCCCGGTGCGGTCGCGCACGATGAGCGACATCTCCACCGCCTGCTGATGGTGGGTGGACATGTCGCGGGCGAAACCGGCCTCGGCGGAGGTGTCCTTCGGGGTGCCGGTGCCGGTCGTGCCCTCCGAGCGGTCGCTCATCAGCCACACCACCCCCACCGCCACCAGCGTCAGCACCGCGAGGGCGGCGGTGATCCCCGCCACCAGCGGCTGCCGTGACGCGCGGCCGACGGCGGAGGTCCCGTCCGTCACGACGACTTCCCGTTGGTGCAGTAGGCGTTCGGCTCGGGGGTCTGCTTGCCCTGGACGAACTTCTTGAAGAAGGCGGCCACCCGCGGGTCCGACGCCTTCTGGATGTCCAGCTGGTTGCCCCAGGCGTTGAGGACTATCGGCGCGTCCTGGTCCTTGTAGGGGCTCATCAGCGAGTACGGGGTCTTCTTCACCCGGGCCTGGAGGGTCGCGATGTCCTCCTTGGACGCCTTGTCGCTGTACGTCACCCACACCGCGCCGTGCTCCAGCGAGTGCACGGCGTTCTCCTTGGTCAGCGGCTTGTCGTAGACGTCGCCCTGGCAGTTCTGCCAGACCTGGTTGTGGTTGCCGCCGACGGGCGGCGACATCGCGTACTTCACGGTGCCGCCCACATGGGTGCGGCCCAGGTTCTTCCAGGTCTTCATGCCCTTGAACTCACCGGTCTTCACGACCGAGGAGGTGACCTTCGTGGCCTTCTCCTTCTTCTTATTGCCCGCGTCGACCAGGAAGAAGCCGCCGACGGCCAGCCCGGCGACGATCACGGTGCAGGAGGTGATGGTGATGATCCGGTACCTGCGCTCGCGGGCCTTCTCCGCGCGGCGCAGCTCCTCTATCTTCGCGCGGCGCTCGGCCGCGCCCTTCGTCTTCGATCCCTTGGAAGCCATGGCTGTCCCAGTCCTCGCAGTTCTCGCACTGTCGCACTGAATGAGTGAAGTGGTGGCGGATGTCGGCGGTCGGCCTAGGTGCGGAGTACTTGGAGCTGATGAAGGCCGAGGGCGTGGACGTGTCTGTCGGGCGGCGCCCGTACGGAGTCCGTGCCCCGAGGGCCGTCCGGCGGCCGGAAACCGGCGAGGGCGGGCGGCGGGACGGGGGCGGGGACCAGGGCGGGGTTCCCGCCGCGGGGACCGGCCACGCAGTCGTCGCTGCCGCCGCCCGGGGGCTTCGCGTCGTGCCCCGTGGCCGGGGCGTCGGGCGCGGTGTGGAACGCGGCGATGGGGACGGCCGGGGCCCGCCTGGGTGACGACGGCGCTTCGAGCCGTGGTTCGGCCACGAGACGGTGCCGGCAGCCCACCGATACCGGCGGGTGGTCGCCGCCGGAGTGGACGCACGACGGCGCCACCCACAGCACCGCGCCGAGGAGTGCGACGACACGTCTGAGCGCGGAGCGCGCGGTGGCTCGCACCGCGCGCTTCCCTATGCCGTCGTCTCCGCCCCGCCCACTGCCCATCGCGCCAGATCGTAACCAGTGGGCCTGCCGGGGCTGAATGGGTAGTGCGGCAATCACGTCATGCTCCGTGCTCGGGGTGCGCGGATGCGTATCGTGCGCACCTGATAGGTGCCTGCGTGCGCTCATGCGCACATGATGGGCACAATGGGTGGTGGGGGACGGACCGTGTCCGGTACGAAAGCGCGAGGAGGGCGGACGCCATGGACGAGCGGCGCGGACATGACCACGGACATGACCACGCGCACACCCACGGCCGCGGTGCCCGGTGGCGCCACCGGGCGGGCCATCTGCCCCGCCTCCACTCCCACACCTCCGCCGACAAGGTGGACCGGGCCCTGGAGTCCTCCGCCCGCGGCCTGCGCGCCCTGTGGACCTCCCTCGCCGTCCTCGGCGCGACGGCCGTCGCGCAAGCCGTCGTCGTGGCCGCCTCCGGCTCGGTCGCGCTGCTCGGCGACACCGTCCACAACGCCGCCGACGCCCTGACCGCCCTCCCGCTCGCGCTCGCGTTCCTGCTCGGCCGCCGCGCCGCCACCCGCCGCTTCACCTACGGGTACGGGCGGGCCGAGGACCTGGCCGGGATCGCGATCGTGCTCACCATCGCGGCCTCCGCCGCGTTCGCCGCCTGGACCGCCACGGACCGGCTGCTGCACCCGCGCGACATCGAGCAGCTGCCCGCCGTCGCCGCCGCGGCCGTGGTCGGATTCGTCGGCAACGAATGGGTCGCCCGCTACCGCATCCGCGTCGGCCGCGCGATCGGCTCGGCCGCCCTCGTCGCCGACGGTCTGCACGCCCGTACCGACGGCTTCACCTCACTGGCCGTCCTGCTGAGCGCGGCCGGTGCCGCCCTCGGATGGCGGCTCGCCGACCCCCTGGTCGGCCTCGCCATCACCGCCGCGATCCTGCTGGTGCTGCGCGACGCCGCCCGCGAAGTGTTCCGCCGGGTGATGGACGCCGTCGACCCGGACCTGACCGACGCCGCCGAGCGGGCGCTGCGCGCCGTACCGGGCGTACGGGACATCGGCGAGCTGCGGCTGCGCTGGATCGGCCACCGGCTGCGCGCGGAGGTCGCGGTCGTGGTCGGCGCCGAGCTGACCGTACGGGAGGCACACCGGGTCGCGGTGGACGCCGAACACGCCCTGCTGCACGCGGTGCCCCGGCTGACCGCGGCCCTGATCCACGCCGACCCGGCCCCGTCCGCCCGGTGTCCCGATCCGCACGCCCCGTTGGCCCACCACACCGTGTGATCAGACCGCGCTGACCGGGGCGATCAGCCCGGCCGTGGAGGCCGGGGGCACGGGGCCCACGCGGGCGCTGACCAGGTCGCCGCGCTCCAGGAACCCCGTACCGCTCAGGTCCACGTGGACGCGCAGCCCGTAGGCGTCGTCGGGGTCCAGCTCGCCCGGGACCGTGACGCTGAACGGGATGTGGCCGGCCGGGCTCAGCGGCACATCGGTCTGCACCTGCGCCCCCACGACGGAGGTGGCCACATCGGCGCGGGACACATTGCGCACTTCCACCACCACCCGGGCCGCCCGGACCGTGGGGGTGTCCGGGGGCAGGGACACGATGCCGCTCAGGACACTGCTCATGCGCGCCATTACATGCCACCCGCGCCCGGGGTGTGACACGGTCGGGCGTCCCGTACGGCCATCCGGGTGGGGAAACCGCCGGGGCCATGGGTCCCGATCCGGTCATGATCCGGTCATGAATCCGCTCCCTGGCGCGTCGCGTGCCGCCCGCGCCCGCAGAATCGGGGGCGGAAGCTCACGGACCGCCGGCCGGACGGGGAGCCGCCGTACAGGGGCGGCCACGGCCGCGCGGACGGGGAGCGACCGCCAACGGGAGAACACAGATGAAGCGCATAGGCATCGTCGCCGTGGCCGCCGCCACGGCGCTGCTGGCCACGGGCGGCGTCGCCCAGGCCGCGAACAGCGGGGTGGGCTGGAAGCTGGAGAGCGGCAGCCCGTACTACATCGAATCGCTGCGCCACCACTCCACCTACACCCTGTCGTTCGTGACGAAGGCCGCCCGGGACCGGCTCACGCCGTATCTCAGGATCCCGGTCGCCCAGCTGAACGCCCTGCCGGAGGTCAAGGCCGCGGGCATCACCTTCAAGGTGTCCACCACGGTCGAGGGCGGTACGAACCTCAAGAACAAGAAGTACTGCGCGGGGCCCCGGAACCACATCATGTTCACGCTGGCCCACCGCCCGCTGAACGGGAAGAAGGGCATGTCGCAGGCCAAGCCCTGTTACAACACGACCGACAACAGCGCCTGGGGCGGATACGTCCTGATGGACGACGAGTACTGGAACAGCGCGGGCAAGGAGAACGGCTGGTTCAGCTCCGACAAGGCCAGGAACACGGCGATGACCCGCAACGCGGTCACCCATGAACTGGGCCACATGATGGGTCTCGACCACCCGAACCCCTCCTCCTTCGACCCGAAGGAGAACAAGCCGGTGATGACGTCGCCCAACGGCGGCTATCTGAACGCGAACGGCGGGAAGTACACGGCCGCGGACCAGCGCGGCATCAGGAAGCTCGTCTCCAACGGCGGCTGACGGCCCCGTACCGGACGCGGCCCGGAATCCCGGGCCGCGTCGTGTGGTGTTTCAGGCGCTCAGGCCGAGCAGCGCTCACCGTTGAGGCTGAAGGCGCGGGGCGGGGAGTTCTGGCCGTTCCAGGTGCCGAGGAAGCCCACGGAGAAGGGCTTGCCCGCGTCGACCTTGTGGTTGTAGTCGGCCGGAGTGGTGGTCACCGTGGAACCCTGCTGGGTGAATTGGCCGTTCCACATCTGGGTGACGCGCTGGGATCCGGGGAAGTCCCAGGAGACCCGCCAGGTGTCGAGCGCACTGCGGGAGGTCAGCGTGACCTCGGCCTTGAAGCCGTCGGGCCATTCGGTGACAACGTTGTAGCGGGCCGTGCAGCCGGGCTGCTCGCCCGGGGGTTTCCGGGGGGAGTCGCCGGGGGGCCGGTGGCCCTCGCCGGAGTCCTGCGAGCCGGAGGGTGAGGCGGGCGGCGGCGAGGTGCGCTTCCCGTCCTTCTCGCCCTTGTCCCCCTCGCCTCCCTCGTCCCCCTTGCGGTCCTCGCCCTCCGGGTCGTCCTTCCCGGGCTTGCCGCCCACGCCGTCGCCGCTGCGGGAGGAGGAGGGCTCGGCGGAATCGCCCGGGTGGCCGGGTGTCCCGGTGCCCGCCGGTGTGGTGTCCGAGGGGGCGCCGGGGGCGGTGGTGTCGCGGGTGACGTGGGCCTGCTCCCCGTTTCCGCCGCCGGACACCGCGGCGGTTCGCGTTAACGCCACCATCATGGCCAGCGCCACGACGGCCACCACCGCCAGCGCGACCGTCGCCGTACGGGCTCTGCGCACGCTGTGCGCGGCTCTCCGGCGCCCGGTCGGGCCGAGTCTCTGGCGCAGCAGGCGCGGCGCCATCATCAGCGGTCCGCCGACCTTGTCCAGGACCCGGTCCCGTAACGGGATGTGGACGGCGTGCGAGGCCGGTGCGTGCGACGGGGAGGTGGCGCCCGGGGTCCGCTCGGCGGCTCTTCGCCGCCGCGCCACATAGCCCGATCCGCCCCAGCCGAGCACCCCACCGGCCAGCGCGTTGGGCAGCCCGCCACCGTGCAGGTACAGGCAGGCGGCGGCCTCGCGGCAGTTGCGGCAGCGGGCGAGGTGCTGCCACAGGTCCGCGGGGGAGTGCGCATCGGGCGAACGGGTGGCCGCGTCCAGCAGCTTGGCGTAGCTGCGGCACTCCTCATGCGCGAGGGTGTCCAGATGGTTGCGCTGGCAGCGCTGCCGGAAGGCGTACCGGACCCGGGCTATCTCCTCGGCGGCGTACTCGATGTCGCCGCCCAGCTGCCAGGCGACCGCCTCGACCGGCAGTGACTCCACCTCGACTTCCCACAGCAGCGCCCCGTCACGTTCCCCCAGGTCGCGCAGTCCGCGCAGGGCGAGCGGCTGTTCGCGGGGCGGGACGGCGTAGCGGGCGACACCCGTGGAGGAGAGCCAGACCCGCAGCTCCGGGTCGAGCCGGTCGCCGTCCCGGTGGGTGTGCCAGTCGGCTGCGGTCTTGCGTACGGACGTCAGGAGCAGCGGAAGCCACGGCAGCCGCGGCCCCCACGAGCGGGCCCGCCGGTTGCGCGCGGCCCGGATGCCGCGCCGGAACGCCTCGGTGGCCAGCCGCATGCCGTCTTCAGGGGTGGTGGTGCACAGGTCCGCGTAGTCGGCTACCGCGTCCCAATAGAGGTTGAGCAGGTCCGTCGGGGAGACGGCGTCGGTGTCCGCTGGGGAGACGGACGGTTGGCCGGGTGGCGCGAACGCGCCGTCCCGGGATGCCGAGTGGTCGGGCATGGAGGCACATTCCTCACTCACGAACAGTGGCGCCCCGCCGGGGGGCAAGCCTCTCACATGGGGCCGCGGGGGTGGGCAGCCAACAGCACAGATCTGGCTCGGAGTTGGGGATCCCCTTCACGGGTGGGCCGAGCCTTTCACGTCCGTGAGTCGACTGACAAGAGACGATAGAGGAGTGGCGAAGGAGTTGTGGCCAAGGGTCCCGAACCGATGAGTGACGTTGTGTCAGAAATAGCTATGACGCAGCGTCAGAAGTCATCCCTGACGCGCCATCAGGCGCGTATTCCGCCGATGATCCCGGGGTGCAATCGCCCCATCGCGTCGCGAAACGCGTGGTTCGGGCGTTAAGGTTCACCACTCATGCGGATGTAGCCATCACGCATCGCGACACGGGTAGCCGCGGGGGGACGTTCCGAAGCGGCTGTGCACATAGGGGGGAACCTATGCACGAGATGATCAAGGGCGGCAACGTCGGACTCGCCGCGCTGAGCGAGGACACCGGCTCCGTGATTCTGAGCCTGGGCTGGTCCACCGCCACCGGTGAGGGAGACGCGGACGTCTCCGTCCTGCTGCTCGACGCGGGCGGCAAGGTGCGCAGCGACGCGGACTTCTACTTCTACAACAATCCGGCCGCGGCCGACGGCAGTGTGCAACTGCTCGGCAAGACGCCGACGGCCGACGGCAGCGAGGACCGCATCAGCCTCGATCTGACCGCCGCCCCGGCCGACGTCGACCGCATCGTCGTGGCGGCCAGCCGGTACGGCGGCGCCCGCTTCGGCGACCTCGCGGACCTCCGGATGACGCTCGCCGACCGGGCCGGGGAGACCCTGCTGGGGTTCACCATCGAGGACGCGGGCGTGGAGACCGCGTTCATCTTCGGGGAGCTGTACCGGCGCGGCGAGGAGTGGAAGTTCCGGGCCGTCGGCCAGGGATACGAGTCCGGGCTGGCCGGGTTGGCGACGGACTTCGGCATCGACATCGACGATGACGCCCAGGACGACGCCCAGGACGACACCGACGACGAGGGCGCCGGGCAGGAACCGGAGGCGGCGGAGACCGTCGCGGTCGAGCAGGAGCCGTCGCCCGCGGCGCCGCCGACCGTCCCCGCCCAGGCGGCGGGCCCGGTGGCGGAGGCGGCACCGGCGGCGCCCCGGCGCCCCCGTACGGCGAAGAAGAAGGTCACGCTCCCGAAGGTCGCCAAGAAGTCGCTGGCCGAGAACGACTCCTGGCGGCGGGCCCGGCTCTTCCCGGTCTCCTCGCTCAAGAGCGACCGCGAACGCGAGATGCGCGCCACGTCCGTGCTGCTGTCGGTGATCGCCCAGGTGCCGGAGTTCGGGCGTCGGCTCACCGCCGCGTTCGGTGCGCCGGCGGGCCGTATGGAGACCTTCACGGAGGTCTCGCTGCCGCACGGGGGCAACGCCCCCAAGCGTCCCGACGGCGTGATCCGGGTGGAGCGGGCCGGCAAGCTCTGGACCGCCCTGGTCGAGACCAAGACCAACGGCAATCCGCTCAAGCCCGAGCAGGTACAGGACTACATGGACATCGCGGCACGGCGCGGCTACGAGGCCGTGATCACCCTGTCCAACGATGTCGCCCTGGAAGGCAGCCCGCTGGTCGACATCAAGATCGACGGGCGGCGCAAGCACAAGGTCGCGCTGTGGCATCTGTCCTGGGCCGAGGTGACCCATCACGCCCAGATGCTCATCCGGCACGAGGGCGTCGGCAACCCCGCCCACGCCTGGCTTCTCCAGGAACTGCTGCACTATCTGCAGCACGAGAACTCCGGCTGCCACGGCTTCCAGAACATGGGCCCGGCCTGGGTGCCGGTGCGCAACGGCATCGACGACGAGACCCTGTGCCAGGGCGACCAGCGCGCCATCGATGTGGTCGAGAGCTGGGAACGGCTGATCCGGCAGGTGTGTCTGCGGCTCGGTGGCGAGCTGGGCCAGCGGACGCTGCCCGTCCAGCGTGCCAAGCGCGGCACGGACCAGCGCTCCCGCCGCGCCGCCCTCGCCGACCAGTTCTGCCAGGACGGCCGCCTCCACGCCGAGCTGCGCATCGAGGGCACCACCGGGATCCTCGGGATCGTCGCCGACCTGCGCACCGGCAAGCTGCGCACCTCCCTCGAGATCCCGGCGCCCGGCCAGGGCTACCCCCTGACCTGGGTCAAGCGCCTGGTGCGCCAGCTGGCCGAGGCCCCGGCCGACCTCCACATCGAGACCCTCGTCGAGGGGCAGAACGGCGGTCCGCGCGGCACGCTGGAGCGGCTGCGCCCCGAGCCGGGCGATCTCCTCCCCAAGGACGGCGACCGGATCACCGGCTTCCGGCTGTCCCTCTTCAAGAGCATGGGCAGCACCCGTGGCAATGCCGAGTCGGGCTTCATCCGCAGCGTCGACGACGCCGTGGACCGCTTCCACGCCGGGGTCGTCGCTCAACTGGAGCGCCGCCCGGCCCGCCGGGCCGCCGAGTAGCGCCCCGGGAGAAGGCAAAGCTCACAGGCGCAGGAAGGGGATTGTGCAGGGGACGTAATCGCCCGCGATCGGCGGCTGTGACGCGCTCGCAACCGGGAGTTTTTACGGTGTGCTGCAGTGGGAGAGGCCCACCGCGAGCGGGAGAGGGGCAGTCGTGACGGCATCGGCTCGGTCGGCGGAGCCGGCACGTACCGACCCTGCCGCGGGGGCGGCGGGATCGGTGCGGACCGTGTGCTCGTACTGCGGGGTCGGGTGCGGGATCGTGCTCGAGGTCGGGCGGGACGCCGAGGGGCGCCGGACGGCGCTGAAGGCATCCGGCGACAAGGCGCATCCCGCCAACGCCGGGCGGCTGTGCACCAAGGGCGCCACCAGCGCGGAGATGCTGGCCGCGCCCGGGCGGCTGGAGACGGCGCTGTCGCGGGACGACCGGGGGGCGGAGCTCGCGGCGGCCCCGGTGGACGAGGCGATCACGGCGACCGCGCGGCGGCTGCGGGCGATCCTCGACGAGCACGGGCCGGACGCGCTCGCCTTCTACGTGTCCGGGCAGATGACACTGGAGGCGCAGTACCTGGCCAACAAGCTGGCCAAGGGGTTCATCGGCACCAACCAGATCGAGTCCAACTCACGGCTGTGCATGGCGAGCGCGGGCAGCGGCTACAAGCTGTCGCTGGGGGCGGACGGGCCGCCCGGTTCGTACGAGGACTTCGAGCACGCCGACGCGTTCCTCGTCATCGGCTCCAACATGGCCGACTGCCATCCGATCCTGTACCTGCGGCTCATGGACCGGGTGAAGGCGGGCGCGAAGCTGATCGTGGTCGATCCGCGGCGCACCGCGACCGCCGCCAAGGCGGATCTGTTTCTGCAGATCAAGCCGGGTACGGATCTGGCGCTGCTCAACGGGCTGCTGCGGCTGCTGGTCGAGGGTGGGTACACCGATCAGGAGTTCATCGAGGAGCACACCGAGGGCTGGGACACCATGCCCGCCTTCCTGGACGACTACCCGCCCGCGCGGGTCGCGGAGATCACCGGCATCCCGGAGGCCGACATCCGTCAAGCCGCGCGGTGGATCGGGGAGGCCGGGGAGTGGATGAGCTGCTGGACGATGGGGCTCAACCAGTCCACGCACGGCACCTGGAACACCAACGCCCTGGTCAACCTGCACCTGGCCACCGGCGCGATCTGCCGCCCCGGCAGCGGGCCCTTCTCGCTCACCGGCCAGCCCAACGCCATGGGCGGCCGGGAGATGGGGTACATGGGGCCGGGGCTGCCCGGGCAGCGGTCGGTGCTCGATGCGGAGGACCGGGCGTTCACCGAGGAGCTGTGGGGGATCGAGCCCGGCACGCTGCGGGCGGACGGGTCGGGCAAGGGCACCGTCGAGATGTTCCGGCGCATGGCGGACGGCGAGATCAAGGCGTGCTGGATCGTCTGCACCAACCCCGTCGCCTCCGTCGCCAACCGCCGGACGGTGATCGAGGGGCTGGAGGCGGCCGAGTTCGTCGTCACCCAGGACGCGTTCGCCGAGACGGAGACGAACGCGTACGCGGACGTGGTGCTGCCCGCCGCCATGTGGGCCGAGGCCGACGGCGTGATGATCAACTCCGAGCGGAGTCTCACCCTCGCCCGGCAGGCGGTCGACCCGCCAGGCGAGGCGCTGCCGGACTGGCGGATCATCGCCCGCATCGCCTGCGAGATGGGGTACGGGGACGCCTTCGGCTACGAGAGCGCGGAGGAGATCTTCGAGGAGATCAAGCGCGCCTCGAACCCGCGGACCGGCTATGACCTGCGCGGGGTGACGTACGGGCGGCTGCGCGAGACCCCGGTGCAGTGGCCGGCGGCGCCCGGCGACGGCGACGACCGCAACCCGGTCCGCTACCTCAACGACGGCGTCAGCCAGACCCTCGCCGTCCGGGAGGACGGCACCCGGCCCCGGCTGGTGTTCCCCACGCCGAGCGGCCGCGCCGTCTTCCACGCCCGCCCGCACATGGACGCCGCCGAGCTGCCGGACGACGACTTCCCGTATGTCCTGAACACGGGGCGGCTCCAGCACCAGTGGCACACGCTCACCAAGACCGGCAAGGTCGCCAAGCTGAACAAGCTCAACCCGGGGCCCTTCGTCGAGCTGCATCCGCGGGACGCGGAGCGGCTGGGCGTCGGCGAGGGCGACGCGGTGGAGGTGGCCTCGCGGCGCGGGCGCGCGGTGCTGCCCGCGGTGGTGACCGACCGGGTGCGGCCGGGTAACTGCTTCGCGCCGTTCCACTGGAACGACCTGTTCGGCGAATACCTCAGCGTCAACGCGGTCACCAGCGACGCGGTCGACCCGGTGTCCTTCCAGCCGGAGTTCAAGGTGTGCGCGGTGTCGCTGGCGAAGGTCGCGTCGGCGCCGCCGGCCTCGGAAACCCCCAGTGCCTCGGACGCCGACGGGCTCGCCGGGACGTTCGGCCTCGGCGATCTGACCCCGCCGGTCCTCACCGAGCCCGAGCGCCAGTATCTGCGCGGCTTCCTCTCCGGGCTGCACGGTGCGGTGCCGAACCCGAGCGCCCAGGCCACCACCGCCGTCCCCGTCCTGCCCCCGGACGCGCCCTTCTCGCCCGAGCACGCCCTGTGGGTCAACGGCGTCCTGGCCGGGGCGTTCTCGCGCGCCACCGCCCCCGCCCCGGCGGCGGCCCCGGACACCGCGGGTCAGGGGCGCGAGGTGGTCGTCCTGTGGGCCTCCCAGACCGGCAACGCCGAGGACGTCGCCGGTGCCACCGCCCGCCGCCTCGCCGAGACCGGACGCGAGGCCAGGCTGCTGGAGATGGACGGCCTCGCCGTCGCCACCCTGCCCCGCCCCGCCGACCTCCTCGTCATCACCAGCACCTTCGGCGACGGCGACGCCCCCGACAACGGCTCCGGCTTCTGGGAGTCCCTGGCCGCCGCCGACGCGCCCCGCCTGGACGGCACCCGCTACTCCGTCCTCGCCCTCGGGGACTCCACGTACGACGACTTCTGCGGCCACGGCCGCCGCCTGGACGAACGCCTCGACGAGCTGGGCGCCGTACGCCTCGCCCCGCGCACCGACTGCGAACCCGACTACGACGAGCCCGCCCGCGCCTGGCTGGACGCCGTCCTCGACGCCCTGGGCACCGCGGCGCCCGAGGCCCCGGCGCCGACGAACCGGGCCCCGAAAGCCCCGGCGCCGAAGGATCCGCGCCCGAAGGCCCCCGGCCGCCCCACCAAGGCCGAGCCCTTCACCACCCGCCTCACCGGCAACCGGCTGCTGAGCCTGCCCGGCGCGGCCAAGGAGGTGCGGCAGTTCGCGTTCGACACCGGCGACGGCGCGCTCGCCTACGAGGCTGGGGACGCCCTCGGCGTCTGGCCCGAGAACTGCCCCGACCTGGTCGCCGAGTGGCTCGCCGTCACCGGCCTCGACCCGGCCGCCGAGGTGGCCGTCCAGGCCGTGCCCGGCACGGACCTGGTCCCGATGCCGCTCGGCGACGCCCTCCGGCGCCATCTGGAGATCGCGAAGATCACCCCGGACCTGCTGCGCTTCGTCCTCGACCGCACCCACTGCCACGACCTCAAGCGGCTGATGCGCCCGGACAACAAGGACGGTCTGGCCCAGTGGACCTGGGGCCGCCAGGCCGTGGACGTCCTCGCCGAAAACCCGGTGCGCGCCTCCGCCCAGGAGTGGGCCGACGTCCTCAAACGGCTCCAGCCCCGGCTGTACTCCATATCCTCCAGCCCCCTCGCCCACCCCCACGAGGTGCGGCTGACCGTCTCCGTGGTGCGCTTCGAGAGCCGCGGCGGGATGCTCCGCAAGGGCGTCGCCTCCACCCATCTCGCGGACGCCGACACCGACCGCCCCGTGCCCGTCTTCGTCCAGCGCGCCCCGGCCTTCCGGCCCCCGGCCGACCCCACGACACCGATGGTGATGGTCGGCCCCGGCACCGGCGTCGCCCCGTTCGTCGGCTTCCTGGAGGAGCGCCGGGCGCGCGGCGCGACCGCCCCCAACTGGCTGTTCTTCGGCGAACAGCGCCGCGCCACCGACTACTACTACGAGGACGAACTCGACCAGCTGCGCCGCCACGGCACGCTCACCCGGCTCGACACCGCCTTCTCCCGCGACCAGCGGGCCAAGGTGTACGTCCAGGACCGGATGCGCGAACACGGCGCCCGGCTGTGGTCCTGGCTCCAGGACGGCGCCCACTTCTACGTCTGCGGGGACGCCACCCGGATGGCCAAGGACGTCGACCGGGCGCTGCGTGACATCGCCGTCGCCCACGGCGGGCTCGACGAGGACGCGGCCGAGCTGTACGTCAAGCAGCTCGCCGCCGACAAGCGCTACGCCCGCGACGTGTACTGAGGCACCAGGAGTCTGAAACGCATCTGCCAGGGTTCGTTGCCCGATCGTTGGGCCGATGCAATCCAATGGATGAGCAGGTCCTCGCAAACGCGCTCGTATCATGGGTGGATGCACACGTACCGGATCGGAGAGGCGGCGGCCCTGATGGGCGTCAGCGCCGATACCCTGCGCCGCTGGGTCGACGGCGGACGGCTCACCGCCGAGCGCGACGAACAGGGCCGCCGGATCATCCCGGGCCCGGCGCTCGCCGCGTTCGCCCGGGAGCTGAGCCGCGGCGCGGACCGGGAGGGCGGCGGAGTCTCCTCGGCCCGCAACCGGTTCGCGGGCATCGTCACCGAGGTGATCCTCGGCGATGTGTCCGCGCAGGTGGAGATCCAGGCGGGGCCGTTCCGGGTGGTGTCCATGATCAGCCGGGAATCCGCGGAGGAGCTGGGTCTCGAGCCGGGCGTCCCCGCGGTGGCGGTGATCAAGTCGACCAACGTGGTCGTGGAGAAACCGTGAGCGCGCCCCGCCGCACACGCCGACGAGGGAGAGACCTGTGACGCCCCGTTCCGTAACCCGCCGAACTCGCCGAACCCGCACCCTGCGCATGGCGGGCGGCCTCACCGTGGCCGTGCTGGCGCTCGGCGCCTGCTCCGGAGGCGGCTCCTCCGACTCCGCCGAGAAGTCGGACGGGGAGAGTGGATCGTCCTCGAAGAAGGTGTCCGGCACGGTCACGGTCTTCGCCGCCGCCTCGCTCAAGGAGAGCTTCACCGAGCTGAAGAAGACCTTCGAGAAGGCACACCCCGGCGCCAAGGTGACGTTCAACTTCGGTGGCAGCGACGCCCTCGCCGCCAGCATCACCTCCGGCGCCCCCGCCGACGTCTTCGCCGCCGCCAGCCCGAAGACCATGAAGACGGTCACCGACGCGGGCGACGCCAAGGGCACCCCGTCGACCTTCGTCCGCAACCAGCTGGAGATCGCGACCCTCCCCGGCAACCCGAAGAAGATCACCAACTTCAAGGACCTCACCAAGGGCGGGCTGAAGGTCGCACTGTGCGCCAAGGAGGTGCCGTGCGGCTCCGCCGCGCAGAAGGTGCTGGACAATGAGCATCTGAAGCTCACCCCGGCCAGCTACGAGCAGGACGTCAAGGGCGCGCTCACCAAGGTGGAGCTGAAGGAGGTCGACGCCTCCGTGGTCTACAAGACCGATGTGAAGGCCGCGGGCGGCAAGGTCGAGGGCGTGGAGTTCCCGGAGTCGAAGAAGGCCATCAACGACTACCCGATCGCCCTGCTGAAGCACGCGCCGAACGCCGGGGCCGCCTCCGCCTTCATCGACCTCGTGAAGTCCCCGCAGGGCCAGAAGGTGCTGAACAAGGCGGGCTTCCTCAAGCCGTGACCATCTCCGCCCCGCAGGACACCGAGGTCCTGGAAGGTGAACCCCGACGGGGGCGGCAACGGCGGACCCGGTCCGGCGTCCCGCTGCCGCTGCTGCTGCCCGCCGTCGCCGGGTTCGCCTTCCTCGTCCTGCCGCTGGCCGCGTTGCTGATCCGGGCGCCCTGGCGGTCGCTGCCGGAGCAGCTGACCAGCGTCGAGGTGTGGCAGGCGCTGCGGCTCTCCCTGATCACCGCGACCGCCGCCACCGCCGTCGCGTTGGTGCTGGGCGTGCCGCTGGCCTGGCTGCTGGCCCGGGCCCGCTTCCCCGGCCGCGGTGTGGTGCGCGCCCTGGTGACCCTGCCGCTGGTGCTGCCGCCGGTGGTGGGCGGTGTGGCGCTGCTGCTCGCGCTGGGCCGCAACGGGATCGTGGGCCAGTGGCTGGACTCCGCCTTCGGCATCACCCTGCCGTTCACCACGGCGGGCGTGGTGGTGGCGGAGGCGTTCGTGGCGATGCCGTTCCTCGTGATCAGCATCGAGGGCACGCTACGGGCCGCCGACGCGCGGTACGAGGAGGCCGCCACCACCCTCGGCGCCTCCCGCTTCACCGCCTTCCGGCGCGTCACCCTGCCGATGATCGCCCCGGGGGTGGCGGCCGGTGCGGTGCTCGCGTGGGCGCGCGCCCTGGGGGAGTTCGGCGCCACCATCACCTTCGCTGGCAACTTCCCCGGCCGTACCCAGACCATGCCGCTGTCCGTCTACCTCGCGCTCCAGAGCGACCCGGACGCCGCCATCGCGCTGAGCCTGGTGCTGCTCGCCGTATCCGTCGCGGTCCTCGCCGGGCTGCGCGACCGCTGGATGGGGTCCTCCGCATGACCACCCGCACCCCCGCCAGGCATACGCACACCGACGGCCTCGACGCCCATCTCGTCGTGGACCGCGGCGACTTCCGGCTCGATCTGCGGCTGACCGCCGCCCCCGGCGAGGTGGTCGCCCTGCTCGGCCCCAACGGCGCGGGCAAGACCACCGCGCTGCGCGCCCTGGCCGGGCTCACCCCGCTCACGGCGGGCGAACTGCGCCTGGACGAGCGGGTGCTGGAGGAACCGGCGCGGCGGCTGCGGATCCCGCCCGAGGCCCGCCCGGTCGGCGTCGTCTTCCAGGACTATCTGCTCTTCCCGCACCTCACCGCCCTCGACAACGTGGCCTTCGGCCCCCGCTGCCACGGCGTCCCCAAGGCCGAGGCCCGCGCCCAGGCCGCCGGCATCCTGGCCCGGATGGGGCTGGACGGCCACGCGGGCGCCAAGCCGCGCCGGCTGTCCGGCGGCCAGGCCCAGCGCGTCGCCCTCGCCCGCGCCCTGGCCGTACGCCCCCGGCTGCTGCTGCTGGACGAGCCGCTGGCCGCGCTGGACGCCCGCACCCGGCTCGACATACGCGCCGGACTCCGCCGCCACCTCGCCGAGTTCGAGGCGGTGGCCGTCCTGGTCACCCATGACCCGCTGGACGCGATGGTGCTCGCCGACCGGCTCGTCGTCGTCGAGGACGGGCGCGTCGTCCAGGACGGCACCCCGTCCGAGGTGTCCCGCCGTCCTCGTACCGACTACATCGCGAGCCTCGTCGGCCTCAACCTGTACCAGGGGCGCGCCGAGGGCCACACCGTGAGGCTCGACAGCGGTACGGCCATCACCACCGCCGACGACCTCACAGGACCGGCCTTCGTCGCCTTCCCGCCCGCCGCCGTCACCCTCCACCGCGACCGCCCCGCCTCCAGCGCGCGCAACGCCTGGCGCGCCGAGGTCACCGGCCTGGAGTCGCACGGCGACCAGATCCGCGTCGCCCTCACCGGCGAACTGCCGCTCCTCGCCGACCTCACCACCGCCGCCGTCGCCGAACTCGGCCTCCACCCGGGGCGCGAGGTCTGGGCCACCCTCAAGGCCGCCCAGACGCACGCCTATCCGGCCTGAGAAGATGCCCCCGTGAGCGAACGGGGAGAGCGAAGTCCGATGTGGCGGCGGCATGTCATCGCGACGGTGGTGAGTCTGCTGGCCCTCGGGGTGGCCATCGCCCATCTCGTCGCGCCGGACCTGAAGATTGACAACGTCACGGTCGCGCTGCTGGTCATCGCCGTCGTCCCCTGGCTGCGCGAACTCTTCACCAGCATCGAACTGCCCGGCGGGCTCAGGGTCGAGTTCCGGGACGTCGAGCAGCGCATCGAGGCGGCCGAGCGCATGGCCGACGCCGCGCTCGTCGGCGGCGAGGGCGCGGGGGAGACCGACGGCCCGGAGGTCCTGGAGGAGGTCCGCAGGCTGGCCGCCGAATACCTGTCGGTGCGCGCCTCGATGCGCCACGGATCGGCCCGTACGCAGCGCATGAACGGCATCTTCGCCCGCCTGGTACGCACCACCCAGCGCCTCGCGAACCCCGCACTCGACGACTGGCTCACGTCATCGGACGGCGGCCTGCGGCTCGCGGCCTACGCCCGCCTGTACGCCGTACCGGACGATGCCACGCTGGACACCTTGGCGTACGCCGTCACCGAGGAACCGCTCCCCTTCGGCCAGTACTGGGGAATCCGCGCCCTCGACAAGGTCGTCGACGTCGTCGGCCCCGATCATGTGCGGCCAAGCGTCGTCCGCCGCCTGGAGAACTGCCGCCCGTCCGGCGCCGACCGGGCCCATCTGCTGGACCGCCTGCTACGGAAGATCCACGCCGTCACCTAGGCAATCACGAGCCGGTGTGGCTGTTCTCCGGCGCCCCGCTGGAGCCGATCGCGAAGGACGACGGTGGCGGTACGTACTTCCTCTGGGACGACTGAGATCACGTATCGGTGATGACCACCTTCCCGAAGTGCCCCCGCCCCGCGAAGTGGCGGTACGCGGCGGGTGCGTCCGCGAAGGGGAAGGCGCGGTCGATCACCGGGCGCAGCCGGTGCCGCTCGATCGCCCGGTTCATCTCCTCGAACATGTCACGGCTGCCGACGAACATCCCCTGCAACGTGACCCCCTTGCGCACCACCGCCATGGGATCGACCCCGTCGCCGTCGGCCAGCACCCCGATGATGCTGATCCGCCCGCCGGTGCGGACGGCGGTGAGGGACTGGGGCAGGGTGCCCGCGCCGCCGACCTCCACCACGTGGTCCACGCCCCCGCCGGTCGCCTCGTACACCGACTGTCCCCACGCGGGCGTCGCGACGTAGTCGATCCCGTCGGCCGCGCCGAGCGCGCGCAGCCGCGCCAGCTTCTCCTCGCTGCTGGAGGTGGCGATGACATGGGCGCCGCTCAGCGCGGCGAATTGCAGGGCGAAGAGCGAGACACCGCCGCTGCCCAGCGTCAGCACGCTCTGTCCGGGAGCGGCCCCGCCCGCCGTCACCACCGCGTGCCAGGCGGTCACGGCGGCGCAGGGGAGGGTCGCGGCCTCGGCGAAGTCCAGGTGGGCGGGGGCGGCGACGAGGGCGTCCTGGTCGAAGAGGACGTACTGGGCGAGCACGCCGTCGGACGGGCCGCCGAGCGCGCCCGCGGTCCGGTCCGCGGTGGCCGGGCCGGAGACCCAGCGCGGCATGAAGATGCCCACCACTCGGTCCCCGGCGGACCACCGCGTGACCTCGGGCCCCGCGTCGACCACCTCGCCCGCGCCGTCGGACAGCGGCACCAGGCCGGGGGTCAGCGCGCGGCCGTAGGTGTCCGAAGCGATCATCAGGTCGCGGTAGTTGAGCGACCAGGCGCGCATCCGGACCAGCACTTCGCGCGGCCCGGGGGCGGGCACTTCGCGCGTCGCGGGGCGGAGGGCGTCCACGCCGGTGAAGCGGGGCAGTTCGAAGTGACGCGTCGTCCGCGTGATGCGCGTCGTCATGCGGGGATCCGCACCGCCTGGCCGCTGACGCGGACGCTGGTGTCGTCGGGGTCGATGTCCACGAGGAGTTCGCTGGGCCGTCCCATGTCCTCGCCCTGCCGGATCCGGACCCGTTCCGGCTTCTCGATCAGGCCCAGCGTGCGCAGATACCCGCCGAAGGCGGCGGCCGCGGCGCCGGTGGCCGCGTCCTCCACGACCCCGCCGACCGGGAACGGGTCACGGGCGTCGAAGTCGAGCCGGTCCGGGTCGGGTCGGTGCACCAGATGCACGGTGGTCCAGCCGCGCTCCCGCATCAGTTCCTCCAGCGCGTCGAAGTCGTACGCGAGGTCGCCCAGGCGGGCACGGGTGGCGGCGGCGAGGACGAGGTGGTCGTTGCCCCCGAACGCCACATGCGGGGGGAGGGCCGGATCGAGGTCGTCCGGGGACCAGCCCAGCGCCGCCAGCGCGGGCGCCAGCTCCGTGGCCTCGTCGGCGGGACGCGTCCGGGTGGGCACGGAGGTGAGGGTGGCGCTCGGCACCCCGCCGTCCACGGTCGTCGCCACCCGGACCTCGCCCGCCGCCGTGTCGAAGACCAGCTCGCCGGGGCCGTCCCGCTCGGCCAGGGCGACGGCGGTGGCGACGGTGGCGTGGCCGCAGAAGGGGACCTCGGCGCGCGGGCTGAAGAACCGCATCCGATAGCGGCGCCGGGGCTCGTCGTGTGCGGTGAGGAACGCGGTCTCGGAGTACCCGACCCGGGCGGCGATGGCCGTCATGGCCGCGTCGTCGAGCGACCCGGCGTCGAGGACCACACCGGCGGGGTTGCCGCCTTCAGGGTCGGTGGTGAAGGCGGAGTAACGCAGTACGTCGGTCATGCCGTCCAGGCTTCCACCGGGATGCCATCGCGTCCAACGATTCCTTTCGCTGGACGCGATCGAAAAACCCGATAGCCTCTTCATGATGGACACCAGACTCCTGCGGACGTTCGCGGCCCTGGCCAGGACCGGGAGCTTCACCGCCACCGCCGCCGAGCTGCATCTCGCCCAGTCCACGGTCACCGTCCAGGTCCGCACCCTGGAACGGGAGCTGGGCACCCGCCTGTTCGACCGGCTGCCCACCGGCGCCGTCCCCACCAGCGCCGGGCGGCGGCTGCTCACCGACGCCGAGGACGTCCTCGACGCCGAGGCCCGGCTGCGCGCGGCCGCTGCGGGCGTCGCCGGGGCCCACGGCACCCCGGAGGGGCAGGTCGCCCTCGGCGCGGGCGAGTCCCTGTGCGCCTCCCGGCTGCCCCGCGTGATCGCCTCCCTCGCCCGCAGCCACCCCGGCATCGAGCTCAACCTCCACCCCGTGGGCAGCGCCGCCGCCGTCGAGGGGCTGCGCGCGGGCCGCCTCGACCTCGCGCTCCTGCTGGAGCAGCGGGTCGACCACGCCGACCTCTCCGCCCGCCCCCTCGCCCGCGAACCCCTCGTCTATCTCGCCGCCCCCGGCCACCCGTGCGCGGACCGCACCGTGGGCTGGGCCGAGCTGGGCCGGCAGAGCTTCTTCGTCCACGAGGAGGGCTGCTCGTACAGCGACCACCTGGTGCGTACCCTCCGCGCCCTCCCCGGCCCACCGCCCCGCCTCACCCGCTTCGGCAGCATCGAGGCCGCCCGCTCCTGCGTCGCCGCCGGTCTCGGCCTCACCCTGCTCCCGCGGGCCACGGTCGTACGCCAGCTGGCCGAGGGCACGCTGGCCGAGGTCCACGGCCCCGAAATCCCCCCGGTCCCGGTCCAGCTGACCCACGCCCGCCGCCGCTGGACCAGCCCCGCCGCCCAGGCCGTCGCCACCGAACTGGCCCGCCTCCTCCCGGCGGACACCCCCTAGAGCAGCCGCACGCCGTCATGGGCGCGGACGGCGGGCGGGGCGGCGGTGTCGAGCGCGTCCAGGACGCGGGCCGCGTACGCCTCGCTCGCCAGGTCGGGCACCTCCGCACGGGTGGCCCAGCGCCAGGCCCGGGTGCGGGGCCCGGTGGCGGGGGTGCCGTCCAGCGCCCGGCAGCGGAAGACGAGGCAGACGCCCAGGCCGTTCATGTCCTTGTAGACGCCGGTGAGGGCCGCCGGAAGCGCGATCTTGACGCCGGTCTCCGCCAGCAGTTCGCTCCGCAGGGCATCGGGGATCGTCTCGTCCGGGTCCAGCGTCCCGCCCGGCGGCTCCCAGGTGCTGCTGTCCCGGCGCTTGATCAGCAGCGCCCGGCCCCGCTCGTCGACGATGACGCCGGCGACATTCACTGTGTGCGGGCGGTCCACGGTCACGTTCCTCGGCCCTCTCGACTGGCTTCGCGGCCCTCACGGTAGCCCAAGTCCCGTACCGGCAAAGGGCGCACTGACGCGGAGGGCGCCGTGCGCCGGCCGGCTCCCGTCGTCAGCGGATGTCGACCGCGCCGTCGTCCGGCCGGGCCCCGTTCCGTCCGCTCCCCGCACGCGGGGACGGCGTCTCCCCGTCGCCCAGGTTGTTCCGTACCGAGTCCAGGATGGTCAGCCCCTGGCCCACCAGCCCGGCCGCGATCTCGCCGAGTCCGTCCGCGCCGTTGAGGACGTTGACGTTGGCGCCGGACAGACCCGACGAAGCCTCCTTGACGATCTGCGGCAGCTGGTCGATGAGCATGCGGTCCAGCGCGACCCGGCCGTGCGAGGCCGCCGCCTCGGCCTGGATCTTCATCCGCTCCGCCTCGGCCGTCGCCAGCACCCGGATCCGCTCGGCCTCGGCCTCCGCCGGCTTCACGATCTCGGCCACCAGCTCCTGCTGCCGCAGATCGGCCGCCCGCTGCGCCAGCTCGGTCTGCGCGGCGAGCACTTCCCGCTGGGCGTGGGCCTGCGCCAGCGGCCCGGCCTGGGCGGCCTGGGCCTGGGCGCGGTCCACCTCGGCGTTGTACTGGGCCTGCACGATGGCGGTCTGCCGGGCGTATTCGGCCTGGTTGCGGGCCGCCTCCTGCTCCGCCTCGGCCGACGCCTGGGTGGCCTGCGCCTGGGCGATCTGGGCCTGGCGCTGGATGGCGGCCTTGTGCGGGGCGGACATCGCGTCGATGTAGCCGGCGTCGCCGTCGTCGATGGACTGGATCTGCAGCGAGTCCACGATCAGGCCGATCTTCGCCATCTCGGCCTTGGAGGTGTCCAGCACCTCGGTGGCCAGCTTCTGCCGCTCGGTGATGATCTCCTCGACGGTCATCGAGCCGATGATCGCCCGCAGATGACCCGCGAAGATGCGGCCGGTGAGGACGGACATCTGCTCCTGGTCGGAGAGGAAGCGCTGTCCGGCGTTGACGATCGACTCGGTGTCGTTGCCGACCTTGAAGGCGATCACCGAGCGGACGGTCAGCACGATGCCCTGCCGGCTGACGCACGTCTCGGCGACCTCCGCCTCGCACATCGCCAGCGTCAGGAAACGCACCTTCCGGAAGACGGGCAGCACGAACTTGCCGTGGCCGGTCACCACCCGGAACGGCGCGCCCCCTTGGCCACGCCTGCCTCCGGAAATCAGCATCGCCTGGTCAGGCGCGGGCACGCGGTATCCGAACATCGCTCGTCTCCCTCAAGCTGCGCCGCCGGCCGAGTCGGCCGACGCGTTCAATGGGTCGGCCCACTCCATGACATCGACCTGCCGGGTACCCCGGGAGTCGATGACCAGCACGGACGCCCCCTGCGGCAGGGGGTCGGAGGACCAGGCGAGGAAGGTCTCCGAGCCGCCCCGTACGCGCACCAGGACCTCGCCCGGACCGGCGGCCCCCCGGGTGCCGATCACCAGCACTCCGGTACAACCGATCACGGACTCATCCCGCGCCATGTGACGGCATCCCCCTCGTCATGTGCACTGAATTCGAACCTTAGCCCTCCCCTGTGACACCGGATACGGGGAAGCACGGCCATTACGCGGCCCTTACCGTTCCGGGTCCGAATCGCGACGGTGTACGGACGTTCTACGCTGTCGGGGCCGTCAAGGACGGTGACGGGACACGGGATATCGCGGAACGCGGTCACCTTCAGGGGCGAGGGCGAGGGCGCGGGCGCCCACCAGTTCGGCTGGCGCGTGCCGTGAGCTGACGTGGTCGGCTACTTCTCCGCGGTGTCCTCGAAGTACGTGTCCAGGACCTCGTCCAGCTTCGCCGTCCACTCCTTGAGGGCGCCGCGGGCCGAAGCCTCCACGTCGGCGGCGTACCAGCGGTGGGCGGTCGTGTAGACGGTGACGCTGAAGCGGCGGCCGAAGCGGGGGGTGTCGATCTCCACCGCGCCGATCTCGTCCCAGGAGAACTCGGCCTTCTCGCCGTCCAGCTGGAAGGCGACGCCGGAGCGCCCGGCGGTGATCGAGCCGCGCCGGTCGGAGACCTCGAAGACCGGCCCGTCCTCGGGCTCGTCCTCGGCTTCCGCCGCCGCCTCTTCCTCGGCCTCGTCGGCGGCCTCGTCCGGGGCTTCCGCGGCTTCGGCTTCCGCTTCCGCTTCCGGAGTTTCCAGGGCTTCCGGCGCTTCCGCGGCCTCCGGCGCCTCTTCCGTGGCCGTCTTCGTTCCTGCGGTCACCTCCTCGGTCTCCTCCGGGCGCGGGGGCGTCAGGCCGGGGATGTGCCCCGGATCAGTCCCGGCGGCGGGTACGGGCGGGGTGATCTGACCTATGCGCTGCTCCACGCCCGGCAGTATGTCGGATGAAGCCGTGCCCGCGACACCCACACCCCGAGTGTTCCGCCGACTGTTCCGCCACGCGTCACGATCACGCGACGTCGATGCCGTACTCCCGGACCAGCGCCTCCAGCCCGCCCGGGTAGCCCTTGCCGCCGATCACGAAGGCCCAGTCGCCCCCCGCGCGGCGCCGGAACGAGCCGAGGACCAGGGCGGTTTCGCCGCGGCGGCCATCGGAGACCTCCAGCCGGCCGAGTTCCGCGCCCGACGCGTCCAGGAGCCGTATCCGGGCGTCGGCGAAGCCGGACAGGTCCGCCCCGGGGTCGACCTCGGGGTCGACGGCCGCGGCGAGGACGAGGCGGTCGGCCTCGGGCGGCAGGGCGTCGAAGGCGACGCGGACCGCCGCCCGGTCGGGGGCGGTGGCGGGAGCTGCGCTGACGGTGCCGTCGGGGGTGCGGGGGTTGTTGAAGAAGACGAAGTGGTCTTCGCTCAGCACCCGGTCGCCGTCGCAGACGAGGGCGCAGACGTCGAGGGCGACCTCGCCCGACCACGACATGCCCAGCACGTTGTATTCGGGCGGCGGTTCCTCAGCGGAACGGGACCCGGAAGCGGCGGCGCCGTCCCCCAGCCGCCCCCGTAGCCCATGCCGGTGCAGCAGGTCGACCAGCTCCGCCCCGGACACCAGCTCCAGCGGCTTCCCATGGGCGAACGTGTGCGAGCCGGGGCCGAACCGCGAGGTGGTGACCAGGACGCCCTTGTTCGCGCCGCTGTCCTGCACCGTCCCGTACAGATCGCGCACCGCCGTCGGCGGCACCGTGCCGCGGTAGCGCTTCACCTGCACCACGATCCGGCCGCCCCGGATCGGCGCGGGGTCCACCGCCTCCACGTCCACCCCGCCGTCGTTCGAACGCCGGGTCGTCACCGCCCGCATCCCCATGGCCCGGAAGAGGTCCGCGACCAGCGACTCGAAGCGAAACGGATCCATCGCGAACAGATCCGGATCGTCGCCCCCGCCCTGGGTGAGGACGCCGGAGCCGACGTCGTCCGGCGTCCGCACGGGCGTCACGGCGGCGCGCTGGTCGGGGCGCGTGGACAGCCGGCCGCCTACGCCGTCGACCAGGCAGTCCACCGCGCTGACCTGCTCCAGCCGCAGTTCGGCGAAGGCGGTACGCGTCACCGTCACCGTCGCCAGGACGATCCGGGCCCGGTGGCCGGTCGCCGGATCGTGGTCGTCCACGAAGCCGTTCAGCGCGACCGAGTCCAGCGCCCCGGACTCGTCCGCCGCGAACAGGTCGCGCAGCGCCAGCAGCATGACTTGCGCGAGCACGTCCCGGTACAGCGCCCGGCGCTGCGTGGCCGGGCGCGCCGTCTCCCGGTCCTCGTCGGCACCGGGCATGTACCGCACCGACTTGATCTCCGGGACGATCTCGTACCGCGGCAACTCCCA
Source organism: Streptomyces sp. NPDC021212 (assembly GCF_044332925.1). Lineage (NCBI taxonomy): Bacteria > Bacillati > Actinomycetota > Actinomycetes > Kitasatosporales > Streptomycetaceae > Streptomyces > Streptomyces sp. NPDC021212. Next base: position 484,836 of record NZ_JBIRPZ010000004.1, read on the forward strand.
GTCCACGACGAGCTGCCGCGCGGCCGGGTCGTACGCGGCGGACACCTCGCGGGGCAGGTCTGGCGGCCACACCGGGGAGGAATACGAGGAATACGCGGTGTGGCAGAGCGCCGCCGTGAAGTACTCGACCACCGCGTCGGGTTCACCGGCCCGCACCTCGGCGGCCAGGTCCGCCACGCCCTCGTTGAGCCGCTGTATCTCCGCGATCCGCTGCTCGGCCCACCGCTCGTACTGCCGCCGGTACGCGTCCAGCTGCCGCACCCGCTCGGCCTCCGCCGCCTGCGCGGCCTGCCAGTCCCGCTCGTACCGCTCCCGCGCCTCCTCCTGAGCCCGCCGCCCGGCCCCGAAGACCCCGCCGCCCTGCGGTTGGTAGTGCCGCTGGTCCGGCATCGGTACGGGGTGGGCGAGCGCGCCCGGGTCGAACGGCTCGACCTGCTCGGGCCGGGCCGGCCCCGCCGGCCGGAACGCCGGCGCCCGGCACCCGTCCACCAGCAACGACCCCAGCGCCCCGACCCGCGCCTCCAGCTCCTCCGTACGCCGCCGCGCGTCCGCCTCACGCTGCCGCCGGTACGCCGCCTGCCGCTCCCGCTGATCGCGCGCCCGCGCCCGCTCGGCGGCCCGCAGCCGCCGCTCTTCCTCCCGCTCCCGCTGCACCCGCGCCCGCTCCTGCGCCTCGCGCTGCCGCTGCGCCTCGGCCCACAGGGAGATCAGGCCGCTGGAACGACCGGAGCGACGGCTCATGCGGTACCCACTCCCCCCGGGCCCACGGGCCCCACACTCGCGCACCGGCCCCAACCAGCGGTAAGCCCCTGATTCTAGTGCTCGCCCCGGGCCCCGTCGCGGTCCCGCCCGACACCTATCGTGGCCCCATGGCGAGGTGGATGTGGTGGCGGCGACCGAAGGCTCTCCCGGCGCAAGGGGGCGGCCACCGTGGAGCGGTGACGCTCTCACTGGACGAAGCCGTTCCGGCAGCGCGTGAGTTCCTTGGACAGGTATACGCGGCCGGGGAGTTCACGGTCGTCATGCAGCGCGAGCGGTCGGAAGAGCACGCGGCGGCGTGGGCGATCCGGTTCACCTCGCAGGAATACCTCGACACCGGGAACGTGGCACTTCAGCCCTTCACCCGGGTGGTGATCGTCCCCAAGGACGGCAGCGCCCCGCGCTTCCCCCCGAGCCACCTCCCCGTGGCGACGTACGTGGCCCAGCTCGCCACGGACCGTCCCGTCACCGGAGCCTGACCGCCGCCGCTCTGTGGTGCGGCCGCCGTGGGATGCGGTTCGGCGATCCGGCTGACCCTAGGTGTGCAGGCGGTTTACCGCGAAAAGAGACGGCCCGGCAGGATGGGGGCAGCCATCCTGCCGGGCCGGGCCCGGTGGGTGCGGTCGTGCGTCAACCGCACTTACGGCCGCTGTTGATGCACTTCACGGCCTGCTTCATCAGCGAGTTGGACATCACGTTGATGAAGTCACCGTGGTCCGTGACCGGCTTGTGCAGCTGCTCGGGGAAGCTGTCCACCGCGAAGACCGAGTTCGGCGCGATCTTGTAGGTGATGCGCTGGGTCAGGGCCGGGATGGCCTTGAAGCCCTTGCCGCACGCACCGTTGGCACCGGCGAAGGCGACATGGGTGCGGTGGTTGGCGCTGTCGGAGTTCCGTCCGTCCCAGCAGCTCTGGAACTTGAACGTCCGCACCACGTTGCTGCCCTTGGGGCACAGCGGGTACTTGTCCTTGAGCTGGCGGTTCTCGAATCCGGTGCAGCTCCAGGAGGCGTTGGCGTTGGCCGTGCCGTTGGTGAAGGCCTTGGCGTCACCGGTGATGATGCGCAGGAACTTCGGCATCGCCACGACCTTGCCGACCGCGCTGCCGCGGAAGGTGAGCTGGACGGAGGCGGGCTGGAGGATGGTGCCGACGTTGCCTTCGGTGCCGCCGCCCGGGGCGTTCACGTCCTTCTCGTTCTTGCCGTTGCGGAGGCGCAGCACGGGCCAGTAGTGGGTGGAGCGGTCGCCGTTGGTGCACGAGGTGGTCGCCGTGGCGAGGACCTGGTCGGTGGCGAACGCGTCGTTCTTCTGGTTGCCCACGTAGTCGTGCATGTGGTGGGCGCCGTTGCTCACGCCGGGGGCGACGATGACGTTGTCGGAGTTGAACTTCTTGTTCTCGTTGCGCCCGCACCGCGAGGAGAAGGTGCCCTTGGAGGCGGCCGCCTGCTGGCGGGGGTTCTTGACGTTGGGCTGCACCTTCCGGATGTCCACGAAGTCGGCCTTCTGCGGACCGGAGCCCTGCGCACCGCCCTTGGCCGCCGCGGGGGCCGCGGCCACGGCGTTCGTCTCGCCCTGCTTGACCGTGCAGGACGCCATCGAGTCCAGCCCGGACGCCTGCTGCGAGCCCCGTCCCATCCGGGTGGCGATGCGGTTCAGCGCGCTGCGGCGCTGGGACGACAGCGGCGCCAGGACGCGCGTACGCACCCACTCCTGGTCGGCGGCCTGGGGGCCCCGCGCGGAGAGCTGCTTGTAGGCGGCGGCCACCTGGGTGTCCATCTGCGCCAGTTCCTTGTCCACGGCGGGCCGTGCCTTCTGCGGCACGTTCGACAGCTTCGTGGCGACGTCGGGACACTGGATGGTCATCGAGGATTGTCGGGCGGCCTCGGTCCGGTTGGGGGATTGCCCGGCCGAGGCGTTGTTGTCGGTCATCATCAGCGCCCCGCCGCCGATCGCCAGAGCCGTGACGCCGACGGCGGACACGACCAGCACGCGGGACCGCTTGTGTCTCTTCTTGTACCTCACCACTACGCCCCTCATTGGTAGTTGTCGTACTGCGATACGAAAACCGGGGCGGTTCCGCTCATCGGCGGCCGTAGGGGATGAAGGTATGGCGGGAAAGTGCCATACCCGCCGCGCGCTGCCACCCTTATATGAAAATGAAAACCAACACCATGTACTCTGTGTGTCATGGCCCGCAACGAACTACGCCCGATCATCAAGCTCAGGTCCACCGCCGGCACCGGCTACACCTACGTGACCCGCAAGAACCGCCGAAACGACCCCGACCGGATGGTCCTGCGCAAGTACGACCCGGTCGTGGGCCGCCACGTCGACTTCCGAGAGGAGCGCTGACCGCCATGAAGCCCGGTATCCACCCCGCGTACGAGCCGGTCGTCTTCCGCGACCGCGCCGCCGGCTTCGCCTTCCTGACCCGTTCCACGGCCACCGGCGACAAGACCGTCGAGTGGGAGGACGGCCGTACGTACCCGGTCATCGACGTCGAGATCTCCTCGGCGAGCCACCCCTTCTACACCGGCACGCAGCGCATCGTGGACACCGCGGGCCGCGTGGAGCGCTTCGAGCGGCGGTACGGATCCGGCCGGGGCGCCCGGTGAGCGGCGAGCACGGGACCCGGCTGGCCGTCGCGGTCGTGGGCGGGCTGCACGCCGACGCCCGCCGGGCCGCCGTCGAGGAGATCCTGCGCACGGTGCCCGGCGCCGTCGCCCTGCACCACGACCTGTCGGCCGCGACCGACCGCGCCGTGCACCGCACCGTACGGGACGCCACCGGCCCGCTCGGCAGCGGTCAGGCGCCGCTGGTGAACGACTGCGCGTGCTGTGCCCTGCGCGCGGACCTGGTCCCCGAGCTGCTGCGGCTGGCCGCGGGCGGCGGCCACCGGCTGGCCGTGGTCGAGCTGTGGGATTCCGTCGAACCGCAGGCCATGGCCGCGGTCATCGCCGCCGAGGGCGCGCCCCTGGCGCTGACCGGGGTGGCCACCGCGGTCGACCCGGCGCTGGTCGTGCCGTACCTGGCAAACGGCGACGACCTGGCCGACGCCGGGCTCGCCGCCGCCCCGACCGACCAGCGCACCGTGGCCGACACCTTCGCCCGGCAGCTGGAGTACCCCACGCTGATCGCCGTCGCCGAGGACAGAGAGCGGGACGAGCCCGCCGATGACGGTGACCACGCCGTGCTCACCCAGCTCACCCCCGGCGCCCGGCACCTACGGCTCGACGACGGCGACGGCGACGGTGCCCTCGGGGCCGCCCTGCTGCGCGGCTTCGACATCGAGGCGGCGGCCGCCCGTCAGCACCCGGCGTGCGCCCTGCTGCCCCAGGACACCGACGAACACGGCGTGTCCACCCTCGTCTGGCGGCGGAGGCGCCCCTTCCACCCCGGTCGGCTCTATGCCGCCCTGGAGGACCTGACGTGCGCCGCGGCCCGCAGCCGGGGCCGGTTCTGGCTGGCCGACCGGCCCGACTCCCTCCTCTCGTGGGACGCCGCGGGCGGCGCGCTCTGCGTGGAGTCCTCCGGCCCCTGGCTGGCCGCCCTCCCGGACGCCGCCTGGGAGATGGTCCCCGCCGAACGCCGCGTCGCGGCCTCCCTGGACTGGCACCCGGAACACGGCGACCGCCGCCAGCACCTCACCTTCACGTCCCCGGGCCTCGACCGCGACGGACTGCTGACCCTGCTCGACTCCTGCCTGCTCACCGACGACGAGTACGCGGCGGGCCCGGACGGCTGGAAGAAGCTGCCGCACGCCTTCGACGACCTCCTCGACCCGGTCGCGTGATCCCTCCCCCTCCGTACGGAAAGGACCCCGAATGCCGTCCCACCGCACCTCCCGCCGCCCCGACCCCCGGCGACGCCGCGCCAACCCGCTGGACGCCGCGGGCATCACCTACGTCGACTACAAGGACACCGACCTGCTGCGGAAGTTCATCTCCGACCGCGGCAAGATCCGCAGCCGCCGGGTGAGCCATGTGACGCGCCGGCAGCAGCGGCAGATCGCCCGCGCCATCAAGAACGCCCGCGAGATGGCCCTGATCCCGTACGGTTCCCGCTAGGCCCTGTCCGGCGGATCTTCGCGGGCCCGCGACGCCTGGCACGGCACCTCGCTGCGTTGTCGGGATCGCCCGAGTACGACCCGGTACGAGGACGACCCTCCGCCTTGCGATACACCGCGCCAGACGCCGCGGGCTGATCCACGAAGATCCGCCGGACAGGACCTAGCCCCGCTGCATCACTTCTTCGGCACCGTGGGCCGGTCGGGGCGTACGGAGAACACCGTGTCCCCGGCCATCGCCACGAGCGCGTCCTTGACGAGCAACAAGGAAGGCGGCCGCTCCTGCGCCGTGTCCCCGGGGTTGGTCAGCGCGGCGGTGCGCCACGCCTCCGCCCCGGTGTCGCTGTCCAGCGCCAGCAGACGGCCGAAGCGGTTGGAGAAGTAGAGCTTGCCGTGCCGCTTCGACTCGACGGGCGCGGACAGGTTCTCGGTCTCCGTCGGCCGCTGCCACAGCTGCTCGCCGCTGCGCGCCGACACCGCGGTGACCGTCCCGTCGGTCCGGGCGGCGTAGACGACCCCGCCCAGGAGGGTGGCCGTGCCGCGCAGGGGGTGCCGCAGCGGGATCCGCTTGGTGTCGCCGGTGCGTGGATCGACCCGGACCAGCGCGTTGTACGGGCGCTCGTACCCGGCGTCGTACACCTCCTTCGCCGTCTGCGGCGCGAGGAAGAGGGGCGCCCCGTCGGGGGAGCCGAGGCTCAGCGCCTTCTTGGGGAGCGCCGCGCTGGTGCGCCGCGCACCGTCGACGGGGTCGAGCCGCAGCAGGGTGTACGGGCCTTCGGTGCTCAGCCCTTCCGACGTGAGGGGCGAGCACAGGACGTACGGGAGGCCGGACTCGACCGGCGTCGCCGGTTCGCAGAACTGCCCCTCCTTAGCGGGCGACTGCCACAGCAACCCGCCCGACTTCCCGTAGGCGACGATCCGTCGGCCGTCGGGCGACAGCGTCAGCACCCCGCCGCGGAACAGGCGCACCGACGCCGACTCGCTGATCGGGCGCTCCCACAGCTGCTTCTTGGAGCCGGTGTCCAGGGCCACCACCCGGCGGTCCCCGTCCTTCGGGGCGGAGTAGGCGTAGACGATTCCGTCCCGCACCCCGATGGGGCGCGCGTCCTGCGGCCTGGTGCCGCTGTGCCACTGGACGCGGCCGGTGGCGGCGTCGACCTTGGCGACGGTGAAGCCCTTGCCGCCGCAGTACAGTTCGGCGGCGCGGTCGTGCACGCACGCGGCGTCCTGGTACACGAGCGGGGGCAGCGGGGCCTCGTACCGCAGCGTCGTCCGCCACGGGCGCCAGCCCTCGGGCAGGGACACGGGGTTCGCGTCCTCGGTGGCGGACGCGGAGGGGTCGTACGGCGGCGGTTTCGTGGCGAGCGGACCGTAGAGCAGCGCGAGCGCGAGCAGCCCGCCGACCGCCACGGCGCCGGCCGAGATGAGGATCCGCCGCTTCCGGCGCCGCCGGCCGATCTCGGCCGCGGCTCTTTCCGCGGCCTCTTCCGGGGGCGCCACCGCGGTCGGCTCGCCCCGTGGAGCCGGACGCATCGCCCGCGTGACGGTCCCCTCCGGGGGAGCCGCGGCGGCGAAGTCCGGCAGCGCGCCGAGCATGCGGTGCAGCTCGTCCAGGCCCGCCCGCGCGTCCGGATCCTTGTCCAGACACCGCTTGGCGAGCGCGATGAGCGGACCCGGCACCCCGGTCAGCGTCGGCGGCTCGTACATCACCTGGTACCCCGACAGATACGGGCTCTCGGCGTCGAACGGCCCGGTGCCGGTGGCCGCGTACACCACCAGCGCCCCCAGCGAGAACACGTCCGAGGCCGCGGTGACCTCCCGCGGGTTGCGCAGCTGCTCCGGCGACATGAAGCGCGGCGTGCCGAGCACCCGACCGGCGGTGAGGGTGAGCGTCTGGTTGTCGGCGGCCCGCGAGATGCCGAAGTCGATGACGCGCGGCCCGTCCTCGGCCATCAGAATGTTGGCCGGTTTCAGGTCCCGGTGCACCACCCCGGCCCGGTGGATGTCCCGCAGCGCCTCGACGAGCCCCAGCCCCAGCGTCCGCAACTCCCGCCCGCCCAGCGGCCCGCCCTCCCGCACCACATCGGCGAGGGTGCGCCCCGGCACGTACTGCGTCGCCATCCACGGCCGCTCGGCCTCCGGATCGGCGTCCACCACGGGCGCGGTGAACGCCCCGCTCACCTTGCGCGCCGCCGTGATCTCCTGCCGGAAGCGGGTCCGGAACTCCTCGTCCTGCGCGTACTGCGCGTGCACGAGCTTGACCGCGACCTGCCGCCCCGAGGCCGACCGTCCCAGATAGACGACCCCCATCCCGCCCGACCCGAGCCGGTCGAGCAGGGCGTAGCCGCCTATGGACGCCGGATCATCGGTACTCAGCGGCATCGCGATCCCCCTTTCCCCTCCCCCCAACGGCTTTAACCGCCCCTACACTAGGCCGCCCCGCCCCACCCCCGGCACACCGAGCCCCCGCGCGCGTCACGCGCGGCGGCTCACCTGCGACATCCGGATACCGTCGGGCCCATGGAGTGGATTTCTCTGGCCGGCACGGTTGTTGGCGCGGGTATCGCCACGGGCTCCGCGATGCTCCTGGACCGCCGACGCTGGCAACGGGAACGTCAGGACCGGGATGTGGAGATACGGCGCATCCTGTACGGCGACTATCTGGCGTGCCTCTCCGAGGCCCGCCACGCCTGTGGCAACGTGGCCCGGGACCCGGACATGGACCGCGCGACGCGCCGGACGACGGCGCGTGAGGCGTTCGGACCGTGCATCGGGTTGCGCTACCAGATCACCATCACGGCGCCCGGCCATGTGGTGGAGGCATCGGAGAACGCCTTCCGCCGTCTGCGCGATCTCCGGGACCGGGTGATGGACGGCGTGCCCGCCACCGACGAGGTCTATGTGGAGGGGCGCGGCCAGTACGACGACGCCCTCGCCGCGCTGCGGGCCCGTATGCGGCAGGACCTGAGCCTCGACGCCGCGCGCTCGGGTTAGGGTCCGTCGCGGCCGGCCTCTCGCTCAGCGCCTGTCAGGGGGACGACTCCTCCTCCCATGGCTCTGCACCCTCCAGGGCTTCCCCGGCGTCGACCTCAAGAGCAAGGACGGCGCGATCAGCGCCGACCGCAGCAAGCGGGCCCCAGGCCACTGGCCTGGGGCTTTCCGGTGCCTCCGACGGTCGGCGTGCGCCCGCGCCCGCATCGACCGACCCTGGACGAAGGGAGCGCGGACCGGACCGGAAGGGGACCAGCGCCATGAAGACACCCCCGATCGTTTCGCCGCAGGAGTGGGAAGACGCGCGCCGGCAGTTGCTCGTGGAGGAGAAGGAGCTGACCCACGCCCATGACGCCCTGGCCGCCAAGCGTCGCCGGATGCCGTGGGTGGCGGTGGAGAAGCCGTACGCCTTCGAAGGGCCCGAGGGCACGGTGAGCCTGCTCGACCTGTTCAAGGGGCGTCGTCAGCTGATCGTCTACCGCGCCTTCTACGAGCCCGGCGTCTTCGGCTGGCCCGACCACGCCTGCCGCGGCTGCTCCATGGTGGCCGACCACGTCGGCAACCTCGCCCATCTGCACGCCCGCGACACCACCCTGGTCTTCGCCTCGCGCGCGCCGCAGCAGAACATCGAGGCCCAGAAGGCGCGGATGGGCTGGACGATGCCCTGGTACACGATCACCGACGACTTCGACGCCGACTTCGACGTGGACCAGTGGCACGGCACGAACGCCTTCATCCGCGACGGCGACCGCGTGTTCCGCACCTACTTCATCAACGCCCGCGGCGACGAGGCGCTGGGCAGCACCTGGAGCTACCTCGACATGACCGCGCTCGGGCGGCAGGAGAACTGGGAAAGCTCGCCCGAGGGCTACCCCCAGACCCCGCCGTACGAATGGTGGAACTGGCACGACGCCTACGGCGAGACCGAACCGGCCCCCGAATGGCTGGCCCAGACCCGCCGCGGCCCCCGGGGCCGAGCGGCGTAGCGGCCGCGGGTCAGAGGTGCGGGGAGATGACGGGGATCAGGTCCTGGAAGGTCTTTCCGGTGGCGGGGGCGCCGATCGCCGCCATCTGCCAGGAGTCGTTCGAGGAGCGGTAGACCTTGGCCATGATCTGCGCGGTGTAGGGGCCGCCGCCGCTGAGCGTGTAACGGGCCATTTCCTGCCCGTTTGTCTCGTCGATCAGGCGGCAGAAGGCGTTCTCCACCTGCTCGAAGGTCTGCCCGGTGAAGGAGTTCACGGTGAACACGATCTGGTCGACGTGCTCCGGAACCCGCTCCAGGTCGATCAGGATCGACTCGTCGTCGCCGCCCTGGCCGGTGCCGCCGACGAGGTTGTCGCCGGTGTGGCGCACGGAGCCGTCTTTGCTGCTGAGCTGCTGGAAGAAGACCACGTCGACGGGGCGGGCGGCGGAGAACAGCACCGCCGAGGCGTCGAGGTCGATGTCGCGGGCGGTCATCCGCGCGAAGAAGCCCTTGCGGGGCGCGGCCTGCCAGCCCAGGCCCATGCGTACCGCGGTGAGCGCGCCGCCGTCGGGCTTGCTCAGGCTGATCTGCTGGCCCTTGGCCAGGTTCACGGTCATGCGTTCCCTTTCGGTGTCAGTCCTGGTCAGTCCTGGTCAGTCCTCGTCAGTCCTCGTCATCCCTCGGACGAGGACGGCGGCACGGTGAAGCCGGGGCCGGAGAATTCGGGGCTCGCGAAATCCGGGCTGGTGTAGCCCAGCGTCGGGCGCCGGGGGTGAGCGGCCCGGCCCTGCCGACCCGGCTGCGTCTGCCGCAATTGGTCGCGCAGGAACGGCAGGATGCCGCGTTCGAGGAGGGCCTGCCGCCAGGCCTCGTCCGCTCCCGGTGCGCCGCCGGGCGGGCCGGTCGCCGGGGTGCGGTGGCGGGCGGCGGTGATGAGCAGCCAGGTCACACCGCCCGCCGTCGTCACCGCCGTGACCACGGCGGCGGTATGCCCCGCGGTCAGCAGCGCGTCGCCCAGCTCGCGTCCCGAGCCGCCGAGCCCCGGGACGTACCCGAGGACGTATCCGAGGAGCAGGAAGACCGCTGTCGCGGCCGCCGCCAGCACCGGCGCCAGGACCGCGAGCGCCGACAGCAGCCCGCGCGCCCCCGCCCCGGCGGACGGTGTGCCATCGGCGCGTACGCAAGAGGCCACCGTGTTGCGTTGCCGCAGGTAGGCGGCGTACTCGGGGGCCGCGGCCGTGGCGATGCCCGCGCGCTCGGCGAGCGCGCGGGCCCGTAGCCGTTCGGCCGCCGCGGCCCCGGCGGACCCGTGCCGCCGCAGGGCCGCACGGATCTCCGGGGTGTTCAGGGCCTGCCGCAGCACCCGCTCGAAGGCGGGTCTGTCCTCCGGACGTAACGCGGGTGTGCCGGTCATGTCTGTGTCCTCGGTGCGTGGCGTGCCGGTGTCAGAGGTGGACGCCGAAGTCGGAGGCGATGCCCGCCAGGCCCGAGGCGTACCCCTGGCCGACCGCGCGGAACTTCCACTCCGCGCCGTGGCGGTACAGCTCACCGAAGACCATCGCGGTCTCGGACGCGGCGTCCTCGCTCAGGTCGTAGCGGGCGAGTTCGGCGTTGTCGGCCTGGTTGACCACCCGTATGAAGGCGTTGCGGACCTGGCCGAAGCTCTGGCCGCGGCTCTGGGCGTCATGGATGGAGACGGGGAAGACGACGCGGGTGACGTCGGCGGGGACCGCCGCCAGGTTCACCTTGATCGACTCGTCGTCCCCCTCGCCCTCACCGGTGAGGTTGTCGCCGGTGTGCTCGACCGAACCGTCGGGGCTGGTGAGGTTGTTGTAGAAGACGAAGTGCCGGTCGGACACGACCTTTCCGGCCTCGTCGCACAGCAGGGCGCTGGCGTCGAGGTCGTAGTCGGTGCCCGTGGTCGTCCGTACGTCCCAGCCCAGACCGACCAGGACCGCGGTCAGGCCCGGCGCCTCCTTGCTGAGCGAGACGTTGCCGCCTTTGGACAGGGAAACTCCCACGATCTCCTCCTGAGTACTTCATGCGTCCGGCTGCTGACGAGTGAAAATCTACAGCACTGTAGAAGTATTCGAGGACCCTGTACCGCCACCCGACGGCTGGATGTGAGCGGTGTGCGGAGGGAGTCGGTGTGAGAGCACCCGCCCCCGCGCTTCCGTCGGCGGGGGCAGGGCGAGCCGGAGGCGCAGGTGCCGGCGGCGCTCCAGCGGGCGGACGGCCCGGTGGCGGCCGCCTGGGTGCGGGAGCGGCTCGACGGCGATCTCGCCTACGACCGGGGAGCGGTGCCGGCCGGCTTCGTGACGGGGCTGACGGCCGACGACGAGCGGCTGCTGCGCGGCCTGTTGAGCGAGGCGGAGGGTAGCTGAGGGGGGCGTTCGTCTTTCTGCTCCTCGTCCTGCCGAGCAGTACCTCCATCCCCGGCGCGCCCTCGCCTGTTGCCGGGGCTGGTTGCGGCGCCAGGCACGGCGTGGAGGTGGTCGTCGGCACGGCCCGGCTGCCGGGCGGCGGCACCGCCGGGCGCGGCGGCGCGCCCAGGAGGCGGTCGCAGGACGGGCCGACGAGCCGTACGCGGGCACGCTGCCCGCCGCGTCCGGCAGGACCGGCCGGATCGTCGTCCCCACAGCGATGCTCGCCTGCCTGTACGCCTCCGAACGGCGCGCCCTGATCGCCCATGTGCACGCCCACCCCGCCGGACGGCACCACCGCTACCTGCCCGCCCAGTTGGCAGCGCGGGCGAACCCCCTGCTGCGCCGGCTGGCCACGGAGCGCCGCGCCCGCTGCGGGGAGTGGTGGGCGGACGAGGAGGCGGCGAGCGCGGTGGCCGGAAGGTCGTGTCCAGGGCGGTCGGCAAGGCCACGCTGGTCTCCCGCGGCACCCCCGCCCCGACGCTCGCCGGGTTCGCCGCGCCTGGACCCGTCCCGCGCCGGGTGGCCGTGCTGCTGGGCCCCGGTGCCGTACGCCCGGTCCCGTCCACCCGGCACCGGCCGCCCGCCTCCACGGCCGCGGGCGTCGCCGCCTGGATCGCCGCCGTGACCAGACCCGGAGCGTCCTACACGTCGAACTCGGCGGGATCCAGCTCCAGCGTGAAGCACGCCTCGCGGACCACGGCCCGTTCGGTCTTGTCGAAGTCGCCGTCGGCGCCGCCGATGACGATGCCGATCTGGATCACCGCGCGCGCCTCGGCGGGCTTCTTCTTCGCCTTGGCCACCTCCTGGAGGACGCTGACCTTGCCGAAGTCGAAGTCCGCCGTGAGCTTGTTGAGGTAGTCGTTGAAACGCCACTGCAGGTCGTCGGCGGGGAAGTTCTGCAGCACCTCGTTGGTGGCGATCAGCTGGGCGACGCGCTGCCGCTCGGACGGGTCGATCGACCCGTCCGCCGCCGCCACCAACGCGCACATCGCCATGCTGGCGTCGCGGAACGCGCCGCTCTTGAGGTCGTTCTTCTTCGCCATCAGCTGGCTCTGCATCGTCGATGCGGATTCCTTGATGCGGTCCCAGAGGGCCATGACCAACTCCGTATGTCGTCACGTTACTTCTACAATACTGTAGAAGTTAGCAGAGTGGCCGTGGCCCGAGGGGGCTCAGTCCTCCTCGTCCTCGAAGGCGTCGCCGATCTCGTCGACGACCTCCGCCGCGACCATGCCGCCGACGACGCCGACCGCGACGCCCGCCGCGACACCCCCGACGATGGCCCCGGTGCTGGGCCCGGAACGGCGTTCCCCGTGCCCGTGGTCGTGCCCGTAGTCGTGCCCGTGGCCGTACGCATCCCCGCCGTGGTTGCGGTCGCCCCGCCCGCCACGCTGATCGACGAGCTGCCGGACCCAGGCGTCGACCTCCGTGTTCAGGTCCCGGTGCTCGACGCCCTCGTGGCCGACGGTGAAGAGGGTGAGGGCGTCATGCCCCCCGGAGAAGAACCCACCGCGCTTGTCGGCCTCCAGGACGACGTCCAGGCCGCCGGGGTTCGCGAGGAAGGTCACCTCCAGCTCGTTGACGGCGTGGGCGTACTGCGGGGCCGGCGTCAGCTCGATCTCCTGGTAGAACGGCAGCCGCTGCCCCGTACCGCCGATGTGACCCAGCTCCAGATCGGCCGACTTGAAGCCGAAACCGAGCTGCCCCAGCGCCTCCAGGACGGCCTCCTGGGCGGGCAGCGGACTCACCGTCAGCTGGTCCAGATCGCCCTTGTCCTTCGCGCCCGCCACCTCCAGTCCGGTACGGACCCCGAGCACGATGCCCAGCGGCTGCCCGTACAGCTCGGTGACGGGTGTCTCCCAGGGCAGATGGATGGTGAACGGCAGGTCTCGCCGCTCCCCTTCGCCGAGCCGGAAACCGCCCCCGACCGTGAAGTGGTCGAAGACGACGACACCTTCGCGCTCCTCGTCGCCCTGCTCGGCCTCGACCCGGGCGACGAGGTCCAGGGTGATGGACTCGATCTCGAAATCCGCCTTGCCTCCCTCAAGATGGACCTGCCCGCTCAGCGGCCCGCCGGGACGTACGGGACCGGCGTCCAGCACGGTGTCCACGGTGGGGCCGCCGACACCGAGTGAGCCGAGCAGTCGTTTGAACACCATCGTGGCGTCCACTCCTTATGTACGTATGCGCCTGTGGTTACTTGCCCGTGCTGTCGAGCGCGGCCGGGGCCGAGGCCCAACGCGTCGGCCGACCCGCCCGCACTTCTACACACATGTAGAAGTGTAGAGGGGGCCCCGCCCCGCCGCGTGCGCATCGCGCCACCCGCCGAAGGAAGTCCGAAAAGGTCTCCCTAGCCCGCGGGGAGCGTGACCACGAAGCGCGCTCCCCGCGCTCCCCGCACGGCGGACGCGGCAGAAACGGCAGACGCAGCGGCTGCCGTGGGATCGAGACGGAGGTCGCCGCCGGCGGCGCGGGCGAGCCGGATGGCGAGGGGGAGGCCAAGCCCGGCGCCGTCGTGGCCGTCGTCCGGGTGGGCCCGGTGGCCCGGCTCGAAGATCGCGTCCCGCGCGGTGTCCGGTACGCCCGGTCCGTCGTCGCCGACGACGATCCGGACGCTGCCGGGCGGCCCCGGGGCGCACTCCACGGTGATGCTGTCCGCGGCATAGCGACGGGCGTTGTCCAGCAGCGGGGCGAGGACCCGCTCGGCGATCTCCGGGGAGACACCCGCGACCAGAGCGGATTCCTCACCGGTCAGGTGGACGGCGATCCGTGGTGCGTCCGGGCGGCCTGGCGCGTCGCGGGTGGCGAGATCCCGTACGAGCGCCGGGAGTTCGCACCGGCCGGGCGCCCGGCCGGGAGCCCGGCCGGTGCCGCGGGCGCGGGCTTCGGCCAGGAGCGTCTCGCAGATGGTCCGCATGCGGTCCGCCCCTTCGGCGATCGCCTCGATGGCCTCGTCGCGTTCCTCGGCGCCGCGGTCGCGGGCCAGCAGCCAGTCCGCCTCCGCCGTGATCCGCGCCAGTGGTGTGCGCAACTCGTGGGAAAGCTCCGAGGTCAGTTGCTGTTCGTGGCGGAGGACGGCGGCGAGCCGGTCGAGCAGTTCGTCGAGGTTGCCGGCGAGCGCGTCGAGCTCCGCCGCGCGCGGTACGGCGCCGAAGCGGCGGCCGATGTCATGGTCACTCCATTCGGCCGCCTGCCGGGTCATCGCGGTCACCGGCCGCAGGGCGCGCCCGACCGTGGCGCGGGTCACCAGGTACACCCCGCCGAGCAGCAGCAGGGCCAGCCCGATCGAACCCGCGAGAGCCGATTGCGCGCTGTGCCGGTACGGGGCGAGGCCCACCGCGGTCACCACGGTCCCCACCTGGCGTCCGCCGGCCCGGATCGGGCGTGCGTACAGGCGGGTGGTGGCCGGATCGCCGATGTTCTCGAAGACGTCTTGCCGACCGGCCAGCGTGTCCACCGCACGTTGTACCTCGGGGGACGCGGGCGGCCGTTCCAGCGGCCGTCGGCCCTGATAGATCCAGATGCCGGTGTCGAGGGCGCGGTCGTCCGCCGGTTCGGCGACGGCGAGCGAGCGGTCGGGATGGACCCGGACCGTGGCCGTCACCGCGGTGGCGCGGGTACGGAGCAGGTCGTCGGTCTCGGCGCGCAGCCGTCCGCTCAGCGCGATGTTGAAGACGACCGTGAGGATGATCACCCAGGCCGCGGTCGTGAACAGGGCCAGCAGGGCCAGACGCCCGCGCAGGGTACCCGGTCGGGCGCGGTGCCACCCCCGGCGCGGCGCCTTCATCCGAACTGGTAGCCCACGCCGCGCACGGTGCCGATGCCGCGGTCGCCGCCCACGTCGCGCAGTTTGCGCCGCAGCCGCATCAGATACTGGTCGAGCGTGTTGTCGGTCACCAGCGCGCCCTCCGGCCATGCCGCCCGGAGCAGGGTGTGCCGTCGTACCACCGTGCCGGGCGCGGCCATGAGACATGCCAGGAGCCGGAACTCGGTGGGGGTCAGCGAGGCGGTGTGCTCACCGTGCTCCAGCAGGTGGCGGGTGGGGTCCAGTCGGATGCCGCCGACTTCGAGGGCCGCCCGGCGGCCCGCCCGGCGCAGTGCCGCCCTCAGCCTGGCGGCCAGTTCCACCAGGTGAAAGGGTTTGGCCAGGTAGTCGTCGCCGCCCGAGGAGAAGCCCGAGAGCCGGTCGACCAGGCCGTCGTGCGCGGTGAGGAACAGGACGGGGGCGTCCAGGCCGCCGGCACGCATGGCCTGGCACACGTCCCGTCCGTCCGAATCCGGCAGGCCCACGTCCAGGACGACGGCGTCCACCGGCCGCTGGTCCGTGACCGCCCGCAGGGCGGACGCGCCATCGGCGGCCGCCAGCGCCTCGAAGCCCTCGTCCCGCAGGCCGCGGACGAGTACACCGCGCAATCCGCGGTCGTCCTCGACGACCAGCACTCGGTGAATGGTCACCCGCCCAGTATCACCTGCCGCGCCGCACGGGCCCTGGCCCGGCCGTGACGTATTCAGGTCGCGTACAGGTGAGCACGGTCGGACACAGTCCGTGACCGTGACCCTGAGTGCCGGAGGTGCGTCAGCCGAGCGGCTCCCGGTCCTTTCGGGTGGCGGTCAGGTAGACGACCAGGCCCAGGATCGTGGTGAGGAAGAGCGCGCTGGTCCCGACCGTGCCGAGGGCGAGCCCGCCGTTCGCGCGTGGCTGGGACAGGCCGTCCCCGAGGGAGGCGCCCAGGGGGCGCGTCAGCACGTACGCGATCCAGAACGCCGTGACCGCGTTGAGCCGGAACCAGAAGTGCGCGACGGCCACGGCCACGATCAGTGCGCCGAACATGAGGGCGGACACCCAGTAGCCCAGGGCCAGTTTCTCCGCCGTCAGATCGCCCGCCGCGGTGCCCAGGGCGAAGGTGAACAGGATCGCCGCCCAGTAGAACGCCTCTCGGCGGGTGGTGTGAATGGTGTGGATGGACAGGGTCTTCTCGCTCGCGTACCACAGCGCGAAGGTGCCGCCCAGCACGATGGTGAAGACGATGGTCGTCGTCTCCAGCGGTACGTGCATGCCGTCCGTCAGGTTGTCGGTGACCAGTGTGCCGACGATGCTGATCAGCACGACGGACAGCCAGTAGACCCCGGGGATGTACCGCGCGGACCGGAACTGCACGACCAGTGCGCCGATCAGCAGGGCGCTCATGATCCAGGTGGTGTTGGTGAGGCCGAAGCCCAAGGTGTCGTTCAGATAGTCCGCCGCGGTCTCACCGACCGTGGTGCACAGGACCTTGATGATCCAGAAGTAGGCCGTGACCTCCGGGACCTTGTTCCACACGCGCCGGTGGCCCGGCACCGCTTCGGACTGCTGTGTCGTGGTTGTCATGGCGGGAGGCTGGCACGGTCCTCCTGTACGCAACCTGAGCGCGCGGGGCGTGGCCTGGCCGCCCCGGTGGGCCAAGACCGCCGCACCCTGGTGGACGATTCGAGATGTTGCCATGTTTGTCCGCCTTTAGGGTGTATGTCATGAGTCGCATACACAAGATCGCCCCGCCACTGACGGTCGTCGTCTTCGTGTTACTGCACGTCTTCGCCTATCCCGCCACGCGCTTCGCCAACGACTCATACCGCTACGCCCGCTCGGCGTACGAGTTCCTGGGCGCCCCCCACCGGAAAGCCCAGGACAGTGCGCTGCGGGCCTACTGCGCGGACACGGCGGCCATGCTTCAGCGAGGCCGCATGCTGCACCAGATCGAGTTCCGGGCCCCGGTGCGCCCCAAGGAGTTCCAGGACTGCCTGACCCAGTACGCGAAGGGCCTCAACCCCAGCAACCCGCGGTACGAGGCGCTCTTCCACGCTCGTCCCGCCTATCCCCTGCTGGCCGCACCGTTCGTCCGGCTCCTGGGGGCCAAGGCGGGGCTGACGGCCGTTGCGCTGGGCTTCACGGCGCTCGGAGGGCTGTTGGTCCTGGTGCTCCTGCGCGCGCTGCGTGCACCGCCTCCCGTGGCATGGCTCGGTCAGTGCCTCTATTACGTCACGCCCATAGGGCTGTGGGGCAGCCGGCCCATGACGGAGGGGCCGGTGATCGCCCTCATGGTGGCCATGCTGCTCGGCGCGGTGTGGCTGTGCCAGGGCCGGTGGGTGGCGGGGGCCCTGCTGTCCCTGGGGGCCTTCGCGCTGGGTTTCGCGGTCAAGTACTCGAGCTTCGCCCTGGTGGGGCCATGCCTGGTGGCGGCGAGCGCCACGGCGCTGATCTTCATTCCACAGGCCCGGCACAAGGGCATGCGCTGCCTGCTCATCGTCTCGCTCTTCGAGTCCTTGGTCGCCTTCGCGGCGAGCAGGATGCTCCGGCTGCCCGGGTGGGAGGCGTCGCTCCAGGACACCTTCTCCCTCCACTGGACGTACTCCGAAGTCGCCGACCCCTGGCGCCGGTTGGCCCGGCTCAACGTCAACTACTGGTGGCAGTGGCTACAGACAGAGGCACTGGCTCCTTCTCTGCTCCTCCTCCTGGCGCTGGGCGCCTGGGGCGCGATCAGCCGCTCGGTGCCCATCGCCCTGTGCCTGATCGCCGTGGGCGGTACGGGCCTGCTGACGTCCGTGGCCCACCCGGTGGCGATGGAGGGCGACAGGCTCTACGTGCAGGTGTGGTTGATAGTCGTCGTCGGACTGCCCCTCCTGGTCGAGCGCCTGCGCATGAGCGGCGCGGCCTCCGAGGCGCTGCCTGCGCGAGGTGCTCCTTTGATGAAGAGCGACGGGCCCAGGTGAAGAACGGTTCGCCCCCTACGTCCTGGCTGACCGTGTCAGGTCGCAGCCGAATCTGGTGCGGATGCCTCCTGGAACGCAGCGAGCATCTCCGGGGACCAGGTCAGGCTTCCGTCCCGCAGATCGCTGATCACCCCCCGTAGCCAGCCCTCCTCGGCGACAAGGACGGCGAGCAGGTATTCGTTCTCGATCAGAGTGATGCGCGGCAGCCCGGTCGCGGCGTCGGCGGACTGACGCTCCAGTTCGGCACGTTGGGCGGCGAGTCGTGCTGCCCGTCGTTCCAGGATCGGTGCCACCTCGTCCGGGCTGAGCAGGAGCATGTTCGACAGCGCCGCCGGGAACACGGGGAACTCGGCCTTGGGCACCGCCAGCATCTGCTCCAGCCACTCACGGGTGACCGCCCGGCCCTCATCGGTGACCTCATAGACGGTCCGCTCGGGGTACTGCTGGTCGCGCTCGGTCTGCCGGACGGTGATCAGCCCGCCGGCCTGTAGCCGCTCGATGGTGCGATACAGCCCGGCCCGCTGGCCGACGTTGACGACCTGCTCCTTGGCGATAACCGCGGCCACGGCTCCGGTATACGGACAGCACTGGTCATCGGAGGCGGTGTAGCGGGCCCGGTGACGGCGCTCGCACTGCGCAAGGCGGGCATCGGGGCGACGGTCTACGAGGCGTATCCCCGCGCGGCGGACGGCGTGGGGGCCTGGCTGGGCCTGGCGCCGAACGGTCAGGCGGCGCTGGCGACGGTCGGTGCCGACGCGGCGGTGAAGGCCGTCGGGCAGCCGGTGCCCGGCATGGTGATGGCGGATGGCGCCGGCAACCCCCTCGCCGGCTTCGGCGGATTCCCGGAACTGCCCGCCACGCTGATGCTGCCGCGCGACTGTCTGTTCCGGGCACTGACCGACCATGCGGTCGCCGCGGGCGTTCGGTTCGCGTACGGCAAGCGGCTGGTCGCCGCCGAGGAGACGCCGAGGGCGTCACCGCTCGTAGCCGCTGGCGTGTCCGTCAGCATCCACCACGCGACCGCCGCGCGGTCTCCTGCCAGGGCGGCGGCGATGGAACGGACCTGTTCGTAGCCGGTCATGGCGAGGAAGGTCGGGGCCTTGGAGTCGGTGGGCGTCAGTGGCTCGGGCGTCGGCCGGCGAACAGTAGGCCGGCCAAGGCCAGGAGCATCCAGGCCGTCAGGTAGGAGAACGCGACCGTCGGGGAGACGGCACTCCACAGCACGTCGGCGATCGCCAGCACGTCGGCGATCGCCCGCACGATGGCGACGGCCGTCGGGCGCCCCGAGGACGACGACCCCGGAGGCCGTGATGCTTGGCCGGGGTGCTGATCGGCGCACGGCTGGCCGCGATGTCGCTGGCCGACCGGGAGCCGGGGCGGTGGAACGTGATGGACGCGCTCGCCGACGTACTCACCCGCCTCGGCGAGGGAATCCCCCTGGCCGATGTCCCGCTCAAGCAAGCAACGACGGGTACGAAGAGCTGAGTTGCCGGTGGGCGATCAGGCGGCAGGCGAGTCTGAGGCATGCTTCGCCCGTCGTCCCGGTCAGTCCGTGCCTGAGACGGCCGCAGGTGAGGCAAGTGCGTTCCTTATGAGACATCAACGTCTTATAAGGGCTATGGTTATCGCATGGCCGTTGACCCCAAAGACGTATTGCGCGATGCCGCCGCCCTGCTCACCCGCAGGGCCACCGCCTCGATGGACGACATCGCCAAGGCGGCGGGGATCAGCCGTGCCACGCTCCACCGGCACTTCGCCGGGCGCGACGCGCTCATCCGGGCTCTGGAGGAGCTGGGCATCGAGCGGTTCGAGGCGGCACTGGACACGGCCCACATCGAGGAGGGCGACGCGGTCGAGGCGCTGCGCCGGCTCGTGGGGGCCATTCAGCCGGTCTCCGGCTTCCTCGCCTTTCTCTACAGCGAGAACCAGCTCTTCGAGGGCGCGGAGATCAACACGGGCTGGGCGCGGCTCGACGCCCGTATCACCGCGCTCTTCCGCCGCGGCCAGGAGCAGGGGAAATTCCGCATCGACCTGACACCCGTGTGGCTGACAGAGGCCATGTACGGGCTCATGGCGTCGGCTGCGTGGGGCGTCTACGACGGGCGGCTCGCCGCCAAGGACGTGGAGTACATGGTGCTGGAGCTGCTGCTCGGCGGTGCGCGGCGGGGGAGCGGGGACGCATGAGCGGGAGCCCCGTCGAGGCCAGGGAAGAGAGTGCCGAGGCGCCCCCGCGGCCCGGCCGCTGGCTGGCGCTCGCCGTGCTCGTCCTCGCCGTCCTCCTGGTCGCGGTCGACGCGACCGTCCTGGGGCTGGCGACCCCGTTCCTGAGCGAGGATCTCGGGCCCTCCAGCACCCAGCTGCTGTGGATCGGAGACATATATTCCTTCGTCATCGCGGGCCTGCTGGTCTCCATGGGGGGCCTCGGCGACCGCATCGGGCGCAAGAAGTTGCTGCTCGGCGGCTCGGTTGCCTTCGGCGCTGTGTCCGCGCTGACGGCGTACGCGCAGAGCGCGGAGATGATGATCGGCGCGCGGGCGCTGCTCGGCGTCGCGGGCGCGACCCTCATGCCCTCCACCCTCGCCCTCATCCGCAACCTCTTCCGGAACCCCCGGGAGCGCAGCCTGGCCGTCGGCATCTGGGGTGCGACGGCCTCGGCGGGCATGGCCGTCGGCCCGGTCCTCGGCGGTTTCCTGCTCGAACACTTCTGGTGGGGCTCGGTCTTCCTGATCAACCTCCCCGTCATGGCGCTCCTCGTGATCGTCGGAGCGAAGCTGCTCCCCGAGTCGCGTGACCCGGCGCCCGGACCATGGGACCTGCCCAGCGTGCTGCTCTCCCTCGTCGGCATGGTCGGTGTCGTCTACGCGGTCAAGGAGACGGCGGTGTACGGAGTGCGCGGGGACCTCGCGGCCACGGGCGTGGTCGGGGTGCTGGCCCTGGGGTGGTTCGTACGGCGGCAGCTGACGCTCCCCGCCCCACTGCTCGACATGCGGCTCTTCCATCACCGGGGCTTCTCGGGTGCGGTCCTCGCCGACCTGTTCACCGTTCTCGGCCTCTCCGGGCTGGTCTTCTTCCTGTCGCAGTACCTGCAACTGGTGCAGGGCCGGGACCCGCTGGAGGCCGGACTCGCCGAACTCCCCACAGCGGTCGGAGCCGTGGTGGCAGGGCTGCTGGCGGGACGCGCCGCCCGCCGCTTCTCCGTGCGGGCGGTGGTCTCAGGCGGTCTGGCGGCGATCGGGCTCGCTCTGGCCGCTCTCCTCTGGCTGCGCACCGATACCGGTTACCCGCTCCTCGGAGCGGTCCTGCTGGTGGTCGGTGCCGGCGCGGGTCTCGCGTTCACCGTCACCGCCGACGTGATCCTCTCCACCGTGCCGAAGGACCAGGCGGGAGCGGCGTCCGCCGTGTCGGAGACCGCGTACGAACTGGGCGCGGCGCTCGGCATCGCGGTGCTCGGCTCCATCGTGACCGGTGCCTACCGCGGCTTTACCCCGCCGGTGGGGGTGCCGGGCCCGGCGGCCGACAGGGCGGAGGACTCGATCGGCGGTGCCGTCGAGGCGGCCGCCGCGCTGCCGCCCGAGGCGGGGACGGCCTTGCTGGCCACGGCGCGGGACGCGTTCGTCGGCGGTCTGCGGATCGCGGCCGGCGTCGGTGCGGGCGTGCTCCTGGCAACCGCAGTGGCGGCGTGGTTCCTGCTGCGCCGTCAGCGACTGGCCGACTAGCTGAACGAGTCTGGAGTTCCCCTTGGTCGTAGGCGGTCAGCGATGGTTGATCTCGGTGCCAGTGGTAGTTCGCCGTCGTGGGACTCCAGCAGCTCGGCACAGCCCTTATGGTTCGGGGTCGTTGCGGTTCAGCAGAGCGACGCGGGCCGGTGTCAATGATCAGCATCGGCCTCGCCGAGCTCCTCGCGAGCGATGTCCTTGGCACGAGCTCCAAGGTCGTCCGACGGCCCGTCGAAGCTTCGCAGGACGCGGAACCGGCTCGGCGGAGGCGTCTTCACCAGTCGCAGGGAATGTCGACGCAGCTCTTCGACCTGCTCGGGCTCAAGCCGCTCGATGAAGTCGTGCAGATCGCTGTAGTCATGGGCGGCAGTCAGGACTCTCCCTGTCGGCCGTGCCTGCTGCCACGACAGCGCCCGACCGAGAAGACCGCCGATGACTCCGCATCTGGTGCAAGACGCCGAGAGAGATCTAGACAACAAAGAAGCCCCGGGCCGCTGGCCTGGGGCTTTGTGCTGGAGCGGGTGACGAGAATCGAACTCGCGCTCTGACCTTGGGAATCACCGGGCCTCACAGGCCCGAAACAAGCTCTCACCTGCGGGAACGGGCTACCTGCTGTTGCACGCCAGGACTCCTTAGGGTCCCTGATCGACCGTGCTTCACCGCCCGATCGGGCACGCAACGGGCACGGCGGCGGGGCGCTGGGCGAGCTATGCACCCAGTGCGTCCTCCAGGCCGAAGTTCTCGCTCACGTCCTGGCCTGCTGTCGCGAAGACGTGCAGTCCGCGGCCGGTGCGGTGGTTGCTGTACTCCGACGCGGGGCGCGCCTTGCGCGAGTCATGTAGTCGTATGGTCTGCGGCAAGGGTCATGTTGGCCGGGAGGCGGGGTATGTCGGGACAAGTATTCACATTGATTGGTGTGCTCGTCGGCGCGGTAGGCTCTTATGTAGTCACGGCCTTGACCGAGCGGGCACGCTGGAACAGAGAGTTGGCAACGCGCTGGGATCAACACCGTTTGGAATCGTATCTCCGGTACGCCGACGCGATTAAGAGATTCGTGTCAGTGGCTGGACGGTTGGCGGCAGAGAAAGGGCTGTTTAATCTGCCACAACCAGTTGGCGAAGAATCCGGCCTGGAGGAGCTCGCGCAAGCTGAGCTGGACCGAGGTTACGCGTTTGAATCGGTACTACTCACGGGTGATTCGGAGACCATATCCGCAGCTAGGGCCATGCAGCGCCGGGCCTGGGTTCTTGAGCAATTTGCTCGGGGTATCCGTTCCGGTTCTGCTGAGGACTGGACGGGTGCATATAGGGAGTTCCAGGAGGCCCGTGATGTCTTCTACATCTCCGCCCGGAAAAGCTTGGGGGTCTCTGTACCATTTCGGCTACGCGCCGAAGACCCGGTCATCATGGGACCGGACCCACGGCAGATGTAAACACGGTTGGCGGCTCCATGTGAACGACAGGGCGGTTGGTTGGGACTGCTGAACTGGTGGAGAGTCGCTGCCGCGCGGTGGCGGTCCTCTGTGGTCACGATGGCTGCTGTACAGCACTCACTGAGCACCGCCTTAGGAGTTCGAACAACGGCTAGTTCCTGCCCAAGCAGGACTGATCCAACAGAGTAGGAGGCGGCCGCGTGGGTGCGACCGCCTCTGCTGCTGTCCGCTGTCGTTGATGTCAGCGATGGATGTCAGCTGCGCGTCCCCACCTCGCGTCCGTGCTCGTCCAGCCGGTCATCTCGAGCCTTGCGCTCCACCAGCGGTTCCCGGCCGAGCAGGAGAGCCGGTGCTGGCTGCGACGCGGGCGGCTGATCCAGGCGACATAGAGCCCACCGAGCGACGTCAGCTCAGTGACGCTTGCGCTGCGGCTCATGATGAGCACGACTCCGACGAAGACGACAGCGACGAACGCGCTGGTGTCAGAGCCAAGGTGCTGAGGCTGGGTAGGCACAGTTTCCTCCGAGGTTGCTGTTGCTGGGTGAGTGGAGGCGGTGGATGCGTAGAGGCGCTGCCGCCTTCACTCCTCAGCCGCCGGTCTGCGGCTGAGGTCAATCTGAGCACCTTGCAGCGGGCGCGGGCGGACTGCGTTGTGACGTCTTGGTCCGCCTAGTCCGCGCGCGTGTGTGCACACATCTTCAAGGGGACGGACCAAGACGTCACAGATGGGGGTAGGAGCAGATGGTTGCGACACAGACCCAAGAGAGAGCCCTGAAGCGGGCAGATACAGTCAGGGAACTCGTAAAGCAAAGAGGACTGCTGGATGTGCTCGCGGCGTTAGAAGAGCTGCATTCCGACGGAAATTCCGGCCCTTCAGTGCGAATCCGAACTCCTTACATCCGGAACAGTGTGATGCCTTACGGCGACCTATGGTCACCGCACGCACTTCCATCGTTCATTGAATTCGACGAAAGGCGCCGCCCGGCAGAGCGCATCCTTCCACCACTGGCCAAGCTCCTTCTGCCGCAAGGAGTGGCGCTGGAATTCCACCTGGTGGCGCTATTTGTGGCGCAGGCTCAAGCTCGCTCAGGCGCGAGATGGGAAAATCAAATACCGATCACCAAACGAAGCAAGGGGATCGCGTGGGTTGATTTGATGGCAGTGTCGGCGAAATCAAGCACTGGAGGAGGGCGCCCCTCGTCATACACAGCGAACAAGACTCGACAACTCCGCGCATCGCTGAACCTGCTGTCAAATCACAGACTGGTCGATATCGGGGATCCGGGAGTGAGGAATAGGTATGAAGGGTTCAAGCTACTCTCCGAGGACGCCGCCAGCTCAGCTGCAAGTTTCGTGGAGTATCGCGTGCCGCAAGAACACGAATCCATTATTAAGGTCCCATTTCAGTTTTTCACCCGCGGCTGGGTGCATCTGCTTACCAAGAGCGAGATTGCAGCCTATTTTATGTGGCTCAGTCTGAGCGCGGAGAGTGAATGGGTTGCCGGCCTCTGGCGGCAGCGGGCTGGACTATTCGGCTTATCGCGTGATGTGTATGACACTACACAGGCACTTGCTGCTTACGGGCTAGTCGACGTACTTCCGTCCCGGGGGCGGCGGCAGAATGGAACGTGGCGAAATTTCAGCGCAGGCGATAAACCGTATGGCAATAAAATTCGCGTAAATCATCGCGGTTTATGGCGCCCGGCCCCGAAGACGGTTGAGGGTGTACTTCGAAAAACTGCTGCCCTCGGAAAATGGTCCAGGGTCGTTGGGGAGTAACCCGGAAGCTCAGAAGTTGCGTACACGATCAAGCGATATACCACCCAGCTTCCGTCCCGTACGCCGTCGACCCACACACCGTGGAGCGGGCGTGGTTCAGGGGCGTCAAAGTGGAGCGCGCCACTGTACGAACGACCTTGACGCCGCTGGGCCGTGTCTGCTCGGCTCTGCCTGGGTCGATGGTGTGCGGGACGGAAGCCCACCACCTGTCACCACCCAAGGACTTGCACTCGGCGATGGTGCCCCGATGCTCCCGGTGTCGGCCGATCCCCCGCCGGAGGCATCATCTTGCGCCCGCGGGTGACTTCTCGACCGTTGCTCGCTTGCACGTTGCGCGCCGCCGGGCGCGGCCAGCCGGGGCGCAGACAGGAGGCAGGCCGCGCCGCAGAGGCGGCGCGCGCCCGCGCCGTGCGCGGGCCTTGAAAACCCGTAGAGGAGGTCGTAACTCACTGCTGGCGCTTGGCGCGTTCGTGCTCGGCAATGCTGATGATGGCCTCGGCGCCGTCGATCTGGTGACGGAGCTTGTTGAGCACGTCGGTGCGGGCCGAGTGGATGAGGTGGTCCGTGGTCGGCGCGGTGCCGGCCGGGGGTCCGGTGGGGATCCAGAACGACTTGTGGCTGTACTCGCGGACAATGTCCTGGCAGGTGCGGATCACCCAGTTCATGGCCATGGTGATTTCGTCGCGGTAGAGCTGGTCCAGGTTCCGGGCGCCGCTGTTCTCGGGCCGGGGTGTCACTCGGCCTGTCCTGTGGTCGGCATCGGCTTCATGGTGAACCAGACCGTCTTGCCGACGGTGTGCTCGATATGGCCCCAGGCGTCCGCGAGTTCGGTGACGAGGAGCAGACCGCGGCCGTGTTCGCTGTCGGAGTGAGGGGCTTGGGGTTCGGGGCGGTTGGGGCCGGAGTCGCGTACCTCGATGCGTACCTCTTCCTCCGTCGCCTCGACGCGGACCCGGAACAGTCGGCCGGGTGGCACGCCGTGGAGGAGCGCGTTCGTCGCGAGTTCCGATACGCAGACCTGGATCTCGTCTAAGCGGTCGACGTAGCCCCACTCGGAGAGCGTTCGGGTCACGAACTGTCTGCTGGCCCGGATGGATGGCTTGCGCCGCGTGAATAACTGCTGATGCGTCAGACGCACGGTCAGTCACTGCCTCATAGCGTGCTGTGAGATGGAGCTCACTTTATTGCCATTCGCGAAAGGTGGCAAGGTGGCCTCGAGGGCACTGGCCAGGAGGTCGCTTACCGTGTAAAGCAGCAAGGTTGGCGAGTCCGATCAAGCTTGAGGAGGGGTTCGATGCCCGGCGACGCATGGATCAGCACCTCGATGCCCTACCTGCGGCCGGCTGCCGCAGGGCAGGGTGATGTGTGGGGGCAGGAGACCGCGGCGCGGGGGCGTCGGGGCACTCAGCGGATCGTGGGGGCGGGGGAGGTGCCCGCGCCGGACGTGGCGGCCCGGTTGCTCGGGATTGCGGAGGGGGATCAGGTCGTCGTGCGGCGGCGGATCATGTACCTGGACGAGCAGCCGTGTGAACTGACCGACTCCTACTACCCGGCACACATCGCAGCAGGGACCGCCCTCGCGGGCACCGCGAAGATCCGCGGCGGGGCGGTGGCGTTGCTTGCCGCGCTGGGGTACGTGGGGCGGCGGGTGCAGGAGGATGTGACGGCCCGGATGCCGAGCGAGGAAGAGCGGGAGCTGTTGGAGACCGCCGACGACGAGCCGGTCCTGCGGTTGGAGCGTGTTGTCCTCGACGGGGATGAGCGCCCGATCCAGGCCGATCTGATCACCATGCCCGCCCACCGGCAGCGTCTGCGCTACGAACTCACGATGGGATGACCGTGCCCAAAGCCGAACAGGACGCAGCCGACCGGCGGTCACTGCACGAGCGGATCGCCGCCGACCTGCGCGACGAGATCATGTCGGGCGACCTTCGCCCCGGCGCGAGTCTGCCCTCGACCGCGCAGCTCAAGGAGCGGTTCACCGCGTCGAACGCGACCGTCCAGAAGGCGTTGCAGCTGCTGAAGGACGAGGGTCTGGCCGTGGGCCGCGCCGGAGCGGCCGTCACTGTACGGGAGCATCGGCAGCGCACCATGCGCCCCGCCTCGTACATGGCCCCGGCCGCGCCCGGCCAGCCGTATCGGTGGATCAGCGAGGCCGCCAGTCACCAGACGCGCGGGAGCAGTCGGCTCCTCGACGTGGCCGAGGTCCGGCCGCCCGCCGATGTGGCGGAGGCGCTGCGGCTCCCGGAGGACGGCACGGCCCTGCTGCGGACGCAGGTGCTGCTCATGGATGACGAGCCGGTGGAACTGGTGAAGTCGTACTACCCGCTGGAGTTGGCCCGCGGAACGACGATGATGGACCGCCGCAAGATCAAGGGCGGCACCCCGGCCCTCCTGGCTGAGCTGGGCTACCCGCCCCGCCTCAGCGTCGACAAGGTGTCCGCCCGCGTACCGACTCAGGAGCAGTACAAGGTGCTCGACCTGCCGGGGAATCTGCCCGTGCTGCGCACGCTCCGGGTGGTCTACAGCGACGACGAGCGCCCCATCGAGGCCACGGTGATGGCCAAGGCCGGTCATCTCTACGAGCTTCAGTACGAGTTCACCCCGTCTTGATCGCCCCTTGGACGCGCGGCCGCATCGAGTGTGGCCGCGCTTCCGCCGGCAAGCCGTCCTGTGCGAGGCGTACGGCATGGGCATCCCGACTGCTGTCCTGCCCTACCTCAACGCTGCGCACCGAGAGCCGGGCAGGGTGTCCGCGATCCCGGCGGCCCACTTGTTGATCGTGTTGAACGTTGCCGGGGCGACGGCGATCGCGTCTGCGGGAGCGCGGCCCAAGACATCCGGCGCCCGGCCGTACGTGAGCTGGTCGCTGGCATGGTCGCCCGTGACCGCCGTCGAACCCTGCCCGAGCTGCACCACTTCAGCCGAGAACTGGGAGTACCCGCGTGAGCGAGCGGAAGAAAGCCGTTCCTGTATGTCGTCGTCTGCGCGGCCGGGATCGCCGATGACGTCGGCAAGCTGATCAACGCGGCTCAGGAAACAGGCCGCGCATCCCGCCGACTCGCAGAGCCTGGACCGGCTGCGCGAGATGAGGGTCCTCGTCGCCGACTACGAGCCGAACCAGCCGAAGGCGGGTGGAGGCCGTGACCGGTTCCGATGGGAACAAGCGGTGGAGCTTCTCACACCCAAGCTCCAACTGCTGTCGCGACTACCGCCGCTATCCCCGCGTCCACGCTCTGCCTGACGCGGGGTGCCCGTCGAGCGGTGCCAGACTCGTGGACGAGCCCTTGTCCTGCGGCGAGAGGCATGCGGGGTCAGAGCAATTTGTGCTGCCAGTCGGCAAAGATGGCGCGGATCGTGGCGGCTTGGTCGGCGTCGAGACCGTAGGCGGCGAACTGTTTGTCGCTGTACCGCTGGATGCGGCCGAGTGAGTCGGCGAACATGCGGCGGTCGAAGCCGGCGTCGTTCTGCGCGGCGAGCTCCATGAGCCGTTGGCGGGTGTAGCCGACCTTCAACAGCCCCGCGACGTCGATGGCGTCGCGGACCTCGGCCCGGGTGAACAGCGCGCTCGTCTTGCCTGCGGCGACATCGTCGCGGTGCAGGACCGGGCCCAGCTCGGAGTGGACCGGTGTGTGGTGCAGGAATTCGGCGACGAGCTCCACCTTGCTCTGTGCGCCCGAGGCTGGGTCGGTGACGTTCAACCTGGTGTAGGTGGGGGTCAGGTGGGCTTGCTCGACGGTGTAGCCGACGGCTTCGTACGCAGTGGTGATCCGCTCCGCGGCCTGGCTCATCTCACGACTCGCTCTCTCGAACGGTGCGAAGAGGTCCACGTCGTCACTGACACGGTTGACGATGTGGTGAGCCTGGACGGCGTAGCCGCCAGCGAGGGCATATCCGTAGTCCTTGGCGAGCGCGTCCAGGCCGATGCGGATCAGTTGGCGGTGCAGTTCGTCCACTAGGCGGCAGCCGTCGTGCTGGACCCGCGGAGTTCGGGGAAGCGAGCTTCCCAGGCGGTCCGGACCGGGGAAGGCAGGAACAGGTCCTGCCATACCTGTCGCAGAGACGTGGTATGCAGGTAGACCTTGAGGTCGTCGCGCGTCTGGGCCTCGCGGATGACGCGCTCGTACATCAGCCGGAAGTCTGCTTCGTCGGCCAGGTCGTAGACGTAGCGTGGTCCCCAGTCGATGTGGCGCGGCAGCGTGACGCTGCCGACCGTCGGCCCGTTCAGTTCGGCGAGCGATTCCGGCAGTACGTACGGCTTCGCCGCTGCATACCTGCTCATGGGTCCAGCATGCCTGATGGGGACTGCTGAGCGCATGGGCAGTGAGAGATGAGCGCACGAGGGAGTGAACGCGGCCCCTGGGGTGGGGGACGGCATCTGGCACGCAACGGGCACGGGGGCAAAAGAGAGGTCTAGACAACAAACAAGGCCCGGGTCTGTGACCTGGGCCTTTGCTATGGAGCGGGTGACGAGAATCGAACTCGCGCTCTGAGCTTGGGAATCACCGAGGACTTGAAGGCATTCAGCTCTTCTGACCTGCGCATATGCACGCTGAGAGGTGCTGTCGGTGTGGTTTCATGGCACCGCTGGTGACCCCCATTCGCTTCCCTGAAGGGCACGGTTAGGGCACGCGCGCCCGGGCTGCCGAGCATCGGGCGCTGGTGAGGAAAGCGGCGCGCGACGCGTCGTGGTTTAACTCACTGCGTTGCAGTCGTGACCAGTCCACCGTTGGAGGTACGGACACGGCATCTTTGCAGGTCTTGACGCCTGGATTCCTCCATGATCCACAAGGGACGTGTCCTTCTGCGTACCAGGGCAACCCGTTAAGACGCCTGGGTGGGCCTGTCGGCGCTGGCATCTCGCAGCGAGAGGCCATTCGTGTTCAGCGCCCAGAAGTAGCACATGTGCGGTTCCTCTCCAGCGGCGTCGGCAACGCCGCTCGTGGTGGGTCCGTTCGTGTCGTGCGCGTGGTTGGCGCCGTTCGCGCTCAGGCGCCGGAACGCCCGATCAGGTGCCGGAACAGATGCGCGATGCCGAACTCCCAGCGCGGCAGCTCTTCGGCAACCCCGACGGTGTTCACGAGCGAGCCCAACCGGGCGCTGCTGATGCGCACGGAGTCTCCGGCTTCGTGGGTGAAGCCCTGGCCGGGCTCGTCGCGGTCGGCCGTCGGCGCGAACAGCGTGCCCGTGTACAGAGTGAATCCTTCCGGATACTGGTGGTGGTCGCCGCAACCGCTGACGATGACCGGCGCGGTGACGCTCGGCCGCCCGGACTCCGGCGTCGTCCTCGGCGCCTGCGCAGCGCCGAGCGCCCGAGCTGCCCGGGCAGCGCAATCTGCCGAAAGGCTGATACCGGTGGGAGCGCTCTCCTGAGAGCATGATCCGCGTGTTTGAACGAGCGGGGAGAATCTTTCTGGCGTGGCTGGGGACGTGCTGCGTGCTGGCTTTTCGAGTACCGGCAGGTTGGACGATCTCGGTACTCGCCTTCGTGATGATCAGCTCCGGTTCGGCCTCGCCAGGGCGTGGGTCTCCCTCGTCGTACGCGGAGGCGGCAGACCACAGCCGGAGCAGGGCACGGGATCACCGTCACCGGCGAACGCGCTGGAGTTGCGGACGGACAAGGCGAGGTGGCCTGGAAACCCGCCGGGGACACGCTCGGCCTCTCCTCTGGCTGCACGGGCATCGTCGCCAGCTGCCGTGCTGAGCACGGGCCGCGGGTGCCGGACGGTCTCGACGTGACCGTGTGCCAAGTGGCCGTGCCACGGTTCTTCCCGGCCCGCGTTGCGCGCCGCGCCTCTCCACTGGTGCTGACGACATGAGGCTGGAGCGGGCCTCCGGAACACTTGGCCTCGATCGGACCATGAAGGCGGAGTCGCCCCGCGGATGCCGGTTCGGCGCACGTCGCCGCCGCTCCTCGTCGAGCACCGCTCCCGCTCTCCTCGACGCGGCCCTCAGTGCCGGTCGCGTCAGCTATCCGAGAAGCACAGCGAAGAAGAGCACCTGACAACCAGGAAATGCGCAGTGAGACCCAAGCCACCGCTCTGCATCGGTCGTAGCACGATTCGATGCTCACCTCGTTGGGAGCCGCATCTCCATGTACCGCATCATCTTGTCCGCTGACGATCTGACACGTATCAGAATCAGCGAAAGCGACGTTCCGTTCACGGAAGCTCTCTTCGCCATGGAAGCCCTGCATGTGACCGGCGAAGACGGCTTTCATGAATGGCGCTGCCGGATACGCAGATACCTAGGAAACCCGGCCCCGAGGTCGGCGCGCCTCGCCAAACTGACACGCGTGGTCAGCAGCGTGGCAGAGATGCTGGACCTCTGTATCGACGCGGAGCGTCCGCACGCGACGCCCGGCATCGACGGGAGCACGTCTCATGCTCAGCTCCTCTCCGCCGTGCGGGACTTCTCCGCGCTGGCCGTGATACCCCATCGGGAGCGGATTCGCGTCCATCTGGACTGCGCACGGGAATCGCTGCGGGACACGATGTCCCGAGACGGAGTCGGAGCACTACTCGACAGCCTTGGGCCCCAGATCCGTTGGAAGGCACCCGTGCTGGAGATCGTGGGAGTGCGCCCGGGCGAACTGAGACTGGACGGACGGGGTCTCATGTTGGCGCCTTCGCTGTTCCTCCAACGCCCTGGCCATATAGCGCGGGCCGGTCGGAGCACCCCGGAGAGACCGCCTCTCCTGGCGATCCCCGTTCGACCACGCTCGGAGGACGTTCCCGACCTGCTGGCGGACACCAACGCTCTGCGCGGCGACCAGCGTGAGGACACTGACAACCTGGCCGCGCTCATGGGGAGAACGCGGGCGGCCGCGCTGCGTGCGGTGCGGGAAGGCTGCGGCAACGCCGCACTCGCCGAACGGCTCGGAGTGACCACCGCGGCGGTGAGCCAGCACACCACAGTCCTGCGAGCGGCCGGGTTGATCTCCACGCACCGGAGCGGGAGCCGTGCCGTCCACACGGTGACGCACTTGGGCCGTCTGCTGCTCCAGGGCAACGGCGTCGCGTCGCGACACGTGTTGTCGGCCATAGGCATCGCGGGGCAGCCGGCCCCCGCGTGACGGGCGCCGGCCGGCCCTCCCGAAGCATGGCTCCCTGATGGTCTCGGCATGATCCCCATACTGTCGCGGGGTAGGGGCCCAGCGGTATCGGCCGTTCGGCAGACCCCTGGCCCCTACGCAGCAGCGGGACCTACGCCTGAGCCATCATTCCGGACTCCCAGGCCCAGGCGGCGATGCCCACGCGGTTCTGGACTCCCAACTTCTTCTGGAGCCGGGCCAGATGGGTCTTGACCGTTCCCACCGAGATGAAGAGCTCGGCACCGATCTCGGAGTTGGTCAGTCCTTCCGCTACGAGCCGGGCCACCTCCTCTTCCCGTGACGTCAGCGGCTCGCTCACCTGGCGGACCGTGCGACGTTCACGCCGGAAGCGGCTGAGCAACCGGGTGGTGATCTCAGGACTGATCATGGAGTCGCCGCTGGCGGCGGCGCGCACGGCCTCGACGAGTACGGCGGATCGGGAGCGCTTCAGGAGGAAGCCACAGGCCCCCTCGCGCAGAGCGGTGTGCACGTACTCGTCGAGGTCGAAGGTGGTGACTACCACTACGCGCACGGAAGGCATGGAGCGGGCGATCTCGCGCGTCAGCTCCAGTCCGTCCATCTCCGGCATACGGATGTCCGCGAGCAGCACATCTGGCTTCAGGGAGTGGGCCGCTCGCAGGGCCGCGACTCCGTTGTCCGCCTCTCCGACGATCTTCAGGTCGGGCTGGGCTTCCAGAATGCTTCGAAAACCCATCCGTATGCTGGCTTGATCATCAGCCAGGACAATGCGCGTCGTCATGCTGACATGATGGCATGGCCGAAACACGCTTCACGGGTGGATGAATTCGGCCATTCGGCGTTCCCGGCCGGCCGTCACCCGCAAAATCTGTCCGGCTGTTGATCTCGCCGCCGAGGTGCCGCAGGGGTCGGCGTTCGAAATTTCGTTGGCAACCGGCGGGAAAGATTCCGATTAAGGCTTGCCTTTTCTGAATTGCCCATCGGTGCGGGGGAATGAAAGATGAGATCCCGTGAGTGGGAAAGCGATCTGAGTCGGGGTGCGAATCCCGGGCACGCCGTGTTCGCCATCGCCGGGAATTCCGCATGGCCGACCCTGGTGCGCCGGCGCTCCTCGGCCCGCGCGCCACAAACCCGCGCCCGCTCGATGAGTTGAGGAGGGAGGTGAACCGAATGGTGAACGTTCTGGCCTTGCAGGAGCTCGACGAGGAAATCGTCGTCGACGCGCCGATCAGCACGATCAGCCTCGGCGGCTGCCACTGAGGCCCACGTTCGGCCCCGGTCGAACGCCAGGCGCCCCGACGAGGCGTGGAAGGAGGTGTTTTTCCATGGTGAACGTTCTGGCCCTTCAGGAGCTGGACGAGGAGGTCGTCGTCGACGCTCCCGTGAGCACCGTCAGCGTTGTCGTGTGTCACTGACGCACGACGTCGACGAGAGCCACCCGTTCCGAGGAACGGGGTCGGGGAGGCCGCGATGTGGGCGGCCTCCCCGGCCGCTTCCGGCTCACGCTCTCCACGGAGGGCAGGGGTCGGAGCCCGGACGCCTCACGGTCTGCGTTGAGTATATCACACCGGGTGATGTTTGTGCGCGCCGGGGGGCCGTGGCCGCTAGCCTTTCCCCACGTGATGACGCAGAGGTACGCGGACAGCCGGAAGCGGGCATGGTTACGCAGGTTCCTGTGCACGGTTCTCGTGGCCGCGACAGCGGTGATCGCCGGGATCACCGCCGATTCCGTCGGTCCGCTCATCAGTCTGTCCGGCGCAGCCGCCGTCATCTCCGCCATAGCTCTGACTGTCTGGGCTCCGCAGTCGAAGCTCCTGTTTGCCGCGGTCCCTGTTTCGGCTGGGGTGTCTCTGCTCGTCACCTTCACCTATCAAGGGCCCGCACGGTCCGCGGCGGCGAATTGGTGGACCGCCGAGACGCTGGCGCTGATGATTCTCGTGGTCGTCGGAATACGTCGGCCGAAGGCGTGGACCGCTGCGGCCCTGGCCGTGGTCCTCGCGGTGACGATCACGCTGTCGCCTCTGCGTATCGCGCTGACCGTCGTACCGCCGTCCAGCAACAGTGAGACCCTGCAACTCTGTCTGGTCTGGGCGATCCTGGCCATCGTCGCCATAGGGATCGGCTCCTACCTGCGAGGGCTCGACGCGCGCGGTCGCGCCGCCCTGGTGGCCGAGCGGCGCGCCGAACGTATGAATCTGGCCCGGGACTTGCACGACTACGCGGCTCATGACGTCACCGCGGTCGTTGTGCTCGTGGAGGCGGCGCAGGTGCTGGCCAAGGAAGACCCCCAGCGGGCGCTGGAGCTTCTGCCCGAGATCGGTGCTGCCGGTGCGCACGCCCTCGAGGCGATGGACCACACGGTGCAGTTGCTGACCGAATCCCCCGCGGCCGAGGAGCGGAACCGCGCCCTCGACGCGGTGCGGCAGCCGGAGCCGGCGGATGGCGCGATTCCCCGGCAGTCCGGTGCCGCACGTCGGGACCTGAGCGAACTGGCGTCGCTGGTGGAGCGGTTCAACCGCACGGGTTCCCCCCAGGCCGTGCTGGACGTTGCCGCGGAGGGGATGGAAGTGGTCCCGCGCGACGTCAGCAAGATGGGGTACAGGGTGATCGTGGAGGCACTCACCAACGTCCGTCGGCATGCGGCCACGGCTTCCCGGGTGGTGATCCGGATATGCCGTGAGACGTCCGCGGGCAGGTCGGTGCTCCGCCTGACGGTCACCGACGACGCGCCCCACCCCCAGCCCGGGCTCGCCGTGGAGCGTCCGTCGGGGGCCGGCGGGACGGGCATCAGCGGTCTCTCCGCACGCGCCGAGGAACTCGGTGGTGCGCTCAGCGCGGGTCCCCGGCAGCCGGGCGGGTGGCAGGTCGCGTTGGTGTTGCCCGTCGACACTGCGCACGAGCCAGGGACGATCAATCTGCCGAACGGCTGATACCGCCGGCGGCGATTGCCTGGAAGTGTGATCGGTATGTCTGGGCGAGCGGGGGGACGAGTCGTTTTGGCGTCGCTGTTGACGTGTGCCGCACTGGTGATCCTGAGCGTGCGGGCGCTGGACGACCTTGACGCCGCGCCCCGGGAGGACCGTCGCCAGTTCGCCTTCGAGGGCACACGACTGACCATTGCCTCGAGCGGTGACAGCCGGGTGCGGCTGGAGCTCGGGCACGGGGGGGACCTCAGTGCTTCCAGGAAACTCGCCGGCTCGGCCGCGAAGGCCGGTCACTCCTCCTGGGAGCTGACGGGCAGCACGTTGCGCCTGGCGGCGCGGTGCACCGGCATCTCCCTCAACTGCCGCGGCGACTACGTCGTTCGGGTACCTCCGCGGGTCGAGGTGTCCGTCACGGCTCCGGGAGCCGTGACCGCGGTGGGGTTGTGCTGTCTGCTTCAGATCACCACCCAGGCGGGCGACGTGACGGTGGAGGGTTCCCTCGGGACTCTCCGCCTCCGTTCGGGAAGCGGGCCCATCCGCATACGCGAAGCCCGCTCGGCCGATGTGCTGGCCACGACAGCGAAGGCCCCCGTTTCCCTGTCCTTCGCCGCCCCTCCGAGCCGGGTCGTCGCCGCATCCGATGTGGGTGACGTCAGCGTGGAGTTACCGGACGCTCCTGCCACGTATCGGGTTTCGTCCGCGGGGCGGGGGAGAGGCGGCGCGCACGCCGGCCTCGAAGACGTGCCGAACGTGCCGTCAGCCTGGCGGGCCATCAGCGCCGCAACCCGCGAGGGGACTGTCCGGATTCAGAGGCGCCCCTAGGGAAGCAGGAATCGATGAGAATTTCCAGGTCGAATGCGGTGGGCGGGAGTAGGGGTGACCAACTCCATGTGGGCGCGCGCACAAAATGCCTACCGGAGATCAATCCTCCACTTAAGTTCTGACTTTCTTGTGTTGTCGGGCGGCCGGTCGCGAAGGAAGAATTGAGCGCAGCAGAAGAGAAAGTAGTGGACCTTAGTGGAACGCCTGTTCATGCTCTGGGCATTCTTCGGGGTCGCAATTGTCGAAATCTGTAGCCGAGGTGTGGGTCATCAGGAAGGAGGGGGCGTATGGACCCTAGGTACGAGGCGTTCACCATCGCCGATCCCGTCTGGTACGAACCACTGAACCGATGCGCGGACTCGGCATCCCGATTCTCTCTGGCCGACGGTGATATTCCGCCCGACTGGCGACGCCAGGAACAAGGCGTCTGGGAGTTCCTCACGCCGGTCGGCGCCGACGAACTACCCGAACAGGGCTGGAAGATCCACGTCAGCGCCACCCCGGAGAACGCGGAATCGACCATCGGGGCGGCCTGGGAGGTGTGCCGGCGGCTGGCCTTGCCCTGGAAGTTCCTGCGGAGCCGGCAGATCGTCACCGCGATGAACACCAAGTACGCCAACCGGGCCACCAGCGGCAAGACCGTGACGGTCTACCCGCGCACCGAGGGTGAGCTGCGCACGGCCCTTGAAGAACTCGACAGGGCCATCGGCGGACGCCCCGGTCCGTACGCGCTGTCCGACCACCGGTGGAACGAAGGTCCCGTATCCGTGCGCTACGGAGCCTTCGTCCTGATGTGGTGCGAACTCGCGGACGGCACCCGGGTCCCGGCGCTGCGTGATCCCCAGGGCCGTCTCGTACCGGACCATCGTCGCCCCGTGTTCACCAAACCCGACTGGGCCGAAGTGCCGGACTTCCTGGCCGAGCGGCTGGCATCCGGCGCGGAGAGCGGCGACGGGACCCTCGGCGGATACCGGGTCCGTAAGGCGCTCCACTTCTCCAACGGCGGAGGCGTATACCTCGCGGAGGACCGCGAAGGCCGAGCGGTCGTGCTCAAGGAGGCCCGCCCGCACACGGGGCTCGACGGGCTGGGCGCCGACGCCGTGACCCGGCTGCGCGTCGAGGAGTCGGTGCTCGCCGAGCTCGGACATCTCCCGTTCGTCCCACGGCACCACGGCTCCTTCACTGCCTGGGAACACCACTACCTGGCCATGGAGTACGTCGAGGGGGAGTCGTTCAACGCCTGGCTGGGGCGGGAGTACCCGCTCACCCGGTACCAGCCGTCGGACGAAGCCCGCCGACAGTTCGCCGCGCGCGCCGTCGAGCGGCTCGACCAGGTCGAGGCGCATGTGGGCGCCCTGCACGAGGCGGGCATCGCCTTCGGCGACCTGCACCACCGCAACATCCTGATCCGCCCTGATGGAACGGTCGCGCTCGTGGATTTCGAGCTGGCGATGCCGATCGACTCCGTCCGGTCCGTCGCGCTCGGGGCACCCGGATTCACCGACCCGGCGATCACGGACCCACGGGACGCGGATCTGTTCGCCCTCGGGTGCTGCCAACTCGCGGCGCTCGCCCCGCTCACCGTGCTGACCCTGCGCAACCCGGCGGCGGTCGCGTCGCTCATCGACCTGGCCACCGCGTCCTTCCCGACGCTCCCACCGGAGTTCGCCCGGCGGATGCTGGACCGGCTGGCCCTGTCGCCGGCCCTGCGGCCCCATCTGCCGTCCTCCGCGCCGGCCGTGGCCGTGGCGGTCCCCGCGGTTCCCTCTGCAGGAGGGCTGTTGCGCGGTATGTCCGCCGTGGCCGACCTCGGCCGTACGGATCGGCTCTTTCCGACCGATGCGGCAGGACATCGGCACGGCGCCTCGCTCGGTCTCGCCCACGGCGCTCCGGGTGTCCTGCTGGCGCAGCTGGCCGCCGGTGCCGAACCGGCTGCCGAGCATGTGGAGTGGCTGGTGCGTGCCGTGGGGCGGGCTCCTTCGGACAGCCCTGTCGGCCTCTACGACGGGCTCGGCGGCGCTGCTTGGCTGCTGCACAGGCTCGGTCACCCGGAGGCGGCGAACACGATCGACCGGCTGATGGCCGGACCGCTGCCCGCCTCGCCCGGCCTGTTCGGTGGGCTGACCGGGATCGCCCACCTCTTCCTGGACGCCGGTATGAAGGACGAGGGCATCGGCCTCGCCGAGCAGGCGCGTCAGATGGTCGGCAGGCAGGGTCTGTTGGACCGGCCGGGCCTGATGCACGGCTGGTCCGGGCCCGCTGTCCTGTTCGCCCGCTGTGCCGAGATGACCGGGAATATGGAGTGGGCCCAGGCCGCGGAACGTGCGGTCCGGTGTGACCTGAGACATGCGCGGGACGTCGACGGCATGCTCCAGATGCACAGCTCGAACCGCCTGTTGCCGTACCTGGCCGAAGGATCCGGTGGTGTCGCCCTGGCGGCCATGGCGTTACCGCAGGCGCAGGCGGAGGCGGTCGACGCCGAGGCCGTCGTGACGGGCGCCGTCCGCGCCGGAGCCGTTCAAGTGGTGATACAGGGAGGGCTGTTCAATGGCCGGTCCGGACTCGCATATGTGCTCTCCCATGCCCTCCTGCGCCTACCTGGCTGGAGAGACGAGCTCGACGATCACCTCCGGGCACTGGCCCTTCACATCGCGCCACATGGCGACGCCCAGGTGCTGCACGGAGATCAACTGGTCCGTCTTTCGACGGACCTGGCGACCGGCTCCGCCGGCGCGGTCCTCGCGCTGAAAGCCGCACAGACCCCCGGTAGCCGTCTGCTCCCCGGAGCCCACTCCTCCCACGAGTGGCCCCCGGCCGACCCGATAGTTCCCGGTGTCCTGTCCGAACGAGCCCCGCAGGGAGGTGTTTTCACATGCTGAACATCCTGGCACTTCAGGAGCTGGAGGAGGACGTCGTGACCGACGCCCCGATCAGCACCATCAGCTACGTCGTCTGCCACTGACGTACAGCTGGCCGATGAGCAACACCGCTCCAAGGATGTGAGTCCGGGGAGGCCGCGATGTGGGCGGCCTCCCCGGTTCCTTCCAGCTTATGCTCCCCGTGGAGGACAGCAAACGTGTCCGCACCTACCAGTCTCCTCGTCCGTTCGACGAGCATGCGCCGACTGTTCGTTGCCGAGATCCGGACCTATCCCGGCAGAGTGGCGGGCGCCGCACTGGCATGCGCCGCGACCGCGGCCGGGCTGGGGGCCTGCGCACTGCTGTTCATCGCGGCGAGCATTCCGCACTACCCCGAGAACTCGGTGGCGGAAGCTGCCGCACAGGACGCGCGGAACCTGTTGTCGGTCCTGATGTCCATGCTGCTGATGTGCGCGGTGATGGTGATCGGGTCCACCGTCTCGCTGTGGACCGGCCAGCGCCTCCCCCAGTTCGCCGTGTTGCGCGCCCTCGGCGTCACCGCGAACCGGCTGCGCGGCCTCGTCGCCTTCGACGTGGCACGGCTCGGCCTCGTCTCGGCGGTCCTGGGGGCTGCGGTGGGGATGATCCCGATGGCGCGGCTGGGGCAGCGTATTCTCCTCGACCGGCAACTGTTCCCCCAAGGAGCCCCGCTCCCCTCGCCGGGGCAGACCTGGTCGACGGGGGTGGCTGTCTGCCTCACCACGGCAGGGGTCGGGGTACTCGCCGCTCTGGCGAGCGTGCTCGCCGCCGGACGAGTCAGCCCGGGCACCCTGCTGCGGGACGCGGAGCTGTCCGTGGCCTCTTCCCGGAGCAACGCGCGCCTGGTGACCGGCTTGGTGCTGCTCGGGACGATGTGCGCGCCACTGCTGCTGGTCATGGTGTTCATGGACTTTCCGGCGACCATTCGCGCCGCGATGGCGCCCGGGGTCGCGCTGATGGTGATCCCCGCGCTGGCCGTGCTCGCCCCCTGGATCGTGCCGCCCCTCATTCGCCCGACGGCCGCGGTGCTGCGGCTCCTCGACCGTCGTGTCGGGCGTATCGCGGCAGCGGGGCTGCGCGCGACACCCGCACGTACGACGGCGATGGCTGTGCCGGTGCTCCTCTCGGTCGGCATCGCCGTGTCCCTGCTCGGTGCCGGGGCCACCATGGGGGAGGCCGTGCGGCGGCAGACCGATGAAGGGCTGCGCGCCGACGCGGTCGTCACCGCCGCGCCCGGCACCCAACTCCCGGCGACAGCACCCTCCTTCCCTGGGGGGAGCGCTACCGCGATGGTGATGGCGGAAGTAACCGCCCCGCCCACGTGGTACGACGACCAGCCGGTGACCACCGGCGCGTGGGGCGCCGACGGAGGCCCGCTGTCCAAGGTGCTCGACCTCAAGGTGCGGGAAGGCCGTATGTCCGCCGTCCGCGGGGGAACCTTCGCGGCGGGTGCCATGCAGGCCGACGGGCATCACTGGCGTCTGGGCCAGAAGGTCAGGCTGGCCATGGCGGACGGCTCCGCGCAGAGGCTGACCCTGGTGGCCATTTACGAACGAGACCTCGCCTTCCCTGAGTTCGTGATCCCGCGGTCGACCGCCCTGCGCCACACCCCGTCCGCCTACGCCGACCGGATCCTGCTCACCGGGTCGACGAGCGACTGGCCCCGTGCGAAGGGCCAGCAGGTGGCCTCCCGCGCCGATTACCTGGAAGGTTTCAGCACGCGCGACGCGGCTGACGACCTGGCCTCGCGGCTGATCGTGGCCGTCGTCGCGGGCTACGCGCTGCTGGCCGCCGCCAACACCAGTTCCCTCGCCCAGCGCGACCGGCGGGCGCAGCGAGCGCATCTGCGGGCCATGGGCCTCGGCCGTTTCCAGATGCTGCTGTGCGTGCTGTACGAGGCCGCGGGTGCGACGGTCGTCGGTGTGGCGCTGGCCGCCGTCACAGCCGTCACCTGTCTCGTCCCCCTGGCCGTGATCCTGGGCACCGGCACCGTACCGGCCGTCGACGTCCCCTGGACCGTCGGCATCCTGGCCGCCGCGGTCCTGGCGGTCGCCGTGCCCTCGGCGCTCACGGCGCACCCGCTGTCCGACGCCCAGAGACAGTTCGCGAGGAGAGCGGAATGAAGTGGATGCGAGCGGCACAGGAGGCGGGGAGGAAGCGGAGCCTGGGGCGGCGATTCTGGCTGCTGTTCTTCGGCGAGTCGGCCTCTGCGGTGGGCACCGCGGCCTCGGTCATCGCGCTCCCGGTGGTCGCCTTGCACCACAGCGGTGACGTCCGGCAGGCGGGCATCATCAGTACCGCGATGTCGTTGGGGATCGTGCTGGCCCGGCTTCCCGCCGGGGTTCTCGCCGACCGCTACCAACGCCGGACCCTGCTGCTCGTCTGCAACGCAGTGGGCGCGCTGGTACTCGGGGCGCTCGCCGTACTGGAGACATCGGACGCGACGCCACCGGCTGTACTGGTGCTCGCCGCGTTCCTGCTCGGCGCCGTCGGCAGCACCCTGGCGCCCGCGGAGAGCGTCGCCGTACGGAACTTCGTAGACGCCGAGCTGTTACCCCGCGCCCTGGCGCTGATCCAGAGCCGTGCGGCCATCGCGATGATCGCTGGACCACTCGTTGGCGGGGCGCTGCTCAAGGCCGACGCTGCCTGGGTATTCGCCGTCGACGCCGCGACGTATCTGGCAGCCGCCGGATGCGCGGCCCTGCTCCCGGTCGGCACGGGGCTCATGGCCGAGGCGAAGCAGACTCCCCTCAAGGCCACCACCGAAGGGCTGCGCTTCCTGTGGCAGTCCCCTTTCCTGCGGTACGGGGCACTCAACGCGACCGTGCTCAACCTGGTCTTCAACGGCCTGCTGATCATCATCATCGCATCCGCCGAGGACTCCGGGGCCGGTGAGCTGGGGGTCGGCGTGCAGACCGCATCCCTGGGAGCGGGCGCGCTGGCGGGCGCACTCGTCGCCGCTCCCGTGGCGCGGCGGCTGCCGCCGGCTACCGGAATCGCGGGAGCCACCGCGCTGATCGCCGCCGCGCTCCTGGGTTTCGCCACCGTCCCCAGTACCTGGGGAGCGGCCCTGCTGCTCGCGGTCGCCACGGCAGCAGGCCCGGTGATCACGGTGGTCATCTCCACCACCCAAGTACGCATCACCCCGCCGCAGCTCCAAGGACGCGTGTACAGCGCCAGTGGCTTTCTCTCCCAGGCGATCGCCCCGCTCGGCCCGCTGCTGGCGGGTGCCTGCGCGCACGCCTTCGGTCTGACTGCGACGGTGACCGGGGCCGCTGCCGTTGTGCTCGTACTCGCGCTGTCCGGTGGGTTCGTCGCGGCACGTCATGCCCGGGCGGTCGAGAAATCCGGAGAGTTCGAGGCGGAACTTGTGGAGGTGCATCGTGGATGATCCGTACCGCTGGCTGGAGGACGAGGACTCCGCGCGCACGCGCGCGTGGCTGTCCGGTCAACACGCCCTGCTGGAAGATCACTTCTCGGGTCGACGTGCTGAGGTGGCGGTGTGGGAGGACTCGGTCACAGAGATCGAGGCCGCGGCCACCGGCCGACCGCTCAGCCCGAACGCCGAGGCCGGCGGGTTGCTGTTCACCCACGAACTGACCGACCAAGGCGGGGAGTCGGTGCGTGTGGTGGAGACGGACGGCCGCAGTCGCGTTCTCCTCGGCATCGGGGACCGCAGCGCGGTCGGCCGCCTGGCCGGATGGCAGCCCGCACCCCGTGGACACGTGATCGTCGCCCAGCTGCACCGCGACGGCCGGGAGAACGGCGGCCTGCATCTGATACCCGTCGCCGCGGACCGG
The DNA here is from genome assembly GCF_044332925.1 of Streptomyces sp. NPDC021212. NCBI lineage: Bacteria > Bacillati > Actinomycetota > Actinomycetes > Kitasatosporales > Streptomycetaceae > Streptomyces > Streptomyces sp. NPDC021212. The sequence continues at coordinate 527,228 of NZ_JBIRPZ010000004.1, forward strand.
GAGACACGGCGCATCGACGACGCCGCACCGCACACGACGGTCGCCTTCACCGACTCACAGCTGTTGTACGGCGCCGGTACCCGGACCGAGCACGTGCTGCGCGCCTACCGACTGGCGGACGGCACCACCCGCACCGTGCCGAGCCCGGTGCCCGGTCCCGCACGGATGTCGCCGTACACCGGCCCCGGCGACCAGGTACTGCTGCGGACCCGGACACCCGACGGGGCTCCCGCCCGCTGGTGGTACACGGCCTGGAAGGGACACGGCACGCCGGACTGGCAGCCGCTCGACCTGAACGGCCTGCCGATCAGCGCGTTCGCACTGGGGACGGACGCCCTCTACGTCGCTGTGCGGGGACAGGGCGTCCGAGTACTGGACCTGGCCGCCGTTGCCCGAGGACGGGCGGCGCCTCCCGGCCCGCCGGCGTACGAAACGGGAAACAGCGTCGGCGACATCAAGGCTCTCCGGGTCCTGGATTCCGGACCGGTGCCACGACTGGCGATCCTGCGGCAGTCCGGCACCACGCGCCGACTCGACCTCCTGCACACCTCCCGGACCGAGACCGGACCGGGACCGGCGGCACCCGGATTCGGCTGGCACGCGCGTCTGCGCCTCGGCCCGGCCGCGTACGACCATGATGGCCGCCTCGCCGGTGCCGTCTGGCTCCTGGCCGACGACCCCCGCCACGGCGCGCTGAGCCATCGCGCCACGTCACACACTCCGTCTCCTGCCGCCGCCCGTCGGTCCGCGCTGCGCACCCTCACGGCCACCAGCCCCGACGGGACCACTGTGCCTGTCACGGTCTGCGACCCCACTCCCGCAGCCGCATGCCGCCCCGTGCCCACGCTGGTCACGGTCTACGGAGGCTTCTGTGTTCCCCTCGAACCGTCCTGGGACCCACTCTTCGCGACGTGGCTCGCCGCCGGCGGACGTATCGCGTGGGTGCACACCCGAGGCGGCGGCGAGTTCGGGCCCGAGTGGGCGTCGGCCGGCCGTGGACCGGGCAAGTCCGCCGCTGTGGACGACCTGTGCGCGGCGGCCCGCCTCCTCCTGTCGGACGGGGAGGCGCACCCCGGCCAACTCGCCGGCCTCGCCGCCAGCAACGGCGGCCTGGTTCTGGCGGCGGCGATGACGCGCGCCCCGAACCTCTTCGCCGCGGTGACCTGCGCCGCCCCGCTCACCGACATGGCGCGCTACGACCAGGGCGGCATCGGCAAGCTCTGGCGCGAAGAATATGGAGACCCGACTGACCCCGGTGCCCTCCGGTCGCTGCTGTCGTACTCCCCGTACCACCACGTGAACGAAGGTGTCCGCTACCCGGCCACGCTCCTCGTCACCGGAGGCAACGACGCCCGCGTCCGCCCCTGGCATGGCTGGAAGCTCTGCGCCGCCCTGCGGAAGGCCACTGCAGCCGACGCCCCCATCCTCCTGGACCACCAGGAGAACACCGGGCATTACGGACGGGCGGGGGACGACGCGCGCACTCTGAGCGCCCGCGTCCTGTACCTGCTCGCCACCCGCACCGGCCTGAGCGCACCCGGGGGCCCTCGGTCCCCATCAGATGAAACGCCCTTGAGGAGTTCCGCATGACCTCGGCTCAGTTCCCCCACCACACGGCCGAACCGCAGCACGGGTTGCCGCCCGCGGCCTCCGGCCTGGAACTCACCAAGGTGCACGGCACGGGCGCACGCCGGGTCATCGCCCTCGACCGGGTCTCCGTCGCCTTCCAGCGAGGCCAGTTCACCGCGATCATGGGTCCGTCAGGATCCGGGAAATCCACCTTGATGCAGTGCCTGGCGGGCCTGGACGCGCCCACCTCCGGATCGGCGCGTATCGGCGCGATGGAGCTGTCCCGGCTCTCGGACCGTCAGCTGACCCGGCTGCGCCGCGAGCGGATCGGGTTCATCTTCCAGTCGTTCCATCTCCTGCCCACACTGACCGTGGCGGAGAACATCACCCTCCCCCTGGGAATCGCGGGTCGGCGCCCCGACCCACAGTGGCTGGACCAGGTCGTCACCACACTCGGGCTCACGGACCGGCTCACCCACAGGCCGGGGGAACTCTCCGGAGGGCAGCAGCAACGCGTCGCCTGCGCCCGGGCGTTGGCGGGCCGCCCGGAGATCGTCTTCGCCGACGAGCCGACGGGGAACCTCGACACCCGGTCGGGGGCCGAAGTCCTGTCCCTGCTCGGCCAGATGGTCCATCACATGGGCCAGACCATCGTGATGGTCACGCATGACCCGGTGGCCGCGGCCTACGCGGACCGAGTGGTCTTCCTCGCCGACGGCCACATCGTCGACGACCTCTGGAAACCGGAGACGAGCCAACTCCTCAAGCGCATGCAGCGGTCCGCGGTTCCGAGGGGGCAACAGCCTCATGGCTGAGGACAGCCGAGGTCCACGGCGTGAGCCGGGACACGATGGTCCGGGCCGGGCAGTCGTCGGGATGCGCCCAGGAAGCGGCGAACGGCCGGACGACTTCGCAGTGGGCTTGTTGCGCTGCTACTTCGCGCCGGTGGCGCAGTAACGCTCATCTGTCCCTCATACGACTTCTCGCACCTCAAGGACGAACGGCGGCTCGACGCCGTCGAACAGCTCATCCCGCTCGCCGAAGAGGCGGGCATGCCGCTGACCCATCTGGCCGTGGGCTTCGTGCTCGCTCACCCCGGCGTCACATCCGCGCTCCTCGGACCGCGGTCCCTGGCACATCTGGACGATCTGCTCGCGGGCGCCGAGGTCACGCTGTCCGACGACGTCCTGGACCGGATCGACGCCATCGTGCCGCTCGGCACGGACACGGGCACACTCGACGTGGCCCACCAGCCGCCGTCCGTCCTCCAGCGGCAATTGAGGCGTCGGCCGGCGGTCGAACGCGCAGCGGCGTGACAACAGCCTGACCGCACAGTGCGGTTGGTCTGCGATTTGACCGGCGTAGGGTGCCGCGTCCCGGGACCCGTGTCATGGATCTATGTCTGATGCTCCGTTGCCAGAGGCCGCCCTGGCCTTTCTCCGGAAGCCGAACCCGGCCGTCATAGCGACGGTCACGGCGACAGGTCGCCCTGTATCGGTAGCGACCTGGTACCTCATCGAAGATGACGGACTTCTCATGCTATGCATGAACGCCGACCGCGCCCGCCTGAAACACCTGCAGAACAACGGCCACGTGTCGCTGACTGTGCTGGGAGCGGACGACTTCGGCACGCATGTATCCGTCCAGGGACACGTCGTGTCCATCAAGCCCGATGAGGGACTCGCCGACATCGATCGACTCTCAAGGCACTTCCTCTGCAAGGACTACCCTGCCAGAGAGCACCGCTCGTGACGGTCCACGTAGCGATCGATCGATGGTTCGGTTGGTCCGGAGGTCGTCCCCTTCAGCTCTGACCTCGCGCTTCACGGAGCTGACTGTCCAACGGATGGTCAGGAAACAGAAAGGGCCTCTTACCTGGGACGACAGGACTTGTCGAGGGTCCAGTACGTCGCCGAGCAAGAGGCACCTTTCAAGTGAAGAATCGTAGCGGGCCCTACCCGCGTGTGCGGATATCGGGTGACTCCAGCGGAGTGGTCTCCCAGGCCGGCGGGGTGCTGCTGGTCGAGACAGCCCGCAAAAGCGGGCTGGACGCGGCACTTTCAGCGGCGCTCGCACCGTGGCGCAAACCACAGGCGGTGCACGATCCGGGCAAGGTCCTGCTGGACCTTGCCCTCGCGGTCGTTCTCGGCGGGAACTGCCTGGCGGACATCGGCATGCTGCGGGCCGAGCCCGGCGTCTTCGGGCCTGTCGCCTCTGCCCCGACCGTCTCCCGGCTCATCGACACCTTGGCTCCCGCAGGGCCGAAAGCGCTGGAGGCGATCCACGGCGCCCGCACCACCGCTCGACGGCAGGTGTGGACACTCGCCCATGACGCGCTGTGGTGGGGCCACCCGCACTTCGGTGGGTGGCCCCACTTGCCGCTCACGCTCAGATCGTCTACGTCGCAGCGACTTGGAACGAAGCGGCGAACTCGCCGTCGGCAGCGAGACAGAGGTCGGTGCCGGCGGCCCTGTACGAGCAACGCGCATCGCACTTGCGACTTTGCACTCTTTGGTTGTCATGTGTTGCAGATCACGCAAAATTCGTCTCGCCATTTGAGAATGGCATGCTCATGCATTCGCCCTGGGGGTGGGCTGAGTCCATTTGAGCCGTTGGGCGTCGCAGATGGGGCATGCGGAGGGCATGGCGGCCCCGGAGAGGTCTAGACAACAAACAAGGTCCGGGTCTGTGACCTGGGCCTTTGCTGTGGAGCGGGTGACGAGAATCGAACTCGCGCTCTGAGCTTGGGAATCACCGTTCCGCTTGGCCGACCCTGTGGTCGTGACCTGCGGAAATCTCTCTGCAACCGACATCGATACCAGCATCTGAGTGACCGCTGGTGACTGCGGCTATCCGGCCGTTCTGGCATGCATCTGGCACGGCGCAGCCTCACGGCAGGAGTGTCAGCGCCGGCACGTGGAGGGGCTTGATGGCATGGAAGTGGCGATGATCCAGTGTGGCGACCGTGGACGCCTTGAGGCGCTCCGCAAGGGCGACCACCGAGGCATCGGCAACACCAAGAGGGAACCCGCGGTACTGCTGCATGAGTTCGGCCATGCGGGAAAGGTCGTCCCGGGCGGTGGGTGCTTGGACGAGATCCTCTGCGGCAACGGCCTCGATGAGGTTGATCTCTGCATCGGGCCCGACGTACTTGGCGAGCAGGTAGCAGGCTTCGGTGAGTACGTACGGCGTGATGAGTAGTTCGCCGTTGTGGGACTCCAGCAGCTCGGCACAGCCCTTATGGTCGGGGTCGTTGCGGTTCAGTAGAGCGACGATGGGGCCGGTGTCAACGATCAGCATCGGCCTCGCCGAGCTCCTCGCGAGCGATGTCCTTGGCGCGAGCTCCAAGATCGTCCGACGGCCCGTCGAAGCTTCGCAGGACGCGGAACCGGCTCGGCGGAGGCGTCTTCACCAGTCGCAGGGCATGTCGGCGCAGCTCTTCGACCTGCTCGGGCTCAAGTCGTTCGATGATGTCGTGCAGATCGCTGTAGTCATGGGCGGCAGTCATCAGACTCTCCCTGTCGGCCGTCTCTGCTGTCACGATAGCGCTCGGTCGAGAAGGCCGCCGAGGACTCCACAGGTGGTGCGCATCTGGTGCAAGGCTTAGAGAGGTCTAGACAACAAAGAAGCCCCGGGCCGCTGGCCTGGGGCTTTGTGCTGGAGCGGGTGACGAGAATCGAACTCGCGCTCTGAGCTTGGGAAGCTCATGTTCTACCATTAAACTACACCCGCGCATGAGGCCCGATCGCTCGGTGCCGCATCGTCGCTCACTTTACCCCATGGTTGACCCCCAGTGCATGCGCTGTGGGGTTTTCGCGCTTTTCGGGGGTGATGGGAGGGGCTCGGGGTGCGGAAGGTGCTGCGGGGGTGCGGGAGTTGGGGCGTACCGTGGGGGTGCGGAGTGCCGTGTTTAGAGGTGCGCGGTTGATCCCCTAATGTGGCTTTTGTCGTCCGCGTCGTCCACGTTCATGGGGAAGAGACTCAATGGAGCGCACCGTCGTCCGTTGTGCCGAAGGGCATGTGTTCAGCACCTCGTCGTTCCCGATGCGGCACCTCACGGTCGACCGCATCGGTCCCGGGCGGCTGCTGCGGTGTCCTCGTTGCGCCAGGCTCCGGCATGCGGTGCCGGTGGCGCGCGAGGAGCGGTAGGAACCGTAGGGGCAGCGGGTAGTTGCGGTAGTCGAACGAAGATCGTGGGCGCGGGCCCGGTCCCTTGGGGCCGGGCCCGCGCCATGGGGTGGGGGTGGTTTGCGTATCCTCGTTCCGTGCTTCTCTCAGACAAGGACATCCGGACGGAGATCGACGCCGGACGGGTGCGGATCGATCCGTATGACCCGGCGATGGTGCAGCCGTCGAGCATCGACGTCAGGTTGGACCGGTTCTTCCGGGTGTTCGAGAACCACCGGTATCCGCATATCGATCCGGCGGTGGAGCAGCCGGATCTGACGCGGCTGGTGGAGCCGGAGGGGGATGAGGCGTTCATCCTGCATCCGGGGGAGTTCGTGCTCGCCTCGACGTACGAGGTGGTCACGCTGCCGGATGACCTCGCTTCGCGGCTGGAGGGGAAGTCGAGCCTGGGGCGGCTGGGGCTGCTGACGCATTCGACGGCCGGCTTCATCGACCCGGGGTTCTCGGGGCATGTGACGCTCGAGCTGTCGAACGTGGCGACGCTGCCGATAAAGCTGTGGCCGGGGATGAAGATCGGGCAGCTGTGCATGTTCCGGCTGACCTCGCCCGCCGAGCATCCGTACGGTTCGGCGCGGTACGGCTCCCGTTACCAGGGGCAGAGGGGGCCGACGCCTTCGCGTTCGTTCCAGAACTTTCATCGGACGAAGGTGTGAGCGCGGTGGCGAGCGAGGAGCGCGAGAACCTTACGTACGAGCGGTTCGGCGCGGCGGTCCGCGAGCTGGCGCAGGCCGTCGTGGACGACGGGTACGAGCCGGACATCGTGCTGTCCATAGCCCGCGGCGGGGTCTTCGTCGCGGGAGGGCTGGCGTACGCGTTGGACTGCAAGAACATCCACCTGGTGAACGTGGAGTTCTACACGGGCGTGGGGACCACGCTCGACATGCCGGTGATGCTCGCGCCCGTGCCCAACGCGATCGACTTCTCCGACAAGAAGGTGCTGATCGCCGACGATGTCGCGGATACCGGAAAGACGCTGAAGCTGGTGCGCGACTTCTGCCGCGAGACCGTCGCCGAGGTGCGCAGCGCCGTGATCTACGAGAAGTCGCAGTCGCTGGTGAAGTGCGAGTACGTGTGGAAGCGCACCGAGCAGTGGATCAACTTCCCCTGGAGCGTCGAGCCGCCCGTCGTGCGGCGTGACGGGCAGGTGCTCGACGCGTAGGCGCGTAGGCGCGTAGACGCGTAGACGCGTAGGAAGGTATGAGGGGCCCTCGCGGGCCCCTTGCCTACAGGGTGCCCAGCTTCAGCAGCGACAGCAGCGCGATCAGCTGGATCGCCGACGCCCCCAGCGCCTTCTGCCACGGCAGGTCGTGCGACTTGCTCACCATGGACGTGAACAGGAAGCCCGACGCCAGCCAGGTCGCCCAGCCCAGCACCTGCACCAGGGGGCTGTCGCCGCCCAGGAAGAGCGCGAACACCAGGCGCGGCGCGTCGGTGATCGACATGATCAGCATGGAGAGGCCGATCGTCGGTCCCCAGGTGCCGTCGCCGCCCAGCTGACGGGCGACGGTGTGGGTGACCGCACCGAGCACCAGGGCGCTGATCACCATGGCGACGCCCGCGCTGAGGATCCACGGGATGCTGTTGGCCATCGGGGCGTTCAGGACGTCCTTACGGGCGTCGTCGAAGCCGAAGACCGCCAGCAGGCCGTAGACGAAGGTCACGATGAGGGCCGGGCCCCACACCGTGTAGTCGCGCATCTGCCAGAAGGTGGGCGCCGGGCGCAGCACGATGCCGCTCAGCAGCTGCTTCCAGTGCAGCCGGGGGCCGGCGGGCGGGGCGGTGGAGGAGCCGGCGCGGTAGGTGCTGCCGTCGTACGAGCCGTCGTACGAACCGGGGCCCTGGCCGTACGGGTCGTACGCGTCGGGCGCCTCGCCCACGCTGAACGCCTGCGTGTGCCCGGCGTTGTTGTCGGCGTACCCCCCGGGGCCCCCGGGGCCCGGTCTGTACGCGCCGCCCTGACCGCCGCCCTGGTCGGGGCCCGGTCCGTAGTACGGGTCCTGGCTGCCGAAGTACTCCGGCTCTCCCTGTGTAGCGGGCCGCTGCCACTGCGGCTGCGTCCGGCCGTACGGGTCCTGCGACCCGTGCGGCGGCTGCTGCGGTCGCTGCTGCTGCCCTTGTTGCGCGGAGTGGGAGTCCCGTCCGCGTCCGATCCTGAATCCAGCCACCATTCGAACGTACCCGGTCGCGGAGGGTGGGGTGCCGGAGCAGGGGGACAGGCCCGGCATTGCTGCCGAGCTGTGACATCCCCTAGGGGGTCCCCGGGGGGTTAACCCCCCGCCGCGAAGGGCCTGCTGGAGAATTTGATCTTGTCGGAGGCGCCGTTCGTGATCCACCATCGCTCGGGCCGCTCGCCGTACAGGGAGAAGGAGATGCCGGGGCCCCAGGCGAGCACGATCTCGTCCTTGCCGTCGCGATCGAAGTCCGCCGCGCCGTAGAGCCGGGCGGCGCGTTCGTCGGGGCGTACGGGCTTGCCGTCCACCCGGGCCGGGACGGTGCGGGTGAGGGTGGGGTGGGCGGTGGCGGCGGTACGGCCGGGGCGCGGGGTCAGCAGCGCGGCGCCGCCGGAGCCGAGCGGGACGGCCAGCTCGTCGGCGCCGTCGCCGTCGGTGTCGGCGGCCACCATCGTCCCCGACATGCCCGGCACCGCGAGCGACGGGGAGGAGCGGACGACGCGACCCGTGGCGGTTCCGTAGTAGACGCTCACCGTGCGGCCGATGTCCGGCTTCTCCGTCGCGTCGCCGCCCTCGTCGGCGCGGGTGCCGCTGGCGCCGACCGCGACGTCGCGGCGGCGGTCCCCGTTGAAGTCGCCGAAGGTGATCGAGTTGCCCTTGCGCAGCGGGCGCCCGGTGTGGCGCAGCCCGCGCGGGCCCGCGGCCAGGAGGGTGGAGCCGGACTGGGCGGCGGCGCTGATCCCGTGCACGACCAGATCGGTGGGGCGGTCGCCGCGGATCCGGTCGGCGACGAGGTCGCCGATTTCGGCGCCGCCGCCGTGGAACGGGCTGCGGTACGGCACGGTCCTGGCGGCCTGGCCGGCGCGGTTGAACGGCCCGTACAGGACGAGGAACGAGCGGCGGTCCGCGCGGATCAACGCCAGGTCGTGGTGGCCGTCGCCGTTGAAGTCGCCGACGGTCGGGCGCGCCGGGTCGACGGAGTCGGCGGGGCCGGTGAGCCGGACGCGGGCGGCGGAGCGGGCGCCCGACGGGCCGCCCGCGCTGCCCCAGGCGATGTACGGGGCGGTCCGGACCGTGGAGTGGGTGCGCCTGGCCTCGGCGGCGCTCAGCTGCTCGCCGCCGGTGGTGGTCACGTCGGCGTAGCCGTCGCCGTCGAGGTCGGCGGTGGCCACCTCGGTCGCGCCCGCGACGGCGACGTCGCCGGCGGGCAGGCCCAGGTCCGAGCGCCGGAGGACGGTGCGGGTGGCGGTGCGGAGGCCGTCGTCCGAGCCGTGGACGAACGCGATCCGGCTGGGCAGGCCCCGCTTGCGGGGCGGAACCGGAAGCTGGAGGTCCGGGTAGCGGTCGCCGTTGACGTCGTCGGGCAGCTTGCTCCCCTTGCCGCGCGGGACGGGAGCGGTCGCGCCGGACCCGGCCTCGCGGGAGTTGGCTCCGTGGGTGGCGGCTCCCTGGGAGGAGGCTCCGCCGGGGGCCGCCGCGCCCTCGTGCCGTGGCCCGTCGCCGGAGGCGCCGGCGCCGCATCCGGCGAGCAGCGCGAGCACGCCGGCCCAGGCCGCGCAGGCGGCGAGGGCGGTGCGGCCGGTGCGACCGGGGGGTCTCGTGGGGCGGGGCGCGGGCGTCATCGGTCACCCCTAACCCATGCGGCACGGTCACGGCAACCAAGGGGTTCTCGGAGGTTCCGGGAGTGATCAGTCTGCTTGACTGTAAAGATGACCTTTGGTGCACAAGGGCTGTCCAGGACATTTACCTACCCATGAGTGGGGCATGATCCTGTAGGGATTCACAGGGATCCACAACCTTGTTGTGAGAAGGGATACTTCACGGCCAGGATCGGTTCATGTTCGAAGAGGGCGACCGGGGGCAGCCATGTGCGTATCGCACGATGCATCAGTGACGGGTGAGGCACCGAGACCCACGGAGGGTGCGAGCGGGGTGTAGGCGCGATGTCGGACGGGAGTGGCCGGCCGGCAGCGGCGAATGCCGCTCGCCCGCCCCGGCGCGAGGGTGCTAAAAACATCGACATGGCCGGACTTTTCGGTCGATCACGGATTCCCTTGGCCCGGACGGTGACCGACTGGCGGAATCAGCGTGGTCGGCAGGGCCGGCAGGGCCCCCGCCATCAGCGGCCCGCGGCGTACGAGTCCGCGGTGCACGAGTCCGCGGTGTACGAGTCCGGAGGGCAGGAGTCCGGCGGGCACGAGTTCGGGGGGCACGGGACGATCCGGGCGCGGCAGGCACACCGGGCGCACGAGCGGTACGAGGGGCAGGGCCCCCCGGGCCGCCGTGGCGGGCGGTCGCGCCGCCAGGGCCGTGGTGTGCGTACGGTCGCGGGCCAGGTGTTCGTGCTCCAGGTGGTCGTCGTGCTGCTGCTGGTCGTCGCCGCCGTGGTGGCGCTCGTCCTGCAGTCCCGCTACGACAGCGAGCGCGAGGCCCGTAACCGCTCGATGGCCGTCGCCGAGAGCTTCGCGAACGCGCCGGGCATGGCCGCCGCGCTGCGCGGCGCCGATCCGACCGCCGCGCTGCAGCCGCTCGCCGAGCGGGCCCGCAAGGGCTCCGGCGTCGACTTCGTCGTGGCGATGTCGCCCCACGGGATCCGCTACACCCACCCCAATCCGAACCGGATCGGGAAGCACTTCATGGGCAGCATCGCGGACGCGGTGAAGGGCCGGACGGTCACGGAGACCTTCACCGGCACGCTCGGCCTCTCCGTGCGGTCCGTGGTGCCCGTCTTCGAGCACCCGGGGACCGGCCGGGGAAGCGGCCACGGGAAGGTCGTGGGCCTGGTCTCGGCCGGGATCACGATCAAGAAGGTGAGCGGCGCGGCCGACCACCAGCTGCCGCTGCTGGTCGCCGCCGCCGTGGCCGCGCTCGCCCTGGCCACCGGCGGCACTGCCATGGTCAGCAGGCGGCTGCGCCGCCAGACCCACGGCCTGGACCCGGCCGAGATGACGCGGATGTACGAGCACCACGACGCGGTGCTGCACGCCGTGCGGGAGGGCGTGCTGATCGTCAGCGGCGACGGCCGTCTGGTGCTGGCCAACGACGAGGCGCGCCGCCTGTTCGCCCTGCCGCCGGACGCGGAGGGCCGTCTCGTCGCCGAGCTGGGCTTCGACCCGCACACGGCCGAGCTGCTGGTCTCGGGGCGCCAGGCCACCGACGAGGTGCACACGGCCGGGGAGCGGCTGCTGTCGGTCAGCCACCGCCCCACCGACCGCAACGGCGGCCCGCCCGGCAGCGTCGCGACCCTGCGCGACACCACCGAGCTGCGCGCGCTGACCGGCAAGGTCGATCTGGCCCGCAACCGCCTGAAGCTGCTGTACGACGCGGGCGTGTCCATCGGCACCACACTCGACGTGGTGCGCACCGCGCAGGAGCTGGCCGAGTACGCGGTGGCCCGCTTCGCCGACTACGTCTCCGTCGACCTCGCGGACTCGGTCCTGCGCGGCGAGGAGCCGCAGGAGGGCGCCGCCGGTACGACGGGGGGCGGGGGGAGCGCGGACGGCCGCCCCACGCCCCTGCGGCGTACGGCGCTCAGCGGCATCCGCGACGACGTGCCGCTCTACCCGCTCGGCAAGCTGATCCGGTTCACCCCGAACGCGCCGCAGGCCCGCGGGTACCGCACCGGCGTCGTCACGGTCGTCCCGGTGCTGAGCGATCACGAGGGCTGGCAGGAGCAGGACCGCGACCAGGCGCAGAAGATCGTCGACTCCGGCATCCACTCGATGATCACGGTCCCGTTACGGGCCCGGGGCGTGGTGCTGGGCGTGGCCAGCTTCCTGCGCGCGGAGAAGCCCGAGCCGTTCGAGGACGACGACATCTCGCTCGCCGAGGAACTGGTCACCCGGGCCGCCGTCAGCATCGACAACGCCCGGCGCTACACCCGCGAGCACACCATGGCGGTGACGCTCCAGCGCAGTCTGCTGCCGCGGGTGCTGCCCGAGCAGAACGCGCTGGACGTGGCGTACCGCTATCTGCCCGCCGAGTCGGGCGTCGGCGGCGACTGGTTCGATGTCATCCCGCTGCCGGGCGCGCGGGTGGCGCTGGTGGTGGGCGATGTCGTCGGCCATGGGCTGCACGCGGCGGCCACGATGGGGCGGCTGCGGACCGCGGTGCACAACTTCTCCACCCTCGATCTGCCACCGGACGAGATCCTGTCCCATCTGGACGATCTGATCGCCCGCATCGACCAGGACGAGGGCCACAGTGTCCTGGCGGAAGGCGACGGCGGCGGTGAGGTGATCATCGGGGCCACCTGTCTGTACGCGATCTACGATCCGGTGACCCGGCGCTGCACCATGGCCCGGGCCGGTCATCCGCCGCCCGCGGTGGTGAGCCCGGACGGCACGGTCGAGCTCCTGACGGACCTGCCCGTGGGCCCGCCGCTGGGCCTGGGCGGGCTGCCGTTCGAGACGGAGCAGCTGGAGCTGCCCGAGGGCAGCCATCTGGTGCTCTACACGGACGGGCTGATCGAGAAGCGCGACCGGGACATCGATACGGGCCTTGAGCTGCTGCGCGACGCCCTGTCCCACCCGGGGCGCACCCCGGAGCAGACCTGTACGGCGGTGCTGGACGCGCTGCTGCCCGAGCGCCCCAGCGACGACATCGCGCTGATCGTCGCCCGTACGAGGGTGCTGGAGCCGGGGCGGATCGCCGACTGGGAGGTGCCGTCCGACCCGGCCCAGGTCGCCGAGGTGCGGGCGGCGGTGGCCCGGCAGCTCACGGAGTGGGAGCTGGGGGACGTGGCGTTCACGACCGAGCTGATCCTCAGCGAGCTGATCACCAACGCGATCCGCTACGCCACGGGCCCGATCCGGGTGCGGCTGCTGTGCGACCGCAGCCTGATCTGCGAGGTGTCCGACACCAGCAGCACCTCGCCGCATCTGCGGTACGCGGCGACGACGGACGAGGGCGGCCGCGGGCTGTTCCTGGTCTCGCAGTTCGCCGACCGGTGGGGGACGCGGTACACGGCGGAGGGCAAGGTCATCTGGACCGAGCAGACGCTGCCGCTGCCCAAGAACGGCAAGCCGAGGCCGTAGCCGGTACGACACGAGGCCCGCTCGCGCGGTGCGCGGGCGGGCCTCGTCATGGTCGGTATCGCCGGTACAAGGAGGGCGTCACTTCACCGGAGCGGGCTCCGGGGCCTCGGTCGACTCGCCGTCGCCCTCCGGTTCGGCGGGGGTCTTCACCGAGTCGAGCAGCAGCTGCGCCACGTCCACGACCTGGAGCGCCTCGCTGACCTTGCCATCGTTCTTCTTGCCGTTGACCGAGTCGGTCAGCATGACCAGGCAGAACGGGCAGGCGGTGGAGACGATGTCGGGGTTGAGCGACAGGGCCTCGTCGACGCGCTCGTTGTTGATGCGCTTGCCGATCCGCTCCTCCATCCACATGCGGGCGCCGCCGGCGCCGCAGCAGAAGCCGCGCTCCTTGTGGCGGTGCATCTCCTCGTTCCGCAGGCCCGGCACCTTGGCGATGATCTCGCGCGGCGGGGTGTAGACCTTGTTGTGGCGGCCCAGGTAGCAGGGGTCGTGATAGGTGATCAGACCCTCGACCGGGGTGACGGGGATCAGCTTGCCCTCGTCGATGAGGTGCTGGAGCAGCTGGGTGTGATGGATGACCTCGAAGTGGCCGCCCAGCTGGGGGTATTCGTTGGCGATGGTGTTGAAGCAGTGGGGGCAGGTCGCGACGATCTTCTTCTTCGCCTTCTCGACCACCACGCCCTCGGCCCCCTCCTCACCTTCGGCGGACTCACCGAATGCCATGTTCAGCATCTCGACGTTCTGCTGGCCGAGCTGCTGGAAGAGGAACTCGTTGCCCAGGCGGCGGGCGGAGTCACCGGTGCACGCCTCGTCGCCGCCCATGATCGCGAACTTGACGCCCGCGATGTGCAGCAGCTCCGCGAAGGCCTTGGTGGTCTTCTTCGCCCGGTCCTCCAGGGCCCCGGCGCAGCCGACCCAGTACAGGTAGTCGACCTCGGTCAGGTCCTCGATGTCCTTGCCGACGACCGGGACCTCGAACTCGACCTCCTTGGTCCACGCCAGGCGCTGCTTCTTCGCCAGCCCCCAGGGGTTGCCCTTCTTCTCCAGGTTCTTCAGCATCGTCCCGGCCTCGCTGGGGAAGGACGACTCGATCATGACCTGGTAGCGGCGCATGTCGACGATGTGGTCGACGTGCTCGATGTCCACCGGGCACTGCTCGACACAGGCGCCGCAGGTGGTGCAGGACCACAGGACGTCCGGGTCGATGACCCCGTTCTCCTCCAGGGTGCCGATCAGCGGGCGCTCGGCCTCCGCCAGCGCGCTCGCCGGCACGTCCTTCAGCTGTGCCTCGGTCGCCTTCTCCTCGCCCTCGGCATCCTTGCCGCCGCCCGCCAGCAGATACGGGGCCTTGGCGTGGCTGTGGTCGCGCAGCGCCATGATCAGCAGCTTCGGCGAGAGCGGCTTGCCGGTGTTCCAGGCCGGGCACTGCGACTGGCAGCGGCCGCATTCGGTGCAGGTGGAGAAGTCGAGGATGCCCTTCCAGGAGAAGTGCTCGACCTGCGAGACGCCGAACTGGGCGTCCTCGTCCGGGTCCTCGAAGTCGATCGGCTCGCCCTCGGAGGTCATCGGCTGGAGCGCGCCGAGCGCCACGTCCCCGTCGGCCTCGCGCTTGAACCAGATGTTCGGGAAGGCCAGGAAGCGGTGCCAGGCGATGCTCATGTCGATGTTCGTGCTGACCACGATCATCCAGATCATGGTGGTGCCCAGCTTGATCATCGCGAAGAGGTAGGTCAGGTTCTGCAGCGTGCCGAGCCCCAGGCCCTTGAAGAGCAGCACCAGCGGGTACGAGGCGAAATACGCCGGCTCGTAGTGGTCGACCCCGTGCAGGGCACCCTCGAGGCCGCGCAGCGCCATGATGGCCAGGCCGATGATGAGGATGACGTACTCGACGAAGTACGCCTGCCAGGCCGTGGAGCCCGTGAACCGCGACTTGCGGCCGGCCCGGCTGGGCAGGTTCAGCAGCCGGATCACCATCAGGGTCGCGATGCCCAGCGTGGTCATCGTGCCGATGAACTCGATGTAGAGCTCGTACGGGAGGAAGCCGCCGACGAGCGGCAGCGTCCAGTCCGCCTGGAAGAGCTGACCGTAGGCGTTGATGATGGTCGGCGGCAGGGTCAGGAAGCCCACCGCGACGAACCAGTGGGCGACGCCGATGACGCCCCACTTGTTCATCCGGGTGTGCGCGAGGAACTCCCGGACCAGCGTCACGCTGCGCTGCCAGGGGTTGTCGGTCCGGGTGCCCGCCGGGACCGGCGCGCCGAGCTTGAAGAACCGTACGAATTGCGCGACGGCCCGGCCGAGCAGGGCAACGCCGACCGCGGTGAGGACCAGCGACACGATGATCGCGGCGAGTTGCATGGAGGCTCCTCGAACCTGCGAATGCGGGCATTACTAAGCAGTAACTTAATTGGTCTTGACTGACATTACCCGTCCGGGTGCACCCCCATGTAGTCGACCGGCCGGTGATTTGCGTCGCCCGACGGGCACCCGGCAGGCCCCCTGGCGAGTCCCCTTGGGTATAAGGCCCATATAAAAGTTGAGCCCTGACGACTCAGGTCTGTTGACAGCGAAAACTCGATCATGCACGCTTGAGTCTGTTCCACTCAATGCTGTAGCTGGAGGATCCCGAAATGGCACGTGCGGTCGGCATCGACCTGGGTACGACGAACTCCGTCGTCAGTGTTCTCGAAGGCGGTGAGCCCACCGTCATCACCAACGCCGAGGGCGCCAGGACCACGCCTTCCGTCGTCGCCTTCGCGAAGAACGGCGAGGTTCTGGTAGGCGAGGTCGCCAAGCGCCAGGCGGTCACCAACGTGGATCGCACCATCCGGTCGGTCAAGCGCCACATGGGCACCGACTGGAAGGTCAACCTCGACGGCAAGGACTTCAACCCGCAGCAGATGAGCGCCTTCATCCTGCAGAAGCTGAAGCGGGATGCGGAGGCGTACCTGGGTGAGAAGGTCGCGGACGCGGTCATCACCGTCCCGGCGTACTTCAACGACGCCGAGCGCCAGGCGACCAAGGAAGCCGGTGAGATCGCGGGCCTCAACGTCCTGCGTATCGTCAACGAGCCTACTGCTGCCGCGCTCGCGTACGGGCTGGAGAAGGACGACCAGACCATCCTGGTCTTCGACCTCGGCGGCGGCACCTTCGACGTCTCGCTGCTGGAGATCGGCGACGGCGTGGTGGAGGTCAAGGCCACCAACGGTGACAACCACCTCGGTGGTGACGACTGGGACCAGCGCGTCGTCGACTACCTGGTGAAGCAGTTCAACAACGCCAACGGCGTGGACCTGTCCAAGGACAAGATGGCCCTCCAGCGCCTCCGTGAGGCCGCTGAGAAGGCGAAGATCGAGCTGTCCAGCTCGACCGAGACCACCATCAACCTGCCCTACATCACGGCCTCCGCCGAGGGTCCGCTGCACCTGGACGAGAAGCTCAGCCGCTCGCAGTTCCAGCAGCTGACCTCGGACCTGCTGGAGCGCTGCAAGACCCCGTTCCACAACGTCATCAAGGACGCGGGCATCTCGCTGTCCGAGATCGACCACGTGGTCCTGGTCGGCGGCTCGACCCGGATGCCCGCCGTCGCCGAGCTGGTCAAGGAGCTGACCGGCGGCAAGGACGCCAACAAGGGCGTCAACCCGGACGAGGTCGTCGCCATCGGCGCGTCCCTCCAGGCCGGTGTCCTCAAGGGTGAGGTCAAGGACGTCCTGCTGCTGGACGTCACCCCGCTGTCCCTCGGTATCGAGACCAAGGGCGGCATCATGACCAAGCTGATCGAGCGCAACACGACCATTCCGACCAAGCGCTCGGAGATCTTCACGACGGCCGAGGACAACCAGCCGTCCGTGCAGATCCAGGTCTACCAGGGCGAGCGCGAGATCGCCGCGTACAACAAGAAGCTCGGGATGTTCGAGCTGACCGGCCTGCCCCCGGCCCCGCGCGGCGTGCCGCAGATCGAGGTCACCTTCGACATCGACGCGAACGGCATCATGCACGTCGCGGCGAAGGACCTGGGCACCGGCAAGGAGCAGAAGATGACCGTCACCGGCGGCTCCGCGCTGCCGAAGGACGACATCGACCGCATGATGCGCGAGGCCGAGCAGTACGCGGAGGAGGACCACAAGCGCCGCGAGGCCGCCGAGACCCGCAACCAGGCCGAGCAGCTGGTCTACCAGACCGAGAAGTTCCTCAAGGACAACGAGGACAAGGTCCCGGGCGAGGTCAAGACCGAGGTCGAGGAAGCGCTCACCGACCTCAAGGAGAAGCTCAAGGGCGAGGACACCGCCGAGATCCGCACCGCGACCGAGAAGGTCGCCGCGGTCAGCCAGAAGCTGGGCCAGGCGATGTACGCCAACTCCGACGCCGCCGGCGCGGGCGAGGCCGGTGCCGCCGGCGGGGCCGGTGCCGAGGGCGCTCAGGCCAAGGCCGACGACGATGTGGTGGACGCCGAGATCGTCGACGACGAGAAGGCCGACAAGGGCCAGGGTGGTGCCGCGTGACGGAGGAGACCCCGGGCTTCGAGGAGCAGCCCGACGTCCCCTCCGAAGCCGCGCAGACCCCCGACGACGCGGCGAAGGGCGCCGGGTCCGCCGACAAGGCGGGCCCGGGTGCCCCGGCCGGGGACCTCGAGCAGGTAGCCATTCAGGCGCAGCTGGACCAGGTGCGTACCGCGCTCAACGAGCGGACCACCGACCTCCAGCGACTTCAGGCCGAGTACCAGAACTACCGGCGCCGGGTCGAGCGGGACCGGGTGCAGGTCAAGGAGGTCGCCGTCGCGAACCTCCTGACCGAGCTGCTTCCCGTGCTCGACGACATCGGCCGGGCGCGTGAGCACGGCGAACTCGTCGGCGGCTTCAAGTCCGTCGCCGAATCGCTGGAGACGGTGGCGGCGAAGCTGGGCCTGCAGCAGTTCGGCAAGGAGGGCGAGCCCTTCGACCCGCTGGTGCACGAGGCGCTCATGCACTCGTACGCGCCGGACGTCACCGAGACGACGTGCGTGCAGATTCTCCAGCCGGGGTATCGAATCGGCGAACGAACGATTCGCCCGGCGCGGGTCGCGGTCGCCGAGCCCCAGCCGGGTGCCTCGCCCAAGGGCCCGGGCGAAGGCGACGGCACGGCGCCGGACGAGGAGAGCGGTGGCCCGGAAGAGGGCTGACGCGACGGTGATAGCAGGACCATCAGGAGAGGAGGGACGTCGGGGATGAGCACCAAGGACTTCGTCGAGAAGGACTACTACAAGGTTCTCGGCGTCCCCAAGGACGCCACCGAGGCGGAGATCAAGAAGGCGTACCGGAAGCTCGCCCGCGAGTACCACCCGGACGCCAACAAGGGCGACGTCAAGGCCGAGGAGCGCTTCAAGGAGATCTCCGAGGCGAACGACATCCTCGGCGACCCCAAGCGGCGCAAGGAGTACGACGAGGCCCGCTCCCTGTTCGGCAACGGGGGCTTCCGCCCCGGGCCGGGCGGGGCGGGCTCCACCGGAAGCTTCAACTTCGACCTGGGCGACCTCTTCGGCGGCGCCCATGGCGGCCCCGGTGGGGCAGGCGGCGCGGGCGGCTTCGGCGGCGGGCTCGGCGACGTGTTCGGCGGTCTCTTCAACCGCGGCGGCGCCACCCGTACCCAGCCGCGGCGCGGCCAGGACATCGAGTCCGAGGTGACGCTCAGCTTCACCGAGGCCGTCGAAGGGGCCACCGTTCCGCTGCGGATGTCCAGCCAGGCCCCGTGCAAGACGTGCTCCGGCACCGGCGACAAGAACGGCACCCCGCGGGTCTGCCCGACCTGCGTCGGCACCGGACAGGTCAGCCGGGGCGGCGGTGGCGGCTTCTCGCTCACCGACCCGTGCGTGGAGTGCCGGGGCCGCGGTCTGATCGCGCAGGACCCGTGCGAGACCTGCAAGGGCAGCGGACGGGCCCGTTCCGCCCGCACCATGCAGGTCCGCATCCCCGCGGGCGTCAGCGACAGCCAGCGGATCCGGCTGCGCGGCAAGGGCGCCCCGGGCGAGACCGGCGGTCCGGCCGGTGACCTCTACGTCATCGTCCATGTGGACCCGCATCCGGTCTTCGGCCGGCGCGGCGACAACCTGACCGTCACCGTCCCCGTCACCCTTCCGGAGGCTGCGCTCGGCGGCGAGATCAAGGTCCCGACGCTGGGCGGCCCACCGGTCACCCTGAAGCTGCCGGCCGGCACGCCCAACGGCCGGACGATGCGCGCCCGCGGCAAGGGAGCGGTGCGCAAGGACGGGACCCACGGCGACCTGCTGGTCACCGTCGAGGTCACGGTGCCGAAGGACCTCAGCGACTCGGCACGCGAGGCGCTGGAGTCCTACCGGGAGGCGACCGCGGACGAGGACCCGCGGGCGGAGCTGTTCCAGGCCGCGAAGGGAGCATGACCCAATGGAGACCCACGGCCGAGGGGGCCTTGGAAGCAGGGGAACCGGCCGATCCCGCAATCCGTACGAGCTGACCGACGAATCGCCGGTGTACGTCATCTCGGTCGCCGCTCAGCTCTCCGGCCTGCATCCGCAGACCCTGCGTCAGTACGACCGTCTCGGTCTGGTCTCCCCGGACCGTACCCCCGGCCGCGGCCGGAGGTATTCCGCACGCGACATCGACCTGCTGCGCCAGGTGCAGCAGCTGTCCCAGGACGAGGGCATCAACCTCGCGGGGATCAAGCGCATCATCGAACTGGAGAACCAGGTCGCCGCGCTCCAGTCGCGCGTCGCCGAGCTGCAGTCGGCCGTCGAGGGCGCGGCCGCCGCGATGCAGCAGCGCGAGGCCCAGGTCCACGCCTCGTACCGCCGCGACCTGGTCCCCTACCAGGACGTCCAGCAGAGCAGCGCGCTGGTCGTGTGGCGGCCGAAGCCCAGGCGCAGGGACTAGCGGACCGTTCACCTGATCGAGTGGCCCGGCGACCGACCTTCGGCCGCCGGGCCACTCGCGTTCGTAGCGTGTGCCTCGTCGTCGAGGTGGTCTCTCCCGGCCATGAGGTGTCCCGTACGGCACCACGGTGGAGATCACCGGCCCGCGCCAGGGGGGAGTGACCTGGGCGCGATGAGTTCCGGGCCGCTGGACGGTCCTACCTGCTGAACGGAGCATTCCACCGCAGGAGACCTCGATGCACGCAGTCCTCGTCACCCTCGCCATCGACCCGGCCCGGGCCCCCGCGGCCGCCGCCGCGCTCATGAACGACGTCCTGCCGAGGCTCACCGCGGCGCCAGGTTTCGTGTCCGGCCAGTGGCTGGAGCCCGTGGACGGCCGCGGCATGTCGATCCTGACGTTCGAGGACGGGGAGCTGGCCCGCGCGGCCGTGCCGCTGCTCGGCGGCTCGGCCCCCGGCGTCACCATCGAGTCCGTGGAGCTCCGCCGCGTCGCCCTCATGGCGCCCTGACCGAACGGCCTACGCCCAGGTGGCGGGCGGCTTCCTGGTGATCTCAGACCACCTTGAGGCGGTCATCGACTTCCTGCACGCGGAGGCGCAACTGGACCACTACCGCGCCCTTCTGCGTACCCGGTTGAGGTGACTCCCGGACAGCGGTACGCCGATCCGGCGGCGTACCGCTGTCCGTAAGCCACCTCAACCGCGTTATCCACAGGCCCGAGCGCCGACGGGCGATCGACGGCACCCTGGGGGCATGGCGAAAACGGGGGACGCGGTCTCGCTGACCGCGCTGGCCGGCGCGCACAGCGGGGTCCTGCTGACCACGCAAGCCATGGCCTGCGGATGGCCGCAACGGAGGCTGAACCGGCGTCCGGTGAGCGACGGGTGGACGCGGATCCGTACCGGGGCTTGGCTTGAGCCGGGGCGGGAGCTGAACGAGATGGCGCTGTTGCACGCCGACCAAGTGGGGCGTCCGCACCTGGTGGTGAGCCATACCGCCGCAGCGGTGCTGCATGACGTCGAAACCCGTACACAGCGTGTGGAGTTCACAGCCCCGCGCGGGGTCAGCACGACTGTCCACGGTGGGGTGCTGCACAAAATGCGGCTCGGCCCGGAGGAAACCACGACGGTGGGTGGGCTGAGGACGACCACCGTGGTGCGCACCATGGCTGACCTCTTACGGGCCGGGCCGCGCGACGACGCGCTGGTGGCGGTGGAGTCGGCGGTGAGCGGGCGGCCCAGCCGGTACGGGGCGGGAGGCGGCGTGGGGAGCCGCTGACCACGCTCATCCGGGGCGGCCTGGCGCAGCTGGTCGGTGTTCGGTCCGCTTCGTAGTGGGCGCACCATGGAGGTGTGGGAGGAGGTAACTCATGTTGGAGATCAAGACGCTGGACAAGCCGGATGAGCGGCGGGACTTTCCCGGTGGACATCTGGAAACGGTGCACCTGACGGGATACGACTTCGCCGTGGGCACCTTCGAGCCCGGCTGGCGCTGGCGGGAGTCGATCCGGCCGCTGGCCGGGACCGAGAGCTGCCATGTCCGGCACACCGGGGTCGTCATGCAGGGGCGGATGCGGCTGCGCATGGACGACGGTGCCGAGTCCGAGGTGGGGCCCGGCGATGTGTACGTGGTGCCGCCCGGCCACGATGCGTGGGTGGTCGGTGACGAGCAGTGCGTGGTGTACGACACCGGCGGTGAGATGGCCGAGGCCTACGCGCGGCTGGCCGAAGCCTGAGCCACGGGTTTCGTCCGGTGGGGTGCGGTAACGCGTAGCAGCCCGGATCCGTCGGCAGGGATGAGATGAGCACCGGCCCCACACCACCGCACAAGGGCGGCCGCCCGGCCAGAGGCGGCGGCAGCGAACGCACCGACCGCATGCTGCGGACGCTGCTCCGCCGCCGCAAGAAGGCACTGAGCTACGAGGACGTCACGGTCGTCGACCGGCCGCGGCTGCGGCGCGCGGTGACGGCGACCGCGGTCGGCAACACCATGGAGTGGTTCGACTTCGGCGTCTACGCGTACGTCGCGGTCACCCTCGGCAAGGTCTTCTTCCCGTCCAGTTCCCCGGCCGCGCAGGTGGTGTCGACGTTCGCCACCTTCGCGGTCGCGTTTCTGGTGCGTCCGCTCGGCGGGCTGGTCTTCGGGCCGCTGGGGGACCGCATCGGGCGGCGACGGGTGCTGTCCACCACCATGATCATGATGGCGGTCAGCACCTTCGCGGTGGGGCTGCTGCCCGCTTACGACTCGATCGGCTTCGCCGCGCCGCTGCTGCTGCTGGCGTGCCGGGTGGTGCAGGGCTTCTCGACCGGCGGTGAGTACGCGGGGGCCACCACGTACATCGCGGAGTTCGCGCCCGACCGGCGGCGCGGCTTCCTGGGCAGCTGGCTCGACTTCGGCACGTTCGTCGGCTATTCGCTGGGCTCCGGGGTGGTCACGGTGCTCACCGCGGTGCTCGGGGACGACGGCATGGTGAACTGGGGCTGGCGGATTCCGTTCCTGGTCGCCGGGCCGCTCGGGGCGATCGGCCTGTACATGCGGCTGCGGCTGGAGGAGAGCCCGGCGTTCCAGCAGGAGGCGGAACGGGCGGCCGAGGCGGCGAAGGCCGCGGCGGCCGGTGGCGGCACCGCGCCCGTGGAGGACGCGCGGCAGTCCGGCAAGGGGCGGCTGAAGGAGATCTTCACCCGGCACTGGCAGGCCGTGCTGATCTGCATGGGTCTTGTGCTGCTCTACAACGTCACCAACTACATGGTGACGTCCTATCTGCCGACGTACATGACCTCCACGCTCGGCGAGAACGCCACCACCGCCCAGCTGCTGGTGCTCGCCACCATGCTGGTCGTGGCGCTGACGATCACCGTGGTCGGGCGGTCCTCCGACCGCTGGGGGCGCCGGCCGATGTTCATGGCCGGGAGCGGGGCCATGATCCTGCTGGCGATCCCGGCGTTCCTGCTGATCCAGGAGGGCGGCATCCTGCTGCCCGCGATCGGCTGTCTGGTGCTGGGGCTGCTGCTGGTCACCTTCGCGGGCACGAGCGCCGCCACGCTGCCGGCGCTGTTCCCGACCCGGCTGCGCTACGGGGCGCTGTCGATCGCGTTCAACATCTCCGTGTCGCTGTTCGGCGGCACGACACCGCTGGTCGTGTCGTCGCTGGTCGAGTCGACGGGTGATCCGCTGGTGCCCGCGTACTACCTGATGGGGGCCGGTGTGGTGGGTCTGATCTCGGCCCTGTTCCTGTACGAGACGGCCGGGAAGCCGCTGCGCGGTTCGGGCCCGATGGTGGAGACCGAGGAGGAGGCCCGTACGGCGGTGGCGGAGAGCCGCACCGAGGCCGGGCGCGGGGCGCGCGACATCTGGATCAGGGTGCGTCACCCGTGGGGCCACCACCAGCAGTGAGCCCCACGCTCCTCAGGCCCGGCCCATCGCACGGGTGAGGGTGATCTCGATCAGGACGCGCTGCGGGTTGGGGCGGGGGGTCCGCTCGTAGCGTTCGGCGTAGCGGCGTTCGGCGTCGGCGATCAGCTCGGGTTCGGTACGTACCCGCGCGATCCCCTCCAGGGTGGCCCACCGCCTGCCCGCCATCTGGCAGACGGCGACGCGGGCGCCGTCCGCCGGGCGGTCCGCCGCCCGGACGTGGGCGACCTTGCGGCTGTGGCCGCTCGCGATGACGCGGGCGAGCCCGGCGTCGGGGTCGTAGGTGACGCCGACCGGGACGACGTGCGGGGTGCCGTTGGGGCGGAGGGTGGTGAGGGTGCACACGTGGCGTTCGCGCCAGAAGGCGAGGTACGCGGGGTCCGGGTTGCGAGGATCGAGGGCCATGACCGCGAACCTATGGCCAGAACGCTGGCGGAGACACAGTTGAGTGGAATAGACTCAACTTTACGCATGTTGTGCAGAGCAGGATTGTGGGCGCCGCCGCGCGACGAGGAGGAGCACAGGACGTGGACGCCGAGCTGACCAACAAGAGCCGGGCCGCGCTGAGCGCAGCCAACGACCGGGCGGTGTCCGCCGGGCACGCCGATCTGACCCCGGCCCATGTGTTGCTCGCCCTGCTCGCAGGGCAGGACAACGAGAACATCATGGATCTGCTGGCCGCCGTCGACACCGACGCGGCCGTCGTACGGAACGGGGCCGACCGGCTGCTCGCCGCCCTGCCCAGCGTGCAGGGCTCCACCGTGGCCCCGCCGCAGGCCAGCCGCGAGCTGCAGGCCGTCCTCGTGGACGCCGCGCAGCGCGCGAAGGACCTCGGCGACGACTACATCTCCACCGAGCACCTTCTGATCGGCATCGCCGCCAAGGGCGGCCAGGCCGGGGAACTGCTCGACCAGCAGGGGGCGAGCGCCAAGGCGCTGCTCGCCGCGTTCGAGAAGGCCAGGGGTGGACAGCGGGTGACGACTCCCGATCCGGAGGGCACGTACAAGGCGCTGGAGAAGTTCGGCACGGACTTCACCGCCGCCGCCCGCGAGGGCAAGCTGGACCCGGTCATCGGCCGGGACCAGGAGATCCGGCGCGTGGTGCAGGTGCTCTCGCGCCGTACGAAGAACAACCCGGTGCTGATCGGCGACCCGGGCGTCGGCAAGACCGCCGTGGTGGAAGGGCTGGCCCAGCGCATCGTCAAGGGCGATGTGCCGGAGAGCCTGCGCGACAAGCGGCTGGTCGCCCTCGACCTCGGCGCGATGGTCGCGGGCGCGAAGTACCGGGGCGAGTTCGAGGAGCGGCTGAAGACCGTCCTCGCCGAGATCAAGTCCAGCGACGGCCAGATCATCACCTTCATCGACGAGCTGCACACCGTGGTCGGCGCGGGCGCCGGCGGCGATTCGTCCATGGACGCGGGCAACATGCTCAAGCCCATGCTGGCCCGCGGCGAGCTGCGCATGGTCGGCGCCACCACCCTCGACGAGTACCGCGAGCGGATCGAGAAGGACGCCGCGCTGGAGCGCCGCTTCCAGCAGGTGCTGGTCGCCGAGCCGACCGTCGAGGACACCGTGGCGATCCTGCGCGGGCTCAAGGGCCGGTACGAGGCCCACCACAAGGTGCAGATCGCGGACGGCGCGCTGGTGGCCGCCGCGACCCTCTCCGACCGGTACATCACCTCCCGCTTCCTCCCCGACAAGGCCATCGACCTGGTGGACGAGGCGGCCTCCCGGCTCCGCATGGAGATCGACTCCTCACCCGTGGAGATCGACGAGCTCCAGCGCTCCGTCGACCGGATGAAGATGGAGGAGATGGCGCTCGCCAAGGAGACCGACGAGGCCAGCAAGCTGCGGCTGGAGAAGCTGCGCCGCGACCTCGCCGACAAGGAGGAGGAGCTGCGCGGCCTGACCGCCCGCTGGGAGAAGGAGAAGCAGGGCCTCAACCGGGTCGGTGAGCTGAAGGAGAAGCTGGACGAGCTGCGCGGCCAGGCCGAGCGCGCCCAGCGCGACGGCGACTTCGGCACCGCCTCCAAGCTGCTGTACGGGGAGATCCCGGCCCTGGAGCGCGAGCTGGCCGAGGCGTCGGAGGCCGAGGCGGAGGTGCAGCAGGAGGACCGCGGCACCATGGTCAAGGAGGAGGTCGGCCCGGACGACGTGGCCGACGTGGTCGCCTCCTGGACCGGCATCCCGGCCGGTCGGCTGCTGGAGGGCGAGACCCAGAAGCTGCTGCGCATGGAGGACGAGCTGGGCAAGCGGCTGATCGGCCAGATCGAGGCCGTACGGGCGGTCTCCGACGCCGTGCGCCGCACCCGGGCCGGAATCGCCGACCCGGACCGGCCCACCGGATCGTTCCTCTTCCTCGGCCCCACCGGCGTCGGCAAGACCGAGCTGGCCAAGGCGCTCGCCGACTTCCTCTTCGACGACGAGCGGGCCATGGTCCGCATCGACATGAGCGAGTACGGCGAGAAGCACAGCGTCGCCCGGCTGGTCGGCGCCCCGCCCGGCTACGTCGGCTACGAGGAGGGCGGCCAGCTCACCGAGGCGGTGCGCCGCCGCCCGTACAGCGTGGTGCTGCTGGACGAGGTGGAGAAGGCCCACCCCGAGGTCTTCGACATCCTGCTCCAGGTCTTGGACGACGGCCGGCTCACCGACGGCCAGGGCCGGACGGTGGACTTCCGCAACACCATCCTGGTCCTCACCTCCAACCTGGGCAGCCAGTACCTGATGGACCCGCTGCTCGGCGAGGAGGAGAAGAAGCAGAGCGTCCTGGAGACCGTGCGCAGCTCCTTCAAGCCGGAGTTCCTGAACCGGCTGGACGACCTGGTCGTCTTCTCCGCGCTCAGCCAGCACGAGCTGGCCCGCATCGCCGAGCTGCAGATCGCCTCGCTCGCCCGGCGCCTGGCCGAACGGCGGCTGACCCTGGAGGTCACCCCGGAGGCGCTGGCCTGGCTCGCCGAGGAGGGCAACGACCCGGCGTACGGGGCGCGCCCGCTGCGCCGTCTGGTGCAGACCGCGATCGGCGACCGGCTGGCCAGGGAGATCCTCTCCGGCGAGGTCCGGGACGGCGACACGGTCCGCGTCGACCGCACCGGTGACGGTCTTCTGGTGGGCCCGGCGGGGTGACGCGCCCGGGTCCGTCTTGATCGCGCAAAGGTACGGCCGGGGTTGCACGGCGGGGGCCGATGTGAGGGAGGATGGCGGTATCCATACGAAGGGAAATCCACGGTGAGCATCGACCCGTCCTCGATTCCGAATTTCGGGGGCCAGCCCGAGCCCGAACCGGCGGGTCCGAGTGGCCCCGTGCTGCCCGACCAGGACCTGGTCAAGCAGCTTCTGGAGCAGATGGAGCTGAAGTACGTCGTCGACGAGGAGGGAGACCTCGCGGCGCCGTGGGAGCAGTTCCGCACCTACTTCATGTTCCGCGGTGAGGAGGAGCAGCAGGTCTTCTCCGTCCGGACGTTCTACGACCGGCCGCACGGCATCGAAGTGAAGCCGCAGCTGCTCGAGGTGATCGACGACTGGAACCGCCGCACCCTGTGGCCCAAGGTCTACAGCCACACCAATGACGACGGCACGGTCCGGTTGATCGGCGAAGCGCAGATGCTGATCGGCACCGGCGTGAGCCTGGAGCACTTCGTATCCAGCACGGTCAGCTGGGTGCGGGCTTCGATCGAGTTCGACCGCTGGCTGGTCGAACAGCTCGGTCTGGAGACCGACGTCGAGTCCGGCGACGACGAGAAGCCGGGCGACGACGAGGTCTGAGCCGAAGAGTCCCAGAGCCCGGCCGACGCGCCGGCCCCCACAGGGGGCGACGGCGCGGGGCCGGGTTCTTGCCGTGTCCAGGGTCATGCAGCGGGAAGGGCCGCAGGGTGAACGAGCACACCGGAACGGAAGCGGATCGATTACGGGAGCGTGCTGACGCCCCACCGGTTGGGCAGGCCAGGGCCGTGTGGCCCGCCGGACGGGGGGCATGAGGACATGCTGCTTCGGCTGGCCTGGTCGACCGTGCGCCACCGGAAGGCTTCCTTCGCCGGGTCCTTCGTGGCGATGGCGAGCGCCCAGGCCCTGGTGACGATGTTCGCGGTAGTTCTCGACGCGGGTGCGAGGGCGGCACCGGCGCAGGGCGGGGAAGAGGCGATGTCCTTCGCCGTACCGTTCGGCTTCATCTGCTTGTTCGTCTCCGCCTTCGCGGTGGCCGGGGCGTTCTCCCTCTCCGTCCAGCAGCGCACCCGGGAAATCGCCCTGCTGCGCGCCGTCGCCGCGACCCCCGGCCAGGTGCGCCGGCTGATCGCGTACGAAGCGTTCGTGGTCGCCGCCGTGGCGGCGGTCCCGGGATGCGGTCTGGGTATCCTGCTCGCCGCCGCGCTGCGGGCCTGGATGGTCGCTCAGGGCTGGGTGCCGGACGCCTTCCCCTTGGACTTCGGCCCCTGGAGCCTGTTGATCGCGGTGGCGATCTGCGCGGTGACCGCCCAGCTCGCCGTCCGGGGCAGTGCTAGACGAGCCTCGCGGGTGCGGCCCGCGCAGGCACTGGAGGAAGCGGCGGTGCCGTCCCGGCGGGTGGGCGTGGTACGTACCTCCCTGGGGCTGGCGGTGCTGGTCGGCGGCATCTGGGGACTGACGGCCATCGACGACTCGGGAGGGTCCGACGCCGCCAATACCGCGGCCGGCATGGTCATGGTGTTCATGATCGCGGTGGGGCTGCTCGCCCCGTGGATCGGGAAACTGGCCGGCGCGGTGTTCGGCATCGCGTGCCTGGTGCTCCTGCCGGTGACCGGATCGCTGGTCCGGGCGAACCTGACCGTGGGACACCGTCGGCTGGGCGCGGCCGCCACCCCGCTCGCGCTCACCGTCGCCTTCGCGGCCGTCCTCCTGTTCGTGCCGCAGATGAAGTGGCACGAACAAGAGCGGCAGGACCGGGAGCGGTTGGCCGCCGACTATCTGGTGCGGACCACAGGGCAGGAGGACCTGCCCGACTCGGCCGCCGGTACGGTCGGTGACCTGCCGGGCGTCGCCGCGGCCATCGGCACCCTGGGCACCCATGCCACGGTGCTTACCAGCGACGACCCCACGGGCGAAGGACCGAGTGGTATCGCCCAGGCGGTCACGGACGGCCCGTTGGACCAGGTGCTCGACCTGGCCCCCGCCCACGGCGGTTTCGACCGGCTCGGGCCGCACGACATCGCCTTGAGCCGGTCCCTGGCCCGCGAGGCTCGTGCCGACGTGGGCGACACGGTGTGGCTGGCCCTGGACGACGACCGCACCGAACGGTCCCGGGTGGCCGCCGTGTACACCCGTGACCTGGGCTTCGGGGACCTGGTCGTCCCGCAGCGCATGGCCGCTGCCCACCGTCTGGCGGGTGAACCGTCCACCCTGGACATGGTGTACGTACGCGCCCTGCCGGGCCGGCAGCGGGAAGTGGCCGATCGACTGACGGCCATGGCCAAGGACCGGCCGTCCTGGCAGTTCCTGGACCGCTCCGCCCACCGGGCCGAGGCCCGTCGTCAGCAGGATGCCTCGATGACCGCCACCTACCTGCTGCTGGCCGTCGTGACAGTGTTCACGTCGATCTCAGTCGTGAACACCCTGGTGATGACGACCATGGAGCGTACGGGCGAGTTCGCGCTGCTGCGGCTCGTCGGCTCGACCCGCACCCAAGTGGCCCGCATGATGCGGGCCGAGAACGCCGTGACCGTGCTCGCGGCACTGCTGGTCGGGTCGACGGTGGCGGGGATGGTCCTGACCGTGTTCAGCAAGGCCCTGACCGGCTCCCCGTACCCCTCGCTCCCCGGGGCCACGATCGCCCTCATCGTGGGCGGTGCGGGCGCGCTCGCGTTCGTCACCGGGGTGCTGACGACGCGTATCGCGCTGCGGCAAGGGCCGACCGACGCACTGCGGGGCGCCGAATAGCCCTCACCGGCTTCACCCGGTGAGGGCTTTGAGCCGGGCCGCGGCGTCGGTGAGGACGTCCTCGCGCTTGCAGAAGGCGAAGCGGACGAAGGGGGCGCCCTGGGACTGGTGGTCGTAGAAGACGGCATTGGGGACGGCCACGACGCCGCAGCGCTCGGGGAGGGAGCGGCAGAAGGCGAAGCCGTCGGTCTCGCCGAGGGGGCGGATGTCGGTGGTGATGAAGTACGTGCCCGAGGGGCGGAAGACCGTGAAACCCGCGTCGGTGAGGCCGTCGGCGAGCAGG
The DNA here is from genome assembly GCF_044332925.1 of Streptomyces sp. NPDC021212. Classification (NCBI taxonomy): domain Bacteria; kingdom Bacillati; phylum Actinomycetota; class Actinomycetes; order Kitasatosporales; family Streptomycetaceae; genus Streptomyces; species Streptomyces sp. NPDC021212. The sequence goes on from NZ_JBIRPZ010000004.1 coordinate 556,672, forward strand.
TCGCGCTTGGTGCGCAGGTCCTCGCGGAGGGTGTGGAAGTAGGCGTCCGGGAGGCGGAGGGCCTCGGCGACGGCGTACTGGAAGGGGCCGGCGGAGACATAGGTGAGGTACTGCTTGGCGGAGCGGACCGCGGTGATCAGCTCCGGGGTGGCGGTGATCCACCCGACCTTCCAGCCGGTGAAGGAGAACGTCTTGCCGGCACTGCTGATGGTGACGGTGCGCTCGCGCATGCCGGGGAAGCCGGCGAGCGGGGTGTGGGCGGTGCCGAAGACGAGGTGTTCGTAGACCTCGTCCGTGATCACCAGCAGATCGCGCTCGACGGCGAGGGCGGCGACAGCGGCCAGTTCGTCGTGGGTGAGGACGGTGCCGGTGGGGTTGTGCGGGGTGTTGAGCAGGATGAGGCGGGTGCGGTCGGTGACCGCGGCGCGCAGCTCGTCCAGGTCGAGGCGGAAGGCGCCGTCGTGCGGGCGGAGGGTGACGGGGACGCGGGTGCCGCCCGCCATCGCGATGCACGCCGCGTACGAGTCGTAGTACGGCTCCAGCGCGATCACCTCGTCGCCCGGCTCCAGCAGGGCCAGCAGCGAGGCGGCGATGGCCTCGGTGGCGCCCGCGGTGACCAGCACCTCGGTGTCGGGGTCGTAGGACAGCCCGTGGAAGCGCCGCTGGTGCTCGGCGACGGCGGTGCGCAGCTCGGGGATGCCGGGGCCGGGCGGGTACTGGTTGCCGCGGCCGTCGCGCAGGGCGCGCACCGCGGCTTCGCGCACCTCTTCGGGGCCGTCGGTGTCGGGGAATCCCTGGCCCAGGTTGATGGCACCGGTGCGCACGGCTAGGGCGGACATCTCAGCGAAGATCGTGGTGCCGAATCCGGCCAGCCGGCGGTTGAGCAGCGGTCGTCCCATGGGCCCATCCTCCGTCGAACCTCTGGACTTCCTCAACTCCGCTTTTGAGGGGGACAAAGTCGGGCATGAGCCCGGCAGACACGACAGAGCGGTGCCTCGCTACGGGGGATGGCTCGCTACGGGGGATGGAAGGAGTGAGGACCCCATGGGTTTTGTCATCTTTTTCGTCGTCGGCGTCTTTGTGATCATGGCGGCGGCGGCGCTGAGCGCGGGGAAGGCCAGGAAGCGGGGCGGCGGTCGCCGGGGGGCGTACCGGGCGGGGTCGTCCGGCGGAGCGGCCGGCGGTGGCTGGTGGCTCGGCAGTGGCGGTTCGGGCGGCGGTGGCTGCGGTGGCGGCGGGGGCCATCACGGTGGTGGCGGCTGCGGTGGTGGTAGCGGCTGCGGCGGCGGAGGAGGCTGCGGCGGCGGTGGCGGCGGTGGCTGCGGGGGAGGCGCCTGAGCCGCCCCTCGGGGAACCGTCCCGTCATAGCGCCCGGCGCGCCAACGTGCGCCGGGCGCACGTGTGTTGAACACTTGAACTGGGGACCGCCCTAGGGGGTGGAAACCCGGCGAAGGTGGGTAAAAACGATGTGGCGTCGACCATTTCATGATTCCGTATACCACCGCCCTACGGACCCCACGTGGGCACGAGCCGGCGTATCCGCATACCCCTGGACCATCCGCGGGGCGAGCCGGTCCACCTTTCCCCTGCGTGCTTGCGGAGCCGACCCATGCTCACGACCCTGAAGACCGCCTACACCGACACCCGCGCCGACGATCTGGCCTGGTCCCTGGGGCGGGAACCGCTTCCGGCGCTGGCCGTGCTCGACCTCCGCCTTCGCGGTTTCGCCGTGCAGCTGAGGCTTCTCGGGGCCTCGCACCAGGTCCTCCTCGAAGCGGAGGACGGGCGCTGCTCGGAGACCGTGGCCTGTATGTCCGGCAGCAGCACCCCGCTTCCGCTGGGGGTTTCCACCCTCGTCGACGGCCGTGAGTACGAATTCGCGGCGCGCGTCGAGGAGTTGTCGCAGGGCTCGTTCGCCGGGCGGGCCCAGGAGTTACTCGCCCTGGTCGCCGACCATCCGCACGGCCTGGCCGGGACGTTCCCCGGCAGCCCGCACGCGTTCACCGCGCTGCTCGCGCAGTGGCACGAGGGCACCGTGGGGTGGCGCACCTGGCACGCGTACCCGCAGGAGGGGCGGCTGGTCACCACCCGTACCTGCCTGGGGGTGACGTCCATACCGATGCCGCTCCGCCCTCCCGCCGATCCGCCGCCCGCCGATCTGGTGTCCGGATGATGCGGTGTACGGATGAGCGGCAGTCAGTGCACCCTTGTGGGTGACAAGGTGTGGGTGATTTGTAACGTAGCGTTCCGTTCGTGACCGAATCCCCGATGCCCGCGCCGGAGCCTGAGAGTCCGGTGCGGCTGCCCGTGCGGGCCGGGTTCGGCCGCTTCCTCATCCTCGTCACCGTCTTCGTCTGCGCCGCGTGCGGACTGGTCTACGAACTCGAACTCGTCGCCCTCGCCTCCTACTTGGTGGGCGACTCGGTCACCCAGGCCTCCGTCGTCCTGTCGGTGATGGTCTTCGCCATGGGCGTCGGCTCCCTGCTCGCCAAGCGGCTGCGCTGCCGCGCCGCGGTCGGCTTCGGCGCCGTCGAGGCGGTGCTCGCGCTCCTCGGCGGCTGCTCGGCGATGGCCCTGTACGCGTGCTTCGCGTGGTGCGGGCAGTCGCGCTCCGCGCTGGTCGGCTTCTCGTTCGCGATCGGCGTGCTGATCGGTGCCGAGGTGCCGCTGCTGATGACGCTCATCCAGCGGGTGCGGCGGCAGGACCCGGGCGGCGCGGTCGCCGATCTGTTCGCCGCGGACTATGTGGGCGCGCTGGTCGGCGGGCTCGCCTTCCCGTTCCTGCTGCTGCCCGCGTTCGGCCAGCTGACCGGCGCGCTGGTGACGGGCGCGGTCAACGCGGTCGCGGGCGGGGCGCTGGTGCTGTGGCTGTTCCGGCGCGATCTGAGCGCGCGGTCCCGGTGGGCGCTGATCGTCGTCAACGCCCTGGTGCTCGCCCTGCTGGCCGCGGGCGCCGTGCTCACCCCGTCCTTCGAACGGGCCGCCCGGCAGGCCGTGTACGGGCCGGAGGTGCGCGTCGCGCTGCGCACGGGGGTCCAGGAGGTCGTGCTGACCGGCGGCCGGACCCGGGGGCGTCCGCTGTCGCTGTTCCTCGACGGGCGGCTGGAGGTCAGCGGGGACGACGAGCTGCGCTATCACGAGGCGCTGATCCACCCGGCGATGGCGGCCGGACCGCACCGCCGGGTCCTGGTGCTCGGCGGCGGCGACGGGCTCGCGGCCCGCGAGGTCCTGCGGTACGACGGGGTCCGCTCGGTGACCGTCGTCGAGCGCGACCCCGGGGTGGTGCGGCTGGCCCGCCGCGACCCCGCGCTGTCCGCCCTCAACGCGGGCGCCTACCGCGATCCGCGGGTCCGCGTGATCACCGCGGACGCCTTCGACTGGCTGCGGCGGAGCGCGGCGTACGACGTGGTGGTGTGCGATCTGCCCGACCCCGGCCTGACCCCGAGCACCAAGCTGTACTCGCAGGAGTTCTACGGCCTGGCGGAACGGGTGCTGGCCCCCGGCGGGCGGCTCGCCGTGCACGCGGGGGAGGCGGGCCCGCGGCCCCGCGCGTACTGGACGGTGGACGCGACGATGCGGTCGGTCGGGCTGCGGACGGTGCCGTACGTGGTGGCGGCGCGCCCGCCGGGCGGCGGATCGCCGGGCGACGGGCGTACGGGCGAGGGGCGTACGGCCGAGGGGCCGGCGGGCGACGGGCCGCGCGACTGGGGGTTCCTGCTCGCGGCCCGCACCCCGGTCCCGCTGGGCCTCGCCCCGGGCGCCCCCCGCCCGCGCTCGCTCACCCCGGCCGGTCTGGACGCGGCGCGGCGCGCGGCCGACCGGAGCCGGGAGCCGCATCTGCCGCCGTCGACCCTCATGCACCCGCGGTACGGGGACTGATGTTCGCGCGGGCTCGTGTTCTCGTGGTCTCGTGGGCTCATGGGACGAAAGTTGCGTGGGAACGGGTCTCAGCCAACGCGCGATGGGTAGTGTTTTGAGCTATGGAGCATGAGGTGTTCGTTCCGTTTCCCGTCGACACCGTCCGGCAGGCGCTCTCGGAGCCCGACCGCATCGCCCGTTGCGTCCCCGGGCTCCAGCAGGATGCTGATGAGGACGCGGGTCCGCTCGCCGGGCGGCTGCGGCTGCGCATCGGCGGATCCACCATCACCTACCGCGGCTCGCTGCGCGTCACCGAGCGCGGCGGCGGCTTCGAGGCCGAGGGCGAGGGCACGGAGGCGCGGGGCAGCGGCTCGGTGAAGCTCGCGCTGACCCTGACGCCCCGGGCCGTGGACGGCGGCGGTACGGGGCTGCGCTGCTCCGGGACCGTACGCAGCGAGGGGCGGTTGGCCGAGTTCGACGCGCACGCGACCGAGACGGTGGCCCGCCGACTGCTGGACCGCTTCGGGTCGTCGCTGGCGGCCGGTCTTGAGGCGTCCCCGATCACCCCGCTCGCCGACCACGACCCGCTCACCGAGGCAGACCTGCCGCTGCGCGCCGACAACGCCGATGAGGCAGCCGTCGCCGATGAGGCCGACCGGGCCGAGGGCGTCGAGGAGGCCGAGGACGTCGACGTGGACGACATCGGAGACCTCGACGACGTCGACCAGGTGGACGACGTCGCCGCCCTCGCCGAGCTGGGCGGGCTGGACGACGACGAGCCCCCGGCCGAGGCCGCGCACGCCCGCCGCACCATGATCGGCCGCTCGACGGAGGAGGTCGACCACGCCCCGCCGCGCGGCCGCTACGCCCCCGTACCGGCGCCCGAGGCCGGGTCCACCAGCGCCGCGCTGCGCTGGGCAGCGCCCGCCGCGGCCGTGGTGCTCGCGTCGGCCGTCGTCGTCGGACGACGCGTCCTGCGCCGCCGCCGGTGAGGCGGTCGGCGTGCGGTGAGGTGGTCGGCGCCGGTGATTGCTCGCCGCGCCTGAGCGGCTGCGCATAGGGTCGGGGCGTGACCGAAGAGACTACGGAGACCAAGGGCGTCCGGCTCACCGCCGGGGACGCCGAGCTGACCGTTTCGTCCGACAACGGCTGCCGCATCGGCTCGCTGCGCATCGGTGGCACGGAGCTGCTGCGGCAGGGCCCGCGGTACGGGTCCTTCCCGATGGTGCCCTGGTGCGGCCGGGTCGAGCTGGGACGGTTCCGCGACGGCGGCCGGAGCCATCAGTTGCCCGTCAACTCCCCGCCCCACGCGATCCACGGCACCGGCCGGGACCTCGCCTGGCGCACGGTCCGCACCGCGCTGGACAGCGCGGCCTTCACCTACGACCTCGCCGACCCCTGGCCGTACGAGGGCCGGGTCACCCAGAGCTTCGACCTGGCGGCGGACGCTCTGACCGTCACCATGAGCGTGGAGACGGAGGGCGACTCGTTCCCGGCGCAGGCCGGGTGGCACCCGTGGTTCCTGCGCAACCTGGGCGAGGGCGGCGCCGACGTCGAGCTGTCCTTCGCCGCGGAATGGCAGGAGGAGCGCGGCGAGAACCACCTCCCCACCGGCCGCCGCATCCAGCCGCGCCCCGGCCCGTGGGACGACTGCTTCGGCATGCCGGACGGCGTGGACGTCACGCTGACCTGGCCGGAACGGCTCGAACTCAAGGTCACCAGCCGCAGCGAATGGGTCGTGATCTACGACGAGCAGGCGGAGGCGGTGTGCGTCGAGCCGCAGTCCGGGCCGCCGAACGGCCTGAACACCCTTCCCCGCCTGGTCACGCCCATCGATCCGCTGGAGATCTCCATGACGTGGAGGTGGCGGGAGCTCGCGTAAGGGGCCCGTGGGTGCCGGTACGGACACCGCCTAAGCTCGTGCGCATGAGCGAAGCGCGTGACGCCCTGCTGCAGCAGATCAAGGACAAGGCCGTGGTCCACGGCAAGGTGACCCTCTCCTCCGGCAAGGAGGCCGACTACTACATCGACCTGCGCCGGATCACCCTGGACGCCGAGGCCGCGCCCCTGGTCGGGCAGGTCATGCTCGACGCCACGGCCGACCTGGACTACGACGCGGTGGGCGGCCTGACCCTGGGCGCCGACCCGGTGGCCACGTCCATGCTGCACGCGGCCGCCGGGCGCGGGCGCAAGCTGGACGCCTTCGTCGTCCGCAAGGCGCAGAAGACCCACGGTCTGCAGCGGCGGATCGAGGGCCCGGACATCGCGGGACGGCGGGTGCTGGTGGTCGAGGACACCTCCACCACCGGCGGCTCGCCGCTGACCGCAGTCGAGGCGGCGCGTGAGGCGGGCGCCGAGGTCGTCGCGGTCGCCACGATCGTCGAGCGCGGGGCCGCGCCCGCGATCGCGGAGGCCGGGCTGCGTTACGTACCGGCGTTCTCGCTCGCCGACCTCGGCCTGAGCTGACCCGGGCCCATCTGACCTGGCCAGCTGAGCCGACCGGCTGAGCTGACCTGGAGTAATCGCGTGGGTGTTTCACGTGAAACCATCCACCCCCGTCCGTGTGGTCCTCGCGTGCGCCGTGTGGAGCAATCGACGGAGTCTGGGAAGATGGCCGCGACGATGTCGTCGCCGCAGGACTCCCCCTAGGTCAGGGCCAAGAACCTCACCCGCACATCACAAGGAGCGGACAGATGCCCATCGCATCCCCTGAGATCTACAACGAGATGCTCGACCGGGCGAAGGCAGGCAAGTTCGCCTACCCGGCGATCAATGTGACCTCGACGCAGACGCTGCACGCCGCGCTGCGGGGCTTCGCCGAGGCGGAAAGCGACGGCATCGTCCAGATCTCCACCGGTGGTGCCGAGTTCCTGGGTGGCCAGTACGACAAGGACATGGTGTCCGGCGCGGTCGCGCTCGCCGAGTTCGCGCACGTCGTCGCCAAGAAGTACCCGGTCAACATCGCGCTGCACACCGACCACTGCCCGAAGGACAAGCTGGACGGCTACGTGCGTCCGCTGCTCGCGGTCTCCCAGGAGCGCGTCGCGAGCGGCCAGAACCCGCTGTTCCAGTCCCACATGTGGGACGGCTCCGCCGAGACGCTGGACGACAACCTGCGCATCGCGCAGGAGCTGCTGGCCGAGGCCGTCAAGGCGAAGATCATCCTTGAGGTCGAGATCACCCCGACCGGTGGCGAGGAGGACGGCGTCTCGCACGAGATCAACGACGAGCTGTACACCACCGTCGCGGACGTCGAGCGCACGGCCGAGGCGCTGGGCCTGGGTGAGAAGGGCCGCTACCTGCTGGCCGCCTCCTTCGGCAACGTCCACGGCGTCTACAAGCCGGGCAACGTCGTGCTGCGCCCGGAGCTGCTGCGTCAGCTCCAGGACGGCATCGCCGCGAAGTCCGGCAAGACCGACCCGTTCGACTTCGTCTTCCACGGCGGCTCCGGCTCCACGGAGCAGGAGATCCTCACGGCGCTGGAGAACGGCGTGGTGAAGATGAACCTCGACACCGACACCCAGTACGCCTTCACCCGGCCGATCGCGGACCACATGTTCCGCAACTACGACGGTGTGCTGAAGGTCGACGGCGAGGTCGGCAACAAGAAGACCTACGACCCGCGCAGCTGGGGCAAGGTGGCCGAGAAGAGCATGGCCGAGCGGGTCACCCAGGCCTGCGCGAACCTGCGCTCCACCGGCACCAAGCTGAAGTAACCGGCGCCGGTCCCGTTTCGGGCCCGGGGGCCTCGTCACCGCGACGAGCCCCCGGGCCCGCCGCGTCCGTGGGCTGGCCCCGGGCGGGCGGCGCGGGGATGATCCAGGTATGGCCGACAACGCCTCCGCCGCGGTGCGGCTCTCCACGGCCGCCGGGCGGTGGATCGTGTTCACCACCGTGCTGGGCTCCGCGATGGCGCTCCTCGACAGCACCGTGGTCAACGTCGCCCTGCCGCGCATCGGCCTCGACCTCGGCGCCGATCTCGCCGTCCTCCAGTGGACCGTCAACGCCTACATGCTCACCCTCGCCGGGCTCATCCTCCTCGGCGGGGCGCTCGGCGACCGCTTCGGGCGGCGGCGGGTGTTCGTCGTCGGCGTCGTGTGGTTCGCGCTCGCGTCGCTGCTGTGCGGAATGGCGCCGAACGCCGGGGTGCTCATCGCCGCCCGCGCGCTCCAGGGCATCGGCGGGGCGCTGCTCACCCCCGGCTCGCTGGCGCTGATCCAGTCGGTCATCCACCCCGACGACCGGGCCCGGGCGGTCGGGCTGTGGTCCGGGTTCGGCGGGGTGGGGGCGGCGATCGGGCCGTTCCTCGGGGGCTGGCTGGTGGACGGTCCGGGCTGGCGCTGGGTGTTCTTCCTCAACGTGCCGCTGGCGGCCGTATGCGTACCGGTCGCGCTGCGGCACGTACCGGAGTCGCGGGATCCACGGGCGCACGGCCGGTTCGACGTCCTGGGCGCGGTGCTCGGCGCGTTCGCGCTCGGCCTGGTGACCTACGCGCTGATCGCCGCGCCGCAGCGGGGCGCGGCGCTCTCCGTGGTGCTGCCGGCCGTGGCCGGGCTGCTGGCGGGGGTGGCCTTCGTGTACGTGGAGCGGGTCCGCCCCGAGCCGATGCTGCCGCTCAGCCTCTTCTCGTCGCGCCAGTTCACCGCCGTGAACGCGGTGACGCTGTGCGTGTACGCGGCCTTCGGCGGCTTCTTCTTCCTGGTCGTACTGAACCTCCAGGTGGTCGTCGGCTACTCCGCGCTGGTCGCCGGGACCGCGCTGCTGCCGACGACCCTGCTGATGCTGCTGCTGTCGGCCCGTTCCGGCGAGCTGGGCAAGCGCATCGGCCCGCGGATCCCGCTGACCGTCGGCCCGCTGCTGTGCGCGGCGGGAATGCTGCTGATGACCCGGGCCGGGGTGGGGGCCGTCTACTGGCGGGACGTGCTGCCCGCGCTGGTGGTGATGGGGCTGGGCATGGTGGTGCTCGTCGCCCCGCTCACCGCGACCGTCCTGGCCTCGGTGGACGTCGGACGGGCGGGCCTGGCCAGCGGCATCAACAACGCGGCGGCGCGGGCGGCGGGCCTGGTCGCGGTGGCGGCGCTGCCGCTGCTGGCGGGCATGGGCTCGGAGGCGTACCGGTCGGCGGACCGGTTCTCGGAGTCCTTCCGGCGGGCGATGCCGATCTGCGCGGCGGTGCTGGTGGTGGGGGCGCTCATCGCCTGGCGCACGGTACGGGCGGACGCGCTGGAGCGGGTCGGGGGCGCGGAGGCCGAGGCGGAGCCCGGGAAGGTCGAGGCGGAGGAGCGCCCCTGCCGCCCCGAGTGCGCGTACCACTGCGGGGTGGGCGCCCCGCCCCTGGACCCGGGCGAAAAGCCGCGCCGCCGCGGCGGCCCACCTGCCTGACCCCCGGGCCGGCGACCGAAGCCGGGCGTGGGGCGGCGGGCAGGGCGGGTGGTCCGGCAGACTGGAACCCATGGCCATTCACGAGAACCTGCTCGGGGGACCGCCCCCGACCCATCTGCCCGACGACCCCGAGCCCCGGGAGCTGCTCGCGTCCGGCGCGGCTCCCTCGGAGGTCGCCGCGAAGTACCCGGCCTCCTCGCTCGCCTGGGCCCAGCTCGCCGACGAGGCGTTCGAGAACGGCCGGGTGGTCGAGTCGTACGCGTACGCCCGCACCGGCTACCACCGCGGACTGGACGCACTGCGGCGCAGCGGCTGGAAGGGCCACGGCCCGGTGCCGTTCGAGCACGAGCCGAACCGCGGCTTCCTGCGCGCCCTGCACGCGCTCGCCCGCGCCGCGCAGTCGATCGGTGAGCAGGAGGAGTACGAGCGCTGCTCGACGTTCCTGCGCGACAGCTCCCCGACCGCGGCGGACACGCTTTCCTGACGTCCCGCGAGGCGTGGGCCTGCCGGGGCGGATCGCCCCGGCAGGCCCGTTTCGCGCCGTCCCGAACGTGCCGCCCGCACTTGCGGGCGGCGCGCGCGGCACGCATGATGCGGGCAGGGACCACTCAAGTGGCCTCTGAGGGGACCGGGGCTCCGAGACCGAAGGGATGGGGCGGACCGCTACCCGGTGGCGAGCAGTACCTCAGGAGATGCGATGTCGCAGCAGCCTGCCCCGAAATCCGCCCCCGAAGCCGTCCCCGACGGCGAGCCGGAAGCGCCCCACTTGGACTTCCAGGGCACGACCCCGTACGAGGACTACGTCCGGGCGTCGGTCCTCACCCACCTCCAGCACCCGCTCTCCGACGACCCCGGCGAGATGGTCTTCCTGGTCACCACCCAGGTCATGGAGCTGTGGTTCACCGTCATCGTCCACGAGTGGCACACCGCCGCGCAGGCGCTGCGCGAGGACGACCTGCCGACCGCGCTGGCGGCACTGCGGCGCTCCACCTACGAGCTGGAGTCCCTGAACGCGTCCTGGAAGCCGCTCGCGCACCTCACGCCCGGCCAGTTCAACGCGTACCGCTCCGCGCTCGGCGACGGCTCCGGGTTCCAGTCCGCGATGTACCGGCGGATGGAGTTCCTGCTCGGCGAGAAGTCGGCGTCCATGCTGGTACCGCACCGGGGCGCGCCGCGCGAGTACGTGGAGCTGGAGAAGGCGCTGACCGAACCCAGCCTGTACGACGAGGTGCTGCGCTTCCTGGCCCGGCGCGGCCAGGCCGTACCCGCGGCCGTACTGGACCGCGACCCCACCCGCCGGTACGAACCGGATCCGGCGGTGGAACGGGTGTGGCAGGAGATCTACTCCGGCCCGCGCGAGGGCGAGCTGATCCGGCTCGGCGAGGCGCTGACCGAGGTCGCCGAGCTGGTGTGGCGCTGGCGCAACGACCATCTGGTGGCCACCCGGCGGGCGATGGGCGCCAAGACCGGAACCGGTGGCTCCGCCGGGGTGGCCTGGCTGGAGAAGCGTGCCACCAAGAACGTCTTCCCCGAGCTGTGGACGGCCCGTAGCCATGTCTGAGACGACCATCCCCGCGGAACTGACCGACGAGGCCGCCGCGCTCGACGCGGCCGATGAACTGCGCGGCCTGCGCGACGCCTTCACTCTCGACGACGTCGTGTACCTCGACGGCAACTCGCTCGGCGCGCTGCCCCGCGCCGTCCCCGCCCGGCTGGCCGATGTCGTGGCCCGCGAATGGGGACAGCTGCGCATCCGCTCCTGGGAGGAGAGCGGCTGGTGGAGTGCCCCCGAGCGGATCGGCGACCGCGTGGGGCGGATCGTCGGGGCCGCCCCGGGCCAGGTGGTGGTCGGCGACTCGACCAGCGTGAACGTCTTCAAGGCCGTCGTCGCCGCGGTACGCATCGCCCAGGAGCGCGGCGCCCACCGCGACCAGATCGTGGTGGACGAGGCCACGTTCCCCACCGACGGCTACATCGCCGAATCCGCCGCCCGTATGACCGGCTGCACCGTGCGGGCCGTGGCGGCGGGCGACGTGCCGACCGCGGTCGGGCCGCGCACCGCCGTCGCGCTCGTCAACCACGTCGACTACCGGACCGGCCGCCTCCACGACCTGCCCGGCACGACGGCCGCCGTGCACGCGGCCGGGGCCCTCGTCGTGTGGGACCTGTGCCACAGCGCCGGCGCGCTGCCGGTGGGGCTCGACGCGCACGGGGTCGACCTCGCCGTCGGCTGCACGTACAAGTACCTCAACGGGGGGCCCGGTTCGCCCGCCTATCTGTACGTGGCGCACGAGCACCAGCCGCGCTTCGACTCCCCGCTCCCGGGCTGGAACTCCCACGCCGACCCGTTCGGCATGGCCCCCGCCTACGCCCCCGCCGACGGCGCGGTCCGCGGCCGCGTCGGCACCCCCGACATCCTCTCGATGCTCGCGCTGGAGGCCGCGCTGGAGGTGTGGGACGACGTCCGGATCGAGGCCGTACGGGCGAAGAGCCTGGCCCTGACGGACTTCTTCCTGCGGTGCGTCCAGCGGTACGTACCGGCTGGCCGCGTCCAGTCCGTCACCCCGGCCGTCCACGCGGAACGCGGCAGCCAGGTCGCGCTGCGCTGCGCGGACGCGGGCCCGGCGATGGCGGAACTGGTACGGCGCGGTGTCGTCGGCGACTTCCGCCGCCCCGACGTGCTGCGCTTCGGCTTCACCCCGCTGTATACGGGCTTCGCCGAGGTGGAGCGGGCGGCGCGGGTGCTGGCCGACGTACTGGGCGAGGTGGACTGACCGATGCCCCTGGACGCGGCCGCCGAGGAGGCGTCGCTGTTCGGTCACGCCCCGGTGGCGCCCGACGCGTCGGCCGCGTACGGGGAACACCCGGACCAGGTGGTGGACTTCCACCTCCCCCGCGACCCGGCGGCCCCCGCCCCGCTGGTCGTCCTCTTCCACGGCGGCGCCTGGCGAGCCCCCTACGACCGCCACCACCTCTCCCCGCTCGCCGCCCACCTGGCGCACCGCGGCCTGGCGGTAGCTCTGGCGGAATACCGCCGAGGCGCGGGGGCGGGCGGTGAGGCGGCCGACGCGAGCACGTCGGCCGCTGGGCGCGGCGGCACGGAGACGCCTTCGGCGGGGGCGGCGGAGACCGCGCAGGAGCCGCAGGCCACCGCCCGGCGCGGCCCCGCACCGGGCGGCGAGGCCGGGGTCGGCCGGGACGCCGCACACGCGCGGGGAGCCGGGCGCGGCGACGCCGACGCCTCACGCGCCGCGCAGGGGCCGCAGGCCGCCGAGCCTCGCGGTGGCGGCGGGCCGCACGCCTCACCCGCCGGTGAACCTCACCGTGAACACCCGCCAGGGGCGCAGCATCTGGCGGGCCGGCACTTGGCGGGCCGGTGGCCGGAGACCTTCGACGACATCGCCGCCGTCGTGGACCGGGTACCGCGGTTGGTGCGGGAGCTGGGGCTCGGCGGGGTGGACGCCGGTCGGATCGTGCTCGCCGGGCACTCGGCGGGCGGGCACGCCGCGCTGTGGGCGGCGGCCCGGCACCGGCTGCCGCCGGGCGCCCGGTGGCATCTGCCCGCGCCTCCCCCGCTCCGCGGCGTCGTCGCGCTCGCCCCGATCGCGGACCTCACCGCCGCCCGCGCCCTGCGGGTGTGCTCCGACGCCGTCGACGAACTGCTCGGTGACCGGCTCGCGGCGCGGCTTCCCTACGCCGATCCCGCCGCGCTGCTGCCCACCGGCGTGCCCACGGTCCTCGTGCAGGGCGGCACGGACGTCGACGTTCCGCCGCAGGTCGCGGATTCCTTCGCGGCGGCCGGGGCCGTCGCGGGGCAGCCGCCGCGGGTGGTGCGCATCGCCGCCGTCGGGCACTTCCCGCTGATCGACCCGGCCACCGCCGCCGCCCGCACGGTCGCCGACGAGATCGCCCGGCTCGCCGAGCAGGACGCGTAGGGCCGCGGAGGACTCGTCGTACCCGTAGTACTTGAGGGGGACGCCGGACAATCACCATCGATGGGGACGCCGCGGGCCCGCCCGCTCCCTACCGTATGAGGCGTGACCCAAACGATCCCGCGGACCGAACTCCGCATCGCCCGCAGCGCGTTGTCCGACCTGCGGCAGGACTTGATCACCGGCGCGTTCGCCATCCGCCCCCTGCCGCCGCTGGGTTCCGGGCATCCGCTGATGCGCCGGGCCCCGGAGCGGGTCCGGCACTATGTGGGCTGGCTGCCGCATGCCGCGCTCACGGCCTGCGCGTTCTACGTCATGGCCCAGTCGGTCTTCATCGTGAACGACAACATGGGCACGTCCAGCGACATGGGCCCGGTGCTGGCACTGCTGAGCGGGGTGCCGCTGCTTCTGACGCTGTTCCGGCCGGTCGGCGCCTGGTGGCTGTCGTTCGGGGCGAGCGCCGTGGCGGGGCTGGAGCTGCTGCCTCTGGAACCGTGGGTGGGCTGGCCGTGGCCCGTTCCGCTGGCCATCTCCCACGTCCTGGTGATGGTGGTGGTGGCGGCCCGGTCGCGTCCCCGGGCGGCCATCGAGATATGGCTGCTCACGGCCCTTCTCGCGAGTGTCGCCGAGTACGTCAACGACACCCCGTACATCCACTCGGACACCTTCACCCTGCTGTTCGTCTCCGGGTTGCTGCTCTGCGCCGTCGTCACCGGGCGCAGTCTGCGCGAGAGCAAGCAGGCGATCGCGGTGCAGGAGTCGGCCACCGTCGAGGAGCGGTCCCGCCGCACGACCCTGGAGGAGCGCGCGACGATAGCCCGCGAGCTGCACGACGTCGTCGCGCACCACATGTCCGTCATCGCCATCCAGGCGGAGGCGGCCCCGTACCGGGTGGAGAACCCGCCCGAGGAGCTGACCAGGAGCTTCGCGACCATCCGGGAGAACGCGGTGATCGCGCTCACCGAACTGCGCCGGGTCCTCGGGGTGGTGCGGGCGGACGACATCGATACGGACGCCGACCCGGAGGCGCCCCAGCCCACGCTGGCCGCCCTCGACGGCCTCTTCGCGGGGGTCAGGGCGGCGGGCCTGGCGGTCGACCACGTCACGACGGGCGCGGTGCGCCCGCTGCCGCAGGGCGTGGAGCTGTCGGCGTACCGCATCGTGCAGGAGGCGCTGAGCAACGCGCTGCGCCACGCCCCGGGGTCCACCGCGCGCGTCGAGGTGGCGTATGTGCTCGGCGGCCTCGGGCTGCGCATCGTCAACGGCCCGCCCACCAAGGCGGTGTCGCCCTCGCCGGGCATGGGCCATGGGCTGCTCGGCATGCGGGAGCGGGTCACGATGCTGGACGGCGAGATACGGGCGGGGGCGCGGGAGGAAAACGGCGGCTATGAGGTCACCGTCTTCATCCCGGCCCCCGAGACGGCGGCGGAGCCGGAGGCATGACGACCATCCGCGTGCTGATCGTGGACGACCAGATGATGGTCCGCGAGGGCTTCTCCGTGCTGCTGGGTGCCCAGCCGGACATCGAGGTCGTCGGTGAGGCGGTCGACGGCCGTGAGGCGGTCGCCCAGGTCACGGCGCTGCGCCCGGATGTGGTCCTGATGGACATCCGGATGCCCGTGCTGAACGGGCTGGAGGCGACGCGGGAGATCGTGGCGGCGGACGCCGACGCCAAGGTCCTGGTGCTGACCACCTTCGACCTGGACGAGTACGTCTACCAGGCGCTGCGGGCCGGGGCGAGCGGCTTTCTGCTCAAGGACGCGTCGGCACGTCAGCTGGGCGAGGCGGTGCGGGTGGTGGCGGCGGGGGAGGCGCTGCTGGCGCCCACCGTCACCAAGCGGCTCATCGCGACGTTCTCGCAGGGCGACGGGACCACTCTGCTCGGGGCGCCGCGGCCGGGCCCGCAGGAGCGGCTGGACGAGCTGACCGAGCGGGAGAACGAGGTGCTGGTGCTGGTCGCCCAGGGCCGGTCCAACGCGGAGATCGCGGAGCATCTGGTGGTGGCCGAGTCGACGGTGAAGACCCATGTGAGCCGGATCCTGGTGAAGCTCGGCCTGCGGGACCGCACCCAGGCCGCGGTCTTCGCGTACGAGGCGCGGCTCGTGACCCCGGGAGGCTGACGCGCTGACACCACCACTGACGCGCCGACACCACCACTGACACCACCCGAAGCCCTCTGGAGGACGGGCCGGTCCGGCGATACGGTCCGGTAATGAGCAGCGAAGCCCCTGCCTTCGACCCATGGCAGCCGTCGTTCGTCGCCGACCCCTACCCGGTCTACGCCGGCCTGCGCGAGCGCGGCAGGGCGCACTGGTTCGCGCCCTCCCACCAGTGGCTGATCCCGCACTTCGAGGATGTGCGCGCCCTGCTGACCGACCGGCGGCTGGGCCGTACGTATCTGCACCGCTTCACCCACGAGGAGTTCGGCCGCACCGCCCCTCCGCCCGAGCACGAGCCGTTCCACACCCTCAACGACCACGGCATGCTGGACCTGGAGGCGCCGGACCACACCCGGCTGCGGCGGCTCGTCTCCAAGGCGTTCACCCCGCGCACGGTCCAGGGGCTGGTGCCGACGATCCGGCGGCTGGCGACCGGGCTGGCGGACTCGTTCGCCGCCTCCGGCGGCGGCGATCTCATCGCGGCGGTCGCCGAACCGCTGCCGGTCGAGGTCATCGCCGAGATGCTGGGCATTCCGCCCGCCGACCGCCCGGCGCTGCGCCCCTGGTCGGCGGACATCTGCGGGATGTTCGAGCTGAATCCGGGGGAGGAGACGGCGCGCCGCGCGGTGCGGGCGTCGCTGGAGTTCTCCGAGTATCTGCGCGGGCTGATCGCCGCCCGCCGCAAAGACCCGGGCGAGGATCTGATCAGCGCGCTGATCGCCGCGCACGACGAGGGGGACCGGCTCTCCGAGCAGGAGATGGTGTCCACGTGTGTGCTGCTGCTGAACGCGGGCCACGAGGCCACCGTCAACACCACCGGCAACGGCTGGTGGACGCTCTTCCGCCACCCCGACCAGCTGGCCCGGCTGCGGGAGGCCCCGGACGCGCTGCTGTCCACAGCTGTGGACGAGCTGCTGCGCTACGACACCCCGCTACAGCTGTTCGAGCGCTGGGCGCTGGAGGACATCCGGGTCGGCGACACCCTCATCCCGCGCGGCAGTGAGGTCGCCCTGCTCTTCGGCTCGGCCAACCGCGACCCGGCCCGCTTCGAGCGGCCCGACACGCTCGACCTCGCCCGCACCGACAACCCCCACCTCAGCTTCGGCGCCGGTATCCACTACTGCCTGGGCGCCCCGCTGGCCCGTATCGAACTCGCCGCGTCCTTCGGCGCGCTGCTGCGCGCCGCGCCGGGGCTGCGGCTGGTGCGGGAGCCGGAGTGGCGGCCCGGGTACGTGATCCGCGGGCTGACGGAGCTGCTGGTGGAGGTCTGAAGTCTGAGGTCTGAAGTCCGGGGTCTGAGGTCTTCCCCGGCCGCCGCAGCCGGGTGGGCCAACGAGCACATGACTCGGCGCCGGGCCCGCCACAGGGGGAGTGCGGGCCCGGCGCCGAGAGCAGGGAGGGGAAGGGTCAGCCGATGTCGCGGCGGCGCAGGGCCACCAGCCCCCCGGCGGTCAGGACGGCCGAGAGCAGCACCATCCACACAAACGGCGCCGCGGTGACGTGCTCCCCGGGCAGCTTGGGCAGATGGCTGAACGGCGAGGTGTTCATGACGGACTGCGACACCTTGAGCGCCGGGCCCATCCAGCCGAGGGCGACCACCCAGCCGACCACGCCCCAGGCGGCGGCCGAGTACTTCGGCAGCACCCCGATGAGCAGCACGGTCAGGCTGGTGACCAGCCACACCGCGGGGGTCTGGGCGAGCGCGGCGCCCAGGACGCGCGGCAGCGAGCCGCTCACGTCGCCCGCCGCCAGCCCGTAGCCGAGGCCCAGCGCGAGGCCACCGACGGCGAGCACGGCGACCGGGCCGAGGTAGGAGATGACCAGGTGGCTTGCGGCCCAGCGCAGCCTGCTGACCGCGTTGGACAGCAGCGGTTCGGCCCGCTGGTCGGTCTCCTCGCTGC
Organism: Streptomyces sp. NPDC021212; assembly: GCF_044332925.1. Lineage (NCBI taxonomy): Bacteria > Bacillati > Actinomycetota > Actinomycetes > Kitasatosporales > Streptomycetaceae > Streptomyces > Streptomyces sp. NPDC021212. The sequence continues at coordinate 573,904 of NZ_JBIRPZ010000004.1, forward strand.
GCAGCCGCAGCACGGAACTGGTGGTGTAGACGGTGAGGATGGTGCCGAGGACGCCGACCATGGAGGCCAGGAAGGCGTCGTTGAGCCCCTGGGCGCCGCCCATGCGCTCGATGATCTCGCGGGTCTGGTCGCTGTCGCCGAGGAAGTCGTCGGCGCCGTCCGAGATGGCGCCGAAGATGGCGCCCGCGAAGACGAACCCGGCGGCCCAGCCGGCCAGGGCGCCGCGCTGGAGGCGCCAGCCCAGGCCGAAGACGCCCCGCAGGAACGGCCCCGCGGCGCGCGGGCCCGGGCGGGTCGCGTAGAAGCTGGCGCCCACGTCGCGGCGGCCGGCGAGGGAGTACGCGACGGAGATGGACGCGGCGGCCAGCACCGCGATCAGCAGCAGGGGCCACCAGCGCTCGGCCGCGAACGGCCGGGCGTACTCGGCCCAGCCCAGCGGCGAGAGCCACGTCAGCACATGCCCTGAGCCCTTGGAGCCGTCCTCGGCGGCGTCGCCCGCCATGCGCAGCACGAACGCCACGCCGACGGCGGCCGCGGAGAGCCCCCGGGCGAGCCGCGCGCTCTCGGTGAGCTGGGCGGCTACGGCGGCCAGACCGCCGAAGGCCATCCCGGACAGGCCGACGGCCAGCCCCAGCGCGATCGCCCCGCTGCCGCCCTGGTTCGCGAGACCGCCCGCGACGAGCAGGGTGACGGCACCGTTGGCGATGGCCACGGTGAGCAGGGCCGCGGTGAGGCCCGCGCGGCGGCCGACCACGCAGGACGACAGCGCCTCCTGGCGGCCGGTCTCCTCCTCCTCACGGGTGTGCCGGATGACGATGAGCAGGCTCATGATCGCGGCGAACACGGCGAGGAAGGCGCCCACCCGCCACACGGTGAGCGCACCGAGCGAGTCGCCGAAGGCGGTGCCGAACAGCGCGCGGGTCGCCCCGTTGCCGTTCATGTCCTCGACGAGCCGGGCGCGCCTGGCGGGGGTGTCGTAGGCGCTGTCGAGGCGGCTGACGGTGCTGGAGGCCGTCAGCCCCAGGCACAGCACCCACACCGGCATCATGATCCGGTCACGGCGCAGCGCGAGCCGCAGCAGTGTGCCGGTGCCGGTCAGATCGCGGGACGAACCGCGGGCCCGGCCGGTGACCCGCGCGTCGGCTACGGCGGTCATCGGACGACCGCCTCTTCGGTGCCGGTGCCGGCGCCCGTGCCGACACCGGCCTCGGCGCCGGCCCGGGTGATGTCGTCCTGGTAGTGGCGCAGGAACAGCTCTTCCAGGGTGGGCGGGGTGGAGGTGAGGCTGCGCACGCCCGCCTCGGTGAGCCGCCGCAGCACCGCGTCCAGCTTGTCGGAGTCGACCTGGAGCTTGACGTGGCGGTCCTGGACGTCGAGGCCGTGGACGCCGGGCAGCCCGGACAGCCCGGTGGGCGCGGCGGCCAGCTCGGCGGCCACCGACGTACGGGTCAGATGGCGCAGCTCGGCGAGCGAGCCGGACTCGACCCGCCGGCCCTTGCGGATGATGCTGACCCGGTCGCACAGCGCCTCGACCTCGCTGAGGATGTGGCTGGAGAGCAGCACGGTGCGGCCGCGGTCGCGCTCCTCGGCCACGCACTCGCGGAAGATCTCCTCCATCAGCGGGTCGAGCCCGGAGGTCGGCTCGTCGAGGATCAGCAGTTCGACCTCGGAGGCGAAGGCGGCGACCAGCGCGACCTTCTGGCGGTTGCCCTTGGAGTAGGTGTGGCCCTTCTTGGTCGGGTCCAACTCGAACCGCTCCAGCAGCCGGGCCCGCCGGGTCTGGTCGAGACCGCCGCGGAGCCGCCCGTACAGGTCGATGACCTCGCCACCGCTCAGGCTGCGCCACAGGGTGACGTCTCCGGGGACGTACGCGATGTGCCGATGGAGGTCGACCGCATCGTGCCAGGGGTCCTTGCCGAGGAGCTGGACCGCACCGGAGTCGGCGCGCAGCAGCCCGAGCAGGACCCGGATGCTGGTGGATTTCCCGGCGCCGTTGGGGCCGAGGAAGCCGTGGACCTCACCTGCCTCGACTTCGAGGTCGAGGCCGTCCAGCGCGTGGGTCCGGCCGAAGGACTTGTGCAGGCCGGACGCGGAGATTGCCGTCTTCATGGTTGCGAAGCTACGCTACTTTCACAAATTTGTGAAGTTAAGGAATCGTATAAACTTATGATGATGTGATGACGAGGGGAGATGATGAGCCGGTGAGGGAGATCGACACAGCAGAGATCGACGCAGCAGAAGACGTACGCGACGACGAGGCGGTGTCCCGGTTCGTCGAGCGGTTCGCAGCCGACCTCGTCGAGGCCGGGATGCAGCGGATGGGCGCCCGCGTCCTCGCCGCGCTGCTCGCCTCCGACGCCGGCGCGCTCACCTCCGCCGAGCTCGCCGAGCAGCTCCAGATCAGCCCGGCCGCGGTCTCCGGCGCGATCCGCTACCTCGCCCAGGTCGACCTGGTCGCGCGGGAGCGCGAACCGGGCTCCCGGCGCGAGCGCTACCGGCTCTACAACGAGGTCTGGTACGAGACGATGACCCGCCGCGACCAGGTGCTCGCCCGCTGGGAGAGCACCATGCGGGACGGGGCGAAGGTCCTCGGCCCCGACAGCCCGGCCGGGCAGCGGGCCTCCGAGACCGCCGAGTTCTTCGAGTTCATGCAGGAGGAGCTGCACGTCATGCTGGAGCGCTGGCGCGCCCACCAGGCGGCGCGCGGCAAGGGCGAGGAGCAGTAACCGTTCACCGGCGGTGCGGCAGGGTGAGGCTCCACGCCCCGGCCAGCACCGTCCAGGTCCGGCTGCGCACCGGGCCGCGGACCAGCGCGTCCGAGTGGTAGCGGAAGTCCTGGCCGGAGACGGTCACGGCACGGGCCCGCGCCCGTACCGGCTCCTCGGCGCCGTCGCCCGCGTGCGGATGGACCACCACCTCGGCCAGCCCGCCGCCCGGCGCGGCCGTCGACACCGAGACCCCCTCGACCCGCCGGTCCAGATCGGTCAGCAGCACCCCGTCCGCCTCGACCCGCAGCCGCTGCGGCGGCGGCTGCGCCCGGCGCCCCCGGCCGCTCCCGCCGAGCCCCATGACCGGCAGCGACAGCAGGGTCAGCGCCGTGCGCGCGGTGCGCGCCGCCGGGGTCCACCAGGAGTGGTGGCCGCCGGCGGCACAGCCGCCCGCGCGCCCGGGCCCCGCCTCGCCGCCGGGCCCGGCCCAGGGGCCAGGACCGGCCGCGCCGGGGTCCTCGGCGTACGGATCGCACCCGCAGTCGCAGCCGCCCGCCACCGCGCCGCCCGCGGCGCCGGTCACGCCGCCGTCCGCGGCGCCCGGCCCCGTACGGGAGGGCCCGGCCGGGCCCGGCGGCGCCGTACCGGCCGTGCCGTCGCCGGGGATGCGCAGGCCCCCGAGGACCACCCCGCCGCTCTCGTCCACCAGCAGGTCACGCGGGCGGGCCGCCCCGTCGAGCACCGTGCGCGCCGCCGCCACCGCGTCCGTCGGCACGCCGAGGGCGTGGGCGAGGGCGACCGTGGCCGCCCCGCCCACGGGGACGACCGACAGCGCCGCGTCGGCCAGCTCCCGCTGCCGGTGCAGCAGCTCCACGACGCGCAGCAGGGCCCGGTCGTCGCCCACCACGACCGGCCGCCGGCCGCCGCGCCGGGCCAGCGCCCGCTCGACTTCCTCGGGGCCGTCCGGCAGGCAGATTTTCGTTTGCGCGCCCGCACACAGCACATCCTTCGCGATCCGCACCGACTCCCCGTCCGTTTGCCGGGCGGTGGGGTCGATGACCATGAGCAGGCGGCGCCCCCGGACGGTGTCCGGCGGAGAGTGCCATGGGTCTGGAGCCGACACCTCGGTCCTTCCTCAGGTAATCTCTCGGTGCAAGAGCCCCTGTCGCTGTTGCGCCAGGGGCTTCGTCTATCCGGGGCACCGGTTCGACGGCTCTTGTGGTGGCGCGCGCCATTACGCACGTTGGACATGCCCCGCCCGGAAGGGGTGTACGCCTGTGCCCGCACTTGTGCTGCTCGGTGCTCAGTGGGGTGACGAGGGCAAGGGAAAGGCCACCGACCTGCTCGGTGGCTCGGTTGACTATGTGGTCCGTTACCAGGGCGGCAACAACGCGGGCCACACGGTGGTGGTCGGCGACCAGAAGTACGCCCTGCACCTGCTCCCGTCCGGCATCCTCTCGCCCGGCTGTACCCCCGTGATCGGCAACGGCGTCGTCGTCGACCCCGCGGTCCTGCTCTCCGAGCTGAGCGGGCTGAACGAGCGCGGCGTCGACACGTCCAAGCTGCTGATCAGCGGTAACGCGCACCTGATCACGCCGTATCACACCACCATCGACAAGGTGACGGAACGCTTCCTCGGGAAGCGGAAGATCGGCACCACCGGCCGTGGCATCGGCCCGTCCTACGCCGACAAGATCAACCGGGTCGGCATCCGGGTCCAGGACATCTTCGACGAGTCGATCCTGCGGCAGAAGGTCGAGGCCGCGCTCGACTTCAAGAACCAGGTGCTCGCCAAGCTCTACAACCGCCGCGCCATCGCCGTGGACCAGGTGGTCGAGGAGCTGCTCGGGTACGCGGACCAGCTCAGCGGCTACGTCGCCGACACCACCCTGATCCTCAACCAGGCCGTCGACCAGGGCCGGGTCGTGCTCTTCGAGGGCGGCCAGGGCACCCTGCTCGACGTCGATCACGGCACGTACCCCTTCGTCACCTCCTCCAACCCGACCGCGGGCGGTGCCTGCACCGGCTCCGGGGTCGGCCCGACGAAGATCAACCGGGTGATCGGGATCCTGAAGGCCTACACCACGCGCGTCGGCGCGGGCCCCTTCCCGACCGAGCTGCTGGACGAGGACGGCGAGAAGCTGCGCACCATCGGCGGCGAGCGCGGTGTGACCACCGGCCGCGACCGGCGCTGCGGCTGGTTCGACGCGGTCATCGCGCGCTACGCGACCCGGGTCAACGGGCTCACCGACTTCTTCCTCACCAAGCTCGACGTGCTCACCGGATGGGAGCGGATCCCGGTGTGCGTGGCGTACGAGATCGACGGGAAGCGGGTCGAGGAGCTGCCGTACAGCCAGACCGACTTCCACCACGCCAAGCCGATCTACGAGACGCTGCCGGGCTGGTCGGAGGACATCACCCAGGCCAAGACCTTCGACGACCTGCCGAAGAACGCGCAGAAGTACGTGCAGGCGCTGGAGGACATGTCGGGCGCGCCCATCTCGGCGATCGGCGTCGGCCCGGGCCGCGACGAGACGATCCAGATCAACTCGTTCCTCTGAGGTCCCTCTGCCCGCTGCTACGGCCCGCACCCCGGCGTCCTCGCGCCGCGTGCGGGCCGTGGTGCGTGCGGGCCGTGGTGCGTGCGGACTGTGGTGCGTCGGGCTGCGGGTGCCGGGCCAGGGCGTACGTCAGGCCGCGGGCGGGCCGAAGACCCCGGCGGGCACGGGCTGTTGCTGCTGCTGTCGCTGCGCCGCCCGCCGCCTCTCCTGCATCCCGGTCAGCTTCACCACCACGACGAGGGCCAGCGCCGCGGCCAGCAGCGAGATGCCGTCGTCCACGATGTGACCGGCGGTCGAGATCCGTTCGTCCAGGTCCTCGGCGTCGACGGTCACCTCCAGGAGACCGGCGGTCGGGGCGGAGAAGCACATCACCACGAACGCCATCCACCACCAGTGCAGCGCCGCCCGGGACACCCGTCCGGGGCCCGGGGGAGTGCTGCCGGTCCAGATGTCGTTCGCGATCTGCTTGGGGATCCACAGCAGCGCGACCGGGATGAACCACGCGCCGACGGCGTAGCCGCTGCCGAACCGCAGCCGGCCGGGGGACAGCACCGTGGCGTTGACGTACGTACGCCGGAACCAGACCAGCCACAGCACGACCAGCGCCACCACACACATGCCCAGGGCGCCGTCCAGCGAGGTGATCGCCGTCGTCCTGCGGCCGACCGCGGCGCGGGATCCCTCGTGCGCGGCCAGGTCGCGGAGCGCGCCGAACTGCGACATCCGCAGATACAGGTCGCTGATCGTCATCAGCATCCACAGGCTGAACACGCCGACCAGGGTGTTCCCCAGCGCCCGCACCGAGCGCACCGTCCCGCCCTGCCCCGGCGAGCCGGCCGGGGTCCGGTAGCCGCCCTGCTGCGGCCACGGCTGTGCCGGCTGCTGCGCCATCGGGTACGCGGGCGCCGCCGGGCCGCCCGGAGTGGCGTACGCGGAGGGGGTGGGCGGAGTGGCGTACGCGGACGGTGAAGGGCTCGGATTCGCGTACGCGCTCTGCGGCGGTGTGGGCGCGGGGGCCGGCGCCTGCTGATGCGGGTTCTCGGCCTCCAGCAGCTGGAGCGCGTCCCGGCCGAGCCGGGCCAGCAGGCCGCCCGGCAGCCAGGGCTCGGCGGGATCGGGCGCGGCGGCCTCGGTGTACGCGATCAGGTCCGGCACCGAAGGACGCTGCGCCGGGTCCTTGCTCAGACAGGCGCTGACCAGGCCCAGCAGCCCCTCGGGCAGCCCGTCCAGGTCGGGCTCCTCCTGGGCTATTCGGTACATCAGGGCGTGTATGCCGCTGTCCACCCGGCCGAACGGCTGCCGCCCGGTGGCCGCGAACGCGAGCACCGACCCCAGGCAGAACACATCGCTCGCCACGGTCACGGTCTCGCCGCGCACCTGCTCCGGCGACATGAACCCCGGCGAGCCGACGACCGCACCCGTCACGGTCAGATTGCTGTTGCCGCCGCCCACCGCGTCCAGGGCGCGGGCGATGCCGAAGTCGATGACCCGCGGGCCGTCGATCGTGATCAGGATGTTGGACGGCTTGAGGTCGCGGTGGATCAGCCCCGCACCGTGGATGTCGCGCAGCGCCAGCGACAGACCGTGCGCCAGCACCCGCACCGACTGCTCGGGCAGCGCCCCGAAGTCCTCCGCCACCACCGCGTGCAGGGACGGTCCGCCGATGTACCCCGTGGCCACCCACGGCACCGCCGCCTCGGTGTCGGCGTCGAGCACGGGCGCGGTCCACTGACCGCCCACCCGTCTCGCCGCCTCCACCTCGCGCTTGAAGCGGCCCCGGAAATCCGCTTGCCGGGCGAGTTCGGCCTGCACCAGCTTCACGGCGACGGTACGGCCACGGGCCGAACGGGCGAGGTACACCTTGCCCATTCCGCCCTCGCCGAGCCTGCCGAGCAGTTGGTACTCGCCGATCCACCGCGGGTCCTGGGCCCCGAGGTTCTCCATCGCGGTGTGGCTCCTGTCCGTGTGCCGATGGTCCCCGTACGCCGATCGGCCGATCAGTTAAGACGGGTGAAGGTCTGGGTCATCGTCTCATCGCTGAAGCTGTCCGGGTCTTCATACACGACCCGGAGCTTGTCCTTTCCAGACGCCGTGAAAGTGAGCGAGGTTCCCGTCTCGCACAGATCCTCCGGTGTGGCCTTCGTGACCTTGATGGGGCTCAGCACCAGGCCCTTCTCGACCGAGGCCAGCATCCGCTTGCCCTCGCAGTGGTACTTGCTGCTGTCGCCGATCTGCTCGGCCACCGCGGCGCCGATGGCTCCCTGACTGATCGTCAACTTCCGGGTGGCGCCCTTCTCCCCGAACGCGTCCTTGGCCAGCCAGGTGCCCTGGTAGGCCGCCGGTACGGCCTTGTCCCCGGTCGTCGAGGGGCGCAGCGTCGCCTCCGCGGAGCCGTCCGTGGTGCTCCACGCCAGCGAGCCGTCGTCCCCCAGCCGCAGGGTCTGCTCCCCGACGGCGCTGCACGCCTCGTCCGGCACGCTGACCGACACGTCCTCGTCCTCGATCACCAGCAGGCTGTCCGCCGACTTGAGGGTCGCCGAACTCTGGCAGTACTTGTCCGGCTCGGACATCATCGTGTCCGCCACCGACGAGCCGATCGCGCCCTGCGAGAGGACGATCCGGCGGATCTTGCCGGTGGCGTCGCCGTCCTGCTTGATCTCGCCCTCCCAGGCCCCCAGATAGCTCTGCGGCACATCGCCGGCCGAGCCCAGCTTGGTGGCCGAGGGCCCCGGCGACCCCGAACCCCCGCCGGGCGCCTTCGACTTCCCCGGACCGGTGCCGGGCGGGGTGTGGGTCATCTTGTCGTAGTCGGTGGCCTGCTCGCCCTTGCCGCCGCTGTCGCTGTTGGACTTGACGACCGCGACGACCGCCGCCGAGGCGATGAGCAGCGTGACCAGGGCGGCCGAGGCGAAGACGACCCTCTTGTGCCGCCCCTTCCCGGCACCCTGCGCCCCGGGCCCGTTGGGTCCGCCGGGTCCGTTGGGCGGCGTCGGCGGTCCGAACGACGTGACCTCGGGCGGCCCGAACGCCTGCGCCGCCCCCTGCGGCGGCGTGGCGGCCGGCCGTGCGGCACCTTGCGCCTCGGCGGGGCCCTGTGGCCCTGCGGCGTGGGGTCCGGCGGCGGCCGGCTCGCCCTGCGGGCCTGCGGCCGCACCTCCAGCGGCATAGGGCCCGGCAGCCTCCTGCCCGCCTCGCGACGGCGTGGCGGCCTGCCCTGAGCCATGCGGCTCCGCGGCCTGCTGCCCGCCGTGTGGCGGTGTGGCGGCGTGCGGTCCGGCGGGGCCCTGCGCCCCGGTGGCGTACGGGCCCGCGGCGTGCTGCTCGGCGGCGGCCCGGGGCTCTCCCCGGGGTGGCGTGGCGGCGGGCCGGTCAGCGGGCCGCGCTTCCCCGCGCGGGCCCGCTTCCTGGCCGGGACGCGACCCCGGGGCACCAGGTGCCTCCTCCGGCTGGGCCGCAGGCTTCGGCGGGGCGGCCGGGGGCCGCGGGGGCGGGGCGCTGGGCGGCGGCGGGGCCAGGGGGTACGACGTCGCGGACGGCGGGGCCGCGGGCGGCGGCGGGACGGCGCCCGCCGTCGGCGGGAGCGGCGGTGGGGCGGGCACGGCGGGCCGTACCGGCGACGCGGCGGGCGTCTCCACGTCCAGCAGCTGCACCGCATGGCGGCCGAGTTGGGCAACGAGGCCGCCCGGCAGCCAGGGTTCGGCGCCCGCGCCCGCCTCGTCCTCCGGACCGGCCGTACTGGCCAGCAGCTCATCCAGGCCGGGGCGTTCCTCCGGGACCTTCCGCAGGCAGTCGGTGACCAGCTCGCGCAGCCCCTCCGGGAGCCCGGTCAGGTCGGGCTCCTCCTGGGCGATGCGGTACATCACCGCGTGCACACCGCTGTCGGCGGTGCCGAACGGCTGGCGGCCGGTGGCGGCGAAGGCGAGTACCGAGCCGAGGCAGAAGACGTCGCTGGCGGGGGTGACGCGTTCGCCGCGCACCTGCTCGGGCGACATGAAGCCCGGGGAGCCGACGACCGCGCCGCTGCGCGTGAGGATGCCGTCGGTGACGGTCTCCAGGGCGCGGGCGATGCCGAAGTCGATGACGCGCGGCCCGTCGATGGTGATGAGGACGTTGGACGGCTTGAGGTCGCGGTGCACGAGACCGGCGCCGTGGATGGACCGCAGGGCGCGGGTGAGGCCGTTGCCGAGGATGCGCACGGTCCGTTCGGGCAGGGGACCGGACTCGGCGACGATGGCGTGCAGCGAGGGTCCGGCGATGTAGCCGGTGGCGACCCACGGGGTGGCGGCCTCGGTGTCGGCGTCCAGGACCGGGGCCGTCCATTCGCCGCCCACGCGCTGGGCGGCCCGCACTTCCTGGGTGAAGCGCCGCCGGAATTCGGTTTGCCGCGCCAATTCGGCCTGGACGAGTTTCACCGCGACCGTACGCCCCCGCGCCGAGTACGCCAGGAACACCCGGCCCATTCCGCCCGCACCCAGCCGCCTGAGCAGTCGGTACTCGCCGATCCAGCGTGGGTCTTCCGCCCCCAGGTCTTCCATGCTGACGAACGTCCCTTCCCTGATCCCCCTGATCAGCCCCCCGGAGAGAATAAAGGCGGCCGAGAGCGAAGTGGACGACGCGGGCGATCCGTTATCGGTTCCGTATGCGCGGGACGCGCGCACGGCTCCCCGGCGCGGAAAGACGCCGGGAACGCGGCCCCCGACACAGTGCCGGGCCGCACGCCCGAAGCCGTACACCTTGGCGGTGTGCGGCCGGTCCGGCGGCTCCGTACGCTGGGGGGCGCCCCAGACCCGCGAGCGATCCGAGGTAGCGAACGTGTCCGTGCAGTCCACGCACCCCAGCCCCGATCCCGCCGCCGGCGCCGCTGTGAAGGCTGCCGACCGCGCACACGTCTTCCACTCCTGGTCCGCGCAGGGGCTGATCGACCCGCTCGCGATCGCGGGCGCCGACGGCTCGTACTTCTGGGACTACGACGGCAACCGCTACCTCGACTTCAGCTGTCAGCTGGTCAACACCAACATCGGCCACCAGCACCCCAAGGTCGTCGCCGCCATCCAGGAGCAGGCGGCGAAGATGTGCACGATCGCGCCGGGCTTCGCGGTGGACACGCGGTCCGAGGCGGCGCGGCTGGTCGCCGAGCGCACCCCCGGCGACCTGGACAAGATCTTCTTCACCAACGGCGGCGCCGAGGCCGTCGAGAACGCGGTCCGCATGGCCCGGCTGCACACCGGCCGGTCCAAGGTGCTCTCCGCCTACCGCTCGTACCACGGCGCCACCGCCGCCGCGATCAACCTGACCGGTGACCCGCGCCGCTGGCCCTCCGACACCGCCTCGGCCGGTGTCGTCCACTTCTGGGCGCCGTTCCTCTACCGCTCGCCGTTCCACGCCGAGAACGAGGCGCAGGAGTGCGAGCGCGCGCTGCGCCACCTGGAAGACACCATCGCGTACGAGGGCCCGGCCGGTATCGCCGCGATCATCCTGGAGACCATCCCCGGCACCGCAGGGATCATGGTGCCGCCGCCCGGCTATCTGGCCGGGGTCCGGGAGATCTGCGACCGGTACGGGATCGTCTTCATCCTGGACGAGGTCATGGCGGGCTTCGGCCGCACCGGCCACTGGTTCGCGGCCGACCACTTCGGCGTCACCCCGGATCTCCTGACCTTCGCCAAGGGCGTCAACTCCGGCTACGTACCGCTCGGCGGCGTCGCCATCTCCGCCGAGATCGCGGCCACCTTCGACCAGCGGCCCTACCCCGGCGGCCTCACCTACTCCGGGCATCCGCTGGCCTGCGCGTCCGCCGTCGCCACCATCAACGCGATGGCGGAGGAGGGCATCGTGGAGAACGCGGCCGCGATCGGGGAGAACGTGATCGGCCCGGCCCTCAAGGAGATCGCCGAGCGCCACCCCTCGGTCGGCGAGGTGCGCGGTCTGGGCGTCTTCTGGGCGCTCGATCTGGTCAAGAACAAGGAGACGCGCGAACCGCTCGTCCCGTACAACGCGAGCGGCCCCGCCAATCAGCCCATGGCCGACTTCGCGGCCGCCTGCAAGCGCGGCGGGCTGTGGCCGTTCGTGAACATGAACCGGACGCACGTGGTGCCGCCGTGCACGGTCACCGAGTCCGAGGCCAAGGAGGGTCTGGCGATTCTGGACGAGGCGCTGAGCGCGGCGGACGCCCACACCGTGTAGCCGATCCCTCACCGCGGCGTCACGTCCTCTTCACACCCCATAGCCACATATAGCCGTCCGGTGTGGGCCACCACCTGACTCTGCGTACTTTGCGCAACGGCCCTCGCATATCGTGATGCGAGGGCCGTCCGCTTCCTTCCGGATGACATGACACGACGGCCGCGGAAGGAGACGGTCCTCGATGCCCGTGCCCGGCACCAGCCCGGTCAAGCGGAACACCTTGCGGCAGCAGATCGCCGACGCGCTGTGTGACGAGGTGCTGGCGGGCAGACTGCCGGCGGGGCGGCAGTTCACGGTCAAGGAGATGGCCGACCACTACGGCGTCTCCGCCACCCCGGTCCGCGAGGCCCTGCTCGACCTGTGCTCCCAGGGGCTGCTGGACGTCGAGGAACACCGTGGTTTCAAGGTGCACGAGTTCACCATCAAGGACTTCCGGCACATGGTCGACGCCCGCAACATGGTCGTCGAGGGGCTGTTCCGGCACGCCGTCGAGCAGACGCTGAGGACCATGGACCCGCAGTCCCTGGCCTCGGTGCGGCGCCGGGCCGAGGCCGCCGAGCGGGCCGCCCGCGGCGGCGACCTCGACATCCTCATCGGCTACGACCTGCGGTTCTGGCGCGAGATATGCGGGCTGGTCGGCAACCCCTACATCACCGACTTCCTCCAGCGGCTGCGGATGCAGACGTGGGTCTTCACCGTGCCGTATCTGCGCCGGGTCCCCGATCTGCGCGGCGAGCTGTGGGCGGGCCACTGCGAGCTGACCGCGGCCGTCACCCGCGGTGATCCCACGACCTCCGAGCGGCTCATATCGGCGTACAACGCGCACTTCCGTGCGCTGATCGAGCGGTTGGTGACCGACACCCCCTGAGAGCGCTCCCCGTGAGGGTGAGAGCTGCCGTCGGCGCTCTTCGCGCCGCGTATCCGGGGCACTACGCTGAACCGACCAGCGACCATACGGATACGAGAGTGAGATCGCGTGGCCTGTGACCTCTGGCTGGTCCCCCTTGTCGACGTGCTGTGCCACAGCCCCGACAATCCCTTCGCCGACGAGATCGCAACCTACGACAAGGCCCTCGGTGACGCCGGTCTGCCGCCGGTGCCCGTCCTCGGCTACATGCCGGGCCTGTCCGGGGACGTCGCCCCGGTAGCCGGATTCGACTACGACGCACTCCACTTCCTGCGCCGCGCCTACCTCCTCCAGCTGTGCGGGCTCGAGGTCGCCCCGGTCGACGAACTCGGCGGCGACTACGAGCAGTTGCTGGAGATGTTCGAGTCCACGGCCAAGCAGTCGCACCTGGTGTGGCACTACGACCACGCGGGCGCCTACGTCCCCGTCGACTTCCCGAGCCCGCTGGCCAACGACGAACTCATGGAGGGCGGCGGCCCCCTGGGGTCCAGCCATGGGCTGCTGCGCGAGCTGGAGGCGGTCGCCCCGGCGCTCGGCATCGACCCGTCCAACCCACCGGCCGCCCCCACGCCCCCCTCCCGGCCGACCAGCCTGGAGGAGCCGGCCGTGCCCGGGCCGTACGAGGACAGCCCGTTCGCCCGCGAACGCCATGTCTGGCTGGGCCTGCACGCGGCCGCGACCCGCAGCCTGGGCCAAGGGTCGATGATCCTCTTCAGCTGAATCGGCTGATTCGGCTGATTCGGCTGCATCGGCCGGGCTGCCCGCTGTCAGCGGGGCGGCTCGGGGGGACGCTGCCGCGGCATATTGGGCCGGGCGCCCGGCGGCAGCGGAAAGCGGTGCGCGGGGCTCCCGCCGTCCGGGCGGGAGTCCTGGGCCACCAGTGACCGGGTGAACGGCGAATGGGTGAACATCGGCACCGATCCCGAGCCGAAGTCCAGCATCCAGCCCGCGGTCTCGGTCCGCACCAGCTCCGACACGTCCTCGCAGAACCTCCGTAGCACCGCCAGACACCGCTCCACGGCCTCGGAAGCGGTGCCCTCGGTCGGGCCCAGCACCTCCCGGACGCTCTCCGACGCCCAGTCGAACTGCAGCGACTCCAGCCGCCGCTGGACCGCCTGCGCCGTGGCCACGTCCCGCATCCAGCCGGACGTCAGCCCGAAATACCGGTCGCAGCCCACGCACGCGACGGCCAGCAGCAGCGCCAGCGCGCCCCAGCCGGCCCCGCCGCCCACCACCCCGACCAGCTCCAGCAGCGGCAGCACGGTCCCCGCCACCGCCCCGGCCGCGGCCCCCGCCCGTAAGCCCCGGGCGGCCCGCCGCTTCCACCACCGGTCGGCCAGGTACCAGGCGCCCACCCGCAGCGCGCCCTCCTCGACCCACTGGTACAGCTCGTCGAGGCGCTCCGCGGGCTCCCCCCAGTCGCCATGCGGGAAAGGCCGGCCGAGCAGGTCCTCCCGCGGCGGCCTGCTCCTCGCACCCTCCTGCCGAGGGAGTTCCTCGGGCTGCATCTCCGGCTGACTCACCCGTGCACTCCCTCTGCGGCGGTGTCTCTCCTGGCGCGCGGCTGATGCGCGACGACCATTCCTACCGCCGAACGGCTGGCCACGCGGCCACGATCACGGGTATTCCGCCCATTAGTGGTGGACATCGGATATAGGGCCCCATTCCCGCTCACCCGAAAGAGTGCCCAGCCGCCCGGGCCGCGTCCTGACCCGCTCGTCCCGCGTACTGACCCGGCCGGGCCGTCCGGACCGGGGAGGTCGTAGGGTGCCTACCGTGAAGGTCCTCGTCATCGGCGGCGGCGCCCGCGAACACGCCCTGTGCCGCTCCCTCTCCCTCGATCCCGACGTCACCGCACTGCACTGCGCGCCCGGCAACGCCGGTATCGCGGAGGTCGCCGAGCTGCACGCCGTCGATGTCCTCGACGGCGCGGCCGTCGCCGACCTGGCCGCCGCGCTGGACGCGGAGCTGGTGGTCGTCGGCCCGGAGGCGCCGCTCGTCGCGGGCGTCGCCGACGCCGTGCGCGCGCGGGGGATCCCGGCCTTCGGGCCGTCCGCCGAGGCGGCGCGGCTGGAGGGGTCGAAGGCGTTCGCGAAGGACGTCATGGCCTCGGCGAACGTGCCCACCGCCCGCGCCTACGTCTGCACCACCCCCGCCGAGGTCGACGAGGCCCTCGACGCCTTCGGCCCGCCGTACGTCGTCAAGGACGACGGTCTCGCCGCGGGCAAGGGCGTCGTGGTGACCGGCGATCTGGCGGAGGCCCGCGAGCACGCGCTGGCCTGCGGCCGCGTGGTGATCGAGGAGTTCCTGGACGGCCCCGAGGTGTCGCTGTTCGCGGTGACCGACGGCGAGACCGTGGTGCCGCTCCAGCCCGCGCAGGACTTCAAGCGGGCGTACGACGCCGACGAGGGCCCGAACACCGGCGGCATGGGCGCCTACTCCCCGCTGCCCTGGGCCGACCCCGCCCTGGTGGACGAGATCGTGGCCACGGTCTGCCAGCCCACCGTCGACGAGCTGCGCCGCCGCGGCACGCCCTTCTCCGGGCTGCTGTACGCGGGGCTCGCGATCACCTCGCGCGGGGTGCGGGTCATCGAGTTCAACGCGCGCTTCGGCGACCCGGAGACCCAGGTCGTGCTGGCCCGGCTGAAGACCCCCCTCGCCGGTCTGCTGAAGGCCGCCGCGACCGGGGCGCTGGCCGCCGAGCCGCCGCTGCGCTGGAGCGACGGCGCCGCCGTGACCGTGGTCATCGCCTCGCACAACTACCCCGGCACGCCGCGCACCGGCGACCCGATCACCGGTCTTGACGAGGTGGCCGCGGAGGACGGGCCCAAGGCGTACGTGCTGCACGCGGGCACCAAGCGGGACGGCGCGTCCGGCGAGGTGGTGAGCGCTGGCGGCAGGGTGCTGTCCGTCACCGCCTCCGGCTCCGACCTGGCCAAGGCCCGGGAGCGGGTGTACCGGGCGGTGTCCCGGATCGGGCTCGACGGCTCCCACCACCGGACCGACATCGCGGCGAAGGCGGCCGCGAACGGCGCGGCCGGCGGCTGACGGCTGCTGAAATGGCGTGGACGCCGCTGTCAGTGATGTCAGCGGCTGACAGTGCTGACAGCGCTGACAGCGCTGACAGCGCCCGAGTCACGGTGCTTCCAGCCGAACTCCACCAGGTTCCCGGTTCTCCCCAAGGCCATTCCATCGGGTGAGGGCTTCCGCATCCTGCTGACGCACGCCCCGCCTCCAACTACTGTGCCGCTCAGGCGAGGTGCGGCAACTGGCCCATCGGCATTGCGGAGCGGGCGGCCGGTGCCACAGTGGGGGATAGACAACGCCGCCGTCGTCCGCTGTTCAACCACCGGCCGGACAGGAGGGGGTGATGAGAACCGTGGCAGGTCCGGAAGCAGGTGCACTGGCGGCACGCGCCCGTGCCCTCGCCGTACTGCGTATCCGGGGCGCCGCGCTCGCGGTCGCCCTCCTTCCGGCCGCGGTGGCGGTCGTGCTGCTGACGGGCAGCGCCACCGGCCGCATCGGCGGCGGTTCGCACGACGAGGGCTGGACCGCGCTGCGCTGGGCGGTGATCGGCGGTGCCCTGCTCGTCCTGGTGCTGGCGGCGGGGGTGGCCGCCGTGGTCGTACGGGCGAGACCGGCCCTGACGCCCACGGTGCCCATCGCCGAGGAGACGGCCCCGGATCTGTACCGGCTGGTCCGCGACCTGGCGCAGCGGCTGGAGGTGCCCGCGCCGTCCGCCATAGCGCTCACCCCGGACTGCGACAGCTGGCTGGAGGACCGCGCGCATCCGGCGCACGGCGAAGGCGGCAGTGGCGGCAAGGACCGGCATCCGCCCGAGGAGTCCCGCGCGGTGCACACGGTGGGACCGCCGGGCGCGGACCGGGCGGACCGTCTCCGGAGCGGCCGCTCCCGGGCCGACCGGCGGGAGCGCCGCGCGCCCCGGGCCCCGGTCCTGGTGATCGGATCGCCGTTCCTGTGGTGGATGCGGGTCGCCGAGCTGCGCGCGCTGCTGGCGCCCGTGGTGGCCGGCACCGGACCCTCCGTCCACCCGGACATAGCCGCCGCCCGCCGCTTCGTGCGCGGGCTGGACGCCGCCGTGGCGGTCGCCGCGGACAGTGACGACGACCCGGCGGGCGGGGCCGGCACCGGCAGCCCGCTCGGCCGGGCCGTCCGCCGCCCCGCCCTCGCCTTCGTCGGCTGGACCGCCCGGCTGCTGCTGCGCGCCTGCCGTGACCACGCCGCCCAGATGGAGCGCGCGGTCGCCGCGGCCGCCTCCGAGCGGGCCCAGGCGGTCGACTACGGGCTGCGGATCGTCGCCCAGGAGCAGGTGGGCCTCGCCTACGCGGGCTGGGACCGGCTGCTGACCCGGGTCGCGCTGCCCGCCTGGCGGATGGGCCGCTGGCCGTCCCGGCTCGACGCGGGCGTGGTGTCGGCGCTGACCGAGCTGTCCCGCCGGGACCGGCTCGCCGAGGGGTTCGCCTCCCGGCTCAGCGAGCGGCCCGCCTGCGATCTGCTGGAGGAGCCCGGCCTGATCGACGAGGCCACGTCGCTGCTGGCCGCGCGGCTCTTCCACGGCGGCCCCCCGGAGCCGTGCCCCGACTGGGCCCCGGTCGACTGGGGGCAGTATCCGGAAGAGGTCGTGGACCGCAAATGGCGCCAGGAGGCGGCCCGCCTCCACCGCGTCCTCGACGAGCGCCCGGACCCGTCAGGACCGCCGCCGACCCCCGCGAGCACCCCCACCCCGCCGACCCTGGCCCGGGTCATGGAGCGGCTCACCACCCCCGAAGGCACCGGCACCGGCGCCGACGGCCTCGGCGAGGACCTGGCGGCCCGGCTCACCGTGGAGCTGGCCCGCGAGGAGGCCGCCGCCCACCGGGCCACCGCACAGGCCCGCCAGGCCCGTACGGCGGAGGGCGCGGGCGGCGACCCCTGGATCGACGGTTTCGCGCCGCTGCTCCCGCTCCAGCCGCCCCGCACCGGCCGTGAGCTGCTCGCCGACCATGTGACGGCGATGGTCTGCTGCGCCGCCGTGGACACCGCGGGCGCGGCCCCCGGCCTGGACTGGCTCGACGGCCCGGCGCTCCTCGTGGCCGGCCGCCGCCGCGCCGATCTGTCCCACCCGGTGCTCACGCTGGTGGAGGACGGCGACGCGGCCCCGCTGCGCAGCTGGCTCGCCGAGGTCGGCGTCCGCCCCGAGAAGCCGGTGCGGCTCGTCTGATTCGTACCTGTCCCGTCCCCCAGGTGTCCCTGATTCGTCCCTGAATCGTCCGGCCCGGCGCGGAATCATGGCTTACGGATGGTTTCCGTGAGGAAAATTCACGACGATCGGTGACGGAGTGGGTGCGTAATGTGATGTGCTTGGGCCGGTCGCTGCCACCCGGCCCAGTGGACGGGGCTACCAGCCCGGCCCACCGACCGGACCCGCCGACCCGGACCCACAAGGCCCGGACCGGCGGGACGGGCACGCACGGCAGCGAGGCGACGAGACGCCGCCGGGGCACGCAGGGAGGGGAACGAGGATGGGGACGGACCAGATCCGGCGCTGGGAGTCCGGGGCGCTGGCCCACGCGGTGACGGATCCTTTCGGCCAGGGTCCGCTGCCCTGGCTGCGCACCAGCGAGAACTACTTCGACGACACGGGCCATGTGGTCCCCTGGTACGTGGATCATGTCCACGCCCCCGGGACCGCCGTCAGAATCCCCGGCCCGCGCACCGCCGACGATGTGCGCCGCCAGATCAAGGGCTTCGCCTCGACCTCCGCCGCCGCCCCCGGCGAGGCCATCGACTTCCGCATCACGGTCGACCCGCCGCAGCAGTTCGGCGTGGACATCTACCGCATCGGCCACTACGGCGGCGACGGCGCGTCGAAGATCACCACCAGCCCGCGGCTGTCCGGCATCGTGCAGCCGCCGCCGCTCACCGCCGACCGCACCGTCTCCTGCCACCACTGGTGGCTGTCCTGGCGGCTGCAGATCCCCTCGTACTGGAAGCTCGGGGCGTACGTGGCCGTGCTCACCACCGTGGACGGCTACCGCAGCCACATCCCGTTCACGGTCCGCGACACCCGCCCCGCCGATCTGCTCCTGGTGCTCCCCGACTTCACCTGGCAGGCGTACAACCTCTACCCGGAGGACGGCCGCACCGGCGCCAGCCTCTACCACGCCTGGGACGAGCAGGGGCGGCTGCTCGGCGAGTCCGAGGCGGCCGTCACGGTCTCCTTCGACCGGCCGTACGCGGGCGCGGGGCTGCCGCTCCACGTGGGCCACGCGTACGACTTCATCCGCTGGGCCGAGCGCTACGGCTACGACCTCGCCTACGCCGAGACCCGCGATCTGCACGCCGGCGGCGTCGATCCCACCCGCTACCGCGGCCTGGTCTTCCCCGGCCACGACGAGTACTGGTCGGCCGCGATGCGGCGCACCGTCGAGCGGGCCCGGGACAGCGGCACCTCGCTGGTCTTCCTCTCCGCGAACACCATGTACTGGCAGGTCGAGCTGGCCCCCTCGCCGTCCGGCCCGGACCGCCTGCTGACCTGCCGCAAGCGACGCGGCCCCGGCCGCGCCGCGCTGTGGCGCGAGTCGGCGCCCGAGCAGCAGCTGATCGGCATCCAGTACGCGGGCCGGGTGCCCGAGCCGCGGCCGCTGATCGTGCGCAACGGCGGCCACTGGCTGTGGGAGGCCACCGGGGCGGCCGAGGGCGACGAGCTGCCCGGCCTGGTCGCGGGCGAGGCCGACCGCTACTTCCCGCGCACCCCGCTGCCCGAGCACCTGCGCCGCATCCTGCTCGCCCACTCCCCGTACGAGGACGGCGAGGGCACCACCCGCCACCAGGACACCTCCCTCTACCGCGCCCCCAGTGGTGCCCTGGTGTTCGCGTCGGGCACCTTCGCGTGGTCGCCGGCGCTGGACCGGCCGGGGCACCGGGACGAGCGGGTGCAGCGGGCGACGGCGAATCTGCTGGACCGCATCTGCAAGCGGGCGTGAGCAGGGGTGGGCGGGGCTGTCGGCACCGCCGGGAGGACGTGGGGGAGAATCGTGGTGGCTTGGACAGAACCACCAGGAGGAAGCGTGTCCGGATTCGTCGAAAAGCCCGAACCGGTGCAGGTTCCGGGGCTTGAGCACCTGCACACCGGCAAGGTGCGCGACCTCTACCGGACCGAGCGGGGCGACCTCGTCATGGTCGCCAGCGACCGGATGTCCGCGTACGACTGGGTGCTGCCCACCGAGATCCCCGACAAGGGCCGGGTCCTCACCCAGCTCTCCCTGTGGTGGTTCGACCTGCTCGCCGACCTCGTCCCGCACCACGTCCTGTCCACCGAGCTGCCCCCCGGCGCCCCCGCCGACTGGCAGGGCCGCACCCTGGTGTGCCGGTCGCTGCAAATGATCCCGGTCGAGGCCGTGGCCCGCGGCTACCTCACCGGCTCCGGCCTCGCCGAGTACGAGCGCGACCGCACGGTCTGCGGCCTCGCCCTGCCCGACGGACTGACCGACGGCTCCGAGCTGCCCACCCCGATCTTCACCCCGGCGACCAAGGCCGAGGTCGGCGAGCACGACGAGAACGTGAGTTACGAGGAGGTCGCCCGCCGGATCGGCGCCGAACCCGCCGCCACCCTCCGCCAGACCACCCTCGCCGTGTACGCCCGGGCCCGCGACATCGCCCGGGAGCGGGGCATCATCCTGGCCGACACCAAGTTCGAGTTCGGCTACGCGGAGGCGACCGCGGACGCGAAGGGCGCCGAGCTGGTCCTCGCCGACGAGGTGCTGACCCCCGACTCGTCCCGCTTCTGGCCCGCCGACACCTGGCAGCCCGGCCGCGCCCAGCCGTCGTTCGACAAGCAGTACGTCCGCGACTGGCTGACCTCCCCTGCCTCCGGCTGGGACCGCCACGGCGAGCAGCCCCCGCCGCCGCTCCCGGCGGAGGTCGTGGCGCAGACGCGGGCGAAGTACGTGGAGGCGTACGAGCGCCTGACCGGCATCAGCTGGTGAACCACAGCACGACAAGGGCCCCGGTCGCATCGACCGGGGCCCTTGATCTGGAGCGGACGACGAGGCTCGAACTCGCGACCTCAACCTTGGCAAGGTTGCGCTCTACCAACTGAGCTACGTCCGCCTGCACCGCCGGTTTCCCGTTCGGCGCGCCTCCACTATAACCAAACCTCCGGCCGCCGCCACCACCGCCGGAAACAAACCACCGCAAGCCATGCCATAACTACAGCCAGCCCCGCTCGCGCGCCCTACGGACCGCCGCGTGACGGTTCTCGGCGTGCAGCTTCGCCGCCGCCGCCGACAGATAGTTCCGCACCGTCCCCGGGGACAGCGCCGCCCGCCGGGCGATCTCCGCGATGGAAGCGCCGTCCGCCGCCAGATCCAGCAGCTCCGTCTCGCGCGCGGTGAGCGGGGAGTCGCCCGCGCTGATCGCGTCGGCGGCCAGGTCGGGGTCCACGTACCGGCTGCCGCCGTGCACCGCCCGGATGATCTCGGCGAGCCGCTGCGCCGAGGCGGTCTTCGGTACGAACCCCCGCGCCCCCGCCTCCAGCGCCCGCTTGAGGTGCCCCGGCTTGCCATGACTGGTCACGATCATGGTGCGGCAGTCCGGCAGCTCGGACCGCAGCGCCGCCGCGACCCCGACCCCGTCCGTGCCCGGCATCTGGAGGTCCAGCACCGCCACATCGGGCCGGTGCGCCCGCGCCATCGCCAGCGCCTCCGGGCCGGAGGCGGCCTCGGCGACCACCAGCAGATCGTCCTCCAGGGCCAGCAGCGCGGCGAGCGCGCCGCGGATCAGATGCTCGTCGTCGGCGAGCAGCACCCGGATCACCCCACCGTCGTTCATGCGGTGCCCTCCAGCGGGAGTTCGGCCCGCAGCCGGTACGTCCCGACGCCGTCGCCGGGACCGGACTCCAGCGTGCCGCCGAGCGCCGCGAGCCTCTCCCGCAGCCCCTTCAGCCCGCTGCCCTCCCCTGATCCGGTCCCGGCTCCCGCCCCGGTACCGGCCCCCGTACCGGTCCGAGTCTCCATGTCCGTGGGCACCCCGTCGTTCTCCATCTCCAGCACCGCCGTCCCCGCGCGCACCCGCACCCGGACCGCGCACCACCCGGCGTCCGCGTGCCGCAGCACGTTCGTCGTCCCCTCCCGGACCACCCACCCCAGCGCGGACCGCACCGCCTCGGGCAGCGGCGCCCCGCCGCCGTCCTCGGACGGGCAGTCCACGCGGCAGTCGACCCGGGCCGCCCGCAGCACCGAGCGCGCCCCGGCCAGCTCCACCTGGAGATCCGCCTCCCGATAGCCGCGCACCACGCCCCGGACCTCCATCTGGGTCTCGTGCGCGATCCGCTGCACCTCCACCATCTGGTCCACCGCCTCGGGCCGCTCCCGCCGCGCCAGTTGCACCGCCAGCTCGCTCTTGAGGGCGATCACCGCCAGGTTCCGTCCCATCACATCGTGCAGGTCCCGGCCGAACCGCAGCCGCTCCTCCGCGACCGCCAGCCGCGCCTGCACCTCCCGGTTGGCGTCCACCTCGTACATCACCTGCACCATCCACCCCGAGCAGCGGACCGTGAACAGACACAGCGCACCGGTCCCGGCGACCCCGAGAACGGCCCCCAGCGGGGCGGCGACCCCCGGCCGGATCACCGCCTCCGCCACGGCCAGCGCCACCGCGATCCCCGTGTGCACGGCGGCGAAGGTACGCATCGGCAGCAGCAGCGCGTACGGGGTGGCGAGCGGCAGCAGGGTGAGCGTGACGGTCCGGGCGGCCGCCCCCGGCTGGTGCAGCTCGACGGTCGCCTGGAGCACCAGCCCGACCCCCAGCCCCGCAGCGGCCAGGACGGTGGCGAGCCCGGGCAACCGGCGGTCCACCGGGCGGCCGTGCAGATAGTGGTCGAGCCCGCGCCGCAACAGCGGGAGGGCGAGCGCGCTCTGCACCGTGGACAGGACCAGCAGCGACCACTGCAGCGCGGGTGCTGTGCCCCGTAGCCCCACGGCCAGCGGTGCACACATGCTGAGCTGGTAGAACCACGGCAGCGTGTACAGCATCCACCGGGTGAACAGTTCCACCCGCTTCAGCCGCGCCGCTCCGCGCCATCGCCGTATCACGAACCCCGTACCCCTCGCTCGCCTCGCCCCGCCCGGTCAGCGCCGCGGTTCCCAGGGGAACCGCTTCCGCACGGCCCACCCTGCCAGCACCGTCCAGGCCAGCGCCGTCGCGAGGTTGCCCAGGACGTCGACCGCGCTCATGTCCCCGGTCCAGCCGGCCCGTACGAGGTCGACCACCGGCGTCAGCGGCAACAGTTCGCACACCGACGCCACCTGGTCCGGCATCACGTCCAGCGGCACGAACAGACCGGAGCCGACCATCGAGAGCATCATCATCGGCACCGGGGTCAGCTGCGCGGACTCCGCGGTCTTGGTGAACGCGGCGGTCGCGGCGGCCAGCATCACCATCTGCACCACGCCGACCGCGATCCCGACGACGGCCAGATACGGCGCCTCCGGCGCGGACACGTCGAGCGCGGCGCTCACCGAGCCCACCAGCAGCACGCATTGCACGAGCCCGAGGAGGACGGCGGGGAGCGCGGCCCCGGACAGGATCTCCGGATCGGTCAGCTCCCCGGCGCGCAGCCGCTTGAGGACCAGGCCCTCACGGCGGATCACATAGACGCCGACGAGGTTCATGTAGACGGCCAGCACCAGGGCCATGCCGATCGAACCGGACAGCAGCATCGTGCCCAGGTCCAGCCCGGTGCCCGCCAGGTCGACGCCCTCGACGGCCGTCTTCATGCTGTACGTGAGCATGCCGGGCAGCACCAGCGCGTACGCCAGCGCGGCCTTGTTGCGGGCCAGCAGGGTCAGTTCGCCGCGGGCGAGTGCGAACACCCGCCCCCGTGCGGCGGTCGGTGCCGTCGTACTCACTGCGCTACCCCCTGTGCCATGCCGACCTGTTCCGTGCCGACCTGGGCCAAGTCGCCCTGGGCCGTGCCTCCTTGTGCCCCGTCGACGGTGCCCGCGATGTGCAGGAACGCCTCCTCCAGCGAGGCCGACCGGGCGTCGAGCCCGCTCAGCGCGATCCGCCGCTCCCGCGCCCACAGCAGCACCTCGGTGGAGGTGAGCTGGAGGTCGCGGGTGCGCAGCCGTACGGCCTGGCCCAGCGAGTCCCGTTCGACGGCGCCCAGCGCGGCGGGCGGGGGCAGGTCGCCCGGGGAGATGCCGTCGGGAAGGGTGAAGGAGAGGCGCGAGGGCCGTGCGGCCACGATGTCCGCGACCCGGCCGGAGGTGGCGATCCGCCCCGCGTGCATGATCGCGAGCCGGTCGGCCAGCGCCTCGGCCTCCTCCAGGTAATGGGTGGTCAGCAGCACCGTGGTGCCCTGGTCGCGCAGCGTCCGCACCAGCTCCCAGGTGTCCCGCCGGCCCTCCGCGTCCAGACCGGTCGTCGGCTCGTCGAGGAACAGCACCTCGGGGCGGCCGAGCAGGGCGAGGGCCAGGTCCAGCCGGCGCCGCTCGCCGCCGGAGAGCATCTTGACCCGTACGTCCGCCCGCCGCGCCAGCCCCACCAGTTCCAGGCCCTCCCGGACGGGCCGGGCGCCGCTGGTGCAGCCCGCCCACATCCGCGCGGTCTCGGCGACCGTCAGCTCGGGCGGGAGGCCGCCTTCCTGGAGCATCATCCCGATCCGTGGCCGCACCTTCGCCCGCTCCCGGTACGGGTCGTGGCCGAGGATCCGCACCGTGCCGCCGGTCGGGGCGGCGTGCCCTTCCAGCAGTTCGATGGTGGAGGTCTTGCCCGCGCCGTTCGTGCCCAGCAACGCGAACAGCTCTCCGCGCGCCACCGAGAACGAGATGCCCCGCACGGCGTCGAACCCCCGGGACCCGCTCGGTCCGTATCTCCGCCACAGCTCGTCGACCGCGATCGCGCTCTCTGTCACATCCATGGCTCCAGGCTTTCGCCGCCCGGGGGAGCCTTGTAGTGCGCGCTGTCATCGGCCCCGATGACAAATGTCATCGGAGTGGTACGCACACCAAAAAGGTCTGAGGCGTCAGTCGCATCGACTGGCGCCTCAGACCCGTGTGGAGCGGACGACGAGGCTCGAACTCGCGACCTCAACCTTGGCAAGGTTGCGCTCTACCAACTGAGCTACGTCCGCATGCCTCCGACCGGCTTTCACCGATCGGCGCGCGCATCACTCTACCGGATCTCCCGGAGGTGAACGATGAGTGATGAGAGCGGGTGACAGGGATCGCACACTGCGCCTCCCCCTTGGAAAGGGGGCGCTCTACTACTGAGCTACACCCGCATGGTGTGTTCCTCGGGGATTTGGCCTTCCGGCCTCGCCCCTCGGCGTGCTCCAGACTCTAGCGGACCACCCGGGGTGTTGTGCAACTCGGCTGAACG
Organism: Streptomyces sp. NPDC021212; assembly: GCF_044332925.1. Classification (NCBI taxonomy): domain Bacteria; kingdom Bacillati; phylum Actinomycetota; class Actinomycetes; order Kitasatosporales; family Streptomycetaceae; genus Streptomyces; species Streptomyces sp. NPDC021212. The sequence goes on from NZ_JBIRPZ010000004.1 coordinate 598,647, forward strand.
CCGCCTGAACGAGTGGTTCAGCGGCCCTCGTTGAAGGCTTCGTAGACCTTCTTGGGGATACGCCCGCGCGGCGGCACCTCCATGCCGTGCGACCGCGCCCAGGCGCGCACCGCGGCCGGGTCAGGCGCCACGGAGGTGCGGCGGTAGGTCTTGCCGGAGCGGGCCCGCTTGCGGCCCGCCTCCACAAACGGGGCGAGGGCGTCGCGAAGTTTCGATGCATTGGCGGCGGTGAGGTCGATCTCGTACGACTTGCCGTCCAGACCGAACGTGACCGTCTCCTCCGCTTCCCCTCCGTCGAGGTCGTCGGAGAGCGTGACTACTACGCGCTGTGCCACGGATATCGGTCCTTTCGGGCTGCATCGTTGCGTTGACGTGCAAAGATGTCAGCTGTCCAGTTGTTAGCGAACAATGCTTTTTCATTTGTACAGTGACCGGCATTGCATTGTGAAGCCCCGGTAATTCCGTCAGCGTGTCACACCGCAATCCGGACGATGCGTTTTTGCTGGATCTTCCCCTCGTGGTTGTCGAGGATGATGCGGGAGCGTGACCCGGAAGGGATATCTACCCGCGTAGATTTTTGCTCGGGGTAGGCTTGGGCCACCGCCTTACGCACCAGCACCACACCATCGGGAGTGCCAGTGGCACGCGTCGTAGTCGACGTCATGCTCAAGCCGGAGATCCTCGACCCCCAGGGCCAGGCGGTGCAGCGCGCACTGCCCCGCCTCGGTTTCGAGGGCATCGCCGACGTCCGTCAGGGCAAGCGCTTCGAACTCGAAGTGGAGGGCCCGCTCGACGACGCCGCCCTCGCCCGTATCCACGAGATCGCCGAAACCTTCCTCGCGAACACCGTGATCGAGGACTTCGATGTGAAGGTGGAGACCGCCGAGGCCGGCGCCGCCGCAAAGGCGGAGTCGTGACCGCACGCGTCGGAGTCGTCACTTTCCCCGGAACCCTCGACGACCGCGACACTCAGCGCGCGGTCCGCGCCGCCGGTCTCGAAGCCGTACCGCTGTGGCACCGCGACAAGGACCTGGGGCAGGTCGACGCGGTGATCCTGCCGGGCGGCTTCTCCTACGGCGACTATCTGCGAGCCGGGGCGATCTCCCGGTTCTCCCCGGTAATGGAGACCGTCATCGCCCAGGCGAAGGCGGGTATGCCGGTGCTTGGCATCTGCAATGGGTTCCAGGTTCTCACCGAGACCCATCTGCTGCCCGGTGCGATGCTGCGCAACAACCATCTGCACTTCATCTGCCGCGACCAGAAGTTGCGAGTGGAAAACGCGGAGACGGCCTGGACCCGCTCGTACGAGCAGGGCCAGGAGATCAACATCCCGCTGAAGAACATCGACGGCCGCTATGTCGCCGACGAGCGCGTCCTCGATGAACTCGAGGCCGAGGGCCGCGTCGTCTTCCGCTATCAGGAGCTGAACCCGAACGGCTCGCTGCGCGACATCGCCGGGATCTCCAATGCGGAGGGCAATGTCGTCGGCCTCATGCCGCACCCCGAGCACGCCGTCGAGCCGCTGATCGGCACCGGTCGCACCGATGGGCTCGGCTTCTTCACCTCGATCCTCAAGAGGCTGGTCAGCGCATGACCCTGGACACCACAAAGCACGCCGCCCAGACCCCGGACACCGCGCAGCCCTGGGCCGAGCTGGGGCTGAAGCAGGACGAGTACGAGCGCATCCGCGCCATCCTGGGCCGCCGGCCCACCGGTGCCGAGCTGGCCATGTACTCCGTCATGTGGTCCGAGCACTGCTCGTACAAGTCGAGCAAGGTCCATCTGCGGCAGTTCGGCGAGAAGGCCCCGGAGACCGACGCCCTGCTCGTCGGCATAGGCGAGAACGCGGGCGTGGTCGACGTCGGCCAGGGGTACGCGGTCACCTTCAAGGTCGAGTCGCACAACCACCCCTCGTACGTCGAGCCCTACCAGGGCGCGGCCACCGGCGTCGGCGGCATCGTCCGCGACATCCTCGCCATGGGGGCCCGCCCGGTCGCCGTCATGGACCCGCTGCGCTTCGGCGCCGCCGACCACCCCGACACCAAGCGGGTGCTGCCCGGTGTCGTCGCGGGCATCGGCGGCTACGGCAACTGCCTGGGCCTGCCCAACATCGGCGGCGAGGTCGTCTTCGACCCCTGCTACCAGGGGAACCCGCTGGTCAACGCCCTGTGCGTCGGCGTGATGAAGCACGAGGACATCCACCTGGCCAAGGCGTCCGGCACGGGCAACAAGGTCATCCTCTATGGCGCCCGCACCGGCGGCGACGGCATCGGCGGCGTCTCCGTGCTCGCCTCCGAGACCTTCGACGAGAGCAAGCCCACCAAGCGCCCCGCCGTCCAGGTCGGCGACCCGTTCCAGGAGAAGCTGCTCATCGAGTGCACCCTGGAGATCTTCAAGGAAGACCTGGTCGAGGGCATTCAGGACCTCGGCGGCGCGGGGCTCTCCTGCGCCACCAGCGAGCTGGCCAGCGCCGGCTCCGGCGGCATGCGCGTCGAGCTGGACACCGTGCCGCTGCGCGACTCCTCGCTCTCCCCCGAGGAGATCCTGATGAGCGAGTCGCAGGAGCGCATGTGCGCGATCGTGACGCCGGAGAAGGCCGACCGCTTCCTGGAGATCTGCGAGAAGTGGGACGTCATCGCCACCGTGATCGGTGAGGTCACCGACGGCGAGCGGCTGGAGATCTTCTGGCACGGCGAGCAGATCGTGGACGTGCCGCCGCGCACCGTCGCCCACGAGGGCCCGGTGTACGAGCGCCCCTACGCCCGCCCCGACTGGCAGGACACCCTCCAGTCCGACGACGCGGGCAAGCTGCCCCGCCCGGCCACCGGCGACGAGCTGCGCGAGCAGGTGCTGCGCGTGATCTCCGCCCCGAACCAGGCGTCCAAGTCCTGGGTCACCGACCAGTACGACCGCTTCGTGCAGGGCAACACGGTCCTCGCCCAGCCCGAGGACTCCGGCATGGTCCGGGTCGACGAGGAGACCGGGCTCGGCGTCGCCGTCGCCACGGACGGCAACGGCCGCTACGCCAAGCTCGACCCGTACGCGGGCGCGCAGCTCGCCCTCGCCGAGTCCTACCGCAACGTCGCCGCGTCCGGCGCCAAGCCGCTCGCGATCTCCAACTGCCTCAACTTCGGCTCGCCGGAGGACCCCGCGGTCATGTGGCAGTTCGCGGAGGCCACCCGCGGTCTGGCGGACGGCTGCCTGACCCTGGGCACCCCGGTCACCGGCGGCAACGTCTCCCTCTACAACCAGACCGGGGAGACCGCCATCCACCCGACGCCGGTCGTCGCCGTCCTCGGCGTGATCGACGACGTCGCGCGGCGCACGCCGATGGCGTTCGCGGAGGAGGGCCAGCTGCTCTACCTGCTCGGCGACACCGCCGAGGAACTGGGCGGCTCGGCCTGGTCGCAGGTGATCCACGACCACCTGGGCGGGCTGCCGCCGAAGGTGGACCTGGAGCGCGAGCGGCTGCTCGCCGAGATCCTGATCTCGGCCTCCCGCGACGGCATGGTCGACGCGGCGCACGACCTGTCCGACGGCGGCCTGATCCAGGCCGTGACCGAGTCGTGCCTGCGCGGCGGCAAGGGTGCCCGGATCGTCGTCCCCGACGGCGTGGACCCCTTCGTGCTGCTGTTCTCCGAGTCCGCCGGCCGGGCCGTCGTGTCCGTCCCGCGCAGCGAGGAGATCCGCTTCAACGACATGTGCGGGGCGCGCGGGCTGCCCGCGACCCGGATCGGTGTCGTGGACGGCGAGACGATCGACGTCCAGGGCCAGTTCTCGATCCCGCTGGCGGAGCTGCGGGAGCCCTACGAGGCGACCATCCCGGGCCTGCTGGCCTGAGCGCCCGCCCGACGACGCGTGGCCCCGCCCTTTCGCGGCGGGGCCACGCGCAGGGCTCCGTCATCCCTTCGCCCAGAAGGCGTTGGCGGCGTCGATGTCCTCGACGCAGTAGTCGATGTCGCTGATCTTCCCGCCGACGATGGTGAAGAACAGCCCGGTCTTCATGTCCAGCGTGCGGTTGCCCCGCTCGGCGCGGAGGTGCTGTCCGGAGATCACGTGCCCGCGCCCGTCGGGCATCACCGTCTCCACGTCGACCCGCAGCGTGCCGCCGGTCTCCTCGTACTCGGTGCGGTACAGCCGCAGACACGCGTCCCGGCCCTTGTGGTGCCCGGAGAGCATGTGGTCACCGGGCACGTGCTGGACGACGTCCGCCGTCAGCGTTGTGGCGAGGGTGTCCAGGTCGCCTTGCTGGAACGCGGTGGCGGCGCGGCGCACCACGGCCGCGTCCGGGTGCTCACCCATGACGTCACCTCCAGTAGGCGTCGAAGGCCTCCAGGTCCTCGACGCATTCGTCGATGTCGCTGATCTTGCCGCCGACGAGGGTGAAGATGTTCCCGGCCTTCATGCTGAAGCTGCGGCTGCCGTCCGCGTTCCTCGCGGTGTAGCGGTGGACGGAGACCACACGGCCGCGGCCGTCGGTGATCAGCGTTTCGAGGTCGATGCTCTTCGAGCTGCCGTCGGGCCGGCCCCAGTCGCGGTACAGGCGTACGCACTCGTCCAGGCCCTTGTAGTGCCCGGACCGCTGATTGTCGCCGGGCACGTGGTGGGTGACGTCAGCGGTCATGAGCGCCGACAGGGCGTCGAGGTCACCCGCCGTGAAGAGCTGGTAGGCACGGCGCACGAGCGCGCAATCCGGGTGCTCGTTCATAGTGGTTCACACCTTTCATGGCGATATATGCCGTTCTCTTCCATAGTCGCTCGCTTATAGGCTCGGCTCCATGCCGCCTCGCGCCCGTGCCCGCCGTTACGACCCCGCCAGGACCCGTGCCGCCGTGAGCGCGCAGGCGAGGAACCTGCGGGAGGCGGTGGGCGGGCCGGGGGAGGGGCGGGCGGACGCGTCGGCCCGGGCCCTGATCGAGGCCGCGGGGGACGAGCTGCCGGAGGACGCCCTCGTCGCGCGCTGTGTGGAGCTGGTCCTCCTCACCGACGAGCTGACGACGGCGATGGGCCTGGAGATCCCGTACGACCGCCAGGCGCTGGCCACCGCCACCCGGTGGCTGGCCGACGGCCTCGCGGCGAAGGCGCCCGGCGGGTCGGTCGAGCTGCGCGTCCCGCCGTTCGCCGTCGTGCAGTGCGTGGCGGGGCCCCGGCACACCCGCGGCACGCCGCCGAACGTCGTCGAGACGGACCCGCTGACCTGGGTCCGGCTGGCCACCGGCCGGATCGGCTGGGCCGAGGCGCTGGAGGCCGGAGACGTGACGGCGAGCGGCGAGCGCGCCGACCTCGCCGCACACCTCCCCGTGGCCGCCGGGAGCGGTGGCGACACGGCGCCGCGCCAGGTGTGATCCTCGCCCCGGCCACGGATGTCCTTCACACGCCCGGATGCCGCTGTACGCAGGCCGGATCCGGGCCGGGGGAGGCCGGGAGCGAGCCTTTCGCAGATGTGACATACGCCCCCCATCGGGTCCCTCGTTCGGACGCACAGCGGAACTGGCCTAGACTCGATGCCGTGCCACGTGGTGACGGACGACTCAGCCACGACCTGCTCCCCGGTGAGAAGGGCCCCCAGGACGCTTGCGGCGTCTTCGGAGTCTGGGCGCCGGGTGAAGAGGTCGCCAAACTCACCTATTTCGGGCTGTACGCGCTGCAGCACCGCGGTCAGGAGTCCGCGGGCATCGCAGTGAGCAACGGCTCCCAGATCCTCGTCTTCAAGGACATGGGCCTGGTCTCACAAGTCTTCGACGAGACCTCCCTCGGCTCCCTGCTGGGCCACATCGCGGTCGGTCATGCCCGCTACTCCACCACCGGAGCCTCGGTGTGGGAGAACGCGCAGCCGACGTTCCGGGCGACCGCCCACGGCTCGATCGCGCTGGGCCACAACGGGAACCTGGTCAACACCGCCGAGCTGGCGGAGCTGGTCGAGGCCCTGCCCAGGGACAAGGGCCGCGCCACCCAGGTCGCGGCGACCAACGACACCGATCTGATCACCGCCCTCCTCGCGGGGCAGGTCGACGAGGACGGCAAGGCGCTGACGGTCGAGCAGGCCGCGCCGATCGTGCTGCCGAAGGTCAAGGGCGCTTTCAGCCTCTGCTTCATGGACGAGCACACGCTGTACGCCGCCCGCGACCCCCAGGGCGTCCGCCCGCTGGTGCTCGGCCGCCTGGAGCGCGGCTGGGTGGTGGCGTCGGAGACGGCGGCCCTCGACATCGTGGGCGCGTCCTTCATCCGGGAGATCGAGCCCGGCGAGATGGTCGCGATCGACGAGAACGGCCTGCGCTCGGTGACCTTCGCCCCGGCCCGGCCCAAGGGCTGCGTCTTCGAGTACGTGTACCTGGCGCGCCCCGACACCGACATCGCGGGCCGCAACGTCTACCTCTCCCGCGTCGAGATGGGCCGCCGGCTGGCCAAGGAGTCCCCGGCCGACGCGGACCTCGTCATAGCGACGCCGGAGTCCGGCACCCCGGCCGCCGTCGGGTACGCCGAGGCGAGCGGGATTCCGTACGGCTCCGGGCTGGTCAAGAACAGCTACGTCGGCCGGACCTTCATCCAGCCCTCGCAGACCATCCGGCAGCTCGGCATCCGGCTGAAGCTGAACCCCCTCAAGGAGGTCATCCGGGGCAAGCGGCTGGTGGTCGTGGACGACTCGATCGTCCGCGGCAACACCCAGCGCGCCCTGGTGCGGATGCTCCGCGAGGCCGGTGCGCTGGAAGTGCACATCCGGATCAGCAGCCCGCCCATCAAGTGGCCCTGCTTCTTCGGCATCGACTTCGCGACCCGCGCCGAGCTGATCGCCAACGGTCTGTCGACCGAGGAGATCGGCAAGTCGCTGGGTGCCGACTCCCTCGCGTACATCTCCACCGACGGCATGATCGAGGCGACCACGATCGCCAAGCCGAATCTGTGCCGCGCGTGCTTCGACGGCGAGTACCCGATGGATCTGCCGGACCCGGAGCTGCTGGGCAAGCATCTGCTGGAGTCGGAGACGCACACCTCGAGCAGCGCCGACGCCGACGGCGTGCGGACGCTGACCGCCGGTGTCGGCGGTGCCGACGCGCTCCGCCGCCCGTAGGTCCGTAGCCCTCGGGCACCCGGGCACCCGGCCCTCGTATGTCGCTTTTCCGAAACGAAAGAACTCAAGGTCATGTCTGAGTCCACTGGTGCCAGCTACGCCGCCGCGGGCGTCGACATCGAGGCGGGCGACCGCGCGGTCGAGCTGATGAAGGAGTGGGTCAAGAAGGCGAGCAGGCCGGAGGTCGTGGGCGGCCTCGGCGGCTTCGCGGGCCTCTTCGACGCCTCCGCGCTCGCCCGCTACCGGCGCCCGCTGCTGGCGTCCGCGACCGACGGCGTGGGCACCAAGGTGGACATCGCGCGGCGGATGGGCGTGTACGACACGGTCGGCCACGACCTGGTCGGCATGGTCGTGGACGACCTGGTGGTGTGCGGCGCCGAGCCGTTGTTCATGACCGACTACATCTGCGTCGGCAAGGTCCACCCGGAGCGGGTCGCCGCCCTCGTCAAGGGCATCGCCGAGGGCTGCGCCCTCGCGGGCTGCGCGCTGGTGGGCGGCGAGACCGCCGAGCACCCGGGGCTGCTGGGCGCCGACGACTTCGACGTCGCAGGCGCCGGTACGGGCGTGGTCGAGGCGGACGCGGTGCTGGGCGCGGATCGCATCCGTACGGGGGACGCGGTGATCGCCATGGCCTCGTCCGGACTTCACTCGAACGGGTACTCACTCGTCCGCCATGTGCTCTTCGACCGGGCCGGCTGGGCGCTGGACCGCGAGGTGCCGGAGCTGGGCCGGACGGTGGGGGAGGAGCTGCTGGAGCCGACCCGGATCTACTCGCTGGACTGCCTCGCCCTCACCCGGACGACCGAGGTGCACGCCTTCTCGCACATCACCGGCGGCGGGCTCGCCAACAACCTGGCCCGGGTCGTCCCGGAGGGCCTGCGCGCGGTCGTGGACCGCTCGACCTGGACCCCCGGCGCGATCTTCGACCTGGTGGGGCGGCTCGGCTCGGTCGAGCGGCTGGAGCTGGAGAAGACCCTCAACATGGGCGTCGGCATGATGGCCGTCGTGCCGGGCGCGTCGGTGGACGCCGCGCTCGCGACCCTCGAGGACCGCGGGGTGCACGCCTGGGTGAGTGGTGAGATCACCGACCGGACGGCCGGTGACACGGAAGCGGTGACGCTGACCGGTGACTACGCGAGCTGAGCCGGCCGCGCCCCGGCGCGCGGACAGCACAGAAGCCGGTCCGAGGCGGCTGCCCCGGACCGGCGGAGGTGCGGCAAAAAGCCGAGCGCCTGGACGGGTGGTTCAGGCGCGGCGACGCTGCGCGGACGGATCGGACCGTTCGTCGTCCTCGTCGTCATCGTCGTTGTACAGATCCGCGTACTGTGCGTACGGGTCGTCGTCCAGCTCATCGTCGTCCTCGAACGGCTCGCCATTCGGCGGTTGGTTCGTCGTCGGCGATGCGCCCAGCTCCTCGGCCAGGCGTGAGAGGTCCGTCCCACCGCTGTTGTACTTCAGCTGGCGGGCGACCTTCGTCTGCTTGGCCTTGGCCCGGCCGCGCCCCATGGCTCGACCCCCTCAACGACGGGGCTCGACGGCCCCAGAGTCTTGACACGCGTTCACGTTCATGAATCGGAGCGGACTCCCCAAAGAGAGACCGGTCCGTAGGGCTTCAACGGTACCTGCTTCTGTGGCCATACGGTACGTCGCCCACACGACGTGCCACGGGGCAGAACCCTCGGGGCGCCCTGTCCCCGCTGGTCAGCTGCGATTTTAGCCTGTCTCGGGAGCCGACCCGCCGAGGGGTGGTGAGGGATCTCTCGCCGAGGGGCCTTTCCCGTCACACCCGAGCGACGCCCGGGTGTCCCCCGGGCGTCGCTCAGGCAGTGCTCAGGCGACACTCACGTGGCGCCGTGGCCCTCCGCCATCCGGTGTTCGGCGAGCCGGTCGGCCGCGGCCGCGGGCGGAATGCCGTCGGTCCGGGCCCGATCAAAAATGGCCAAAGTGGTGTCAAAGATCTTTGACGCCTTGGCCTTGGCCCGCTCGAAGTCGAACCCGTGCAGCTCGTCCGCGACCTGGATCACACCGCCCGCGTTCACCACGTAGTCCGGCGCGTAGAGGATCCCGCGGTCGGCGAGGTCCTTCTCGACACCCGGGTGGGCGAGCTGGTTGTTGGCCGCGCCGCACACCACCTTCGCCGTCAGGGCGGGCACCGTGTCGTCGTCCAGCGCGCCGCCGAGCGCGCACGGCGCGTACACGTCCAGGTCGGCGCGGATCAGCGCATCGGTGTCCCGGACCGCCTCGATCCGGGGGTGGCGGGTCAGCACCCGGTCGACCGACTCGGCGCGCACATCGGTGACGACGACCTCGGCGCCGTCCTCCAGCAGGTGCTCCACCAGGTGGTGGCCGACCTTGCCGACGCCCGCGATGCCCACCCTGCGGCCGCGCAGCGTGGGCGCGCCCCAGGAGGCCCGGGCGCTGGCCCGCATGCCCTGGAAGACGCCGTAGGCGGTCAGCACCGAGGAGTCGCCGGCGCCGCCGTTCTCGGGGGAGCGCCCGGTGGTCCAGGGGCACTCGCGGGCGATGACGTCCATGTCGGCGACGTAGGTGCCCACATCGCAGGCGGTGACGTAGCGGCCGCCCAGGGAGGCCACGAAACGGCCGTAGGCGAGCAGCAGCGCTTCGGTCTTGATCTCTTCGGGATCGCCGAGGATCACGGCCTTGCCGCCGCCGTGGTCGAGCCCCGCCAGCGCGTTCTTGTAGGACATGCCGCGGGCGAGGTTGAGCGCGTCGAGGACCGCCGCCTCCTCGGGGTGCTCCTCGGCGCTGTAGGCGTGGAAACGGGTGCCGCCGAGCGCGGGGCCCAGGGCGGTCGAGTGGATCGCGACGACGGCCTTCAGACCGCTCTCCCGGTCCTGGCACAGCAGGACCTGCTCATGGCCGCCCAGATCGGTGCGGAACAGTATTGAGAGAGGTGAGAGAGGGTTCGGCACGCGACTCTCCGTCGGACCGTCGACGCTGACGGTGTGACGTACGTCGGTCACGGTGGTGACTCCCATAGGTCGGGTGAGGTGCCCTCCGTGCTGGTGGGGAGGGCCGGTGGGCACGAGCGTAAGCCCTGGAAGGGCGCGGGAGCGGCCATGTCCCCGCCGAGTCCGCATGATGGTCATGGGACGATGCGGTGAGCAGGGGGGTAGGCAACTCCTGGCGGTGGTATCGGCCTTGAGGGAGCGGTGTGACCTTGGCGTCTTCGGTGATTGTCCCGTATGCGGCGTATCTCCGTGTCTATGAGCCATTGGCCGCTTTTCCCGAGCCGGAGCGCGCGCACTGGGCGACCTATGCCAAGCGCGACGACCTCCCGGGCGCGCAGGACGAGCTGCGGCGCTCGCTGGCCGACCTGCTGCCGGTGCCGCCGGTGCCGGTTCCGGTGCACGAGAGCGCGGACGCCTTTGTGGCGGTCGTGGACGGCGTCACGTGCGTCTGTCCGTGGCGGACACGGCTGCGCGGCTGGTTGGCCCTGGAAGAGCTGCCCGAGCGCCTTCCCGGCCCCCTCCTGGACGCCGCACTGCCCCCCGTGGTGCGCCGGCAGGCCGCCTCGGACTACGAGCAGTGGCTGGAGCGCAACCCGGACGCCCGTCCGTGGATCCGCTCGGCGACCTGGCATGTCCCGGTCCGCTGGTTCGTGCTCTTCGCGGACGAGGAGCGTGAGTACACCAAGGGTGACGAGGGTCCCATCCTGCGTTACCGCACTCCGATGGTCCAGGCCAGGCGGCGGGTCGCGCGCGGGCTTAAGGTGCTCAAGGAAGCTCTCGGCGAGGGGCCGCTGATCGACGGCCTGGTCGACGTGGGCCGCTGGCTGGAGGAATTCCACCCGCGGTCGCTGGTCGAACTGGACTACGGCGGTCTGGTGCACGTGGTGCCGGCCGGGCAGCTGGAGGACGACCGCTCGGCGGCGGATGTGGCGGAAGGGCTTGCGGCACTGAAGGACGGGGACGGGGAACGTGCGGGTAGTGCGTACGAGCGGCTGACCGACCGGTGGACCGAGGTCCGGGGCCGGCAGAACGCCAGCTGAGACGGATCGGGGCGCATCGGATCCGGAGGAAAGGATCATGGGAAAACGGATCCATCGGGCGGCCGGGTACGTCAGAGCCGTCAGTGGTGGGGACGTAGGTCCCGATCCGGGCCAATACGTCAATCGTGATCTAAAGCACTGACTGCGGGCCTTGCGGCAATCCCCCATCCTCGTGTCAAAATAGGACAAGGAGTCCGGGAAGTTCTCCTTCCGCCCAACTATGGGCGGATTAATCGGTATTGCACTCCTTGGCGGATCTGATACCCCTGATCCTGTTGTGACTGATCGTCACAGTCGCGTGACTGTCCGTTATGGCATGGTCCATCGGCTTCCGTCGAGGTTGGGCACCTGAGAGGGCAATTCCATCGGTTTGGCCGACGGGGCTGGACAGATGGTGTAGTTGTAGTGCCGAGGACAAGCCGTTCGTCCTATAACCGACTCGGCCCGCGTCCGCCATTTCGGGCAACGTGGGTCAAGGTGCAGAATTTAGAGGAAAGAACCGTGATGGTTCGGTTCTCCCGAGGAGGCCGCTCATGACCGCTCGCACCCCTGATGCCGAGCCGCTGCTGACCCCGGCTGAGGTTGCCACCATGTTCCGTGTGGACCCGAAGACGGTCACACGCTGGGCCAAGGCAGGCAAGCTCACGTCCATCCGCACGCTCGGAGGGCACCGGCGCTACCGCGAAGCGGAGGTCCGTGCACTTCTCGCGGGCATCCCGCAGCAGCGCAGCGAGGCCTGAACAACCGCATAACCGGGCATATCCGGGCCCCCCAGCCCGGCTTTCGCCTGTATCGCTCCACTACGACGGGTGCCTGCCCCAACAGGCCATCACCGCTCGACATGGGTGCGTCGTCGATCGCGCTGGACTCCGCCGGGTCCAGCGCGATCTTTTTTATGCCCGCCTGGCGGGTGATCCGCCGAGGATTCCGGGTACTTCGGGACGGGGCCGAGGAGCGTCTTGACGGCCCGCGGGGGGTTTGGGGTAGGCGGTGGCGAGGGGGGACGTGAAGCGCCCCGGACAGAGGGTGCAATTGCACATATTAAATTGACCCGTTGTGGGACGGGTGTAAGGTCCCCCGCTCTCGGATCGTGGCTGGTGACTCCCGTCACACAGTTCAACACTTGTCGATTTCCGCGGAACTGCGGTAAGGGCTTACTGAGTTGATGGCCCGTCGGACGGAGCCGGCGCGGTCTCCGCGGACGGCGCGGGCTCCATGGCCAGCCGCAGCAGCCGATGGCAGACCGCGCAGTGCCGGGTGAAGTGGCGGTAGCCCGAGGCGGCCGCCAGATGGGCCCGCAGAAGCGCCCTGGTCTCATGTTTCGCGGTCGTCGTCATGTGCCGCACCTCCCGGCCACCCCCACGTCACCTACTCGTCTGGGTACCGCCGGGCGCGGGCCGCCGTCAAGACGACCGAAGGCCCGGATCCTTGTACGGATCCGGGCCTTCGGTGTGCTGTGCGGTCCTGACGGGATTTGAACCCGCGGCCTCCACCTTGACAGGGTGGCGAGCACTCCAAACTGCTCCACAGGACCATCAGTGACGCCCCACAGCCTGTGCGCTGTGTGCCTCGCTGGTGTGCGTCACAGACTCTACAGCAGGTCAGGGGGTGCGGTCGAACTCGCGCCCGCCCGGCCCGTCCGGCGGTGTCGCGGGCCGCGGACACCCCCTACGGCGCCACCGCGTCGATGGCCTTCACGATGCGCTTGTCGGAGACCGGATAGGCCGTGCCCAGGGCATGCGCGAAGTAGCTGACCCGCAGCTCCTCGATCATCCAGCGGATCTCCAGCGCCTCCGCGGGCACCGGGCGGCCCGCCGGGAACTGCTCCAGCAGCCAGGCGTACTCGTCCCGCATCTCCTTGACCTTCGCCATCCGGGTGCGGTCCCGCTCGGCGTTGGTGGGGAGCTGCTGGAGCCGTCGGTCCACGGCCACCAGATAGCGCATGAGGTCCGGGAGGCGGCGTACCCCGTGCGCGGTCACGAAGCCCGGCTTCATCAGCTCCGAGAGCTGTTCCCTGACGTCCGCGAGGGACGGCAGCAGCACCGGGCTCTTGATGCCCTTCAGCCGGCGCTCACACGACTGCCAGGCCGCCAGCACCTCCTGGACCTTCCGGACGGTGTCCAGCGTGGCGTCCGCGATGTCGGCCCGGACCGCGTCGAAGAGCTTGCGGAACGATTCCTCGTCCCACGCCGGGCCGCCACGGGCCGCGATGAGCCGGTCGGCGGCGGCGGACACACAGTCCTCGAAGAGGGCCGCGATGCTGCCGTGCGGGCTGCTGGAGAGCGCCAGCTTGGCCTGGTTGGTCAGCTTCCCCTGCGCGAACTTCGCCGGGTTGGACGGCAGCTGGAGCAGGATCAGCCGGCGGGTGCCCCGCCACATCGCCTGCCGCTGCTCCGGCTCGGTGTCGAAGAGCCGCAGTGCCACCGACGCGCCCTCGTCCACCAGCGCCGGATACGCCTTGACCGGCTGGCCGCCGCGGCGGGTCTCGAAGGTGCGCGGCAGCGTGCCGACCGTCCACGAGGTCAGCCCGCCGCGCTGCTCGATGCCGGCGGACTCCTTCGAGGACTCGAACGCCTTGGAGATCGCGGCCCGGGTCTTCGGCCGCAGCCGCTGCTTCAGCGCCTCCAGGTCCTTGTCCTCGGCGAGCTTGCGGCGCCGCTCGTCGACCACCCGGAAGGTGATCTTCAGATGGTCGGGGACCTTGTCCGGGTCCCAGTCCTCCGGCTCGATCCGCACCCCCACCATCCGGTGCAGTTCCCGGCCCAGCGCGGCCGTCAGCGGCTCCTGGAGCGGCACGGCGCCGTCCAGGAAGCGCCTGGCGTAGTTGGGCGCCGGGACGTAGTGGCGGCGCACCGGTTTGGGCAGCGACCGGATCAGCTCGGTGACCAGGTCCTCGCGCAGCCCCGGGATCTGCCAGTCGAAGCCGTCCGGGGTGACCTGGTTGAGCACCTGGAGCGGGATGTGGACGGTCACGCCGTCCGCGTCCGCCCCCGGCTCGAACTGGTACGTCACCCTGAACTTGAGCTTCCCCTGACGCCAGGAGTCCGGATACGCGTCCTTGGAGATGCCCTGCGCCCGCTCGTTGATGAGCATCGACTTCTCGAAGTTGAGAAGCTCGGGCTCGTCGCGGCGCTTGTGCTTCCACCACGAGTCGAAGTGCGCCCCGGACACCACGTGCTCCGGGATCCGCTGGTCGTAGAAGTCGAACAGCGTCTCGTCGTCGACGAGGATGTCGCGGCGCCGGGCGCGGTGCTCCAGCTCCTCCACCTCGCCCAGCAGCTTCCGGTTGTCGTGGAAGAACTGGTGGTGGGTGCGCCAGTCGCCCTCGACCAGCGCGTTGCGGATGAACAGGTCCCGGCTGGTCTCCGGGTCGAACCGGCCGTAGTTGACCTTCCGCTGGGCGACGATCGGGACGCCGTACAGCGTGACCCGCTCGTACGCCATCACCGCCGCCTGCTTCTGCTCCCAGTGCGGCTCGCTGTAGGTGCGCTTGACCAGGTGCTGGGCCAGCGGCTCGATCCACTCCGGCTCGATCTTCGCGTTGACCCGCGCCCACAGCCGGGACGTCTCGACCAGCTCCGCCGACATCACCCAGCGCGGCGGCTTCTTGAACAGCGCCGAACCGGGGAAGACCGCGAACTTGGCGCTGCGCGCGCCCACGTACTCGTTCTTCGCGCTGTCCTTCCCGCCCTCCCCCCCGGCGTTTTTCAAGCCGACGTGCGACAGCAGCCCCGACAGCAGCGACTGATGGATGTGGTCCGGCGCCGCGTCCTGCTCGGACAGCTGGATGTCCATGGTCTTGGCGACCGTGCGCAGCTGGCTGTAGATGTCCTGCCACTCGCGTATCCGCAGGTAGTTGAGGTACTCATTGCGGCACATGCGGCGGAACGCGGACGAGGACAGCTCTTTCTGCCGCTCCCGGATGTACTTCCACAGGTTGAGGAAGGCCAGGAAGTCGCTCGACTCGTCCTTGAACCGGGCGTGCTGCTGATCCGCCTGCTGCTGCTTGTCGGAGGGGCGCTCGCGCGGGTCCTGGATGGACAGCGCCGCCGCGATCACCATGACCTCGCGGACGCAGCCGTTGCGGTCCGCCTCCAGCACCATGCGGGCCAGCCTCGGGTCCACCGGCAGCTGGGCCAGCTTCCGGCCGGTCTGGGTGAGCCGCTTGCGCGGGTCCTTCTGCTTGCCGTCCAGCGCGTGCAGCTCCTCCAGGAGCTGGACGCCGTCCTTGACGTTGCGCCGGTCCGGCGGGTCGATGAACGGGAACTTCTCAATGTCGCCGAGCCCCGCCGCGGTCATCTGGAGGATGACGGAGGCCAGGTTGGTACGGAGGATCTCGGCGTCCGTGAACTCCGGGCGGGTGAGGAAGTCGTCCTCGGAGTACAGCCGGACGCAGATGCCGTCGCTGGTCCGGCCGCAGCGGCCCTTGCGCTGGTTGGCGCTGGCCTGCGAGACCGGCTCGATGGGCAGCCGCTGGACCTTGGTGCGATGGCTGTAGCGGGAGATCCTGGCCGTGCCCGGGTCGATCACGTACCGGATGCCGGGGACGGTCAGCGAGGTCTCCGCGACGTTCGTCGCGAGCACGATCCGGCGGCCGGTGTGTCTCTGGAAGACCCGGTGCTGCTCGGCGTGCGAGAGCCGGGCGTACAGCGGCAGCACCTCGGTGGACTTGAGCTGCTTCTTGTTCAGCGCGTCGGCCGTGTCCCGGATCTCCCGCTCGCCGGAGAGGAAGACCAGGACGTCGCCAGGGCCCTCGGCCTGCAGCTCGTCCACGGCGTCGCAGATCGCGGTGATCTGGTCGCGGTCGCTGTCCTCGCCGCCCTCCTCCAGCAGCGGCCGGTAGCGCACCTCGACCGGGTACGTACGCCCGCTGACCTCGACGATCGGCGCGTCGCCGAAGTGGCGGGAGAAGCGCTCCGGGTCGATGGTCGCGGAGGTGATCACGACCTTGAGGTCGGGGCGGCGGGGGAGGAGCTGGGCCAGATAGCCGAGCAGGAAGTCGATGTTGAGGCTGCGCTCATGGGCCTCGTCGATGATGATCGTGTCGTACTGGCGCAGCTCGCGGTCGGTCTGGATCTCGGCGAGCAGGATGCCGTCCGTCATCAGCTTGATGTGGGTGTCCGGGCTCACCTGATCGGTGAAGCGGACCTTCCAGCCGACCGACTCGCCGAGCGGCGTCCCGATCTCGTCCGCGATGCGCTCGGCCACGGTGCGGGCCGCGATCCGGCGGGGCTGCGTATGACCGATCAGCCCCTTGACGCCACGGCCCAGCTCCAGGCAGATCTTGGGGATCTGCGTCGTCTTCCCGGAGCCGGTCTCGCCCGCGACGATCACCACCTGGTGGTCGCGGACGGCCGCGAGGATGTCGTCCTTCTTCTGGCTGACCGGCAGCTCTTCCGGATAGGTGACGTCCGGTACGGCGGCGCGGCGGTTCGCGACCCGCGCTTCCGCCCGCTCGACGTCCTCGGCGATCTCGCCGAGCACGGCCGCGCGGGCCTCGGGCTTGCGGATCCGGCGGGCGCCGTCGAGCCGGCGCCCCAGCCGCTGCTGGTCGCGCAGCATCAGCTCGGGGAGCCGCTCCAGGAGGGCGGACAGGGCGGGGGCAGGAGTCGTGGACATACGGATCCCAGGATCTCACCTCGGCAAAACGACTGGCGAACCATTTCCGCCGGGTGTTGTCCGGGCCACGTCGAACCCCACCCCGCGCCGGATCCCCCTCGCCGTCGTGACCAACCACCGGGGCGCGGCCCCGCCGCCGCGCCGGCCGTCGAGGAGCAGCAGGTCTTCGGGATCCTGCGGATGCGCGGCCGCGGCGTCGAGCTGGACCTGTCCTCCGCCGCGGGCGCCGGCGTCGGCACCCGGGCGACGCCGGTGCGGTGAGTGCGCAGACGAAGAGATCCCCCTCCTGGAACCAGAAGGGGGATCTCTTATGGAGCGCCGAGCAGGCCTTGCACCTACATCCCTCGTTTGGAGACGAGTATCTTGCCTTAGACGACCGACGCATCAACTTCCGCCCCTCGGGGCGGCGTTGCAAGATCTACGTTACCCCATCCGGGGGCCCGCCGCGCAATCGCCGTCGCGCCGGGGCGCCGGGATGTCGTGCCGCAGTTCGTCGTTCGTGCGCCGGGCCTCTTCGAGCTGGTCCTCCAGGGCGACGATGCGGCACGCGGCCTCGATCGGGGTGCCCTGATCGACGAGCTCACGGGCGCGGGCGGCGATGCGCAGCTGGTGGCGCGAGTAGCGGCGGTGGCCGCCCTCCGAGCGCGGCGGCGCGATGAGACCGGCTTCGCCGATGGCCCGCAGGAAGGCCGCTGTGGTGCCGAGCAGATCGGCGGCACGGCCCATGGTGTACGCGGGGTAGTCGTCATCGTCCAGCCGGCTGTGCTGCCTGTCTTCGGCCAATGGACACCTCGTCTTCATGTCGTCGGTCGCGCGTCGAGGGGCCCTGGCGCCGAATCGGCTCCAGGGCCCCGAGGGGTTCAACACCATTGTCCGCGAACCTGTCTGAGGCGACAGGTATGCGGGGATCGCGGATATCTGACCGGGGACCACCTTCCCTTCCGGGGCGTGCGGTACCCGAGCGGACTCAACTCCTCGCCCGGGCGATCCTGATGATGTCGGCCTCCTTAGTCGTCGTCCGTCTGCCGCGCCCTCATCGGGGCGCCGTGACTACGACAGGAAATCTAACTCTCGCGATCCGCTGATGTCTACAGTCACCACGACAGATTTTCATCGACGGAGAAGATCGAAGAGCTGGAGTGCCGGAGCCAGTCAAGCGTGCGGAGCGGAACAGCGGGCACACGAGCCTCTGCAAGCGGCATATCCGATCCGACGTGGGGTGTACGTGTATGAACGGCACGAAGATCGCCAACGCTCGGCCCACGGCCTCGACCGTGGTGCGGGGTGACAGTCCTGGCGGTATTCAGCGCACCCGTGCCGTCACCAGGGCATTCACCAGGGGGCTCAACCCGCCCCCGCACCCGGACGTGGCCGACGCCATCCTCCTGGTGGTGTCCGAACTCGCCACCAACGCGCTGCGCCACGGGGGCGGGCGGTACACCCTCGAACTCTCCGCCGGCCCCGACACGGTGACCGTCGCCGTCAGCGACCCGAACCCGGCGGTTCCCCGGGCCCGCCCGCCCGACCTGAGCACCGGCACCGGCGGCTTCGGCTGGCACATGGTCCGCCGTCTGTCCCGGGAAGTGACCATCACCCGCGGCCGGGGCAAGACGATCTACGCAAGCCTTCTCCGTTGACCGCCCGCACGAAAGATCCCCCTCCTGGAACCAGAAGGGGGATCTCTTATGGAGCGCCGAGCAGGCCTTGCACCTACATCCCTCGTTTGGAGACGAGTATCTTGCCTTAGACGACCGACGCATCAACTTCCGCCCCTCGGGGCGGTGTTGCAAGATCTACTCTACCCCATCCCGTCACCCTGCCGGCACCCGTCTCCTCCACCACCTCCCGCAGGGCCGTGAGCAGCGCCTCCACCGCGGGGGCCCGCGTCGACTCCGCCCGCAGCAGGGCGTGTACCCGGCGCGGCGGCCAGTCGCGGAGGGGGCGGGCCACCACCCGCGGGTCGGGGTGCGGCGGCAGCGCCAGGCCCTCCGCGACGGCCGCGCCCACGCCGTGGGCGACCAGGTCGTGGGCGGTGGAGGGGTCGTTGGTGAGGGCGACGGTGCGTGGCTCGAAGCCCGCCCGGGCGCAGGCGGCGGTGAACTCGTCGCGGTCCTCGTCCAGCACCCAGGACTCGTCGGCGAGCGCGCTGAGGGGGATCGTCCGCAGGCCGGCCAGCGGGTGGTCGACCGGGAGCAGCACACACCGCGGATCGCTGATCAGCGGGAGGTCCACCACATCGGCCTCGGGGGCGGTGCCGCCGTCCGGTTCGTCCGGGCGGGCGCCGTCGCGGACGCTCACCAGGGCCACGTCGGTCGTCCCGTCCTGGAGCGAGCGGTACGCGTCCGGGGAGGTGGCCCGCTCCAGGACGATCTGCACATCGGGCCGGGCCGACCGCATCCGGGCCACCGCGCCGGGCAGCAGTGAGGCGCAGGCGCTGTGGATCGCGGACACCCGCACCATGCCGCGCGCGTGGGCGGCGTACGTACGGAACTCGTCCTCGACGGCCCCCAGCGCGGACAGCACCGACTCGGCGTGCTGGGCCAGCCGGTGGCCCGCCGGGGTGAGCCGCACCCCGCGCCCGGACCGGACCGCGAGCTGGACGCCGATGGTGCGTTCCAGCGCGCGCATGCGGTAACTGACGGCGGGCTGGGTGTAACCCAGTAATTCGGCGGCGGCGGTGTAGGAACCCGCGCGCGCCACGCCTGCTATGACCGCCAACTGATGGATGTCGAGCACATGAACACTGTAAAAGGTGTTTATGGATGCCGGGAAGATCCTTATTGGACGTATGGTCCCGGCGCCCCCACACTCGTGGAAGCGACGCCGTGGCGGCCGCTGGTCACCTGGTTCGCCGGGTCTGCCGGGCTGATTTTCGTATTCGCCGCCGCCGCCTCCACCACCGACCACCCCCATCATTCGGTGCGCTGCCGATCCAAACCTTGCGGGATTTCCCTAGAATTTCCGCGGATTGGAATGGAACATGTCTGACAAAGACGGCTGGAACAGAATGCAACCGGTGCTCGCGCAGGGCGCCGTACAGCATCAGATGTCGCTGAACGAGACCTCCCACCCACCCCTTCCAGCCGTCTTGCGGGCCGTATCCGAAACCGCCGCCGAGGCGCATCGCACCCTGGACGCACTGGGATTCGGCCTGTCCCGGACCATCGCCGAGCACCTGGGGGTGCCGGTCGGGGACGTCGCCGTGGGCCCCGGCTCCGGCGCGCTGCTCCAGCTGCTGTTCTCCGGCCACACCGGACCGGACACCCACACCGTGCACGCCTGGCCGTCCTGGGAGGCGTACCCGATGATGGCGGCCAACGCCGCCTCCGGCACCGTTCGGGTGCCGCTGCGGGACGAGACCCACGACCTGGAGGCGATGGCGGCCGCCGTCACCGACCAGACGCGCCTGGTCATCGTCTGCAACCCCAACAACCCCACCGGCACCGCCGTCGGCGAGGCGGCGCTGCGGCGCTTCCTCGGCCTGCTGCCCTCCCACGTCACCGTGCTGATCGACGAGGCGTACATCGACTTCGCCGACACGGACGCCGCCGCCGTCGCCCACGGCATCGAGCTGTACCGGGAGGACGAGCGGGTGTGCGTGGTGCGCACCTTCTCCAAGTCGTACGGCCTGCTCAGCCTGCGCGTCGGCTACCTCGTGGGGCACGAGCGCGCCCTCGCCCCGCTGCGCGGCGCCCTGATGTTCCACCGGGTCGGCGCTGCCGCCCAGGCCGCGGCGGTCGCGGCGCTCGCCGAGTCCGCCGCGATCCGCCGCCAGTGCGAGGACACCGCCCGCGAGCGGGAGCGGCTGTACGGCGTCCTGACCGAACAGGGCTGGCACGTGACGCCCAGCCAGGCCAACTTCCTGTGGCTGCCGATGGAGTCCGGCGTCGAGCGGTTCACCCAGTTCTGCGCGGACCACGGCGTGCTGGTGTGCGGAAAGCCGGGCGAGGGCGTACGGGTGACCATCGCCGAGCCCGCGGCGAACGACGCGTTCGCGCTGCTGGCCGCCAAGTTGCGCGACACGGAGGGGCACACCGGAGGGGCGGCCCGCGCCGGCGAGGAGGCGCCGTGACCGGCGCCCCGCACACCACGGTGACCGCCCCCGCGGATCCGCTCTCCGCCGCCCACCCGACCCTCGCCCGCCTGCTGCGCGACCTCGAATCCCGCTGGCCGTCCGGCGGCGAGCGCGTCCACCGGATATCCCGCTACGCCCTGCTGCCCGCGGGCAAACTGCTGCGCCCGCTGCTGGTCGTGGAGTCGGCCGGGGCCGTGGGCGGGAGCTACGAGGAGAGCCTGCCCGCCGCGCTCGGCGTCGAGTACCTGCACGCCGGGTCGCTCGTCCACGACGACGTCATCGACGGCGACGCGCTGCGCCGCGGCCGTCCCACGGTCGTGGCGCGGTACGGGGTCGCCGACGCCGTCGTCACCGGCGACGCCCTGATCATGGGCATGTTCGCCGCAGTCACCGAGTGCGCCGACCAGGGCCTGCCCGCCGAGCGGCTGCTGGAGGCCGTACGGGTCCTGGCCCGCGCGGGGGTCGACCTGTGCCGCGGCCAGGCGATGGAGGCCGAACTGTGCGGGGACGTGCGGTGCGGGCTCGACCCCTATCTCATGATGATCTCGCTCAAGACCGGTGCGCTCTTCCGTGGCGCCTGCCACGCCGGGGCCCTCCTCGGCGGCGGCGACGCCACCGCGCAGCGGGCCCTCACCGGTTACGCCGAACACCTCGGGCTCGCCTTCCAGATGCACGACGACCTGCTGCCGTACACCAGCGAAACGGCCGCCACCGGCAAGTCCGGCTTGAGCGACACCGCCAACGGACGCCCCACCTTCCCGGTCCTCCTGGCGTACGAGCGCGCCGACGCCGCCGACCGCGAAGCCCTGCGGACCGCGCTGCGGGGCACGCTCCCCGCGCCGGACGCCCACGACGCCGTACGCCGCGTCCTGGACTCCACCGGCGCGCTGGCGGCCGCCCGCGAGCGCACCCGCGCGGAGGTCGCCCACGCCAAGAACCGCCTCGCCGAACTCCCGCCGACCGAGGGCTCCGCCGCGCTCGCCGCCATCGCGGACTTCTCCGCCGACCGGGAGCGATGACCGTGTCCGGGGCGCTCGCCACCGCGCTCGTCACCGGCTGCGGGGCGCATCTGCAGACCTGGAGGCCGTACACCCTCTCCTACCCCGGCCTGGTCGGCCTGGCCGGTGCCGCCCTGGCCGACGGCTCACCCTCGTCGGCGCACCTGTGGGCCGCCTGGGCCGTGCCCACCCTGAGCTGGATCGCCGGGCACTACCTCGGCGACTACTTCGACCGCGACCTGGACGCCATCGGCAAACCTCAGCGCCCGATCCCCTCGGGGCGGCTGAGCCCCCGCACGGCCGTGGCCTCCGGTGTCCTGTGCGCCGTCGCGGCCGCCGTCGTCACCGCCCTGGCCGCCTGGCCCGCGCTGCTGCTGGTCGCGGGCGGCATGGCGGGCATCGTCGCGTACAGCAAGGTGTTCAAGGGCCGCGGGCTGTCCGGCAACGCGGTGCGGGGCGCGCTGACGGCCCTCACGGTCGTCTTCGGGGCGATGACGGCCGGAACGGAGCCGCGGTGGCCCGCGGTGCTGCTCTCCGCCGTCGCCTTCTGGGCCCACGACACGGCGTCCAACCTGGTCGGCACCCTCCGCGACGTCGACGGCGACCGCAGCGGCGGCTACCGCACGCTCCCCGTCCTCCGCGGCGTCCGCTACGCGGCGCGCACCGCCGCCCTGCTGTACGCGGCCGCGCTCGTCATCGCCGCGTCCTGCGTACCGCTCACCGCCCCCGGCGGCCGGGCCGCCTTCGGCACCCTCCTGGCCGTCGCGGCGGCCTGCGGCATCAGCGCCTTCACCCCGCTCCTGCGCGGCGCGGCCCCGCTGACCCCCGGGCGGGCGCTACGGGCCCACGAGGTCCTGGTCGCCGAACGCCTGATCCTGGCGGCCGCGGTGCTGTCCGGCGGCTGGGGCCTGCCCCCGGCCCTGGCGCTGCTGATCCCACTCCTCGCCCTCAGCCTCCTGACCCAGGCCCGCCTGCGGGCCCGCCACGAATTCCCCCCGGACACCCCCCGGCCCGAGGAGCCCCGCATCCGCTCCGACGCGCGCCCGGACGCGACTCCGGGACGTCTGAGTGCCCTCCCGGACCCGGAACTCCCGGCCCGGGGCGCGGAACGGCACCTGAGCCGGGGCGCGGAACGGCACCTGACCCCGATCCCGGACTGGTCTCCGGACCCGCTGCCGGACTCGCGCTCGGAACGGTCTCCCGGCTCGCTGCCGGACTCGCACCTGGCCCAAAAACCGCACCCGGCCCCGGATCGGCACTCGGACCGGCGTCTGGATCCGGCCCCGGACCCGCACCGGGACAGGGGCCCGGACCCGCACTCGGACCGGCCTGCGGACCCGCATCCACGCCCGGACCGGCGCACGCACCCGCACCCGCACCCCGCCCCGCTGCCGCACCCGCACACCGACCCGGCGCCGGATACGGCCGGGCCCGACCCCGAACGTGGCGCACCGCGCGACCGCTCCTCCGGTGCCGACGATCCGCAGCAGCCCCTCCGCGCCGCACTACGGAAGGACCGTCCGAGCCCATGGTGACCCCCCTGTCGACCGACCGGATCGACGCCGCCGTCGCGGCCGGGGCCGAGGCGCTCTTCGCCCGGCGGCGGCCGGACGGGGTGTTCTCCCCCGACGCGACGGAAGACCGGTTCTCCCCGGCGAACACCGCCCTCGCCCTCATCGCCCTCCACCTCGCCCAGGCCACAGGCCCCGAGACCGCCCGCGGCGTCGACCGGCTCGTCAAGGCGCAGCGCGACAGCGGCGGATGGGCCATGCGCGGCGTGCCCGACGAGGTGCTGACCACCGCCGTCGTCACCGACGCGCTCGACCTGGTCGCCCCCGGCCGCGCGGACCCCGCCGTACGCGCCGGGCGGCAGCGGCTGACCCAGCTGGGCGGCCCCGAGGCGCTGCCGGAGCCGGTGATGGCGGGGCTGATCCGGCAGTTCGGCGCCCTCGCGGGCCGGCTGGACGAGGCGGCGCTGCCGCGCCTCCCGCTGGAGTTGCTGCTGCTGCCCGGGCCCGCGCGGCGGCTGCTCAGCCTGCGGCTGCCGATCCTCGCGAGCATGGCGCTCGGCCAGGCCACGGTGCGCCGCCGCACCCAGGGGCTGGTGCGGCGGCGGTTCAACGCCCTGGCCCGGCCCGCCGCGCTGGCCATAGTCCGCGAGGCGTACGAACGGGAGGGCGGGAGCGGGGCGTTCAGCACCGACCCCTGGCTGACCGGCCTCATCTGCGTCGGCACCGCCCGCTCCGGTCTCGCCCCGGACATCGTGCGGGCCGCCGCCGGGTGGCTGCGGTCGGCGGCCGACGCGGACGGCGGGTGGGAGCTGATGCCGCTGGACGTCACCTGGTCGAGCTTCGCCGCCTCCGCCCTCCTGGAGGCGGGGTACGCACAGGACCCCCGGCTGACGCCGACCCGCGCGATGTTCCACGGGCGCCAGCAGAACACCCCATTCGCCGCCCTCGGCTGCCCGCCCGGCTACTGGGGCTTCTCCAGCGCGCACAGCTGGCCCATGGCGCTGGAGACCGCGGAGATCAGCTCGGTGCTGCTCCGCCTCCCCGGCGGCGATGACGACCCGCACGTACGGCGCGGCATCGACTGGCTGACCCGTACGCAGGACTCCGCGGGCTCCTGGAGCCTGGCCGTACGGAACAGCAAGCCGGGCGGCTTCGGCCCCTGCCCGCAGATGACGGCCAAGGCGGTCCGCGCGCTGCTGGACCACGGCGCGGGCGCCGGTGACCGGCGCGTGGCGAAGGCCGTGCGCTGGCTCATCGCCCAGCAGCGGGCGGACGGTTCGTACGAGGCCCTGTGGTACCGGGGCCGTACGGCGGGCACGTCGGTGGTGCTGGAAACCCTGTGCCGCACGGTCGGTGCCGCGCACCCGGCGGCCGCCAGGGCGAGCGCGTGGCTGCTGCGCGCCCAGCACGACGACGGCTCCTGGGGCGGCGCCTCCGCGGGCGAGGACGGCGCGGCGCCGGGCACGGTGGAGGACACGGCCTGGGCGCTGTACGCCCTGCTCGCCGCGGGCCACGACCCCGGCTCGCGGCCCGTGACGGCCGCCGCGCACCATCTGACGGATGCCCAGCGGCCGGACGGCGGCTGGGCCGGATCGCCGGTGAACGAGTACATCCGCTTCTGCTACCGCTACGCGGACGACCTGATCGCCTCCGGGCTCGCGCTCCGCGCCCTGGCCGGGCTGCGCACCGCGTCCCTGCGACCGGTGGATCGACCGGCGGAGGGCTCCGCATGAGCGGGACGAGTACGCGGTACGACGCCGTCGTGTGCGGCGCGGGCGCCGGCGGACTCGCCTCCGCGCATGCCCTGGGCGCACTGGGGCTGCGCGTCCTCCTCGTCGACAAGCAGCCCCGGCTGCGCCCGGTCGCCAAGGGCGAGGTGCTCCAGCCGGGCGCGCTGCGCGTCCTGCGCCGCTGGGGGACCGAGCGGCTGCTGGAGCAACGGGCGGGGGTGCGGCTGGGCCACCTGGTGGTCCGGGACCCGGCCGGAACGCCGCTGATGGCGCTGGACTACGGCCAACTTCCCGAGGGCGACCGGTGGCTGCTCTCCCACGACCACCTCACCATCCTGGACGCGCTCGCCGAGGGCCTCGGCCCGACCGTGGAGGTGCGCCGGGGCGCCCTGGTCGAGGAGGCCCTGCGCGATGGCCCGGGCGGCCGCGTCAGCGGCGTGGCCGTCACCGAGGGCGGACGGCGGTACGAGGTCCGCGCGCCGCTGACGGTCGCCGCGGACGGCATCTCGTCCCGGCTGCGCCGCGCGGCGGGCATCGGCGCCCGGCGCGTGGACTACCCGCACCGCCTGGTGTCGTTCGACCTCGCGGGCGCGCCCCGCCCGGACGACTTCTCGGCGTACCTGAGCCCGCGCGGGCTGAGGCTGGTGTACGCGCTGCCCGGCGACCGGGTGCGGCTGTACGTACAGACCGCGCCCGACGAACTGCGCGGCGCCCGCGACCGCGCGGCCCTGGCCGCCTGGGCCGAGGGCGTGGTGGCGGAGGTGCCCGCGCTGGAGCCGCTGGCCGGGCCGCTGCTGGCCGGTCTGGACAGCAGGCAGATGCTGCCGGTGTCCCGCTTCCTCTCACCCCGGCTGGCCGTCCCCGGGATGGCCTTCGTCGGCGAGGCCGCGTACGCCGTGCACCCGATGGCCGCCCAGGGCATGAACACCGCGATCACCTGCGCGGCATCCCTGGCCGACCAACTCGCCGACCACCTCGACGGACTCCCTCCGTCCCCCACCACCGTGGACGCGGCCCTTCGCGCCTACCAGGCCGAGCGGCGGCCGATCCTCGCCCAGGCCGCCACCACCAGCGACAACGCGGCCCGCATGGTCACCGACCTGACCTGGCGCGGCCGGGTCGTGGGGCGCCGGGCGGTCCGCTTCACGGGCCGCAATCCCCGGCTGCTGCACACCGTCACGTACAACATGTCCGGCCTGGGCCCCCGGCCGATGACGTTTCTGGACCGCCTCCACCAGCTCGGCGTCCTGCCCGACCCCCGCGCCCACCGCGTCCCCCAGACCTGAAAGGACCGTGTTCATGCGGAAACAGGAAGCAGTCGTACGCCCGGTGTCCGGCGCCCTCGGCGCGGAGATCTTCGGGATGGATCTGACGGACATCGGCGACGCCGACTTCGAGCGGATCCGCGAACTGCTGCTGCGCTACCTGGTGATCTTCTTCCCGGACCAGTCCCACCTCACCCCGGAGGCCCACATCGCCCTCGGCAAGCGCTTCGGCGAGGTGGAGGTGCATCCGTTCCTGCCGAAGGTCGAGGGCCATCCGGAGCTGGCCCTGATCGAGTCCGACAAGGGCGGCAAGGCCGACGAATGGCACATCGACGTCACCTTCAGCCCCAACCCGCCGGTCGCCTCGATCCTCCACCTGGTCACCTGCCCGGAGTCCGGCGGCGACACGATGTGGAGCAACCAGTACCTGGCGTACGAGACGCTGTCCGAGCCGTACCGCGAGATGCTCGACGGGCTGACCGCCGTCCACGTCCTCAAGGCGCCCGAAGTCGGCGAGATGAAGGCCGAGCACCCGGTGGTGCGGGTCCACCCGGAGACCGGGCGCCGCTCGCTGTACGTCACCCGCATGTGGTCGTCCCACATTCCGCAGCTCAGCAGGCACGAGAGCGACACGGTGCTCCAGTTCCTCTTCGAGCACTCCGAGCAGCCCATCTTCAACTGCCGCTACCGCTGGCAGCCCGGCGCGGTGGCCATGTGGGACAACAGGGCGACCCAGCACCTGGCCATCAACGACTACTCCGCCTACCGCAAGGGCCAGCGCGTCACCATCCTCGGCGACCACCCGACAGGCGACGCCCCCCGTTGGAAGAACTACGAGCGCCGCGGCGACGAGCGCTACTATCCGCGCCGCGTCAACGCCAAGGCGGGCTACTGACGGCGCGTCCGGCGAAGGTCCGCTGCCCACCCCGCCCCTTCCCGAATCCGGCGCTCCGCCCCGGGCCCCGCTCCTCAATCGCCGGAGGGGCTGGATCCCCGGGCACGCCCCGGGCCCCGAGGGCCGTACGGGCCGGGGCCCCCGAGGACGGACCGCGGCCCCGGCCCGGGACGGGCACCGGCCGTGCGCCGGGCACTGGCCGTGTGCCGGGCGTCGGCCGTGCGTCGGGCACCGCCCTGTGCTGGCCACCGGCCGTGCGCCGGGAACTGGGCCTGTGCCGGGCACTGGCCGTGCGCCGGGCACCGGCCCTGCGCCGGGCACCGGCTTCGTGCCGGGCACCGGCTTCGTGCCGGGCACTGGCCGTGCACCGGCCCTGCGCCAGGCACTGACCGTGCGTCGGGCACTGGCTTCGTGGCGGGCACGGGGTGGGCACTGGCCCTGCGTCGGGCACCGGCCGTGCGCCAGCCACCGGCCATGCGCCGGGCACCGGCACGGTCCCCGCCCCGCCGCCGCACACCGGCGCGGCACCCCCGCGGCCACCCTGGGGGTGCCGTAGGCCGCCCTACGCCCCCAGCGCCCGCGCCCCCGCCGCGCAGCTCTCCCGCAGCGCGGCCAGCTCCGCCGGCGGCAGCCGCTCGGCGCTGCCCCGCCGCCCGCCGTCCAGCAGCACGCGCGCCCCGGCCAGCCACCCGGACAGCGGCTCGACGCCGAGGTGGGCCGCCAGGCGGGTGAGTTCGGCGTCGGGGGCGTCGAGCAGCGCGTCGTACGACAGCGGCAGCACCAGCCCGCCCGGCAGCGCGTCGAGGTGCGCCAGCCCCTCGATCACGGTGTCCGACCACAGCCGCCCGAAGGCGGTCAGCGGCACGGGCCGCGTCAGCAGGGTCTTGACCTCGGCGCTTTCGTCGCTCATCAACGCGGCCAGCTCGCCCGGGACATCGCCGTCCTCCCGCATCAGCTGGATCATCCGGAAGCCCGGGTGGCGGCTCATCGACAGCGCGCAGTCGGCCCCGTCCCGGTACAGATGGACGAACCGCGCCTCGGGGAACACCTCCCGCAGCCGGGGCACCAGCCGCAGCGAGAACCCGGACCGTTCCACCACGGACCGGCTGCCGAACCGCTCGGCCAGCGCGTCGAACAGGGCCCGGTGATGGTCCCCGACCGGCCCCCGGGGCCGCGCGCACACCACGGGCCGCAGCGCGTCGAACAGCGCGTCCGGCTCGTCGCTCAGATGCGGCAGCGTCGTCATCGCCACCGCCGGGATCCCACCCCCTTCCGCCGAGAACCGCCCTCCCTGCGCCGAGCCGGGGTAGGTGTGCTCCGGCAGCCCGAGGCCCTCCCGGATGAGCCGGTTGGCGAAGGCGGGCGGGCTCGCCAGCACCTCCCAGAACTCCTCCCCTGACAGCTGCCCTTCGGGCAGCGCGCTCGGCTCCAGGGAGGCCATCAGTTCACTCAGGCTGAGGATGTGGGGGTGCAGACGCAGCACCTCCGACAGAGCGGTGGAGCCGCACCGCCCGGTTCCGACGACGAAGGTCAACGGCCGTGCTGCCATGTCTCTCCCGGAGCGTTGAGGGGACGCCGGAACCGGCCATGATCGGCCCCGGGTGCCTGCGCGCCCCTTACCCACCCGCGCCTCCCGTACCCCTGTCCTCGTCCCATACCAAGGCGATCACCACACTGGCGGGTTGAGCCGGGCGAAACCTTCCTGTCGCTGGTAGGGGAAGTACGGGTACGGGGCCGTCCCGCCCCTCGCCGCGTCGAGCTTCGCCATCTGCTCCGGCGCTGGGAACCGGCGCGAGTAGGACGAGATCGTGGAGATGTTCACGGACCTGTACCCCGACGCGTCCGTGCCGAAGAACGCAGGCCGCTGGGTCGGCGCCGTACAGCACCGCATGGCGCAGGCCGGCGAGCATCGCAGTGCTTCGGCGGTGGACCTCATCATCGCCGCGACCGCTGGCGGCCGGGACGGCCGGTCAGACGGCCTGCGTTTCCGCGGACTCGGCGTCCTGGGCCGCCGGGGCCTCGCGGTCCTTGCGGACGTTCGGGTTGGTCTCGGGGGCGGCCGCCCCCGAGATCACGGTGATCGCGCCCATGCCGATGAGGGACAGCGCGATCGGCCAGGACGCCCCCGCCCCGCGACGCCCATGATCACCAAGGTGATCACCAGCATCGACTTGCGGCCGAGCCGGTCACCGAAGTGCCCGAAGATGATGCCGCCGAGCGGCCTGGCGAGGAAGCCGACCGCGTTGGTGCCGAAGGCGGCGAGCGTGCCCACGAGCGGGTTGAAGGTGGGGAAGAACAGGGTGTTGAACACAAGCGCGGCGGCCGTGCCGTAAAGGAAGAAGTCGTACCACTCCAATGCGTTGTCGAACAAGCTTGCGATCACTGCCTTGCGTACTTCGCGCGCGGCGCCCGTCTCGTCTGCCATGCCGACTCCTCAATGTCGCGCTCGGCTTTGGGCGGAGATTGTTCGCCGCGGCTTCCCCCGCGGGAACGAAGGCGTTCCGCCCACCGGGACGTCAGGGCTTCGTCGCCGCGACCTTGACCCCGAACGCGATCAGGACGACACCGGTCACCCGGTCCAAGGCGCGCCGCACGGCGGGCCGTTCGAAGAAGCCGCGGGCCTTGGCCGGCAGCGGACGCCGCGGCCCCGGAAGGCAGGGCCACGGCGAACGCACAGCTGCGCGTCTGCAACCGGGCGAAGCGCAGCAGCTTCTGGATGAGGGCAAAAGCAATGGCCATGGCCCCAAGGACGCCCTGAAGACACCGCCGGGTTGCCCCGTCAATCAGCCGATGCTCAACCGCATCCGTACGTAGTCAGTGCCCCGGGGCCCGGCCCGCCGCTGGCCGTCCTCGTGCCAGCCACGCTTGGCGTAGAACCTCCCGGCCTGCGCGTTGGCCTCCCACCGCTCCAGCACACCGCCGGTGAACCCGCCCGCCGCCAGGTGCCCGGTGAACGCGTCGTGCAAGGCCCCGCCCACCCCACGTCCCCAGAAGTCCGGATGGACATGAATCTGGAACAGCTGCCGGTAGAGCGACGCATCGACATCCGCGTCTTTGGGCGGCCCCATCGCCAGCACACCGACCACCCCCTCGCCCCGGACCTCGGCGCACAGGGCGGCCAGCCCGGGCGAAGCGATGGCCCGAGCCCACGCGGCCTCCCGTTCCGCGTAGACGGCCGGGCTGTCCGAGACCTCTTCAGCCGCTCCCCCCGCCAAGTAGTAGGCGGAACGAGCACGGGTGTGAATGTCCGCCATCGCCCCCGCCTCCCCGGAAGAGGTCGCGCGAACCCGAATGCTGTCGTCCATGGACCGTACGAGAGGCAGTGCACCCATACGCTGACGACCCATCCCTCATTAGTAGGATTTACGTCTTTTTGCGACTTACTTCCTGTTGTGCCCGGTCACCATTCCCACGTGTCGGTCCCGTTCCAGGGACCCGCGATGAAAGGAAGACACATGCGCGGAAGGCTCGTCATCGCCGCCGGTGTATTGGCCATGGCCCTGACGCCGGGCGTCGCGTGGGCGGCAGACGGCGACTACCAGGCGGGTGACCACGGCGCCAAGAAGTCCGCTTCCTATGGGCACTCCCAGCACGACAAGCATGGGTACGGCGACCACGACAAGCATGGGTACGGCGACCACGGCAAGCGTGAACACTCGCACCACGGCAACGGTGAACACGGCCACCAGAGCAAGCACGGGCACGGCCACCACGGCAAGCGTGAGCACGGCCACCACGGCAAGCATGGACACTCCCACCAGGGCAAGGGAGTGCCCGGGTACCAGGTGGTCACGCTGCCCAACGAGAACGTCCCGAACTTCCAGCGGCGCACCGTGAACTGCCCCAAGGGCAAGAAGGTCCTCGGCGGCGGCGCCGAGGCACGCGGCAACACCGCCATCCTCGTCGGCAGCTTCCCCACCGATGACCACAGGGGCTGGATCGGACTGGGCCGCCAGACCGATGCCGACAACGTGGGCATCAGCGTCTTCGCGATCTGCGCCAAGGTCTGACCGCCCCGGCTTGGTCTCCGCGCATACGAAGGCCCCGATGGCCAACCCCATCGGGGCCTCTCCGCGGCGACCTTCCGCCTGGAACGCTTTGGCGTCCGCGTGCGTCGTCCCTCTCCGGGGCACGGTGGCTGTGCCCAGGAGACGGGAGACCGGGTGCACACGGGCGACTTCGCCAAGTGGACAAGGCGGTTCGAGGACGAGCGCGCGTACAGGGACGCCCAGGGTGATCCGGACTGGGAGCAGGGCGCGACGCTGCATCCGGCGGTGTGGGCCGGCATCCAGCGCTTCCAGGTCGGCGAGGACGGTGACGGGGCCAACCTCGTCGGCAAAGCGGACCAGGCCGGCGACGCCGACTACGGGCAGGCGGTCCGGCTCTTCATCGCCGAGGAACGGAATCACGCCCGTCTCCTCGCTCGGCTGCTGGCTGCGGGGGCATGCCGACTCTGCCCGGGCACTGGAGCGACGTGCTCTTCGTACGGCTCCGGCGTCTCCTGGGCCTGCGTATGGAACTGCTGGTGCTGATGATCGCGGAAGTGGTGGCGCTGCGGTATTACCGTGCCCTGCGCGAGGGCACCGACGACTCGCTCACCGCGGACGTGGCGGGGCGGATCCTGTCCGACGAGCAGCGCCATGTCCCGTTTCACTGCGAGCGACTGCACGCCTCCCTGGCGGAACTGCCCCGCGCGATGCGCCGCCCGGTGATGGCCCTGTGGCGTCTTCTTCTGCTCGCGGCCGCTCTTGTCGTCGCCGCGGACCACGGCCGCGCACTGCGCCAACTCGACACCGGGCGGCTGCGATTCGTGGCCGATGTCATGACCTCGTCCCACGCGGTGGTCTCCGCGGTGCTGGCGCCCCAGCCGCATCCTGCCGGTGCCTGAGGCAGAGCAGCTCAGGGGTGCTCACTGAGGCCGTCGGCCAAGCACACAGAACTCGTTGCCTTCGGGGTCTGCCATGACAATCCACGACTGGTCACCCTGACCAATATCAACACGCTGTGCGCCAAGAGCCTCAAGGCGAGCCACCTCGGCGTCCTGATCATCAGGAACGAAGTCGAGATGCAGTCGGCTCTTGCCCTTCTTGGGCTCATCGAGCAGGACGAACTCCAACCCCGGCGAGCGATCAGGCTCCGGCCGGATCGCGAACTCCACATCGGAGGAGTGGACCACAACCCAACCAAGAGCCTCGGCCCACCACTGCCCCAGGGCCGCCGGATCTGCCGAATGAACGATGACATGTCGCCATTCCAAGGTCATCAGCCGAGCCTAGGCCCAACGGGGCTTCGCGAGCCAGAGTGTGAAGCGCCGGGAAGGGACAGCACCGAGCTTGGCCCCGCGACCGCTGCGGAACTGGCTCCCGGTAGCGTCACCGCGATACCCGCTTCGAAGGAAAGCACGTACGCGTGGACATCGGCATCATCGGGCAGGCAGCCGGCCTGTTCGCCGTCACCAACATCGACGACATCCTGATCCTGGCGCTGTTCTTCGCCCAGGGCGCCGGCCACCGCGGCTCCACTCGCCGGATCGTGCTCGGCCAGTACCTGGGCTTCGCCGCGATCCTGGCCGTGGCGGTGGCCGCCGCGTTCGGCGCTACCTTCCTGCCCGAGTCCGCCGTCCCCTACCTCGGTCTGCTGCCGCTCGCGCTGGGCCTCAAGGCCGCCTGGCAGGCGTGGAAAGACCACCACGACGGCGGTGACGAGGAGGAGGAACAGTCCCGGGAGGGCGGGCCGAGCCCGCTGGAGGTCGCCGCGGTCACCTTCGCCAACGGCGGCGACAACATCGGCGTCTACGTGCCCGTATTCGCCACCGCCGGCATCGGCGGGATGAGCGTGTACGCCGCGGTGTTCCTCGTGCTCGTTGCCGTGTGGTGCTTCGCGGGCAAGTTCTTCGCCACCCGGCCCGTCATCGCCAAGGCGCTCGCCCGCTGGGGCCACATCGTGCTGCCTCTGGTCCTGATCGCCATCGGCCTGCTCATCCTCATCGAGGGCGGTGCCTTCGGCCTGTGACCCTGGGTGGCACATCACCGGACCAGCCCGTATTCCTCACGACACCGGGCGCCTCCCAAACTGGCGAACAGGCTCGTGGATCAGCCCCGGGCGCCCACCCCGAGCCGTGGCGCGCGATGGACGGCCAGCGTAGGCGTGGGTTAACACTTGCGTTAACATCGCCCGCGTGGCTCAATGGGAAGTGATCCTCGTTGCGGAGGTCGCGGCGTGGTTCGAGGCGCTGGCGGAGGAAGACTGGGACAGCGCCGAACAGGTAGAAGACGCCATTGACGTGTTGGCGGCAACGGGCCCGACGCTTGGCCGTCCGTTGGTCGACCGCATCAAAGGTGCCGAGAACCATCACTTGAAGGAGCTGAGACCAGGGTCGTCCGGGAGCAGCGAGATTCGGATCCTCTTCGTGTTCGATCCGGTGCGCCGGGCAGTGCTGCTCGTGGCCGGTGATAAGGCCGGAAACTGGCAGGGCTGGTACGAGGCCAACATCCCGATCGCTGAAAAGCGCTACCAAGCGCATCTGGCCGATCTTGAAACCAGGGAGTACGAATGAGTGCGGTGAGCTGGGAGGA
The DNA here is from genome assembly GCF_044332925.1 of Streptomyces sp. NPDC021212. Taxonomy (NCBI): domain Bacteria; kingdom Bacillati; phylum Actinomycetota; class Actinomycetes; order Kitasatosporales; family Streptomycetaceae; genus Streptomyces; species Streptomyces sp. NPDC021212. The sequence continues at coordinate 632,396 of NZ_JBIRPZ010000004.1, forward strand.
GACCAAGCGCAAGGCGCGGGAGCGGCGTGAGGCCGCTGGGCTGCCGGTGCGGTCGGCGCAGGAGAAGCAGGCGGCGATGGAGCGACTGACCGCGGAGGTGCGCGCTCACCGCCTTGCGGAGGTGCGGCGTGAGCAGGCGCTTACCCAGCGCCAAGTTGCCGCGTCCATGGGGGTCTCCACGCCTCGAGTCTCGGCAATCGAGCATGGCGAACTGGACCGCGCCGAATTGGCCACCATCCGCTCCTACGTGGAAGCGCTCGGAGGCCGACTGCGGGTGGTCGCGGACTTTGGGGACGCTGAGTACACCGTCGCCTGAGGCTGTCCCTGCCCAGATGCCCGGGCTGTCGTCCTCAACGACAAAGCCCCCGGCGAGTGATCTCGTCGGGGGCTTCCTCGGCGGTGGCTGGGGCCGGGGTCGAACCGGCGACCTTCCGCTTTTCAGGCGGACGCTCGTACCAACTGAGCTACCCAGCCGCAGCGGTCCTGACGGGATTTGAACCCGCGGCCTCCACCTTGACAGGGTGGCGAGCACTCCAAACTGCTCCACAGGACCTTGCGTGTGTGCGAGAACGAGTCTCGCACAGGGCGGCGTACGGGCCTAACGAGTTTCCGTCGGGGGGTCGTACTGCCTGCGATCTTCTCGGCGGAGATTTTGGCTTTCCCCGCGTCGATGTCGCTGGATCAGCGTATCAGACCTCAGGCCCTGTCCTGACCGCGTCGAGGGCCGTGCTGAGGGCCGTGCGGACGGCGGTCAGGCGGGCCGGGGAGGCGAGGCCCGCGTGGTACAGGTGCAGCTCGTCCGCGCCTGCCGCCAGGCAGGTGGTCCATTCGGCGGCCAGGACCGAAGGGTCCGCCGGGCGGGGCGGGAGGGCCGGGACGTAGGCGGCGAGACGCGTGGTCGGGGCGGCCAGGGGGCGGAGGGCGGCGAGGTTGGCGGCGCCCTGGTCGGCGTCGGTCCAGGCGGAGGCGACCAGGGTGTCCACGGGTGGGGCGGCGGCGTCGGCGATGGTCGCGAAGGGGCCCGTGGCCCAGGGGTCCGCGCTCGCGTGCAGGGTCAGGGGCAGGGGGCCGGAGGCGGCGTCCAGCACCTCGCGGCGCAGGTCCGCGGTGAGGGTGGTGCGGATCTTGCGCATCGTGGACATCAGGGCCGGGGCGAGAGCCGCACCGTCCACCGCGTCGGCCACCTGGCGGCGGAGGCCGTGGGGGTCCAGGTCGGCCGCCTCGTAGCGGGCCAGGCAGGCGCCGCAGAAGCACCACGACAGCAGGCGGTCCACGGACGCGTCCCAGTCCGCGCCCTCCGTCTTCTCGTGGTGGCCGCCGTGCCCCAGCCCCAGGGGCCCGCACGCCTCCAGGACCAGGCCGTCCGGCTCGCCCAGCGCCAGGACCTCCCGCACCAGCGTGGCGCAGTACGCCCGGACCTCGGCGGACGAGGGGCACAGGGCGTACGGGTACGGGTCGCCGAAGGCGTTGCGTACGGCCAGGTCGGGGTGGGCGCGGCCGAGGCGGGTGTTGTGGGTGAGGACCGTCCAGGCGTGGACCGGCAGGCCCACGGCGCGCAGCGCGTCGCGGGCCTCCAGGAACGCGTCCGGGCCCGGCATCCACGACGGGGTGCCCGGGACCAGGCGGGAGCCGGACCACGCCGCGTCCCGCACCGGGAGGTACAGCGCGGCGTGGTGCGCGTCGACCACCCGGTGCGCGGGGTGGAACGGGGTGGCGGCCCGTACGGAGTGGTACGCGGCGGCCAGGGCCACCGCGTCCACCCCGAGGGCCGCGATCCGCTCGGCTGCGGACGGGTCGCCGACCACGTCCCAGGGGTACAGGTACGCCGTCGCCGTCACCACCGCGGCAGACCCGCCTTGAAGTCCGGGTTCACCCGCCGCATGTAACCCGTGTCGTCCCGTTTCCGCAGCCCACAGGTCAGGTAGTTCTCGTGCAGCCGGGCGAGGGCGTCCTCGTCCAGCTCGACGCCGAGGCCCGGGCCGGTGGGCACCGGGATCGCGCCGTCCACGAAGGCCAGCGCGCCCGGCCGCACCACGTCGTCCTGGGCGCTCCACGGGTAGTGGGTGTCGCACGCGTACGTCAGGTTGGGGGTCGCGGCGGCGAGGTGGGTCATGGCGGCGAGGCTGATGCCCAGGTGGGAGTTGGAGTGCATGGACATGCCGAGGCCGAAGGTGTCGCAGAGGGTGCCCAGGTGGCGGGTGCGGGTAAGCCCGCCCCAGTAGTGGTGGTCGCCGAGGACGACCTGCACCGCGCCCTGCGCGACGGCCGGCGGGATGTGGTCGAAGGCGACCACGCACATGTTGGTGGCCAGCGGGAGCGGCGATTCGGCGGCGACCCGCGCCATGCCGGGGATGCCGCCGGTCGGGTCCTCCAGGTATTCGAGGACGCCGTCCAGGGCGCGGGCGACCTCCAGCGAGGTCTCCGGCGTCCAGGCGATGTTCGGATCGAGCCGCAGCGGGTGGCCGGGGAACGCCTCGCGGAGGGCGTGGATGGCGGCGATCTCCTGGTCGGGCGGGAAGACGCCGCCCTTGAGCTTGATCGAGCCGAAGCCGTACCGGTCGATCATGCGGCGGGCCTGCGCCACGACGCCGTCGGGGTCGAGCGCCGCGCCCCACTCGTCCTCGTCCGCGCCCGGGTGCCCGGCCCACTTGTAGAAGAGGTACGCGCTGTACGGGACCGCCTCCCGGACCGCGCCGCCGAGCAGGTCGCTCACCGGGCGGTCGGCCAGCTTGCCCTGGACGTCCAGGCAGGCGACCTCGACGGCCGCGTGCACCCTGCCGAGGTCGAACGAGGAGATCTTGCCGCCCGCGTGGTCGAAGAGGGCCGCCGCCTTCTCGTACAGCTCGCCCAGCGCGTACACGCTCAGGCCCGTCAGATGGGGGCGCAGCGCCGCGAGCCGGTCCAGGTGCAGGGTGTCGCCGAACGTCTCGCCCAGGCCGGTCACCCCGTCCTCGGTCACCAGCTGGACGATGCTGCGCAGCGCCCATGGCTCGTGGACGCCGTCCGCGTTGAGCAGGGGAGGGTCGCGGAAGGCGATCGGGGTGATCACCAGGTCCTTGATGCGCATACGTGTGCTCACACCTGCTCGGTATTCGTTCGTATAGATGAACGCTGGTTATGGTTACGAACCAGATGTGGGGACGCTAAAACGCCCCGGGGTGGCTGTCAATGCATGCCGAACGCGCGTAGGCCGCGTCTCGCTCAGCGAGACGCGGCCTACGCGCCAAAATGATGTGGGTGCCCCCAACGGGATTCGAACCCGTGCTACCGCCTTGAAAGGGCGGCGTCCTGGGCCACTAGACGATGAGGGCCGATGGCCCACCTGGGCGCCTCACGGCGCTTTCGGGGACGCGAGAAGCATATGGGATGCCGGTGGGGTTCGCCAAAACGGTTTACGGAGCGGTCGGCGACGGCGTCGCGCCGGGCCGGTTCTCGGCCGGCAGATGGCGGCTGACCTCGGCCTTGGCGAGCCCGAGCCCACCCAGATCTATCTCGTCCCAGGCCTGTAGCCGGCGGGTGTCCCGGTCCAGGTAGAGGACCGACGCCTGCACCTTGTCGGGCTCGGCGTCGTCCACCGCGCGCAGCCCGCTGCCGCCCGTCGAGCCCTCCGTCATCAGCCGGGTGCCGCCGGGCAGCACCTCCGTCCGGCGGTGGTGGACATGGCCGGTGAGGGCGAGGGGGACGGTCCCGTCGATCTCCCGGGCGGCGAGGGGGTTGTGGGCGACGGCGATGTCCACGCGCCCGCCCGCCGCCTTCCGCTCCCGGATCGCCTCGGCCAGCACCCGGCCCGCCCGGTGCTCGGCGGCGTCACCGGCCACGGCGGCGGAGCGGTCCGGGGTGAATTGCGGGTCGCCGATGCCCGCGATCCGCAGGCCCCCGACGGTTACCGTCCGGCCGTCGTCGACGACGTGGACGCCCTTGCGGCCGGACAGATGGCGCTGCGTCGTCGCCGAGTCGTGATTGCCGCGTACCCATACGTAGGGGGCGCCGAGGTCGGAGACCGGTTCGAGGAAGCCGTTCTCGGCGGCGGTGCCGTGGTCCATCGTGTCGCCCGTGTCGATGATCACGTCGATCTTGTACTGCTCGACCAGCGACTGGATGATGTGCCAGGCGGCCGGGTTGAGGTGGATGTCCGATACGTGCAGCACGCGCATCGTCGTGGGGTCGGGCCGGTAGGCGGGCAGGGTCGAGGTCGCGTCGTACAGGCGCGTGACATTGGTCACCAGCCGGGCCAGCTCCCGCTGGTACACGTCGAAGTCGGTGACGATGCTGCGCGCGTTGCCGACCACCGACGGGGCGCTGGACAGCAGCCCCGAATAGCGCGGCTCCAGCACCGACTTCGGGTTCCAGGTCGCGTACGCGGCGCCGCCGGACGCGGCCAGCAGCCCCAGCGCGAGGCCGCCCGCGGCCAGCGCCCGGCGCGGGCGGCGGTAGACGGCCAGGCCCAGCGCGGTGGCGCCGAAGACGACGGCCGCGCAGGAACGCACCGCCAGGTCCCGGGTGCCGCGGACGACGTCGCCCGCCACCTCCTCCTGCAGCCCCGACAGCCGCTCGGGGTGGTCGACCAGCGCGGCGGACCGGATGGGGTCGAGCCGGTCCACATCGACGTCGAGGCGGAGCGGGGCGTGGTGGCTGCGGAGTTCGAGGGCGCCGAGCGGCGAGACGTTGATCTTGGTGCCGCCGGTGAGGGACGGCCTGAGCGTCATCCGGGTGTCCATCGGGCCCACCGACTCGTGGACGCTCCCGACGACCAGCAGCCCCATCCAGGCCCCGAGGACGGTCACCGCGGCCAGCCCGAGGGCCCGGACGACCGGCCGCGGCCGCTCGGCGGCGACGGCGATGGAGGCGGAGGCGAGGGGGAGAGGGGCGCGGTCGCGGGCCATTGGTCCCGTATGCCCGGCCGCGCGGCCCGCCATTCCCGGGCGTACGGCCATGCACGGTCCGCGCCATTTCCGGGCGCGGACCGTCCCGTTCCGGCGTCGGCTGTCCGACAATGGCCACGTGCTGGAGATGACGCGCGAGGAGTTCGAGGAACTGGTGGCCGAGGCGCTGGACCGGATCCCGCCGGAGCTGACGCGGCTGATGGACAACGTCGCGGTGTTCGTGGAGGACGAGCCGCCGTCCCACGACCCCGAGCTGCTGGGGCTCTACGAGGGGACGCCGCTCACCGACCGTGGTGAGTGGTACGCAGGCGTCCTGCCCGACCGGATCACCGTCTACCGGGGGCCGACGCTGCGCATGAGCGAGACCCGGGAGGACGTGGTCCAGGAGACCGAGGTGACCGTGGTCCATGAGATCGCGCACCACTTCGGCATCGACGACGAGCGGCTGCACGCGCTCGGCTACGGGTGAGCGTCGGGTAAGCGGTCACGAGTGATACGCGCCACCTCCCGCGCGCGGGTTACGCCGCACGCGTGTCCTAAGGGGTGCGGGGCCAGTTGGGTACTGCGTCACAGCCCTGCGGCCTGGAGGTGTCCCACGCATGTCTGGAACCCCCGCTCCACGCTCCGATCGTTCCCCCCGGACCGACGCGACCGACGCGACCGACGGGCCTGACGCGCCCGGCGCCTCGCGCGCCCCCCGCGTCTCGGCGCGGAGCGCCGTGGTGGTGGCCCTGGTGGCCGGGGCCCTGGCCCTGGGCGGCTGCATGAGCATTTCCGACGACCCCGGGAAGCCCGACCGGCACCGCGGCGGCTCCGGCAAGGGCCGCGGGGCGGCGGAGCCCGGCGGCGGCGTGGTGGTGCGTACGGACGGCCAGGGGCATACGTACACGGTCATGCCGCGGGACGCCAAGGGCCACCAGCGCAAGGGCGGCGAACACCGCTCACCGACGGCGTCCGCCGAGGCCGAGCCCGGCGCCGAGCCCTCGCCGTCGGCGGGGAAGCACGGCTCCGGGGCGCACCGCCCGGCGCCCTCCCCGCCGCCGGAGCCGGGCGCACCCGTGCCCGGCTCCGAGGCCGCCCCGGAGCCGCGTCCGTCGAGCCCGCAGCCGAGCGCGCCGGACCCCAAGCCCACCCCCTCGGAACCGGCGTCCCCGCCCGCTTCGGCACCCGACGAGCCCGCGGGGTAGCGCGGGCTAACGGGCGGTGTCACGCACGGCGTGGCGGGCGGCATGATGCGGGGCGCCGGGGGCATGGATTGACGGTTGGCGTAGCGAATTTGCTCTCGGGGGGTGGAGGTGCGTATGGTGGTAGATCGTTTGATCCCATTTGCCCGGCGCCTCATCGAAGTGCGCCGCGAGGCGCGTTCCTTGCCATCCCGTGGCTGACCGCATAGAGGCGGTCGTTTGCGAAAACACGGAGTTTGGGCGCGTGCCGAGACTCCGGAAGGTTTCGCATTTCGCATGTCCGTTTCCACTGATCACGCCGTCATGCCCGCCATCGACGAGCAGGGCGACCACGGCGACCAGCCGCAGCCGGTCGAGCAGTCCCAGCCGGTAGAGCGCGCAGAGTCCACCACCGCCCCCGCCGAGCGCGGCGCCGACGTGTCCGCGGACGACGCGGTCGACACCGAGGGCGCCGAAGACGCCGCGCAGAGCACCCCCGAGACCTCCAAGGGCCCCGACATCACCTTCGCCGAACTCGGCCTCCCCGAGCAGATCGTCCGCAAGCTCGCGCAGAACGGCGTCACCACGCCGTTCCCGATCCAGGCCGCGACCATCCCCGACGCCATGGCCGGGAAGGACATCCTCGGCCGCGGCCGTACCGGCTCCGGCAAGACCCTCTCCTTCGGTCTTCCGCTGCTGACCTCGCTGGCCGGCGGCCACACCGAGAAGAAGCGCCCCCGGGGCCTCATCCTGACCCCGACCCGCGAGCTGGCGATGCAGGTGAGCGACGCGCTCCAGCCGTACGGCGACGTCCTCGGCCTCAAGCTCAAGGTGGTCTGCGGCGGCACCTCGATGGGCAATCAGATCTACGCGCTGGAGCGTGGCGTGGACATCCTGGTCGCCACCCCGGGCCGGCTGCGCGACATCATCGACCGTGGCGCCGCGTCCCTCGACAAGGTCCAGATCGCCGTCCTCGACGAGGCCGACCAGATGGCCGACATGGGCTTCCTGCCCGAGGTCACCGAGATCCTGGACCTGGTGCCCAGCGGCGGCCAGCGGCTGCTGTTCTCCGCGACGCTGGAGAACGAGATCGACAGCCTGGTCAAGCGCTACCTGGTCGACCCGGTCACCCACGAGGTCGACCCGTCCCAGGGCGCCGTCTCGACCATGACCCACCACGTGCTCGTGGTGAAGCCGAAGGACAAGGCCCCGGTCACCGCCGCCATCGCGGCGCGCAAGGGTCGCACGATCATCTTCGTCCGCACCCAGCTGGGCTGCGACCGGGTCGCCGAGCAGCTGTGTGACGCGGGCGTGCGCGCCGACGCGCTGCACGGCGGCATGACGCAGGGCGCCCGCACCCGGACGCTGGCCGACTTCAAGGACGGGTACGTCAACGTGCTCGTCGCCACCGACGTCGCCGCCCGTGGCATCCACGTCGACGGCATCGACCTGGTGCTCAACGTGGACCCGGCCGGTGACCACAAGGACTACCTGCACCGCTCCGGCCGTACGGCGCGGGCGGGCCAGAGCGGCACCGTCGTGTCGCTGGCCCTGCCGCACCAGCGGCGGCAGATCTTCCGGCTGATGGAGGACGCGGGCGTCGACGCCTCCCGTCACATCGTCGGCGGGGCGGGCGTCTTCGACGAGGACGTGGCCCGTATCACCGGCGCCCGTTCGCTCACCGAGGTGCAGGCCGAGGCGGCCGCGAACTCCGCCAAGCAGGCCGAGCGCGAGGCGCAGGACCTCACCCGGGAGCTGGAGAAGGCGCAGCGGCGCGCGACCGAGCTGCGCGAGGAGGCCGACCGGCTGGCGGCCCGCGCGGCGCGCGAGCGCGGCGAGACCTTCACCCCGGGCGCCTCGGGCGCCGAGTCCACGGCCGGTGCCGAGGCGCCGGGCGCGGCGGCGGGCGAGACCGCCGGGGACGCCGTTCCGTTCGTGCCCGCACAGCGCTCGGCCGAGGCCACGGCCCCGGCGGCTGACCGCCGGGACGACCGGGGCAACTTCGAGCGCCGGGACCGCCGGGACAACGACCGTGGTGGCCGTTCGTTCGAGCGCCGCGACGACCGTGGTGGCTTCAACCGGGACCGTCGTGACGACCGTCCGTCGGGTGGCCGGGACCGCCGGGACGACCGGGGTGGCTTCAACCGGGACCGCCGGGACAACGACCGTGGTGGCCGTTCGTTCGAGCGCCGCGACGACCGTGGTGGCTTCAACCGGGACCGTCGTGACGACCGTCCGTCGGGTGGCCGGGACCGCCGGGACGACCGGGGTGGCTTCAACCGGGACCGCCGGGACAACGACCGTGGTGGCCGCTCCTTCGAGCGCCGCGACGACCGTGGTGGCTTCAACCGCGACCGCCGTGACGACCGTGGAGGCCGCTCCTTCGAGCGCCGCGACCACAACCACCGCGGCGGGGACCGCCCCTTCAACCGCGACCGCCGCGACGACCGCCCGGCGCGCCGTGACGACCACCGCGGCGGCAACGCCGGCGGCCGCTCCCACGACCGCCGCACCGACAAGCCGCGCTGGAAGCGCAACGGCTGACCGAAGCCGATGAGGGCCGTGCAACCCCCCGCGGTTGCACGGCCTTTCGACCCGGGGGGATATTGTCTCCGGGCGGACCCCCTGGCCGGGCTATGCTGCGGGGGTGCGGGTCATTAGCTCAATTGGCAGAGCAGTGGACTTTTAATCCATTGGTTCAGGGTTCGAGCCCCTGATGACCCACTCGGGAAACCGCAGGCAGCATCGCTGACCTGCGGTTTCGTCGTTTTTCCGGGGCATCGCCCGCCTCGCGCGCCGCCGATCGGCGGTCACACGGCCGGCGCCCGAGCGGATGCCGAACGCCTCCTGGCCACACAGGCTGAGCCTGTTGTCCCCAGGGAGCCCTCCCGGGAAAACGCGTTAGGAGACTCTCGTGCGACTCGTGACTACCATCCGCGGAACCCTCCCCGTCATGGTGCTGGCGCTCTTGGCGTGGGGCGCTTCCGCGCCGGCGTCGGCCGAGGAAGGGGAGACCGGGGCGGGCGGTGGCGGCTCGCCCCGGGCCACCGTGCCCTGTGGGGACGCGGCGGCGCTGGTCGCCGCGGTGGGCCAGGCGGCCGCGGGCGGGACCGTCTCCCTCGCCACCGGGTGCGTGTACACGCTCACCTCGGCGGCGGCGACGGGCGCCAACGGCCCCGACGGTCTCCCGATCATCACGGGCAACGTGACCATCACCGGCACCGACGCGACAATCAGACGCAGCGCCTCGGCACCGGACTTCCGCATCGCGGAGGTAGCGCCCGGCGGCACCCTGACCCTCAGCGGGATCACGGTGTCCAACGGGAAGGCCGTGGACGGGGCGGGCATCCTCGACGCGGGCAAGCTGACGCTGCAACGGAGCACCGTCAGCGGCAATGCGGCGAGCGGCATCGGCGGCGGCGTCCAGGTCGCCCCGGGCGCCACGGGCACCTTCTCCCTGAGTCGCCTCTCGGGCAACACCGCCAACGACGGCGGCGGCGTTCACGTCGGGACGGGGGCCACGCTGAACGCCAGCAGCAGCACGTTCGCCGACAACACCGCCAACAGCACCGGCGGCGCCGTCGCGAACTTCGGAAATTCCGTCCTGAGCGCCGTGACGCTGGAGACCAACCACACCACCAATTTCGAGGGCGGCGGTATCTGGACGTCCATCGGTAATATGATCTTCAGTGGGGGACGCATCACCGGAAATACCGCGGGAAGCAACGGCGCCGGTATCGCGAACTTCGGCAGTGCGCTGAAATTGCAGGCAACCACGGTTTCCGGAAATATCGCCACGCTTAATGGTGGCGGACTCTTCAGCCACGCCGGAAGCACGGAAATCGTCGGTACCAACATCACCGGCAATACGGCCAATGGCGGCCAGGGCGGTGGCATTTTCTCCGACGGCGGTTCGGTGTCGCTGATGGCGACGAACGTGACCGGCAACAACCCCAACAACTGCGTCCCGGCGCTCGCGGGCTGCAGCGGGTGAGGCTTCCCGTGAAATCCGCAGCGCCCCTGAGAGTGATCCCTTCAGGGGCGCTGCGGCGTTCGGCGTGGTCGCGAACCGTCAGTGCTTGGTCTTGTGCGTCTTGACCTTCACCTTGGTGCTCTTGCCGTGCTTCTTGGCCTTGGTGTGCTTCTTGGCCTTGCTGTGCTTGGCCTTTTCCTTCTGCTTCTTCGGCGGGTCCTGGTGCACGACGACCACCGGGTCGCCGCCGACCGCGATGTTGGCGCAGTTGGGGCCGATGTCGAGGTCGCTGGTCGGGGCGGCTCCACCGACCGGGGCGATGATGCCGGTGGCCGTGTCGCAGTCGTTGCTCTGGTAGGCCGCGTGGCTGTTGGTGAAGTTGACGCAGTCCGGGTTGAGGTCGATGTCCCCGGTCGGGGCGGCCACGTTCACGGGCACGACGTCGCCCACACGGGTGTCACACGAGTTGGACTGGCGGACCCCATCGCCGGTCGGGAAGAGGCCGAACGCACTCGCGCTGCCCGCGCCACCCACGACCATCGTGCCCGCGGCCGCCGCGGCCATGAGAGCTACCTTCTTGCTGATCTGCATTGTGCTGGTGCCTCCATATCGGGTTCTCCGCGAATGATCCGCAGACACCCGATTAACGAAGTCACGGCAGATGAGGATCCGGGATAATGCGGCGCGTCACCCGTCTGCCACAGTAAAGGTATATTCAGTCGGTTGTGAATTCCGTGGAATATTTCTCATGACGGGCGATGAGTAATAAATATTGAGTCATAAATATGCGAACGCGGCCCCGGGGGTAATTCCCCGGAGCCGCGTTCACGGTGAGAGTTGTCCGTCGGCGCCCGATGGTTCAGGGCGTGCCGCGGCCTCCCTGACCTCCGCTCTTGGCGGTGCCGCTCGAGCCGGCCACGTTGCTGCACTGCGTCTCCTGAATGACCTCGGATCCAGGAGCGATGGTGATGGGGCCGATGACGGAGGTCGTGTCGCACTTGTTGGTCTGCTTCGTCACCTCGCCGGACTTACTGATATTGACACAGTTGGTCCGCTGAGTGACGTCGGCGCCGGTCAGGCTGACCGTGACGGGGCCGATCACTGAATGGGTCCGGCAGCGGTTCTTCTGCTCCCTCACGCCGGACTCGCTGTAGTTGACACAGTTCGTTTCCGTCTCGATGTCGGACACCGCGAGGGTGACTCCGCCGATGACGGAACTCGTATCGCAGCGATTCGACTGACGTCCTCCGTCGTTCGGGGCGGCTCGGTGCGAGGGGCCGCCGTCGGCGGCCTCGGCTCCGGCCGTACCGCCGATGAGCAGCGCACCGACGGCTGCGACCAGAATCGCCGTCCTCTTGCGCGTATGCATAAAAGCCTCCAAATGAGTTCTACGCGGCAGCCGTGCCCGTTCGGTGCAGTCGTCACAGGCTCCTGAAAAGCCTTTACGTGGCAGCGGCCCTGGAAGGAAGACTTCCAGGGCCGCGGGTCCCAACGGGGGGATGCCTCACGAGTTCCCCCGTTTAGCGGGAACCCCGTGAGAGGGTCAGCGCCTCAGTGACGGTAGGGCGCGTCGTCGACCGCGATGTTGGCGCAGTTGGCTCCGACGTTGATGTCGCCGGTCGGAGCGGCCGCGCCGACCGGGGCGATGAGGCCGGTGGCCGTGTCGCAGTCGTTGCTCTGGAAGACCGCACCGCCGTTGGTGTAGTTGATGCAGTCCGCGCCGATGTTGATGTCGCCGGTCGGAGCCGTCCCGCCGACGGATGCGATGACGCCGGTGGCCGTGTCGCAGTGGTTGGTCTGGACAGCGAGCCCGTCGTTGCCGTGGGCGAGGGCACCGCCCGCACCGCCGATCACCAGGGCGCCGGCAGCCGCGGTCAGAAAGATTGCCTTCTTGCCGATGTTCACTTGATCCTCCGTCTGGGGTTGCTCCGCGAATTCACGGACGCATGACACAACGAAGCTCACCAGTTAAGGCTTCGGGCCGCCGACCAGCTTCACCCGTCCGGCATAGTGCGGTTCTTCCGCTGCGTGTCTCCGGGAATCCCGCTAACGAGAGCCGACGCAAGAGCTATTTGGAGCAGTGGAGCCCTGAATCCCCCTTATGCGAATGCGCCGAAAGGGTCCCGGGCCCGGGAGCGACCACGGGTGGTGGTGGCGAGGAGACGACGCCGGGGGAGCGCCTGGGCGGCCGTGCGGTGGCCGACCAAGGCAACTGCCCCTGCCGCCAAGCTTGTTCGACCTATCGAACAAGTGATACATCCTGACGTCACGACGCAGAGGTGAGTGAGGCACAAGTCCGACCGGCTGCTTCGCGGAACCACAGGCGCGGCGCGTGTTCGCACCGCTACGCTGAGTACGCGAGGTAGTCACCCGGGGGCGGGAGGAGAGACGTGGGGCACTCAGGAGCGGGGGGAACCCCCGCCGAGCTGATGGACGGGCTGCTGGTCCGTGCGCAGAACGGCTTCGAGATCGGCGAGGCGGTGCTGAGCCGGGCGCGGAGCGCCCTCATGCACCAGTCCGAGCTGCGTTCCTGCCGGCAGTGCAACGAACCGTCAGGTCCGCGCGGGTACACGACGTATCGGCACGTCTTCCTGCTGCCCGACGGCAGCAGCCTGCTGCTGTGGGAGCTGGAGCACAACACCGGCCCGGACGACCGTCCGCTCTTCGAGCTGTACGCGGACGAGGACGCCCTGGCGCTCGCCGAGCGCCGCGTCCACCGGTGCATCGGCGGCGCCCGCTGGGAGGAGCTGGACGGGTTACAGCTGTGGCTGCCGGACCAGATGCTCCATGCGACCGAGTCCGTGGAGGTTCAGCGCGCGTACATCGCCGACAACTCGGCCGACCACGCCCGCCGCGTCCTGCGCCGCGCGGAGAACCCGGACCGGCCGGGGGAGGAGACCGAGCGGCTGCTGACGACCGCGTTCGCCCATGACATCGCGTTGGCCCCCAAGCCGCGCCGCCGCTCCGGCGGCCCCGACGCCACTTGGTGCCGCTTCTACGAGCACGCCTTCCTGCTCGCGGGCGGGGACGAGATCGTGCTGTGGGAGCTGGAGCACAACCTCACCCGGGACGGGCGACTCGTGTGCGAGGTGTACCTCGACGAGGTGTCGGCGGAGCTGGCGGCCGACCGCCACGCCCGCGCCCTCGGTGTCGATCTCTGATGGTCCGACAGTGGGCCTACCGGGTGATCTGTGCGCGCGCCTCCTCGATGTCAGGGATGTCCCTTCGTTGAATCGAATCGTCTGGTTTTCCGCGGATTCGGTTCTTCTGGAGGAAATTAAGTGAACATCGGAAAGAAGGTAGCTGTCCTGGCCGTCGCGGCAGGCGCTCTGGTCATGGGGAGTGCGGCGGGAGCGTCCGCCCACGGTTTCGGTGGCGGAGGTTTCGCCCCCTTCGGGACGATCCAGACCAACACGTGCGACGTGTCCACCGGCCCCATCGCCGCGGCCTCTGTGGCCGCCGCCACGGGTGAGATCTCGGTCGCCAACAACTGCATCAACTTCACCCAAGGCACCGCGGCCGTCCAGAGCAATGACTGCGACACGGCCACCGGCGCCATCGCGGCTGTCTCCGGGACTGCTCCCACGGGCGACATCACCGTCGGCAACAACTGCAGCAACATCGCCCTCGGCAACGGCGGCTAAGGCCGCAGCCAGCTGACGCTCTCCGAGCCCTGGCTGACGCCACGGCTCACCCCGCGGCCCCGGATGCCTGCCATCCGGGGCCGCTCGGCGTCCGGGCACGGTACGCACCCACATGGCCGCCACCGGCTCGCCCCGCGCCCCGGCACCCGGAAGCCTGATGACGGGGTCATGGACCAGCGAAAGCGAGAGAGGCCGTGCGGGTGCGAGGGAGCAGGGCTCGTACGGGCGTCCGTACGCCCGCCCGTACGCCCGTCGCCGAGCCCCCGGGCCCGGGCGCGGCCGCCGGAGTCGTCTCCGCCGAGGAGGCCGCCCAGGTGTCCTCGGGTCGCCGGCTGGCCCGCTGGACGCCCGCCGTCCTCCTGCTCGGCGGCGTCGCCTTCGACCTCGCCACCCCGGCCCCGTACACCGCCTCCCCCTTCTTCGCCGCGGCCCCGCTGGTCGCCGCCTCCCTCTTCCCGCTGCGGCAGACCATCCTCACGACGGTCCTCGCCCTCACCGCCGTATGCCTGCTGGCGGAGCTGCACGGCGTGAAGGACCCCACCCAGGCCGCGACCGAGATCGCCACGGTGGCCACCGTCTCCCTGCTCGCGCTCGTGATCAACCGCGTCGTCCGCCGAAGCGACCGGCGGCTGGCCTCGGCGCGCGGTATCGCGGAGGCGGCGCAGCGGGCCGTGCTGCCCGTGCCGCCCGCCCGCATCGCCGGGCTGGACGTCGCGGCGCGCTACGTGGCGGCCGAGCGGTACGCCGCGATCGGCGGCGACCTGTACGCGGTGCAGGACACCCCGCACGGCGTACGCCTCATCGTCGGGGACGTCCGCGGCAAGGGGCTCCAGGCCGTGGAGGTCGTCGCGGTCCTCGTCGGCGCCTTCCGGGAGGCCGCGGAGCAGGAGGCGACGCTGGAGGGGCTCGCGGGGCGGCTGGAGCGGGCGCTGCGGCGCGAGGGCGCGCGGCGGGCCGAGCTGGAGGCGTTCGAGGGGTTCACCACCGCCGTCCTCGGTGAGATCCCGCGCGGCGACTCCACCCTCCGCCTCATCAACCGCGGTCACCCCCCGCCGCTGCTGCTGCCCGGCGACGGCGAGGTACGGCCGCTGGAGCCGGAGTCGCCCGCGCTGCCGCTGGGGATGGGCGAACTGGGCGGCTGGCCCGACCGGGTGACGGAGCTGCGGTTCCCCGAGGACGCGACGCTGCTGCTGTTCACGGACGGGGTGACCGAGGCCCGCGACCCGCACGGCACGTTCTACGTCCCCGAGGAGCGGCTGCGCGGCCTCCGCTTCACCGGACCGGGCGGGCTGCTCGACGCGCTCGTGGACGACGTGGCGCTCCATACGGGAGGGGAGGCCTCGGACGACATGGCGCTCCTCGCGGTCCGGCGCCCGCCCGGACCGAACGGAACCACGGCCCCCACTCCGCACACGGACCGTAGTCGACCGTGACGACGACGCATAACGATTGACGCACGATCAGCTCGCCGGAGGTTTTTACCAACCCTTTTCAACTGGGGTGAAACGACCCCATCTGTCCCCTGTTGCTTACTAAGTTCATGCCAAAGCTACGCGGATTCTTCAGAAGAGCTTGGAATCATGTCGCGCTCTCTATTAACGTTCGATAACGCAGCGCGGTCACACAGCCGCCGCAGGGGCGGCACCGTGCGCCGTCGCCGAATCCCGTACGTGCAGCGCCAGCACCACCCTCGACACCACGCACACCAGCAGCACCGCCAGCACCAGGGAACCGGGGAACCACCACCTTGGGGTGAATCGGGTCGAACCTGACCCGTAGGAGACCTTCCTGCTCCGAACCCGTCAGCTAACCCGGTAGGCGAGAAGGAAGGAAAGGAGTGCGCCCCGGTGGCGTCCAACAGGTCCGTACTGGACCAAGCCCCGTACCGCTCAGCGGGTACCGGCCTCGGCACGGCGACCACGTACGGAGTCGGCTTCGACGCCGGCGCCCGGCCCGCGGTCGGCCTCGGAGCCGACGGAGGACCGGATGAGTCCTCCCTCGCCAAGGAAGCCGTCTGGGACGACTGGGACGAGTGGAACCCCACAGAGGAGTCCATCGCCCCGCTGCGCGGCAAGCACCGCGTCGGCAAGCAGCGCGGCGGGGCCATGGCCCGCAGCGGCGCCGTCCTCGGCGTCGGCGTCATCGCGGCGGTCGGCGCGGGCGGCATGGCCAGCGCCAAGGACCGGCCCGCGATACCGATCTCCATGCCGGACCTCTCCCACGTCGCCGACGAGGTCAAGGCTCAGCTGCCCGCCGCCAAGGACCTGCCCGGCATCGGCTCCCTGACGGGGGACGACGAGGGCTCCCAGACCACCGCGACCGCCCTCTCCACCAGCACCACCGACTCCGGCGAGGCGCTGCGCACCCGCATCCTGCGGCAGGCCGAGAGTCAGCAGACCGCGGCCGACGACGACAGACGCGACGCCGCGGTGCGGGCCGCCGCCAAGGCCGCCGCCGACGACGCGGCGCAGGCCGCGGCCAAGGCCCGCGACCTGGCGGCGCAGAAGAAGGCCGAGGCCGCCGCCAAGAAGAAGGCCGCCGAGGCGAAGGCGGAGGCCGAGAAGGAGGCCGCCGCGAAGGCCGCGGCCGCCAAGGCCGCAGCCGCGAAGGCCGCCGCCGCCAAGGCCGCCAGCGGGTGGGTCCTCCCCGTCGCCTCGTACACCTTGACCGCGGGCTTCGGCCAGGCCGGCGACCTGTGGTCCGCCGACCACACCGGCCAGGACTTCGCCGCCCCGACCGGCACCCCGGTCAAGGCGCTGCACAGCGGCACCATCACGCAGGCGGGCTGGGCCGGTTCGTACGGCTACCGCATCGTGCTCAAGCTCGATGACGGCACCGAGCTCTGGTTCTGCCACCTGTCGTCCATGGTCGTCACCTCGGGCAAGGTGTCCGCGGGCGAGACCATCGGCCGCGTCGGCGCCACCGGCAACGTCACCGGCCCCCACCTCCACCTGGAGGTCCGGCCCGGCGGCGGTTCCCCGATCGATCCGATGCCCTGGCTGCGCGACAAGGGGCTGAACCCGTGATCGGCGCGCTGAACGTCACCCGCGTGATCCACTCGATCCGCAGGGCCCTGATGGCCCGGCTGTAACGACGGCCCCCCTCGCTCCGGCGGCTCTGGCGCTCTCTCCCCCCTTGACGCCAGGGCCGCCGGTTCCTTTTCTGCCCCCAAGGGCGGAATACACCCCTCCGTCGCGGGCGTTGGAGCAACGTATGACTGAGACCCGCAAGACCATCGGCAATCTGTCCGTCTTCCCGCTCTCCCTGGGCGGCAATGTCTTCGGCTGGACGGCCGACGAGGCCGAGTCCTTCGAGGTACTCGACGCCTACGTGGCGGCGGGCGGCAACTTCATCGACACCGCCGACGTCTACTCGGCCTGGGCCCCCGGCAACCAGGGCGGCGAGTCCGAGACCGTCCTCGGCAAGTGGTTCGCCTCCCGCGGCAACCGCGACGACATCGTCCTCGCCACCAAGGTCGGAGCGGGCTCCCCGGAGCCCCGCGGACTCTCCTCCGCCGCCATCAAGTCCGGTCTGGACGAGTCCCTCCAGCGCCTGGGCACCGACTACGTCGACCTCTACTACACCCACTACGACGACCCGTCGGTGCCGGTCGAGGAGATCATCTCCACCCTGGACGAGCTGGTGAAGGCGGGCAAGATCCGCGAGATCGCCGCCTCCAACATCTCCGCCGAGCGCCTCGAAGCCTCGCTGACATTTTCCGCCCAGGAGAATCTGGCCCGCTACGTCGCCCTCCAGCCCCACTACAACCTGGTCTCGCGCGACACCTTCGAGGGCGAACTGGCCGACGTCGCCGCCCGCCACGGCCTGGCGACGCTCCCGTACTACGCCCTCGCGTCCGGCTTCCTCACCGGCAAGTACCGCCCCGGCACCACGGTCGACAGCGCCCGCTCCACCGGCGCCGCCAAGCACCTGGAGACGGAGCGCGGCCAGAAGGTCCTCGCCGCCCTGGACGACGTGGCCGCCAACCACAACGCCGACCACGCCACCGTCGCCCTGGCCTGGCTCGCCGCCCGGCCGACCGTCGTCGCCCCCGTGGCCAGCGCCCGCGTCCCCGCCCAGCTCCCCGCCCTGCTGGCCTCCGTCGACCTCCAGCTCACCCGCCCCGAGCTGGACCTCCTGACGTCCGCCTCGGACTGACGCCCGCTGCTTGTCGCGGCGGGGCCGCCGCGTCCGCGCCGCGTTGACGCCCCGCGCCGATCGCTGCGCGTGTGCGCTGGGAGTCCCGGGGCGACATGCACGCGCCCGGAGACTCCCAGCTTTTTTACTTCTTAAGCCGCCTCAGTCGTCGTCGGTGGTGGTGTTGAAGCAGCTGATATTGATCACGACGGTCTGGTTGGCGACCGGGGAGTTGTCCCCGACGTCCCCGGTGGTGATGCCACCGTTGGCGAGGCTGATGTCGCCGACGCTGCACGACTGGACGCTGACGGGGGGAGGCGTAGTCTCGTGCTCCATGCCATGGGCGGAGGCCGTGCCGGTCCCGAGGAGCACCAGGCTGCCGGCGGTCGCGGCCAGGAAGGCCACCTTCTTCGCGATCTGCATGATTCCTCCGTGTGAAACGCAGTCGGATGTCGACTGTCACTTCAGATTTAAGAGAGAAAATCGTGAAAAAGTCCTGAGCGAGACGCCGGAGTTGATCCAGACGGCCCAAGGATTGACCGTGGGTCACCTCCAATGGCGCAGCGACGCCCCCGCGGTGCCCCCTGAGTACGCCGTGATCGTGGACGGGGCCGACACGCGGTGGTCCTTGACGGCCGGGCTGAAGCTCGTTGTCCAGCCGGTGGCCGGTTCGAGCTTCCGCAGCAGATTGACCGCACCCGCCGCCCGTCAGCGCGTATCAGGACGCCCCTACGCCCCGCGCCGATCGGCAAGCACCCACGAAGCGGCGGCGACCCCACCGGCGACCCCGAAGACGGACGGCCACGCCCCGACCTTCTTCGCCAGCGGATGCGACCCGGCGAACGCGGCCACGTACAACCCGCTCAACGCGGCCGCCGTCCCGTTCCCTGTCTTGTCCCGCCATCCCTTGGCGGCCACGGCCCCGGCCGCCGCCAGCGCCACCCCACCGAGCGGCCGCTTCCGGGTCCACCGGGCCACCCCGTACCCCCCCGATCAACCCACCCGCAGCCACCAGCCCCGCCGGTACCCCAGCCATGCCGCTACCTCCCTGTTGAACGGTCTCCTTGGTCCCGACCCTACGCAGGCACTTCATTAGCTGTCCGTTAGTGGAACGCCAGCCCGTGCTTCGAAACTGATCTTGGTCCGAGAACGAGCCGAGAGAACAGTGCAACGGGAGACCACCATGAACACCGCCACCAACCGCTTCCGCGGCCGCGCCGGCCGCCGCATCGCCGCCACCATCGTCGCCGCGGCGGCGCTGGGCCTGGGGGCCACGGCCTGCGGCCCGGACGACACGGCGGGCGCCTCAAGCTCGTCGACCCAGTCCACGGCCGGCTCCTCCTCGGACGGCGGCAAGTCCACCGCCGGTGGCGGCGTCGCCAACGCGGGTAATCGCCACACACTCGTCGGCACGATGTCGTACCTCGCACCCGGCAAGCTGACCGTCAAGCCCGAGGGCGGCGCCACGGAGCAGGCGTTCCTGGTCTCCAACGCCACGAAGATCCTCGGCGCGGCCGCGATCTGCTCCGACGACGGTGGCGCAGGCGGCGCGAGCATCGGCGACGACGGCTACGGCACCGCGAAGTGCACCGTGGACGAGCTGGAGAAGGCTGCGAAGACCAACAGCGTGACCGTCCGCGTCACCACGGACCGCAAGTCCGGCGCCGCCGAGACGGTCGAAGAGAAGTATCACCCGTAAGCCTCAGGCACCCCGCGCGCCCGGCGGACCCTCCACCCCGCCGGGCGCGCCGTGCTATCCCGGGCAGTCAGCCCAACTGCCCGCCCCGCACGGCCGTGACGAAGTCGACCCACGCGCCATGGGAGAACCCGAGCACGGGTCCATCGGGACGCTTCGAGTCGCGTACGGCGGTCTTGCGGTCCGGCAGCTTCGCCGTCTCCACGCAGTTGCCCCCGGCTCCATGTAACTGCTCTTGTGTCAAATGAGGAGTGAAGTCTCAGTCGCCGACAGCCTGCACGCTTTCGCGTTCACCGCAACTCTGGACGTGGATAACGAACTCTTCCTCTGTTGTCCAGTGACCATCTTCATATTCTTTGGTCTCCTTGCTTCCAACGCGTTCGATCCTGATGGTGGTCTCGATCCACTTAAAAGGCGGCTTGGGCATGAGGTTGTACTCCTCGTGCATATCGATTTGAACGGGCATGCAGTCAGACACACTTGACTGACCTTGCGGGCGAGGCTCCGCAGGTGTGCAGGCGTTGGGCGGCGGGTGTCAGTGATGAACGAGTGCTGATTTGTCCACGCTCAGACAGGTTCCTTCGGCAGCGCGGCTCGCATGGCCGCTTCGGCGTAACGAGGAAGGCCAATGGCCATCAAGGCCAGCGCAAGACGCATGGCGTCTGCGTCTGTGTGCTTCCGGCCGCTGAGCAAGATGGTTTCGGCGATGTCTTGCTGCCCAAGAGAGTCCAGTTCGGAAATAACCTCGGCGACCTGTGCCGGTGCCATCGTGGTACCTGCCGACCATGCGAGGCTCAGCATGTCTCGCCGCCGCCCGGCTGCTTCATGGGCGGCCAGGGCATCGAGCGTCAGCCTGACGGACTTATCGACGTTGCGCCGGTCCTGCGCCGCAGGGGCGCAGGACCGCTGCGACCCAGAGCTCCGCGCTGCCGTCTTGTCGGCTCCCCGTACTGGAGTAGACGGACTGACAGGTCCATCATTTTGCTGGCATGTTGCCTGGTGCCGAGCGGCTGCAGCTACGCGAAGGTGCTCGAGCTCAGCGAGCGTGACTGGCAGGCAACCCGAAGGGACAGCACGCTGGACGGCCTCGTAGATCTCGACAAGCCTCTGCGCACTCGGAACCCTGCGAGCGTGCCGATAACAGGAGAGAGTGCTGGGCCTGAGACCAGCGCTACAGGCCTTGGCCAACTGCTTCTGGACAGGCAGTGAGTCGATCACGCTGTTGAAACTGGTCGCGAAGCGGCGTCTGGCAGGGCTGCTGCCATCCCAGAACCCCCCCTTTACTTGATCGGCTATCGGCATCGGCGGTCACCTTCCTGCTCGATCCTGCTCGCCTGGGAATCAGTCGAACCAGTCTGATCCATGGGACCGACACTTCGGGGTCTCTAGACCGATGTGACTCAAGTGAGCTGGTTGCGTTTGCACTTCACACCCCCGAGCGGTGTGAAACCTGTTTGCACTTGGCCGCAAAGATCATTTCTGACGCGCCCGCTGACGTACGGTCGGGCTCAGTGGTGTAGACGAGGTGCGCACTCGAGGTAGTAGGGCCGGGCCGGGTGACGGCTCGTCAACCTCGACTCTCAAGACCGGAAGGTGGACAAGGTGAGTGCTGAGCAACTGCCTTCGTGGCGGGACGAGAGCAGGGGCACCATGGTGCGGTGCGCGCTGTGGTTGCTCGCAGAAGTCGGTGTGGGTCAGATCTTCACGAAGACTGAGCTGCGTGAGGCCTTTCCGGAGACATCACAGATCGACCGCCGTATGCGGGACCTGCGTGACCGAGGCTGGCGTATCGATACCAATCGCGACGATGTCACGTTGAACCCCAATGAGCAGCGGTTTGTTGAGATGGGGACAGAGGTCTGGAAGCCGGGTCAAGCGAAACTCAAGAACTCGGTCGTCTCGGCAAACCGCCGGCGTGAAGTCATCGCTGGAGACAGTTACTTGTGCCGGGTCTGCGGCATCGCCGGGGGCGAGTCGTACGACGGAGGGCTGGAGACGGCACAGATCGACATTGCCCGGCGCGAAGTCCGTATGCCCGGAGGGCGAACCGAAGTTCAGCTGGTGACCGAATGCCGTAGGTGCCGGGTCGGGGGACGTGGTGGCCAGACTGATCTGGAAAGATTGCTCGGCGAGATCTCGCGACTAAGCCTGATCGAACAGGAGCATTTTGCCCAGTGGGTGGCAGATGATCACCGTGATTTCAGTGCGATGGAGCGTCTTTGGGGGGAGTACCGCATGTTGCCGGCGGAATCTCGGCAAGCGGTACAAGAAGCAATTGATGTACACAGGTGAGGCGACTGCCTTCCAATAGAGGAATGCGTGAAGTCCGACCAGTTGCAGTTTTCAGCTAACCTCTGTGACCGTTGAAGGAGAGGTAAATAGATGCGTATCTATCCTCAGCCGCCCCGGGCTAATGGGAATCGGGAGTTGATTACCCGACGTCTTGATGAAGCAAAGGAAGCCGGTGGCATTTCAGAAACTGTCACCGTTGAGTGGAACAATAAGCCTCTCCACGTTGGCGTGGTGGAGGTTCCGCTGCGCGACCTCTACTACAACCCTGCTACGCACAGAGTGAGGGCTCAGCGTAGCCATAAGCCTGACCGCGAAGAGGCGTTGAGTGCCGACCCTTGGACTCCGGAAAGTCAGGATTATCTTCATTACCTTTTGCTGGGCAAGCCAGCCAACCCAGATGAGCATGATCCTGACTTCGACGCGTTGAAGGAAAGTCTCCACAGTGTGGGACAGCAGGAGCCCGGGTTGATTACCCGTGAGGGAATCATTGTTAACGGGAATACCAGGGCTGCTGCTCTAAAGGAACTGAAGCGGACCTCGATTCGAGTGGGTGTACTTCCTGCTTCTTTTACTTGGGACGACATTAATGCCGTCGAGCTCACGCTGCAACTGCGGCCGGACAAGCGTCGGGATTACTCGTATATTAACCGGCTGCTTGCCATGGAAGAGCAGGCATTGATGGGGCGTGCTCCTGAAGATATCGCCCGGGATTTCCATGTCCATAAAAAGACGTTCTTCCAGGAGCGTTGGATTATCGAAGTGATCCGGGAGATGATCGACAGGAGTCGCACGACGGAAGGTGCGCAACTCAGGTTGGTGGACTTCGAAGGGCACCAAGAGAACCTGAAGGAACTTCACCGCCATTACGTTAAAGCTGCAGCGGCAAGTCAAGATAGTGCGGAGAAAATCAAAGAGAATAGAATTTCTGCAATCATTCTAGATTTCGCCAAGACGCGAACTCGGCTCATTTCTGACGAATTTCAAAGTAAATATCTGGAAGATTCTCTTTCTGTGGAACTGAAGCCGAGTGCGGCAGAATCGCCTTCGCCAGTCGCAATCGCAGGTCTCAACGTGACAATTGCTGCACCGTCGGACGCGGTGGCCACAGCAAAGGGGATCACGGATCGAATCCTGAAGGCCAAGGCAGTCGAGGTTTCAGGCCACTTGCCGAGTGAAAAAGTTGAGGCTGCGCGGAAGGTAGTGGTGAGCGCACGAAAGAGCATGCGAAGGGCGCTTGATCTTGCGGACCGTGATGACCGGCTTCGAAAGGTTCAACAAACCGCAGCAGAGCGACTGGATGATGCCTGCGCGGCCATCAATCAGAGCGTCTCAGACTTGGTGCAGGCTCGTTCTACAAGGAGTCTCGATGAGGAGAGGTTTGATGAAGCCGTGGTCCGATTGCGAGAAAGTCTGGCGAAACTCGCGCAACAGGCATCTCGAGGCAACGCCAGTCCAGGAGAGGGTGTCACTTGGCTGACCGAGGCCGTCTCTCGGAGGAAGTCGTGACTCACCCTGCCGGGTCCGTCCTCAAGATTGGCTTTGACGAAACGCGCACCAAAGCGGTCTTGAGAGCGACTCCTGATTGCCAGGAGCAGCTGGTCCGACTGACCGCCCGTTTTGGCAGTGGCAGCCAGCGCGGTCAATTTGCCGCAGAAGTAGACCTTGAGGAATTTCTTGCAAACCTCATGGTGCTCAACACTTGGCCCGAGCCACAAAGCGTGAGGTTTGCTCCCGACCTCCAGTCTCTCGCTGAGGGTTCCGTACGGGATGCCCAGGCCGTAGAGCAACGTCTAAAGGCAGGCGAACAGGGACAGGAGGTGCATGGTGAGGTTCGCCCGGAGGATGTCCACGGTCGTCTGGGGGGCGACTGGCATGCGCCGTTGACCGATTTTCAGGCTCGTGACGTTGCCAAGCTGTTGTCTCTGACGCACGGTGCAAATTTCAGCGTCCCAGGTGCTGGGAAGACACGTACGGCTATGGCGGTGTATTCCGCACTTCGGGAGTCCGGGCACGTGAGCCGGCTGCTGGTTGTCAGTCCTAAATCGGCCTACGAAGCGTGGAAAGATGAGTCCGCGCTGTGCTTCTCGGAACCGCTGAGAATCCAGGTCATGGAGAAGGGATCGGATCTCGACGCCGAGGTGCTATTGGTCAATTATGAGCGGCTAAACCGTTCGCTTACGACGTTGGCAAACTGGTTGAGTGCTGCTCCGAGCCTGCTGGTATTGGACGAGGCGCACAGAATGAAGTTGGGAGTGCGCGGAACATACGGGGCGGCCTGTATGGCGCTTGGCCCGCTGGCTCGTCACAGGCTCATTATGACGGGTACGCCGGCGCCGAATGGAGCAAAGGACCTGGAGAGTCTGCTCTCGTTTGTCTGGCCAGGGCACGGACGACGCGCAGTTGACCGAGCAGTTGGAGGGGGTGATCTCGTCTACGCCAGCCAGGTCTTGCGTCCCCTGTTCACTCGCACAACCAAGAGCGAACTCGGACTGCCCCCGGTAGATTTCCGGTTCAGATCCGTCGAGTTGCCGCCGGAACACCGAAAACTCTACACCGCGCTTACCGACCGCCTTGCTGATCGCGGATCAGTAGAACAGGAGCAGTTTGCCAAACTGGGGAAGGTGCTCGTCTACCTCATGATGGCAAGTACGAGTCCCGCTTTGCTGGCTGAGGGAGGTACCCGATACGAGCCGTTGCCGTTCTATGTGCCTCCATTGGAGGCACCCGAAGGTGGCTCATTGTTTAGGCTGATGCGTGAGCTCCAGCGGTATGAGCTCTCGCCGAAATATGAAGCGGTCTTTGAGACTGTTAGGAATAATGCAGCGGTTGGGCGTAAGACGCTCGTGTGGTCAACGTTCGTTCGCAACCTGACTTCGCTGGAGCGTGCGCTTGGTAGGTTTCAGCCAGCGATCGTCCATGGCGGTAGCACTGACCGAGAAGAGCAGATCCAGCGTTTCAGGCATGATGCGGACTGTATGGTGTTGCTTTCTAATCCGGCCACGTTGGGCGAGGGGATAAGTCTGCATCATGTCTGTCACGACGCTATCTACGTGGATAGGGACTTTGCGGCAGGACGTTTCTTGCAAAGTCTGGACAGGATCCATCGGCTTGGACTTGCTCCTGACACGAAAACCCGCATAACTGTACTTGTTGCCGAGGGCACTATTGATGAAGTTGTAAAGGACCGTCTCGCGGCAAAGCTGGATTTCATGGGAACGATTTTGGATGATCCGTCAGTCCGTCAACTGGCTGACCCAGAGGAAGACGAAGCGTCATGGGGGATGGACATGGCTGACATAAGGGCTCTCCTGTCGCATTTGGGTAGTAGTTCCTCCTCGGCTACTTTCTAGCAAGATGATGTGCTTCCAACGTTTCCCTGGAGGGGAGCGGCGGGGCGGGTGTTATAGCGGTACAAGGTGAATACGCTAGTCGGGTTTACCCCAATGGCCCTTGCGTGCGGCAGTGAGAAATGTGCTCCAGGCTATGCGGCTGAAGCGCAGGACAGGGCCGTCTGTGGCCTTGGAATCTCGCACCGCGATGCATTCGGACGTGAAGGTAGTCTCCACGCACTCGGTGTTGCCAGCACCGCTGTAAGAGGACTTGAACCAACCTCTCTCGGATATGCAGGGCTCGCGCATCAGATCTCCTCGCGGACGCGTTCGATGAGGGCAGAGGACGAGGCCATGTCCAGCGCCTGAGCGCGAAGGTAGTCGAACGCGAGCCGGTAGCGCTCCAGTTCCTCGTCCTTCTCCATGAAGAGCGAGCCGACATGGATGTCCACGTACACGACGTCCAGCGAGGGCTCCGCGCCACCCAGGACCACGAAGCTCCCCATGGCTGCCGAGTGCGCGCCCTTCGCGAACGGCAGCACCTGGAGCGTGATGTCGGGCGACTCGTTGGCCCGCAGCAGATAGTCCAGCTGCTCCCGCATCACCTCGCGCGAGCCGACCGCCCGCCGGATCACCGATTCGTCGAGGATGGCCCACAGGTGGGGCGGCTTCGGTCGGCTCAGGATCTCCTGCCGCTTCATGCGGATGTCGACGAGGCGCTCGACCTCCTCCGCGGACAACCGCATCTCGGAAGCGTGCTGCACCGCTTCCGTGTAGCCACGCGTCTGCAGAAGCCCCGGCACGTACAGGCAGGCGAAGTGATCCTCGCGGACCGCCTCGTCCTCCAGCGTGAACAGCAGATTCAGAGTCTCCGGAAGCGAGTCCGCGAACGAGGTCCACCACCCCTGCCGCTTTGTGTCCTTGGCCATCGCGACGACAGCCTTCCGCTCCGCCTCGCTCGCCCCGTACTCCCGGCACAGTGCATCCACGATGGGCCACTTCACGGGCCCTTCCTGCGTCTCGTACCGGCTGACGGTCGCCTTCGATACGCCGACGAGCCGCCCGGCCTCCTCCAGCGTCATCCCCTTGCGGGCCCGGAACTTGCGCATCATGACGCCGAGCTGACGGCGACGAGTAGTGGTCCGCGCTGGCATGACAGCTACCTCTTCCTCTGGAGCTGGCGGTGAACGACGAAGCCAGCGGCAACAAGGCTAGGACCGGGCGAAGTTGGCGAACCACCGGATTCACCCGTTCGAGATTCCATGAGAAGTTACATAGTGAGATTTCTCAGTGCCATACTCGCAGCAGTGAGGCTACGCAGCGCAGCCGTACGGACACGGCTTGGCGCAGCCCTGTTCGTAGCGCCCAAGGGAGTGTGGCCATGTACCGCTACGCAGTCACCGAACCCCCACCACGCCGATGTGTTCTCCCCCTCACGGCCGAAGCCCCTCAACTGGCGGGCCTCCGCTGGGCCGTCAGAGCCGAATTCGCCGCTTGGGGAATGTCAGCCCTGGCCGACGAGGCGGAGCTGATCACCACGGAGCTGGCGTCGAACGTGATCAAACACGTGGGCCAGGGCTCCGCCGCCACCCTCGTCCTCGACGTCGGCGCGGACCAGCTCCGTGTGGAGCTGCACGACAAGAGCGGCAAGGAACCTCAGCGCCTCAGTCCGACCTGCGACGAGGAATCCGGCCGCGGCCTGCAACTCCTCGCGGCCCTGTCCCCTTCTTGGGGCACGATCCGCACGACGGCCGGCAAAGCGATCTGGTGCGAGCTACCGCTGCCCCCGGACGAAACCCGCCGCCGCATCCAGCGCGCGACGACCGTGATGGAGACGTACGGCCTCGCGGTCGGCAGCCCGACCGCGAGGCTCACCCACCGCCCCGTACTGGAGGACTCGGCGACCAGCCTGATCTTGGACCTGCTGCACTGGTTGACCGCACAGGGCCTCGACCTCGACGACATCCTCGACCGAGCCCAGACCCACTTCGAGGCTGCGGCGCAGGCGGCATAGCCGCGAGAGTCGCGGGGCCGACCGAGCGTGCTTACCCGGCTGCTTTCCGGATCTCGGTGCGGAGGGCGGTGGGAGTGCGCCATGATTCGCCGGGTCGGCCCCTGTGGCACATGCGATGGCAGTTGGAGCACAGGAGAGCAAGGTCGTCCAGCTTGGTTTCCCGCGGCCCGGATATGTGGAGGGGCAGCAGATGGTGCACTTCTATGTAGCCCTCGCCGATCACTCCGTAGAAGCGGCCGAAGTGGAAGTCGCAGACCTCGCACGTCAAGGGCTGGCCGAGGCGCCGCACGCTGTCGATCTTGCGCTGGCGGAGTTTGGGGTCGCGCTCACGCGAGATCGTCCATCGCGCGAGGAGACGGCCTTCGGCGCCGACGGTACCGTCCTCAGCTTCCTCATCTGCCTGCTTGGGGATCCCCTGGAGTTCGCCAGAGCGCATGCCGTCCGAGATTGCCCTGGCTGCGTTGGCCATTCTCGAAGGCTGGGAGATGAAGTCGGCGATCACCTCTCGGTCCAGACGGCCACACCTGGTGGACTTTCCCTGGTATGCGGGGTGGTTCGTAGCCAGGTCACTGGTCTTGCGGCTGACGCTGCCGACAGATCGGAAGGCGGGCACGCTCTTGACCGCGTCGCCGTGCAAGGGGAGCGAGCGGAGCAGTCTGGACAGCTCCTGTGTCCGCGGGTCGCTTTCACGCAGCTCGTGCCAGTCGTTCTCGACGACGAGTACGCAGGCCAGAAGCAGTTCGTCCCGGGTCCATGCAGGGCTTCGCATAGGGCACATAGACAATATCGTATGAGTGTTCGCTGTGATGTTTTTGGGGCGGACGGAGTGGGGCGAGGTTGTCCGGCACACTTGGCGAGTCACAGTGTCAGTGGGGTCTGTCACCCTCTGTGTTGGACAGGTTGCATATGGTGCCTGTCGTTGCAAGCTTTGGAAGGAGGGTGCATGACTCGCACTGAGTCAAAGTTCACCTCAGTGGAGATCTGCGCCGGTGCTGGAGGCCAGGCGGTCGGTCTACACAAGGCTGGGTTCCAGCACCTGGCCTTGATCGAGATCGATGACTATGCCTGCGCCACCCTTGAGTTGAACGTGACAGGCAACCCGGAGTGGGACGGCTGCAAGGTTCTCAAGCGAGACCTTACGAAGTTCAAGGTAGACGAGCTGGGTCTGAAGGAGGGTGAGCTGGACCTCCTGGCGGGAGGCGTGCCCTGCCCACCATTTTCTGCGGCAGGCAAGCAGCTGGGGGAGGACGACGAGCGTGACTTGTTCCCTGAGATGCTGCGTATGGTGGAGACCTTGCGCCCCAAGGCTGTGATGATTGAGAACGTCCGGGGCCTGCTGGAACCTCCCGAAAAGTTCAGCCGCTATCGCGATGACATCGAGCACCGTCTGCGCGAGGCGGGCTACGTGAAGTGCTACTGGAAGGTCTTGGAAGCCCGCGACTACGGGGTGCCGCAGCTCCGTCCCCGCGCCATCCTTGTCGCGATGCTCAAGGAGTACGCGGAATACTTCGAGTGGACTGAGCCGGAGACGCGTCCGCTCCTCACCATGGCGGAGGCCCTCGCACCTTCCATGCGTAAGCGCTACGACCGCAGTGGCGACCCCCGTGGGAAGAGCGCCTATAAGCGCTGGCTCAGGGAGGCCCGGAAGGGATCCGTCGCCCCGACACTCGTGGGCGGATCCAAGAAGCATGGTGGCGCTGATCTCGGGCCGACCCGCGCCAAGGAAGCCTGGCGCAAGCTCGGGGTGTGCGGCCTGGGCGTTGCGAACGAGCCCGAAGACCTTAAGGATCCCGAACGTGATCTCTTCGCGGATCGGGGCCCCAAGCTTACGGTGAGCCAAGCCGCGATTATTCAGGGGTTCCCGACGGACTGGAAGTTCGCGGGCCGCAAGACGGCCGCCTACCGGCAGGTGGGCAACGCCTTCCCGCCGCCCGTTGCTCAGGCAGTGGGCGAACAGATCATCACTGCACTTGAGAAGGGCACGAAAGCCCTGGCAGCGGCCCAGAGCGACGCCCTGTTCGAGATCCCGGCCCCGTCAGCCCCGCTCGGTTCGGAGCTCAGTGACGGTAGCGGCGATCGCGAGTGCGCAGCTGTCAGCTGACTCATGCTCCCAGAAGCGGAGCACGGTCCAGCCTGCCTCCGCGAGGCGTTGATCAGTATCTCTGTCCCGTGCGACGTTCCCCGCTACCTTTCCGGACCAGTAGCCCGGGTTGGTTTTCGGCGGCACGTAGTGCTCGGGGCAGCCGTGCCAATAGCAGCCGTCGATGAATACTGCGACCTTCGCCGGACGGAAGACCATGTCAGCCGTCCGGCGAAGGCCGGGGAGGGGCTTGGCTGACACGCGGTAGCGAAGACCTTGGGCATGGACCAGTCGCCGGATGAGCTTTTCCGGCTTCGTGTCGCGGCTCCGGATCGCCTGCATGTTCCGTCGTCTGGATTCAGACGACGCCCATGAGCCGTCCGGTGGGGTCCAAGGTGTCTCTGTCGCCATCGCATGCCTCCACCCTCGACACTACTCAGTCCTCAGACGCCTTCTTCGTCTCGGGGAGTAGGGGAGCTGCCTCTTCGGGGTCAGAGTCGTCTGCCACTACCCAGTAGTCGCCGTCCATGAAAGCGCGGGGGCGGTCCCCGTGATGGGGTTGAGCCTTCGAGAGCCGTGTGCTGACGAACTCCCCCTCCTGCGGTACGGGGATGCCGAGCTGGGCCGCCGCGGTTTGATGGTTGGGGTAGTCCCCGAAGATCACGATGCCTTCGGGTTGAAGTACGGTGCGGGCACCGCCGTTGTAGCGCACACGCTTCATGTAGTCCTTCTGCTGCGCCAGGGTCCGTACGACGGCTCGGCTCACAGGGCGTTGCTGTATGAGCCGGAAGAGTTCGGACACCCGCGCCTGGCCTGATGGCTTGCGGGACCGGTTAACTGCGTTGAGGATGGCTTGCTGGGTCTCCGCGGGAATATGGAGAAGCAGGTTTTCCTGTAGTGGCTTCCTGTCCCATAGCCAGGTGACCAGGGAGTGGTGCTGCTTAGTTAGGCTGAACTTCCCGTCACGGTTGCCCTTCTTCGTAACGGTGCCACTCATGGTGAGCTTCTCCCGGTCGGCGCGGAACAGCCCCGCGCTCCACTGGCTCTGCTGGTCGTTTGCCCAGACGACGAGGCAGATCTCTCCGAGGGCCTCGGGAGGGATCATCCAGCCGTACAGCTTCTGCGAGAACTTGCAGTCGACCTCGATCCCTTCGATCAGGTAGTCCATGTCCTGGCCGTCGCCGAAGCGGAACTCGCGCTGGAGATTGATCTCTACGAGCGTGCCCGCGTGAGTCTTCTCCGTCTTGTGCAGGTCGCTCCAGTCGAATCGGCCGGTGTGCTCACCGTCGAGTAGCTGGTCGATCGTGTCCCGTAGCACTCTCGCGAACCGGTGCCCGTCAGGATCGCAGGCCAGCAGGTGCTGTCGTACGAGCATCAGCTCGGGGTCGTCGCATACTCCAGGCTGAGGACCGGGCAGGTCAAAGAGTTGCACGTGTTGTCTCCTTGTATGTGGCGGCACAGCAGAGTCATGCACGAGTCCTGTGTTTACCAGAAGGACATGCTTACCTACTTGTCGTGACCACGTCGCTCGTCGTGTCCGATGATTGACTGGAAGTGTTCGCGAGGGTTGTCTATGTGGCAACTAACGATCGGACGAGGTGAGTTGTTCACTCGCCGTGAGAGTGGGGGGGGCATGGCTCGGACGACCTCTGATGACGTGCTGCAACGGTTCTGCGTATCTCCGCGCACTCAGGAAATCTACGCCAATTGGGAGCGTGATCCGCGGCGGGCGGACGTTGCACCAATCGTCATGAAGCACCAGACGAAGCTGGTGTATGAACTGACCACAGCAGAAGTCGAGGCGGTGTGCCGACGCACGGAGCATGCTCTGGGGCAGGTGAAGCGCTCGGACGGTGAGAAGGTCGCAGCCATAGTGGACTGGCACCCCGACTTCGCGTTCACGCACATGTTCCACGTATGCATGGAACAGATGCAGTGCTTGCCCGCCTACCAGGACTTCCGGGCGTATGCCTACAGCCATCCGCTGGGGCTGAAGATGCTGGGGGACCCTGCCAAGGCCAAGGTGTGGGAGGTCGCGGATCGAGGGATCTCCGAACAACTCGTCCGGGATGCGATGCGCTGGCGAGTCGGTAACGCCTACTACAGCTTCTTGCGGGAGGTCTATACCGTTGTGCAGTTGCGCAGCATGGGCATCGACCTGAGAGTGCATCCTCTAGCCGACGCTCTGTTCCGCGTAGACGCGTGGGTGGACGACAAGGTTGTCAGCTTGCGCGTTGGAAACAAGAAGTTCCGCCAAGGGGACGCTGCGGGGCGGAAGATGCCTCCCGAGCGGTTGCTCACAGACGTACTGCCACCTTTCGAGTTCGACACGATTGAACTCTCTCCGGCGACGAAGTTCGGCGCTGTACATCTTCCGTCTTCAGAGCACATTGCAGGGGCTGCCGCACGGCTCTCCGGACCGTGACGTTCCCCTGTTGGTAACCGCCCCGGCATGCCGGGATGGGTTATCCGCGATGCTGCGGGTCGGCGGGGCCGTAATGGATGGGAGCCGGGGCGTACGACGGTTGGAAGGCGTACGTCGGGTGCGGGGCCTGGTGGGCCTGGGGTGGCTGGGGGGCGCCGTAGCCGTAACCGTAGGAGGGGGAGCCGTAGCCATAGCCGTACCCGTAGCCCCCGTACGGCGGCGGGGACCAGTACGGCGGGGGGAGCGGGCCCTGGGGTGGGCCCGGGTAGGGGAGGGGGAGGGAGAGGGCCGCGTGGGCCAGGGCCGGCTGGGCGGTTTCGCGGCGTTCCCACAGGGCGTCGAGGAGCTCCCGTTCGCGGGTGGTGAAGTCCGGGCCCGCCGTGCCCCGGTGGGCGCGGCGGCGGAGGAAGGCGAGGGAGGTCGCGGAGGCGATGTACTCGCCGACCGTGCGGGCCGCCGCCGCGCCCTGGGTGCGGCGGGCGAGGTCGCGGGCGATGCCGCGGGCGCGCATCGAGGACAGCGCGATGGGCTCGGGCGGGGTGAGCCACCCGGCCGCCTGGTAGGTGGTGAGCTGCTCGCGCACGGTGCGCAGCTCGACGTGGCGGGACCAGACGGTGAGCCAGGTCAGCAGGCCGAAGACGGGGACCATGAACGCGGCGTAGACGATGATGAAGCCGTAGCCGCCGAGGGTGGACGAGCCGTTCCAGAGGCCGTGCAGGACCATCGCGGCCAGCAGCGCCGCGATGGGCAGCAGGATGCGGCGGGCGCGCTGGTGTTGGGCGGCCGCGGCGGCCAGGCCGAAGCCGACGCCGGTCATGGAGGTGAACAGGGGGTGCGCGAAGGGGGACATCACGCCGCGGATGAAGAAGGTCGCGGCGGTGGTGGACTGAATGCCCGAGTAGCCGAACTCCTGGTCGCTGACGAAGGCGGAGCCGAGGTAGAGGATGTTCTCGGTGAAGGCGAATCCGGTGGCGGTGATTCCGGCGACGACGACGCCGTCCACGATCCCGTTGAAGTCGCGTCGTCGGAACACGAAGAGGAGGAGCACGGCGGCCGCCTTGGCGCTCTCCTCCACGAACGGGGCGACGAACGTGGCGCCCCAGGTGTCGGCGTCGGCCCGGCCGCCCGGGGACGACGAGTCGGCGACGGTCGTCATGAGCCATTCGGTCGCGAAGCCGTTCGCGATGAGCGCGACGAGCGTCGCGGCGCACGCGCCCCAGGCGAAGGCGAAGATCAGGTTCCGCCAGGGTTTCGGGTCGACGCGGTCCAGCCAGCGGAAGACCGAGATGATCAGCGGTACGGGCAGTACGGCGAGGCCGAGCCCCACCAGGAAGCCCTTGGTGCCGGTCTGCTCGCGTACGAGGGCGAGGATGACCAGGCCGGAGAGCGACAGCAGTCCGATGAGCGCGGTGGCGCGCAGCGCCTTGTTGTCCCAGAGGCGGCTGAGACGGCCGGTCCTGCCCCATGGCCCCGGGTGTCCCGGGTGCCCGGCATGCGTCGGGTATCCCGGCTGCGGCCAGCCTCCCGGAGCGGCCGTGCCGTCGAACCACGGTTGCTGGTCGTACGGCGTGACCGGGGGATCGGGCGGCTGGTGGGGGGACGGGGACTGGTGCACTCAACCGACCTTAACGAACGGGGGTGTGGCCGACTGCGTGATTGTTCCCATCCGCGTAGGGGCGTTATGCCTTGTTGCGGCGGAAGACCAGGTCGTGGACGATATGCCCCTTGTCCAGGCCCTGGGACTCGAACTTGGTGAGCGGGCGGAACTCCGGGCGCGGGGTGTAGCCGCCGTCCGGCTGGGTGTTGTCGAAGGACGGGCTGGCGGTCAGGACCTCCAGCATCTGTTCCGCGTACGGCTGCCAGTCGGTCGCGCAGTGCAGCAGCGCGCCGGGGCGCAGCCGGGTGGCGGCCAGTTCGACGAACTCGGGCTGGAGGAGGCGGCGTTTGTGGTGCCGCTTCTTGGGCCAGGGGTCCGGGAAGTAGACGCGCAGCCCGGAGAGGGCGGCGGGTGCCAGCATCTCGCGCAGCAGGATGATCGCGTCGCCGTTGGCCACCCGGACGTTGGACAGTCCGTCGCGCTCGGCGAGGGCGAGCAGATTGCCCTGGCCGGGGGTGTGGACGTCGACGGCGAGGATGCCGGTGCCGGGGTCGGCGGCGGCCATCTGCGCGGTGGCCTCGCCCATGCCGAAGCCGATCTCCAGGACGACGGGGAGGTCGGGGTCGTCGAAGAGCTTGCCGAGGTCGAGGGGGTTCAGCCCGTCGATGTCCAGCCCCCACTGCGGCCACAGGCGGCGCAGCGCCTCGTCCTGGCCGACGGTCACCCGGCCGCGGCGGGGGCGGAAGGAGCGGATGCGGCGCTCGTGGTGGGACCCGGCCGGATCGGCGGCGGGCCCGCCGGGGAACCGCGGCTCGGAGCGGTCGCGGGCGGGGCCGGGCACGGTGCGGTCGCGCTCCGCGTGGGAATCGGGGGCGGTGGAGTTCTCGGACACAGTGCTTCCGATTCTACGGGCGGGGGCCTGCCACCGGCGCGGGCGTGGGGCCGCGACGGGGCGGCCGCCCCCGGCGTACGGGCTGGGGCTGCGCCCCGGGCCCCGGCCGGTGCCGGGCCCCGGCCGGGGCCGAGGCGGGCGCGGCAACCCGTCGTGGCCGGTCTGCCCGGTGTGGGCCTGGGACCCGAGGGCGGGAATGTCGCCCCAGCCGCCGCTACCCGGCGGCGGAGGGCGTGAGGCCGCTCACAGCGCCTCCAGCACCCGCCGCGCCACCTCCCGACCGATCGGGAGGGAGGCGGTGGCGGCGGGGGAGGGGGCGTTGAGGACGTGGACGACGCGGGGGGACTCCGAGATGAGGAAGTCGTCCACGAGCGTGCCGTCCGGCAGCACCGCCTGGGCGCGCACTCCGGCCGGGGCGGCTATCAGGTCGTCGGGCGTCACGTCCGGCAGCAGCCGGCGGACGGCGTCGGTGAAGGCGCGCTTGGAGAGGGACCGGCGCAGCTCGCCCGCCCCGTACCGCCAGTGGCGGCGGGCTATCCGCCAGGAGCCCGGGTACGCCAGCGTCCCGGCCAGCTCGCGGGGGCGCACGGTGCGCCAGGCGTATCCCTCGCGGGCGAGGGCGGGCACCGCGTTGGGGCCGATGTGGACGCCGCCGTCGATGCCGCGGGTCAGATGGACGCCGAGGAAGGGGAACGCGGGGTCGGGCACCGGGTAGACCAGGCCGTTGACCAGCGACGTACGGGACGGCGTCAGCTCGTAGTACTCACCGCGGAAGGGGACGATCCGCATACCGGGGTCGTCGCCGGCGAGCCGGGCGATCGCGTCGCACTGGAGCCCGGCGCAGTTGACCAGGGCCCGCGCCCGCAGCACCGTGCCGTCCGCCGTGCGGACCGCGACCGCAGTCGGGCGCCGCCCGATGCGGGTCACGCCCGCCCCGTACCGCACGGACGCGCCCGCGTCCCGCGCGAGCCGGGCCAGTTGCGCCGCGACCGCGCCGAAGTCGCACACGCCCGTCGTGCCGACGTGGATCGCGGCGAGGCCGCGCACCCACGGCTCGTACTCAGCTATCTGGGCGGGGCCCAGCTCGCGGACCGGGATCCCGTTCTCCCGGCCGCGCTGGACGAGGGCGTGGAGCCGCGGCAGCTCGGAGCGCTCCGTGGCGACGATGAGCTTGCCCGTCACCTCGTGGGCGATGCCGTACTCGGCGCAGAACTTCACCATCTCCGCCGCGCCGCGCACCGCGAACCGCGCCTTGAGCGAGCCCGGCCGGTAGTAGATCCCGCTGTGGATCACCCCGCTGTTCCGCCCGGTCTGGTGGCGGGCCGGGCCCGCCTCCTTCTCCAGCACGGTCACGCGGGTGCCGGGCGCGGCGCGCGTGATCGCATACGCCGTCGACAGGCCGACGATCCCGCCCCCGATCACGAGCACGTCGCAGTCCACCGCCGTCACACCATGCACCTCCCCACGCACCACAACCGCCATCCGGTCGCACGACCGTCGATCCCTATCATGACCTGCGCCACTGACAGCGGCCCGAAACCCGTGCGGCGCCTGGGATCCGGTCGGGTGCGTGAAGATCACGCGGGCTTTCCCCGGCGCTCACGCGGGAGCCACGAGCAGGGCCACCAACAGCAACACGAACAGCAAGACAAGTAGCAATACAAAAAAGGCCGCGGACAGAGGCGTGCAAAGCGCCACAGAATCGCCCCTCACGCCTGCGCCACCAGCAGCGGCCGGGCCCGCTCGCGCAGCTCCGCCACCCGCGGCTCGTCGCGGTACGCCTCCAGGCGGTGCATCAGATCGCGTACGTACTCCGTAGTACGCGCGGACGAGATGCGGTTGGCGACATCGACGGCCCGGGCGCCCGCCGCGCACGCCGCGTCCAGGTTGCCGGACTCCAGTTCGGCCACGGCGGAGACGACGAGCCGCAGCCCGTGGGACCGTACGAACTCCTCCGTCGGCCGGGCCAGCGCCTGCTCGGTGAAGCGCCGCACCTGGCGCGGCAGCCGAAGGTCGCGGTAGCACTCGGCGGCGTCGGCCGCGAACCGCTCGTGGCTGTAGAAGTCGAGCCAGGACGGGTCGGGGTCGCCCGCCCGGGACCGCTCCAGCCAGCCCTCGGCGGACTTCAGCGCCGCCCCGCAGGCCGGGCCGTCCCCAGACTTGGCCTGGGCGCGCGCCTCGACCAGCCGGAAGAAGCTCATGGTGCGGGCGGTGGCCAGGCCGCGGTTGCGCTCCAGGGCGGCCTGGGCGAGGTCCACGCCCTCGTCGGCGAAGCCGCGGTAGGTGGCCTGGAGGCTCATCGACGCCAGTACGTACCCGCCGAGCGGGACGTCGGCGGCGGCGCGGGCGAGGCGCAGCGCCTGGATGTAGTAGCGCTGGGCGGCCTCCTGCTGGCCGGTGTCGAAGGCCATCCAGCCGGCGAGCCGGGTCAGTTCGGCGGTGGCGCCGAAGAGGGAGCGGCCGACCTCGTCGCTGTACGAGCCGAGCAGCAGCGGTGCCGCGTCGACCCGGAGGCATTCGGGGACCATGGAGGAACGCCAGTCGCCGCCGCCGTACTTGGAGTCCCAGCGGCGCGCGTCCTCGGCGGCCTCGCGCAGTTTGGTGACGTCGCTGTGGCCGACGCGCTGCGGTAAGGCGTCGGCACCGCCGGTGCCCGTACCGCTCGCGTCCTCGTCCTCGGGCGAGACGTCCTCGGGGCCGCGCGCGACCGAGGTGTCGGCCGGGGTTATGAGCCAGCGGGAGGCGGGGGTGGCGTACGCGCTGACCGCGAAGGATCCGGCCAGGCTCTGCCAGATACCCACTCCGCCGCGCCGACCCGCGAGATCAAGCCGGTACAACTCGGTCGCGGAGCGGACGGCCTGGCCGATGTCGCGCGGGAAGGCGAGCCCGACCTCGGGGGCCGGATCGGCGTCGGCGAGCCCGATCTCGTGGAGCGGAACGGGACGGCCGAGTTTGCTCCCGATAGCGGCCGCAATCAGATGGGGCGCGGCGCCCTGGGGCACCATGCCCTTGGACACCCAACGCGCTACGGACGTCTTGTCGTAGCGAAGGGTCAGGCCGCGCTGGGCGCCGAGGTCGTTGACTCTGCGCGCGAGCCCGGCATTGCTGATCCCCGCGAGGGCGAGAACGGTGCCGAGCTTCTCGTTCGGCCCGCGTGGCTCCCTGGACATGCGCACCCCTCGACAGCACCGACGGCCGCCCCGGCATGGGCGCGGGGCATTCGTAAACCCAGCGTAGTTCGCCGCATCCCGACCGTTAAGAGGTGGTGTCCCGGATGGCGAGATTCTTGTACGAACGGGCGTGCGGGGCGTGACGCGTGCTCCCGGTGTGTGTGGCTGTGCGCCCGTGTGTGCGCTCTGTCTCAGTCCCGGCGAGAACGTTTCGATAGGACCTGCGTGGGTCGGCCCGCTGTACTGGATCCGGTGGGCTGGGGGACGCCGCCGCCTCATTCCCCGCGGGTGGCGGAACGGTCCGGGAGGCGGAAGCCGCCTCCCGGACTGTCGTGTTGGGAAGCCATGGAGGCGAGCGGCGGCGAGCGAAGGCGAACGGCGCGCGGCGGTCCGGAGGATGGCGGGGCATCCGCAAGACCGCCGAGCGCGCCACGGCGAACTTGGCCGAATATCGCCTGTCGGTGCCGGGCTCCCGCGGCGGGCCGGGGAGGGGGAGGCCCGGCGCGGGAAGCCCTTTCCCCGTACGCGCGTTGGCGTTTCCCCCGCACGTACTCCGCACATCCTCCGCGCACGTGTCGGTGTCCTCCGCGCACGTGTCGGCGGCGCCTCGCACGCGCGTCGGCGTCCTTGCGCTGTTGTACGGCCCAGTCGTGGCAGCATGGGCCACGGCGGAACGGTGCGTCGTGACCGGTGACGGTTCCCTCCTGGGCTTTCTGTGAACGCCCGCCTGCGGGGGCCGCACGGTGTGATCAACTCCGGGGATTCCCGCGGTCATCTGCGGTCAAGGGAGATCCAAGAGATCCACGTAGTTGTCCGGTTCGATGTCGAAACGGTCAACATGCTGTGCATGATGGCACCTACTTCTTGGATGCCCTGGATGCCCACAGCCTGTGGAGGCGGCGATGCGGTGGTTGGTGGGGTGGAGCAGTACCGCATCCGGCCCGGTCCCCCCGGAAGGCCGTGCGATCCAGCCGGTCGGTGCCCAACTCCTGTGGTCCGACCCCGATCCGCTGTGGGCGGTCGGCGACTGGCGGCCCGACGAGGTGCGCGTCGTCCAGGCCGATCCCTTCACCCGGCTCGCCGTCTTCGGCTGCTGCGGCGCCACCGATGAGGAGCTGCGGGTCGGCCTGTTCGCCGCCCGCGGCGGCGCCCTGCGCCACCTCACCGCCTGGCCCGGCAGCTACACGGCCGTCGCCCAGGTCGGCCGCCGCATCACCATCGCCGGTGACCTGGCCGGCGCCCGGCCCGTCTTCCACACCGACTGGTCCGGCGGCACCGCGTACGCCACCGCCGCGCTCCCGCTCGCCGACCTCATCGAGGCGCAGCTCGACGTCAGCCACCTCGGCGCGCTGCTCGCCTGCCCCGACTCGCCGGAGGCCGTCGGCGACGGCACGCCCTACATGGGCGTCAGACGGGTGCCGCCGGGACATGCGCTCGTCCTGCGCGACGGCGCCCGCGACATCACCGGCTACGAGCCCACCGCCTCGCTCGCCGTCGCCGCGCCCCCGCTCGACCAGGACAAGGCCGTGGAGGGCGTACGGGACGCCCTGCTCGAAGCCGTACGCGCCCGCCTCACCGCACCCCGCCACGCCCCCGACACCGACGGCCTCGACCCCGGCCCCGTCCCCGGCATGGGCCCCGCCGAACGCCGGGCCGCCCGCGGCGCCCCGGCCCCCGGCATCGGCGCCGACCTGTCCGGAGGCAGCGCCTCCGCCACGCTCGCCCTGCTCGCCGCCGGGCTCCCCGGCATGCCCGGCACCCTCCTCGGCCACGGCACCGGGGCCGGGGAACGCCTGCTCGCCGTCACCTTCAACGACCTCGCCACCACCGGCGGCGCCCGCACCCGCGAAGCCGAACTGGAGCGCGCGGGCGCCATCGCCGCCAATCCCCGGCTGCACCACGTGGTCGTCGCCGGGGGCGAAGAAGCCCTCCCGTACGCCGCCCTCGACATCGGCGCCCTCACCGACGAACCCGGCCCCTCCCTCGTCATCGCCGAACGCCACCGGCGACGCCTCGCCGCGGGCAGCGCCGACCACTTCGTCGGCCACGGCGCCCGCCAGGTGCTCGACGCCCACCCGGCGCGCCTCGCCGACCTGCTGCTCGACCGCCGCAGGCGCCATCTGCTGCGCCCCGCCACCGCCCTCGCCAAGGCCGACGGGCCGAGCGCCCACTCCTTTTTCGTCCCCTTCACCGTCTACCGCGCCGCCCGCCGGCTGGCCCGCACCTCCTACCGGGACGGCGTCCAGGAGGCCGCCGCGTCCCTCCTGGAGCGCCGCTTCACCGACGACGGCGCGGGCGGCGGCGCCGGTGCCGTCTCCGCCTCCCTCGCCTCCCTGGCCTGGTGCCGGCCCGGCCCCGCCGCCCGCTGGCTCACCGGGGAGGCCCTCGCCGAGGTGTCCGTCCGCCTCGAGGAGGCGGCGCTACGGCCCGTCCTCCTGCGCCGCCCCGGCGAACGCCGCGCCGACGCCGCCCTCGCGCGCTACGCCGCCGACCACCGCGTCTTCGAGCAGGCCGCGGAGGTACGCAGCCAGCGCCTGCACGCGCCGTTCCTCGACAACCAGGTCGTACGGGCCTGCCGTGCGCTCCCCGAAGCCCTGCGCGTCCAGCCC
Source organism: Streptomyces sp. NPDC021212 (assembly GCF_044332925.1). Lineage (NCBI taxonomy): Bacteria > Bacillati > Actinomycetota > Actinomycetes > Kitasatosporales > Streptomycetaceae > Streptomyces > Streptomyces sp. NPDC021212. Next base: position 672,300 of record NZ_JBIRPZ010000004.1, read on the forward strand.
GGAGCGCGCGCCTCCGTCCTGCGTACGGTCCTCGCCGGAGCGGGCATCCGCGACCTCCCCACCGGCTGGGGCGCCACGTCCCACGCCGCCCACGCGGCCTCCGTACGGGCCGGCATGCGCACCTGGCTCGGCGACCTCGTCGGCCTCTTCGACGCCCCGCTGCTGGCCGACGCCGGGCTGATCGAGGCCCGCGTCGTGCGGAAGGCGCTGCGCGCGGCGGCCGAGGGCGAGCGGCTTCCCCTGGACGGCCTGGCCGAACTGGTCTCCACCGAGGTCTGGCTACGCCGCCTCCTGGCCCGCCGCGGCACCTGCTGGACCGGCACGGCAGCCCCCCGCCAGCGCGCGGTGGCGGGCGGAGTGGTGCCCCGACCCAGCCTGTGACGGCCGGGGGTGTCTTGCCGATCAGGCCGGATCAGCGAGCGGCGTCTGGCGCAGGGGGCACCTCCCAGCGGTAGCTGGGGGAGCGACGAGCGCGGGGCCGCGGGGTGCCGCCCGCCGCGGCAGCGGCTGAGGTCACAGCGGCGTCGGGAGCCCGGCATGATCGGCCAGCCCCCCAACCTGCCGGGGTGCGGACCGCCGGGCAGTCGTCCGTGTGTGCGACCCGCTCGAGGTGGAACGTCCCCTTCCACGGCAAACCTAGGAGAATGACCGCCGTGCGGTATCTCATCCTCGGCACCACCGAAGCGCGCGACGAACACGGGAACCCGCTGCCCCTCGGCGGCCCCCGGATCCGCGCGCTGCTCGCCGCGCTCGCCCTGCGCGCGGCGCGTCCCGGGCCCATACCCGTCGACGTGCTCATCGACGAGGTGTGGGCCGCCGACCCGCCGCAGGACGCGCCCGCCGCGCTGCAGGCGCTGGTGGGCCGGTTGCGGCGGGCGGTCGGGCGGGAGGCCGTGGTCTCCTCGCCCGGCGGCTACCGCCTCGCGACCGCCGCGCCCCGGGACGACATCGACCTGCTGTGCTTCGAGCGGCTGGCCGCCGACGGCATGCGCTCCCTCGACGCCGGTGACCCGCACACGGCCGCCACCACGCTCCGGCGGGCGCTCGCGCTGTGGCGCGGACCGGCGCTCGCCGATCTGCCCGAGCGGGACGCGGCCGCCGCCCGCGCCGAGGCGCTGCGGCTGGCCGCGCTGCACTGCCGGATCGACGCCGACCTCGCCCGCGACCGCCCGGCGGACGTCGTTCCGGAGCTGCGCGAACTGGTCGCGGACCACCCGCTCGACGAAACGTTCCATGCGCAGCTGATCCGCGCCCTGCGGGCCGCCGGGCACTCGGCCGACGCCCTCGCCGCGTACGAAGCGGTCCGCACCCTCCTCGCCGACCGCCTCGGCACCGACCCGGGGACGGAGCTACGGGAGCTGCACCGGCAGCTGCTGTCGGGCGAGCCGGCGCCCCCGACCGTCCCCACGCCCCGGCCGGGCCCACCGCCCGCCGGGCGCGACGGCGACGACCACCGCGCGCCGGGCGGTGCCCGGGACCGTTACGCGGACCGCCGCCCGGACGACGACGGTGCCTTCGACGGCGACCGGTACCGCGCCTCGGGCGGTGACCGGGAGCGCGCCTCCGACGGCGATGGTGGCGGCGACCGTGCCTCGGGCCGGGGCCGCTACGGTGGCCGGGACGGTTACGCGGGCCGCGACCCGTACCGCGCCCTCGACGGCGGCGGCGACCGTGCCCCTGGCCGGGATCGCGGCCCGGACGACGACCGCGACTACCGCCTTGACGGCAACCGGGACCGTTACGCGGGTGGCGACCGGTACCACGGCCCCGAGGGCGACGGTGACAACGACGGCGACCGCGCGTCGGGCCGGAATCGCGACCGCGACCGCCACGTAGACCGCGACGGTGGCCGGGACCGCCGCCCGGACGGCGACCGGTACCCGGTCTCGGGTGGTGACCGGGGCCGCTACGCGGACCGCGCCTTCGACGGCGACGGCGCCTCGGGTCGGGCTCGCGACCGCGACGGCTCCCCGGGCCGCGACCGCGACGGTGACCGTGCCCCGAGCCGGGGCCACGGCCGGGACCCCCGCCCGGACGGCGACCGGTACCGCGACGGCGACGGCAGCGCGGCCCCGGGCAGCGACCGCGCCCCGGGCGGTGACCGGGACCGTTACGCGGATGGCGACCGCGACGGTGGCCGGGGCCGCCGCCCGGGCCCCGACCGCGACCCGGCCCCGCCGCCGCCCGGCAACCTCCGGGCCCGCCTCACCAGCTTCGTCGGCCGGCAGAGCGATATCGGCGCCCTCCGCAGGGACCTGGACGGCTCCCGGCTGGTCACGCTCACCGGACCAGGTGGTTCCGGCAAGACGCGGCTGTCCGAGGAGGCCGCCGCGACCGTGACGGCCGCCTATCCGGACGGCATCTGGGTGGTCGAACTCGCCTCGCTGGACGACGCCTCCGCCGTCCCCGGCGCCGCCCTGAGCGCCGTCGGCCGCCGCGAGACGACGCTGCTCGCCTCCGGGATCGAGGGCCGGACCGGCGGGTCGGACCCCGTCGACCCGGCCACCCGCCTCGTCGAGTACTGCGCCGACCGCCGCCTGCTGCTCCTGCTCGACAACTGCGAGCACGTCATCGACACCGTCGCCCGGCTCACCGAGGCGCTGCTGGCGCGCTGTCCGGGCGTGACCGTGCTGGCCACCAGCCGGGAGCCGCTGGGGGTGCCCGGCGAGACCATACGGCCCGTGGAGCCGCTGCCGCCCGTCCCCGCCCACCAGCTGTTCGCCGAGCGCGCCGCGACCGTACGGCCCGGCTTCGACCCGGCCGGGGACCCGGACACGGCGGCGGCGGTCGCCGAGATCTGCCGCCGCCTCGACGGACTGCCGCTGGCGATCGAGCTGGCCGCGGCCCGGCTGCGGCTGCTGACCCCACGGCAGATCGCCGACCGTCTCGACGACCGGTTCCACCTGCTGACCAACGGCAGCAGGACCGCCCTGCCGCGCCAGCAGACCCTGCGGGCCGTGGTCGACTGGTCCTGGGACCTGCTGGACGAGCGGGAACGCACCGTGCTGCGCCGGGCGTCGGTCTTCGCGGGCGGATGGAGCCTGGCCGCGGCGGAGGCGGTCTGTGCGGACGCGCCGGGGCGTGAGGCCATACGCGCCGGGGCATGCGCCCCGACGCACACCCCCGCACACGGCAGCGAGCCCATCGCGCCCCCGGATGTGCTCGACCTGCTGGGAGCGCTGGTCGACAAGTCGCTCCTGGCCGTCGACCACCCGCCGGGCGTCCGGTCCGCTGCGGAACCAGCCGAGACGGCAGATGGACCGGCGGGCGAGGCCCGCTACCGCATGCTGGAGACGATCCACGAGTACGTCGGCGAGCGCGCCACCGAGGACGGTGCCGCCCAGGCCGACCACGCCGCCGCCACGGCCCGGCACATCGCCCACTTCCGGGACTTCACCCGCGCCGCCGAGCCCCGGCTGCGCTCCGCCGAACAGCTGCCCTGGCTGCGCCGCGTCGAGACGGACCTCGACAACATCCGGGCCGCCCTGCACCGCTCCCTGACCGCCCGCGACGAGGACACCTCGTTCGCGATCACCCTCGCGATGGGCTGGTTCTGGTGGCTGCGCAACTACCGCGACGAGGGCGCCGCCTGGGCCCACCGGGCCCTGGCCCTCGACAGCGGCCCGGACGACGAACCGGATGGCGAACGGGCCAACGAACCGGACGGCGGCCGGTCGGTGGACATCCCGCCCCCGACTGCCCCCGGCGGCACCGACGGGGACGACCCCGCCGCCACCCGCTACTGGCAGGCCATGGACCTGAGGCTGCTGGAGTTCTTCATGCTCGCCGACACCGGCCACAGCCCGGACGTGAAGGACCCCAAGACGAGGCTGATCGCCCGTCGCATCCGTGACGCCTACAGCAACCACCCGGGCCCGCGCAGCGCCCGCTTCCCCGGTCTGCTGTGGCCGTTCGCCGGATACATCCTCGACGGCCCCACCGCGGTGCTCCCGCTGATGGGCAAGGCGGCGGCCAACTGCCGCGAGTACGGCGACGACTGGTCGCACGGCGTCGCGCTCATGTTCCGCATGCATCTCGCCATCGACAGTTCGAGCGGTATCGAGCGCGCCGAGGCCGACCACGCCGAACTGCGCGAGCTGAGCGCACGCGTCGGCGACCGCTGGATGCTCGCCCAGGTGGAGAGCGCCGGGGGCGAGATGGCCACGCTGCGCGGCCGGCTCACCGAGGCGCGGGCCGCGTTCGAGGAGGCGCGGCGGCTGGCCCGGGAGATCGGCGCGCACACCGAGGTGCCGTTCCTCATCACCCGGCTGGCCGACCTCGCCCTCAACTCCGGTGACATCGAGGGCGCGGTGAAGCTGCTGGACGACTCCGAGCGGGAGGCCGAGCGCTGGGGCGTCCTGGACGTCCAGGGCTTCAACCGACTGCTGTTCGGCCACATCGAGCTGCTGCGGGGCGATCCGGCCAAGGCGCGGGCGTGGTGCGAGGACGCCCGGCGGCGGGCGGTGAAGGCGACGCCGCCGCCGCTGTTCTGGGTCGTGTTCCAGGGGCTGGAGGGACGGGTCACCGCCGAGGAAGGCGATCTGTGGGGCGGACTGCGCACGCTGCGCGACACGCTGCGCAAGGGCGTCGAGGTGGGCTGTACGGAGGCGCTGCTCGCCCAGCAGGCGGAGTGCGCCGCGCACATTCTGGCGCGGCACGGACACGAACGGCCCGCCGCCCGGCTGCTGGGAGCGGCCGACGGCTGGCGCGCGCGGCTGCCGCGCACCCCGCTGGCGCTCTCGGAGATCGAGGAGACCGAGGCGCGGGTGGGCGCGGCGCTGGGATCCGCTGTGGCCGGGAAACTGCGCGACGAGGCCACGGCCCTGACCGCCGAGGAGGCCATCGCCCTGTTCGACGAGGTCCTGGCCTCGTCCGGAGCCGATACCGCCCACTGACCCGGGCACCCGGAGGTGCCCCGGGGCGCCCCGAACAAGGTGCGCATACGTTCGCCCGCACGGGGAAGACGCGCAGCACGGACCCGAAACGCCGTTCGCCGGGCACAAACGCACCCGGCGAACGGATCGATCAGGAAGGCTCAGGAAGCGCCCAAGAGGTGGCTCTCCCCCCGGCCACCCCAACGGCTACCCCACCAGTCACCCCACCGGCCGCGACCGCAGCCCGTCCAGCAGGATGTCCAGCAGCCGGGCCGACGCCGCGGCCTGCTGCGCCGCGTCCGGCAGCGACGGCGCGGCCGTGGCGATCACCAACAGCACATCGGCGACCGTCACGTCCGGGCGCAGCTCACCCGCTGCCCGCGCCCGCTCCACGAGTTGCCCGACGACCTGGAGCAGCGCTGCCGCGCCCGCGTCGTCCGGCTCGCCCTGCGGCAGGCCCGGCTCTTCGACCAGCCGCAGCTCCGGCTGCGCCGCACCGGCCGACGGCACCACGGCCGACTGCACCGCGGCCGACACCGTGGGCGGCACGGCCGATGGCACCGCCGACGGCATCGCCGCCGACTGTGCCGGGCCGGCTAACGCCGCCATCTGCCGCTGCTGCGGAACCCTGATATCCGTCTCCGCGTCGACCCCGACCCGCAGCACCTGCGGCGGCAGCAGCCGGCCCGCGCCGGACGCCACCGAGGTGCGCAGGAACCGGGCCAGCGCGGACCACGGCTCGTTCTCCTGCCCCAGCGCCGCCCGTGCCTGATCGGTGAGCCTCGCCGTCTCCTCCTCCGCTATGCGGCGGACGAGGACGTCCTTGCTGGGGAACCGCCGGTAGACGGTGCCCACGCCGACCCGCGCCCGCCGCGCGACGTCCTCCATCGGAGCCCCGTATCCCAGCTCACCGAAGACTTCGCGCGCCGCCCGCAGGACGTGTTCCAGATTGCGCTGCGCGTCCACGCGCAGCGGAGTGCTCCGGCCGCCGTTTCCGTCCGAGGACGCGACGGCTGCGGACCATGACGAACCCTGAAGGTGCATAAGTGATCCCCCGGTAATGACGTCTCCCCCCGGAGACTCCCCGCCCTGTCTGCCGGGGCAGTGACAACCCCGACGCAGTACGAACATAGTTGAGCCCAGGTCAAGAATGAAGAGGGTAGGTCGGGACAGACCGTCCCCCAACCGGACCACCGGGCCACCTTACGGCGCTTCCCGGGCCGCCCAGACCCCCGTGACCATGGCCTGACCTGCGTACATTCCCCACTGTGCACCATGCCCCGGCTCCGGGGCCCCTCCGAACCTCCGGTCACACAATTGGTCGGGGCTGTGGACAAACCACGGTCGTGCATGCCTCATGGGAGGGTGAAGGAACCAGCGCGCATTCTCGTTGTCGGCGGCGGTTACGTCGGGATGTACACCGCGCTGCGCCTCCAGCGGAAGCTCAAGCAGGAGCTGAGGCGCGGCGCCGTACAGGTCATCGTGGTCGACCCCGAGCCGTACATGACCTATCAGCCCTTCCTGCCGGAGGCGGCGGCCGGGTCGATCTCACCCCGTCACGTCGTGGTGCCGCTGCGCCGTGTCCTGGGCGACTGCCAGGTCATCATCGGCGAGGCGACCGCGATCCATCACGGCAAACGCACCGCGACCATCAGAACCCTCGCCACCGAGGAGGAGGGCACCGGCTCGATCGAGGTCCACTACGACGAGCTGGTGCTGGCGCCCGGATCCGTCTCCCGCACCCTCCCGGTCCCCGGCCTCGCCGAGACCGGCATCGGCTTCAAGACCGTCGAAGAGGCCATCGGGCTGCGCAACCACGTCCTCGAACAGCTCGACATCGCGTCCTCCACCCGCGACCCCGACGTCCGCGACGCCGCGCTGACCTTCGTATTCGTCGGCGGCGGGTACGCGGGTGTCGAGGCGCTCGGCGAACTGGAGGACATGGCCCGGTACGCCGTCCGCTACTACCACAACATCGAGCCCGAGGACCTGAGGTGGATCCTCGTCGAGGCCACCAACCGGATCCTCCCGGAGGTCGGCGAGGAGATGGGCACGTACGCGGTCCGTGAGCTGCGCAGCCGCAACATCGACGTACGGCTGGAAACCCGCCTCGACTCCTGTCAGGACCGGGTCGCCGTACTGAGTGACGGCTCGCGCTTCCCCACCCGCACCCTCGTGTGGACCGCGGGCGTCAAACCGGCGCCCATCCTCGCCTCCATCGACCTCCCGCTGAACGCCCGCGGCCGCCTCGACTGCACCGCGGCGCTGCAGGTGGAGGGCGTGGAGCACGCCTGGGCCGCCGGGGACGCCGCGTCCGTGCCGGACCGTACGTCGGACGAGCCCGGCGCCGTGTGCGCCCCCAACGCGCAGCACGCCGTCCGCCAGGCCAAGGTCCTCGCCGAGAACCTGCTCGCCTCGCTCGACGGCCGGCCCCTCACGGACTACGAGCACAAGTACGTCGGCTCGGTGGCCTCCCTCGGCCTCCATCGCGGCGTCGCGCACCTCTACGGCCGCAAGCTGAAGGGCTATCCGGCCTGGTTCATGCACCGCGTCTATCACCTCAGCCGGGTGCCGACCTTCAACCGCAAGGCGCGAGTGCTGGCCGAATGGATCCTGTCCGGGCTGTTCAAGCGGGAGATCGTCTCGCTCGGATCGCTGGAGAACCCGCGCGCCGAGTTCAAGCTCGCCGCGGATACCGGACGCCATCCCGAAGCCAGTTGACCCCGCCGGGGCGGAGCCGGGAACTCCCCTCCCACGAACGGCGTCTCACGGATGTCAGTCCGGTCGGTCACACTGGACGTGTGACCATGGGTGGGCTCGTATCTGCAAAGAGTGACAATCGCGAGGATTCGGAAGTTTGCCGCATTCCCCCGGGGGCCGTCCCCCGCACCCGCATCCCTCTTCCCGATCCCGCGTCGGCGCGCTGCTCAGCCACCACCCCACGAGGTAACCCGCAGTGAACTTCACGCGCTGGAGCGCCCGGCTCCCCCGAACGCAGCGACGCACCGCCGCGCGGTCCGACCGTGCCGCGCGGCGTCCGCAGCCCGCAGCGGGCGGCGGCTCCGTCCCGGCCGCCCGCGGTGAGCGTGCCGGCCCCTCCGCCGACGGCGAGCCGCCGCGGCCGGGAGCGGCCGTCGCCGACCCCGACATCCCGCCGCCCGCCGCCGTCCCGACCCTCGACGGGCTGTCCGTCCACGACGTCCTCGGCCAGGTCCCGGCCCTGGTCGCGGTGGTGTACGGCCCCGAGCACCGCATCGCCTACGTCAACGACGCCTACGCCGACCTGTTCGGCCACCGGACCCGCGGCGTCCCCGCCGGCCGGGCCCTGCCCGAGCTGCGGGAGCTGGGTCTGCTGCCGCTCATGGACCAGGTCCTGCGCAGCGGCACGCCCCGTACGGTCAAGGCGCGGCGCGTCCCCGCGGCACCCGAGCCCGGGACGGGGGCCGTGAACGCGCTCGGCACCGAATCCGAGCCGGAGGCGGCGGCCGCAGGCCGGTCGCGGCACGGGTACTACACCTTCACCTGCTCGCCCATCGAGATGGCCGCACCGGCGCCCGAGCCGGCCCGCGTGCCCGACCCCGTGCCGGCGCCCGCCCACGACGGGGCCGTCCCCGACGCGACGGTCCCCGCCCCGGCAGCCCCCGTCACGGCCGCGCAGACCACCGCGACCGGCACCCTGACCGACACCGAGGCCGCCGCCGAAGTCGCCGAACCGGTGCGCGGCGTCCTCGTCTTCGGCGCCGACGTCACCGACCAGGTCGAGTCCGCCGAGCGGCTGCGCGCCAGCGAGCGGCTGCAGCGCGAGGCCGCCGTCACCCTCCAGCGCAGCCTCCTCCCGCAGGAGCTCGAACAACCCGACGACCTGCGGGTCGCCGCCACCTACCAGCCCGGCGGCAAGGACGCGGCGGTCGGCGGCGACTGGTACGACGTCATCACCCTCGGCGGCGGCCGCACCGCCCTCGTCATCGGCGACGTCATGGGGCGCGGCGTCCGCGCCGCCGCCGTCATGGGCCAGCTGCGCACCGCCGTCCGCGCCTACGCCCGCCTCGACCTGCCCCCGCACGAGGTGCTCCAGCTCCTCGACGGACTGGCCGCCGAGATCGACGCCAACCAGATCGCCACCTGCGTCTACGCCGTCCACGACCCGAACGAGAGCCGTCTCGTCTACGCCTCAGCGGGCCATCTGCCGATCCTGGTCCGCGACCCGGACGGCACCGTGCGCCGCGCCGCCGAACCCACCGGCCCGCCGCTGGGCACCGGGGGCTGGCTGCACACTTCCGGCTCCGTCCCGCTGGGCCCCGGCTCCAGCGCCGTCCTCTACACCGACGGCCTGGTGGAGCGGCGCGACAAGGACATCTACGACGGCGTCGCCGCCCTGGAGCGCGTCTTCGCGGGCGCGTCCGGCACGCCCCAGGTCATGTGCGACCGCCTCATCCGGGCGCTCGGCATCACCGCCGCGCACGACGACGACGTCGCCGTCCTGGTCCTCCAGCACCCCGCGCGCACCGGCCATGACGCGGAGCTGTTCCACAACGCCGCCCTCGACCTCCTCGGCGGCGTGGAAGCGGCCCCGCGCGCTCGGGCCTTCGCCTCCGGCGTCCTCGCCAGCTGGCGCTTCCCCATGGAACTGCGCGACCTGGGCGTCCTCGCCGCCAGCGAGCTGGTCGCCAACTCCCTCCAGCACGGCACGCCCCCGATGCGGCTGCGGCTGCGCCGCACCGACCGGCGCCTGATCATCGAGGTGACCGACGGCGACGAGCATCTGCCGCGCCGCCGCCGGGCCGAACCGGTCGACGAGGCCGGGCGCGGCATCTCGATCGTCGCGACCATCGCCTCCTCCTGGGGCTCACGCCGCACACCGGGCGGCGGAAAGGCGGTGTGGTGCGAATTCGCCCTCCCCGCCGGAGACCCATAAGACCTCCGGCGGGAAGGGCGGGGCGGACCAGGGGCGGCGGCCGTCAGGCCGCCGTGGTCACCTGAGCGGACGACTCTGTAGCGGACGCCTCCGCGGCGGACGCTTCCGAACGCGGCGCGGGCACCGAGGCACCGGCGGTCCCGCGCAGCGGATTGTCCTGCCGCGCCGACAGCCGCCCGCCCAACCGCAGCGCGAGCACCGATATGCCCAGCGAGCACACGATCAGGGCCGCGATGTACGCCCCGTACAGACCGGCTCCCGCCATCAGCCCGCCGACCGCCGGGCCTACCGCCAGCGCCAACTGCTTCACCAGGGAGAACGCCGCGTTGTACTGCCCCAGCAGGGACGACGGCGCCAGATCGGCCACCAGCGGCGCGACGGTCGGCGACAGCATCGCCTCACCGAGACCGAAGAGCGCGTACGCCGAGATGATCGCGGCCGTGCCCATGACCTGGCTGCCCGGCACCAGCCCGGCCGTCCCGGCCACCGCCCACGCGACCGTCCACACCAGCCCGACCAGCGCGATCACCCGGCTGCGCCGCCGCCGTTCGACCAGCTTGAGCACCACGAACTGCGCCAGCACGATCGCCGCCGTGTTCGCCGCCAGCGCGACGCCCAGCATCGCGGGCGACACCTGCGCGACGTCCACGGCGAACGCCGAAAGACCGGACTCGAACTGCCCGTAGCAGGCGAAGAACAGCACGAAGCCCAGCACACACAGCTGCACCATGGCCCGGTGCCCCAGCAGGGCACGCCAGCCGCCCGTCCCGCCGGCGGACGGATCCGTCGGCACAGCACCGTCGAGCGTCGGCCCCTTCGGCAGCCGTACGGTCGCCACCGCGGCACCCAGCACCAGGAACATCACCGCGTCGATCGCGAAGAGCCGCACGAAGCCCGCCGGGGACGAGGTGTCCACCAGCAGCCCACCGAGCAGCCCGCCGACGCCCAGCCCCAGATTGCTGAGGAAGAACTGCATCGCGAAGGCGCGCGACCGGGTCGTGGGCGTCGAGCACCACACGATCAGCGTCGCCAGCGCGGGCTGGATCACCGCCATGCCCGCACCGAGCACCCCGGCCGCGGCGAGGACCAGCGGCACGCTCGCCGCCAGCCCGAGCCCCAGCGATCCCACGGCGGAGGCGAGCGCACCCACGACGGCAACGGACAGCGGCCCCCGCCGGTCGATCACCCGACCGGTGAAGGGCAGGACGACAAGCGCGGCCACCGCGAACATCGCGAGCACCAGGCCCGCCGTATCCGCACCGAGATCCCGTACCTGCGCCACATAGACGAACAGGAATGGGACCGTGAAGCCGTTGCCGAACGCGCTCAGCGCGTTGCCCAGTTGGATCCGGCGCAGAGCTGCGCCCATCGCGGTGGTCACACTCACCTACCTAGGTCGAGAAGGCCGTAGTCGAAGCGTCAACACTTCGAAGCTAAATTTTAACGCTTAAGAGTACACGACGAAGGAGTTCAGTGGGAACGAGTTACGTGTCATACTCCGCCCATGGCTGAGACCCCCGACCCGGACGACCTGCTGACCCTCGAGGAGCAGATCGCGGTCTACCAGCGCGAGTTCCAGGACCTGGACCCGCAGGTGGAGCAGGTCGTGAACGCGCTGAGCCGGCTCACCCGACGAATGAACGTCGCGTACAGCAGGCAGTCCTCGACCCTCGGCATCAGCAACGTCGAGTTCGAGGTCCTGAAGGCCCTCGTCCTGTCCGGCTCCCCGTACCGGCTGGGCCCCGGCGACCTGGCCAAGCGGCTCGGCCTCACCCCGGCCGCCATGACCCACCGCATCGACCGCCTGGTGAACGAGGGGCTCGTCACCCGGGAGCGTGATGAGAACAACCGCGTGCGCGTCATCGTGGAGCTGACGACCGGCGGACGCGAGAAGTGGCTGGAGGCGATGCGCCGGGCATCCGTCTTCGAGGAAGACCTGCTCCAGGACCTGTCCTCCGAGGAGCGCGGCGCCCTCGGCGAGCTGCTCACCCGCGTCCTGCGCCGGGTGGAGGAGACCCAACCGGACGCCGACGGACGGCTGAACGACCTCGGTTGAGGCATTCGGCCGACACGGGTTGACACCGATCAGACCGATCCGTAATGTTCCCCGAGCTGCCACAGAGCCGTAACGGTTCGTCGGTACGCACTCGAGCCGCACCGGCGGCAAACCACTCTGCACGGCCTCCCATCGGGAACGACTTCGGCATGCCGAATTCCGGACCGAAAAGCTCGATTATGAGCTTCCCGGGGAATCCGCTAAAGTGGTGGACACGCCGGAAGGCGCGAAACACCCCGCTCCAACAGGGGGCCGGAAACGGAATTCGGACCGGAAACGGAACGGAAAACGGA